>CAVPEB010000069.1:0-51235 GCA_963702765.1 uncultured Chloroflexia bacterium
TCGCGAGTCTTTTCAAGCGTAACACCTGCACTGGACAAGACCTGGTTGGCAAGCGATTCCTCTTCACGCAACAGACCCAGCAACAAATGCTCCGTTCCAAGATAGTGATGGCCGAGTGCTTGCGCTTCCTGTACGGCCAGTTCAATACTTTGTTTGCCTTGCAGTGTCATGCCCGATTGGCCTTTATTTATTGGCTGCTCTCCCGATGGGTGCAACTTTTCGATCTGTGCCCGTATGTCATCTGGCTGCACCTGCAGGCGATTTAACGTTATGGCTCCGATCCCCTCGCCTTCGTCTATGATTGCAAGTAAGATATGTTCTGTTCCAACTCCGTCATGATGATAGTGGGATGCTTCCTCGTTTGCCAGTGACATTACTTTTTTAGCTCGCTTTGTGAATTTAGCTAATGGGTGATCTGGCCCTGGCGCCATGCCGACTTTAATACGTTGGCTCTCAACGAAGCTTTCCACGCCTGCTGGAGTGAAGCGGTATTCGCCTGCTATACGATACGCGGTCAATTCTCCACGCGTTGCCAGTCGTCTTACGGTTACTGCATCGATCCGCAACAGTTCTGCAACTTCTTCTGTCGTCAACATACGTTCCATGGATACCTCCTTCGTATTTTACATATTTTAAATATATTTAAGAGTATTATAGAATAATTTAGCATAATTTACAATACTTACAGGTAATTATGAGGTGTAGGAAGGAGAGCAGGACAGCGCTGGCACTTACCCGCCTTGCCAACGACGCTAGCGCGTCTAGCGCTATGCGCTCAGGCAAGTCGCAAGGAGAAGCGCCCCCACACCTCATCCACTTCTTTGTGACTTTTGATGTTGGAACCCATTTCTTCGAAGAAATGGGTTCCATTTTTTGATATTCAGGTTGAGTCACGTTTGTGAAACCATAACTGGTTACGTCTATATATGTAGAGGGAGAAGTGAAAGGAGGCATACGATGCTTTTTCTCGTATGGATGGTTCTTCTGCTACTCATAGGTCTGGGAACCTTTATTAGCACACGACTAAACACTCGCTTTACAGAAGAAGGCTTTTAGGTCGCAAAATCTTAGAGAGTTGGTCGTCCTATACGTGCAGTTCGATAGAGCGTCCGTGGCTGATTGATAAGCTTGTGATACTGATCAGGCGTTTTGGTAGAACCAATACTTCTCCCCAGTATTTGGAACGGAGCATCTCATCCGCAGTTATCTCCAGATACTGTTTGCCTATCCTTAGATAGCGGCCTGTGCCCAGCGTCCGTACTGCTCATCGAGTTTTCTTTGCTTTTCGTTCATGCTGCTTGCATATATGTATGCATCATGGCGGATAGTGAATGATCTGACTATGCTATCATCTGGTCCTGGTTCCTCTTCCACAGATTTACGCTGCCGAACCAAAAAAATCTGCTGTGTGAGTTGCTGAACATAGTAGCGGTCTTCTAGCATAATAGCACCTTAAGCTCTATCATTGTACTGGTTGCGCTTTTTGTCTACTGTTCGCTTATCGGCCTGGCGACGATATATGGTGTAACCAAAAGCGCTAGCAAAGATTACCAGGCTGAGTATCAGGAGTACGATTGGTGGCAATTTGATATCCTTTGTTGTTCTGTTTCTAACAGATGTTGTAACTAATCTTCTACTTGCCGCCTGCGGCGGCGAGGAGGGGTTATGAGCGGGCACCCGCTCTTGCATCTCCCAGATGCGCGGCCCCGCACCCCGGCAAGGGACTTCGTCCCCTGCACTCCTTAAGGTTATGCTTATGAGAGACATTATGCACCCTGGCAAGGTGCTTCGTTCCCTACACTCCTTAAGGTTATGCCCTTTGGCACATCCCACTCTCTGTCGTAGGACGTAGTTCTCTTAACTCCTGGTAATTGTGACTTCTAGATCTATGTGGCACATCTCTGGTGCATTGTGAGTGCGAAGACGTTTGGGCCTTTGTACTCCCATAATAGGGATGCGCTTTACGCACTGTTTCAGGTGAGGGACATGATTCACGAGAAGAAGTAGAAGACTGTTTAAGTATACAGTATAATATACAATATTGCAATTTTTATCAAATCGGCAAATCGGAGAGGTACAATCTCCCTATTTATAAGAATTTTAATGTACAAAGTGCTTTTTTTACTGTAAAATAGCACTGGAGGAAGTTTATACCTATAAGGTGTTCTTTTTTGTGTGCTCATTATTTGAAGCAAACTTGCTGGATTTGAAAATAGGAGAGATCATGGACGCTATTATTGGACGGTACAAAGTACGTGTTGAGGATTTGGGGATTGTCCTCACGCACCCATCGGGCATCAGCTTTGAGATTACAGCAGATGAGGCTCTGGATCTCCAAGATTTTCTCAAAGTCTATCGTCAAACATTGCTTACTACTGAGCGAGAAACAAATCCAGAAATAGAACGGATTATTATCCGAGAGCACGAAATCTAATACAGAAAAAAGATGGACGTACAAGCGATACTTATATACGCCACTTGTATGTCCATCTTTTTTTGTTATTGGGGATTATGCGTCTCCAGTTTTGGGAGCGCCTGCCCAAAAGAGCATGCCAATGATTACGAAAAATAGGATCATGAAGAGTCCTATGAAGTGAATCAATGAGCTCAGAGAGATCCCACTGAAAAACTGCCGCACCGATAAGCACCAGGACTAATAAGAAACCCAAAATTGGGATAATTAGCATCACATTATAGCGCGAACCAGGTTTAGCAGGGCGCTGTCCGCTTCTTACATACTCCAGATCAGTATCAAGTGGCTCCATAAAATACCTTTCTACATGAAGAACGGCCTTCGGGCCTAAAATATAGTGGTCTGAGCAGTAGCAGACCAGTTACTCGATTCTGCAATTGAAGAAAGAGCCGTCTGATGTGTAGAAGAAATAGTGGGGAGCGAGCGAAACGTATTCAGATAGCGCCTCAATTCGAGTGCATTCACTGTATACATCGAACCTTCGAGGGTTGCAACAATACTTCCTTCAGCGATTGCACTACAAAGATCGGCCAGCGTTGGGATACGGTCGGACATAGGACACCTCCCTACAAAATACTGTAACTAAACTATCTTGTTGATACAAACAATGATGGTGTCGTTTTTATTTCATTCTTCGTGTTCTAACGACTCTGACTCCTCCTCTCTTTACTCTGAGCTATATTATCTAACAAACCAGGCAAAGGGTCAATATGCATGGTGCGTCGAATCAAATCAATTTGTTTAACGACATCCTTGATAGCGGGAATGAGCACTTGAGAACCTGCTGGATTTTTGATGATGTAGACATCATTGCTACCTGTGACGATGATTTCTACGATCTGCCCTAAATCCTGCCCATCAAGCGTCAAGACTTGTAGGCCAAGAATATCATGCTGATAGTACGAATCTGGCGGGAGTTTAGCCAGTTCGCTCAATGGGATGAACAGTTCTTGTTTGAGCAACGGTTCAGCAACGTTGGCATCGTCTATGCCTTTTAATTTGAGTACGATCATCTCGCCTTTATAGGGTCGCACGCTCTGGATGGGAAAGGACACATGACTTGCTCCCAGGTAAATCGTTTCAAGCTCTGAGAATCGGTTGGGGATGTCGGTAAGTAGGCGCACTTTGAGCTCGCCGTGAACGCCAAAAAGGGCTACCACCTGTCCAATAGTAGCCCAACTTGTTTCGTTTTGCTTTGGCACTGAGCCAGCCCTCTTCTTTGCTATTCCAGCAGCGGGCGACCATAAAGGCCTACCCCTACACAAAAAACTCTTTTTAGAGAATTTCTAGTGACGTATGACGACCTTCACGCGTGCCGCCTGCTCGCAAGAGCGTTCGCATAGCTTTAGCGACACGGCCCTGACGTCCGATTACCTTACCAAAGTCATCAGGGGCAACGTTGAGTTCGAGTGCAAGGACATTGCGATCATTACGAACTTCACGAACTTGAACGGCTTCAGGATCGTCAACCAAGGATTTTGCGATGTACTCAACAAGTCTACGCATTTTTTCCCTTAACCTATGATATTACTCAGCCTGTGTAGCTGCAGCAGCGGTAGATTTCGACTGCTCATAACGCTCCATAGCGCCTGTACGTTTGAGCAACGACGTTACCGAGTCGGTTGGCTGCGCGCCAACATTGAGCCATTTAAATGCTTTTGCTTCATCGATATGAATAGCAGATGGCTCTACCAGCGGGTTGTACCAGCCGATGTTATCAATAATACGGCCATCGCGTGGAGAGCGCGAATCAGCAACCACGACGCGATAGCTTGGGGCTTTCTTTTTCCCTACACGTTTTAAGCGAATTTTGACACTCATGCGTTTTTTTCTCTTACCTTTTCCCCCCTGGTTAGCATGTTATAGTTCACTAGAATGGGGGGATCTATCTGTATTGTTATGCCGCGTCCCGGCGCAATGCGCATTCTCGAACTACGGCTTCACTAGGATAACATGCAGTGATGGAATTGTCAATCTTATTCCCACTCCATTGTTGCAGGAGGCTTGGTTGTAATATCGTACACGACGCGCGAAATATTCGGGACTTCGTTGACAATACGGGACGATATTTTTTGTAGGAGATCGTAGGGAAGTTGCGCCCAAGTGGCAGTCATGATATCGGTTGACTGAACGACCCGGAGAGCAATCACTTCGCCAAAAAACTTTCCATCTCCTTTCGTAGCCGTCGAATATGAGCCAGTCATAACAGGAAACGAAATAAAGACGTCTTCAAGCCAACCTGAGCGTTCTAATTCCTCAAGTACAATCTTATCTGCCTGCTTTTCTTGCTCAAGACGTTCCGCGGTTACTTCTCCTCGAATACGAACGGCAAATCCTGGGCCGGGAAAGGGTTGCTTCATAATAAATTCAGCAGGCAGCCCAATCGTTCTCCCTAACGAGCGAACTTCATCTTTATACAGTTCGCGCAATGGTTCGAGCAAGGCAAGCTTCATATGCTCTGGCAAGCCACCAACGTTATGGTGACTTTTAATTTTGGAGGCATATTTCGTACCCTGGCTTTCGATCACATCCGAGTAAATCGTGCCCTGTAGTAAATAGGCAACATCTTGCTCTTTTTGAAGCAGCTTTTGCATTTCCGCCTCAAAAACATCGATGTAAAATGCACCAATGACTTTGCGCTTCTCTTCACTATCCGTAACGCCCTGAAGTCTACTCAACATTTCCTGTCGCACATCGACAATAATGGGAGTAATATCGAATTGCGCAAAAACTTTCTTGACTGTAAGCGCTGCATCATCGCGCATTAATCCATTATCAACAAAGACAGGTATGAGTTGCTTGCCGATGGCTCTGGCAACCAGGGTTCCGGCAACGGTGGAATCAACTCCTCCCGAAATGGCACCAATCACATGATGTTCTCCAACCGTTTCACGAATTTGTCGGATGTACTCCTCTGGATCGATGCTATGCTGGTTTTTAGTAATGCCACAGATCTCGATAAAGTTTTGTAGTATGTGTGATCCATATTCGGTATGCTCGACTTCTGGATGGAATTGCAGCATATACATTTTTTTGCATTCATCTTCTGCTGCCGTATTCGGCACGTGCGGAGTTGAGCCTATTAAAGAAAAGCCCTGTGGAATCTCAATAATCTCATCTCCATGGCTCATCCAAACGGTTATGTTTCTGGCGACGCCTTTGAGTAGCTTCGAATTGTTATCCTGTACACTAAATGATGCAGGGCCATACTCTTTGCGACCCGCTACGACTTTTCCGCCGAGAAGATGTGCAGCTAACTGAAAGCCATAACAAATACCAAGGATCGGGATGCCCATGGTGAAGATTTTCGGGTCGACGGTAGGAGCGCCCTGTTCATAGACAGAAATGGGTCCACCAGAGAGCACAATTCCCTGTGGTTTTTCGGCTTGTATTGCTCTTAGAGCATCTTCAGGAATGACCATTTTGGCAGAGGAACCAAGGACGCGGAGCCTTCGCACTATGAGATGCGCGGTTTGTCCTCCAAAGTCAATAACCAGTATCATGTTAGTAATTCTCGCCAGCGTCTGTTATGAGCACATCATGTGGATGGCTCTCGGTAAGTGATGCCTGTGTAATTTGAATAAACGTTGCCTTCTCCCATAGCTCGTGTATATTTTTCGCGCCGACATAGTAAAATCCTGACCGCATACCTCCAAGCGCCTGATCAACGAGCGCTTCTACAGTCGCTTTCACTGGCACTAATCCTTCAACGCCTTCAGCAACGAGCACACCATCCTGGTAGCTTTTGCCATGAAATTCATCTTCTGAGTGAACCTCTCCACCTCGTTTCATGGCGCCGATCGATCCCATACCTCGATACTCTTTGAACAGGTATTCATTCTTATCTTTTTGGAAAATACTGCGAAATCTATGCGGCACTTGGTCCCTTTTTAGGATCACTGTCCTGCCCGGGGCCTCTTCTGCTGCCGCAAAAAAGCTTCCCATCATGACTGCATTTGCACCGACAGCAAGCGCCTTCACCATATCTCCTGAATACTTAATGCCCCCATCTGCTATGATAGGTATGCCAGCGGGTGTAGCCACCGAAACGACACTCTGTAATGCTGTGATTTGGGGCACTCCCATTCCTGAGATGACACGTGTCGTACAGATAGCGCCTGGCCCCATGCCAACGCGTAACCCATCGGCGCCCGCATCGATCATGGCTTTTGCGCCATCGGCGGTTGCGATGCTGCCCGCGATAATGTCTATGTGCGGATAGTTGTGTTTGATCGAGACGAGCGCGTCAATCACATATTTTGCGAACCCGTGCGCGGTGTCTATAACGAGAAGTTTTATGCCACTGTCTGCCAATGCGGCTACTCGTTTTTCGTAGCCAGGACTTGTTCCGATGGCGACTCCGACCGGCAGGTTTTGTGCGAGCACTTTTTTTGCTTCTACTACCTGATCTTCAATGGTCAAATTTCGATGGATGATGCCTATGCCGCCCAGTTTTGCTAATGCTATGGCGAGACGAGATTCGGTGACGGTGTCCATGGGTGCTGAGACAAGCGGTAATTTGATAGAGATATGTTTTGTTACGTGCGTGGACAGGTCTATATTGCTGCGAAAAAAATCTGTATAGCCGGGTAGAAGTAGTATGTCGTCAAATGTCAGGCCAAGGGGTAGCGTGTGTTTCAACTTTTTCTGCTCCTTTCAATTATTGTTACAATAGATTTGGGGTGCCTGTCAAGCTTACAGCCTGACAAGCAGGGTTGTTAAAATGGTTTTCTCGCCGCCTGCGGCGGCGAGGAGGCTGTTTTTCGGGGACACCCCGAACCCCGGCAGAGGACGGCTGTCCTCTGCACTCCTGCAAGGTTGTATTTGGCGAGACATGCTCACCCCAGCAAAGGATTGACGTCCTCTACACTCCTGCAAGGTGGCTTTGGGGAACAGTTCATGCATCCTCAATATGCACGACTCTGAACCCCGGCAGAGGACGTCAGTCCTCTGCACTCCTGTAAGCATAACAGATACGGTATTCTCTATAATGTTCTCCTATGCTATACTCTGAGAGAGAGTTATCGGGCAACGCGGCGGATACTATGTTGTAGACCGCCGTATATTATTGCAAAGAGGCATGATTTTATATGTTATAGATCGGCTTTTGAGGCCGATATAGATGGAGAAAAGTATGACTATTCATGAACGAAATGCTATTTCTGTCCCACAGGTTGAGCCTCGCAAACCTATTCCAGTGCAAAATTTGCGCATTCCTGGGCCAACACCGGTTCCTGTTGAGATATTGGAAGAAATGACTCAGCCTTTGATTAACCATAGAGGTCCCGAGTTTGCGGCTATTCTTAAGCGTGTAACCGAACGCTTGCAGTATTTCTTCCAGACTGCGTCGCCCGTGCTGACATTCGCGGCTTCTGGCACGGGAGGGCAGGAGGCAGCAGTTGCCAATCTTTTTTCACCTGGAGAGCATGTCGTTGCGATCACGATCGGTTCCTTTGGCAATCGCCTGGCAACTATTGCCGAGCGATATGGTTTGGATGTAACACGCATCGAATTTCCCTGGGGCGCGGCTGCTGACCCCGATGTTGTTGAAACACGCTTGAAATCGCTCGCTCCTTACAAAGCAGTACTCGTGACGCATAATGAAACATCGACCGGTGTGACGAATGATCTGGAAACGCTGGTAGCTCTGTTTCGCCATCTGAATCCAGACGTGCTGATCGTTGTCGATGCTGTCAGTTCACTAGGCTGCGTGCCGTTGGAAATGGATCCCTGGGATATTGACGTCGTCTTCACGAGTTCCCAAAAAGGGTGGATGACTCCTCCAGGCTTGATGATGCTTGCCGCAGGCCCACGTGCATGGGAAGCCAATAAAACTGCGAAGTTGCCACGTTTCTATTTCGACTGGGAACTGGCTCGTAAGTATCTGGCAAAATGGGAGCATCCAACTACACCACCTGTTTCGTTGTTCTATGCTCTGGACCTGGCGCTGGAAAAAATGTTGGAAGAAGGTCGTGAAAATATCTTTGAGCGACACCAGCGCATTGGGGATTATGTACGCTGGCGAGCAAAAGAGATGGGTCTACGATTGCTCGCTGATCACAAAAATGCCTCGAATACTGTTACGGCTGTACTGACACCCGAAAGCGTCGATTCGAAAGCACTGCTGAAAACATTACGCGAGGAGGATGGAGTCGTCTTTGGTGGTGGGCAACAACAACTGGAAGGCAAGATCTTCCGCGTCGGCCATCTCGGTTTCTTCGAGGAAGTAGACCTGGTTGAGGCTATGGATAAAGTAGAGATACGCTTGCATGAGGCAGGTTTTACCGCACACTTGCGAGAGATCGATGCCAGTGCTGACTGATAGAGAGGAACAGGGCCACGTGGAAGAAGATATCAAAATATTGATTGCTGATCGTATCGCGCAGGAGGGCATTGACCTCCTACGCACCCAGCTTCCAGAGGCGCATGTTGACGTCGATTACGGTCTCAAGCCCGAGCGACTGAAGAGCAAGATTAGCAAGTATACAGCGCTTGTTGTCCGCAGTGAAACCCAGGTGACAGGCGAGATATTGGCAGCCGCTGATTCGCTCAAGATTGTTGGGCGTGCTGGAGTAGGGGTAGATAATATCGACATCGAGGCTGCAACACGGCGTGGCATTATGGTTGTCAATTCACCAACGGGCAATATCGTCGCGGCAGCAGAACATACGATTGCAATGTTGATGGCCCTGGCCCGCCACATACCTGCCGCCAGCAGCAGCACGAAAGCGGGCAAATGGGAGAAGAGTCGTTTCCTGGGTGTTGAAGTGCGCAACAAAATACTCGGCATCATCGGGCTTGGCAAGGTCGGGACCGAAGTAGCGCGAAGAGCCCAAGGGCTTGAGATGCAGGTGATTGCTTTTGATCCCTATGTAGCGCCAGAACAGGCTCGCAAGCTCGATGTCACCATGCTTAGCATGGAAGAAGTGCTTCAACAGGCTGACTTTGTAACGCTGCATACTTCGCTTACCAGCGGCCCGCAGGGAACGCGCGGACTGATTGGGGCGCATGAATTGCAGCTCCTCAAACCCGGAGCGCGCTTGATCAACTGCGCTCGAGGCGGATTGATCGATGAAGAAGCCTTACTTCATGCACTGCAAGAGAAGCGCCTGGCAGGAGTCGCACTGGATGTTTTCAGTCAGGAACCGATTGGCAATAACGAGGTATTGCAGCAACTGGTTGCAGACGAGCGGGTGATTGCCACTCCACATCTGGGTGCTTCAACGGAAGAGGCACAACTGGGTGTCGCGACGGATGTGGCTGAACAAATTGTCTCAGTCATACGAGGTGGTTTTCCACGTGCAGCGGTAAATGCGCCTCTGATTTTACCCGAAACGTTGCACACGTTACAGCCCTATATGCACCTGGTTGAGCAAATGGGACGCCTGTTTACACAACTCCAACCGGGTCCGCTGCACAAGATCGAATTTTCTTGCAGCGGCGAGATAGCGAATAATGATTTGCGTCCTTTGCAAGCGGCGCTGATCAAAGGGTTGCTCGAATCGATTTCAGATGCGCACGTGAACATGATAAATGCACCTTTGCTGGCAAAACAATGGGGATTGGAGTTGAACGAACAGAAATCAACCACCCCAGCCGAGTTTGCCAACCTCGTCACCATTCGTCTAATGCATGCGAATGGCTATAGCTCTTCTCTCGCGGGAAAACCTGGATCTGGAGACGACAATGTTGAGGTGATAAGCGGAACGGTAATGCAAAATGAACCACGTATCGTGCGTATAGGCCGTTATTGGACTGAATTTGTACCAGAGGGCTATATTCTTTTTTGCCGCAACCCCGATCAACCTGGCATGATTGGACGTGTTGGCACCATCCTGGGTAAAGCGAAGGTGAATATTCGCCATATGGACGTGGGCCCAAGTGAACGCTCACCCAACATCAAAGAACCTGCGCGTTCTCCTGATACCGCTTTGATGATCATCTCTGTAGATGATCCAATTCCCGATTGGGCAATTGAAGAGATCAAGGGAACCGGGGATATTTTTGGTGTCACGTTGGTGAAATTTTAGCCTGATCCTATCTGGAGCTTGATTTCGAGGGCGGGGGCAAGCCCCGCCCCTACTATACACAGGTTTGTCTCAATCAGGAGACAACATATTCATACTGTAAACGTATGATTTGTATACGTACATGGTATATAAGTAGCGAATGGCTATAACCTGAACATATCGAATATAACAAAATCATTCAACATCTCCTACCTTTCTTGATGAAGAGTAGGAGAGAAAGAATTTTCTAATGAAAACGACAGCTCCATTAGAGAGTAAGGATAAAACTCGCTTCAGGCCAACAAGCGGACAGGCCTGGTTTGGGTTTACCATTTTGTTTATCATTAATGTGCTCAACTACGCGGATCGCTACGTACTTCCGGCGGTACTGCCGAAAATCCAGGCGGACCTGGGGTTGACGCCGCTTCAAGAAGGCTTGCTTGGATCATCGTTTTTGTTTGTTTACGCGATTGCGACATTACCATTGGGAGTTTGGGCTGACAGGAGTGTCCGCAAGAACATCGTTGCGCTCTGTGTTGGAATCTGGAGTGTTGCGACTGTACTGGCAGGATTTACAGTTAATTTCTTGCAATTGTTCAGTGTGCGCTCTGTGTTAGGTATTGGTGAAGCTGGTTATGCTCCAGCGTCTCTCTCGCTGCTTGGCGACTTTTTTTCTAAAGAGAAACGCGGTCGTATCCTGTCTTACTGGTCGTCAGGAACTTTACTCGGCGCTGCTATCGGCTTTGCCCTTGGCGGCCTGGTTGCTGACGCGTTTGGCTGGCGGTACGCATTCTTTCTTGTTGGTATTCCAGGGCTGATCGCTGCTTTTCTCGCATGGCGCATGCTCGAGCCCAAACGCGGCGCATTTGAAAGCTCCGAGGGGAGCGAACCCAACAGCGTTCCAGCACATGGGAGTATCGGAAAAGATTTCCAGGGCTCATTGAAAATACTGCGCCACATTCCAACGTATTGGACACTCGTAGCGGCACTTGTGTTTAGTTTCTTCACAATTGGAGGTACTTCGTTCTGGCTTCCATCGTATATTGTCGATTCATTTCATCTCAGCGTAGGGCGAGCAGGGTTAATCTCCGGGGCAGTACTGGTCGGCAGTGGACTCATTGGAACTGTTGCCGGGGGCTGGTTAGCTGACTTGGTACAGAGGCGCCGACCAGAGGGGCGCTTGCTGGTGGCTGCATGTGGTTTTCTTATTGGAGCACCACTGGTATTCGTTGCTCTCTTAATCCACAGTTTACCGCTCTTCGTCTCGGTGTTTATTATAGCCGCCATTTCACTTAACTTCTGTACCGGGCCATTGAACGCTGTCATTCAGGATGTGATTTCTCCCGCTTTGCGAGCTACTGCTATTGGGCTGTCGCTGCTGCTTGCGCATTTACTTGGAGACGCAGCAGCACCTTTTGTGATTGGGGCAGTTGCGAATAACACTTCGCTAGGATTCGCGCTGACCGCCACAGCGCCAACATTTCTATTTCTGGCCGGGTTGGCCTGCCTGGTTGGATTAAGAACGGTAGCGCGTGATATGCATCGTATGCAAGTGCAGTTGCACACAGTGGAGAAATAGAGAGACCTCTATTGTTGGGATAGAGGTCTCTCTAAGAGCGGGTTACGGGATTCGAACCCGTGATCTCAACTTTGGGAAAGTTACATGTTACCACTACACCAAACCCGCTTGTATTCTCTTGACAACGTGGAGTATAGCCGATTGAGGGGCAAAAGTCAATAGCTTTTTGGCATCTCATGAATAGGAATGCAAAGGGCGGCGCCCTTTGCATTCCTATTCATGAGATGTGTTTTGATTATCTTTACTAGCACCATTTTTGCTATAAGTATGGTATCATACTAAATGCATTCAGAAACGCTGCTGGCGCAGCTAGTGCTTCGCACTCATCTGAATGAAAGGAAGTATGATGCAATCAATGAATGAGGATGTTATAGCATTATGATCAATTAATATATCGCTGGTTTTAAAGGAGGACTCAATGGGCTTTTTTTCACGTCTCGCAACCTTTTTTAATATACGCGCCAATGCAGCACTCGATAAAGCTGAAGACCCAGGGCAGGTAATGGATTATTCGTATAGCAAACAAGTCGAGCAGCTACAACAAATTCGTCGCTCGATTGCCGATGTCGTGACCAATGAAAAACGTCTTGAAATGCAACAGACACAACTTATCGATAAGACCAATACATTAGATCACCAGGCAATGCAGGCATTGCAAGCAAATCGTGAAGACCTGGCGCGCATGGCGTTACAGCGCAAAGAAACACTGCTGGTACAAATTAACAGTTACGAACAGCAACTGGCACAATTGAAAGCGCAAGAGGAGAAATTGGTTTCTATGGAGCGCACTATCTCTGCACGCGTGGAAGCCTTCCGCACACAAAAAGAGATGGTAAAAGCGCAGTATAATGCGGCACAGGCACAAGTGAAGATCAACGAAACAGTTACAGGCATTTCTGAAGAAATGACGGAAATGAATCTGGCTATGCAGCGGGCACAAGACAAGGTATTGACTATGCAAGCTCGGGCGAACGCGATGGAGGCTTTGATCGATCAGGGGACGCTGAGCGAGCAGGGATTGCCAGGAGGTTCCAGTGATACGCTTGAACGCGAACTGCAAAAGATCTCAACCGAACAGAATGTAGAAGCTCAGTTACAAGCAATGAAACAACAATTGCAACTTGGTGGCGCAAATGTTCAACAAAAACAGCTTGAAAGCCACTCATCCAACGACGCTAACTCGTCTAGCTACGCTCAGGATGAGTGAGCAGAAGTGCTTGAAAGCCCCCATCCAACGACGCAAGTGTGTAGGATGAAGGGTTAAAAGAGAGTTAGCTCTTCTTTTTCTCTCTTTCTTTCTTCGCCTTATAGAATGATTTCGGTTTTGGATGGCGTTCAGTGTCAACATATGCAGCAGGGGCTGCATCTTCACGAGCAGAAGTTTCAAATTCGTCACGCTCGCTAAGTAGCTCTTGCAGATCATTATAGATATTGTAGTTATCGCTGACTTCGCGCATGCGCAACATATGTCGTAATACCTGCACCTGAGTAATGTTGGTTTTATCTGTCTTAGCAGGCTCAGCCCTTTTCAGGAGTGTTTCTACTAAATCCATGCTATCATCATGAGCACCTATGCCTTCAAGCCGTTCGCGCACTACTATTAGTTGCTCGTATAAGTTCATTCTGTTCTCTCCTCATCGTTGTGGACATCCCTTATCCGAAGCTCATGGTAACATAGCACATAGCGCACGTCAAATTGTACATTACAGAGAACGGCCCAGAAAGCCCCCATCTTCAAAAGCTGATTCTTCCCCACATTTTACAAAGTGATAGAATACAGGATGAATACACAAGACATGTTGGATCCCAAGAGCTGGGGCGAGCGAACCTTTGGGGGTGTCCAACTGCACGATATGCGTCGCACGAGACGAGCGGTACAAGCGGCCACTAGCATGGCAGAGAATCCGTTGGGTTCGCTGCCCGCTCACATGCAAGGCTGGAAAGAGACCAAAGCACTGTATCGTTTGCTCGATGAACCAGATGTGTCCTTTGCGGCCTTGATGCAGCCTCACCTGCAACAGACCAAGGCACAAGCGAATTCCTCTCCCGTGGTGCTCTTGGTGCAAGATAGGACCGATAGTGATCTGTCCCATCGTCGTAAGATCAGCGGCGTGGGACACATCGGCAACGAACGAGGACGTGGGTTGTTCGTGCAAACAGTCCTTGCCGTGCGCCCTCAGACACGAGAAGTCCTCGGGTGTATGGCCCAGGAGCCCTTTGTGCGTATTCCCGCTCCCGAGGGAGAACAGCGCTATCAACGGCGCAAGCGGGAAGAGCGCGAAACTGCTGTCTGGATGCGCCAGGTGCATGCCATTGGGACGCCTGAGCCAGGGAGCATGTGGGTGCATGTCGGAGACCCTCGTGCGGACATGTTCCCGTTCTTTCAAGCCTGTCAGGCGACCCAGACGCACTTTCTGGTGCGAGCGAGAAAGTCACGGCGTGTGCAGCAGGACGAAGACGAGATCATGTATTCGCTGAGCTATGCGCGATCCTTGCCGAGTCAGGCCAGCCGTCCATTCGAGGTTCCCGCTCGACATGGGCACCAAGCACGTTCGACCCAATTGCAGCTTGCCTTTGGGCAAAGAACACTCTTGCCACCGCGCTATGAGCCGCGCGCGGGCAAGAACCCCATGAGGGTGTGGGTCATTCGCGTGTGGGAAGAGCAGGCTCCAGAAGGCGAGGAGCCGAAGGACGGGGATCTTGGTGACCTCGGTTCCCACCACAACGCTTGAACAAGCCTGGGAGCGGGTCGAGGGGTATCGGCATCGATGGCTGGTGGAGGACTATCATCACTGCCTCAAAAGTGGCTGTCGCAGTGAAGAACGCCAATTGCAAACTGGTGACGGTCTGATCCGTGTGTTGGCTCTGTTGTCCCCACTTGCCATACGCTTGTTGCAGATCCGTGAATATGCGCGTTCCCAACCCGAGCGCCCGGCTCACGAGGTGATTGAGCCACTGATGCTGGCGGTGGTGGCAAAGCGATCTGGACAAGCGCCTGCTACGATGACCATCGGCTCCTTCTGGATGGAAGTCGCGCGCCTGGGTGGCTAGTCTTCCTCGTTCCCATGATGGTCCCGCCTTTCTGGCGAATCATCTGCAAAGGCTGGCTCTCGCAGGCAAACGCTTCTGGAGGGCGTTCACTTTGCGTTTCCTCTCCCTTTGTAAAATGTGGGGAAGAATCAGTCTTTCTAAGGCGGGGATGAATGGGCGTTCCTTTCGGGCTGGTTTGGTGGAGGGGAAGCATCACTCTTCTTGAGTACTGTGTTCTCCACAGGATGAAGAAAGATCATCAACTTTTATTGTCTCACGCTTGCGAAGAAACTCATGGAAGTCAGAGCACCGGATACGGTATCCTCTCCTCTTCGACCTAACTTCTTAGCACGGAATTGCTTCTCACGAATCCATTTCCGAACTGTATGTCGTCGAGTTACCGGAAGATGCCTGCCCAATTGGAATAGTTGTGTAGGCATGTGAAAGTGTAGAAAGACACGAGGGACGGGCAGCAGTCCCGTCTCTTTCTGAAGAGAGACTCTGCATCGGAAGGCAAAGTAAGTCATGAAGCGAGCAAAGACACCGACCTTTCTTCTTGAACTCCCTCTCCAGGTCGATTGGAGCCAGGAACGCCAGGTACGTGCGCACCTGGAAGCGGCTCGGTGCCTGTATAACGCTCTGCTTTCTGAAGCCATGAAGCGGCTCCGGTGCATGCGCAATGATCCTGCATGGACCAAGGCGCGGGCTATCCCACGCTCGCACAAACAGAAACGCGCTCAGGCTTTTTCTGCCTTACGCACAAAATACCACTTCTCGGAATATGAGATGCACGAGTATGCCAAGTCTGCCCGTGTCTCCTGGATCGCCGATCACATCGATAGCACCATGGCTCAGACTCTCGCTACACGCGCCTATCAAGCTGCTAATCGGGTCTGCGTAGGCCAGGCCAAACGGGTGCGGTTTCGTAGTACAGGCAGAGGCATCGCTAGCGTGGAGGGCAAGCGCAACGACGCTGGCATGCGCTTCGTGCTGGACCCCAACGCTGGCGATGGTGGTTTCCTGATCTGGAATGAGCAGGTCATCCCGGCCATCATCAACTGGCTTGACCCGCTGATACAGCATGGTCTGTGCCACAAGATCAAATATGTCCGCCTGCTCCGCCGCAAGGCTTCCTCGCCATCCGCTCAAGGGGCCGATCACGATGGCAATCGCTATTATGTCCAGTTGGTTTTAGAGGGCCATGCATACGTTTTGCCAAAGCATGAGGAAGTCGGCAAGCAGACCATCGGGCTAGATATTGGCCCGTCCACGCTGGCGATTGTGCCCCGCGAAGGAAAGGTGGACCTGGTCACGTTCTGCGAGGCGCTGGCACCTGATGCCAGGAGAAAACGGCGATTGCAGCGCAAGATGGAGCGGCAGCGTCGGGCCAATAATCCAGAGAATTACGACGAAAAGGGCCGTGTCAAAAAGGGCAACGGTCGCCTCAAATGGAAGGAGAGTAAGCGATACCAGGCGACCAGGAGACAACACGCCAACACAGAACGCCACCTCGCCGCTCACCGCAAGAGTCTGCATGGCAACCTGGCTCATCGCATCGCTTCGGTGGGGAACACGATCACCATCGAGAAAACCTCGTTCAAAGGATGGCAGAAGCAGTATGGTCGGAGCATCGGACTGCGCGCACCAGGGATGTTTCTAGCGCATTTGACTCGCATAGTTGCAAAAACTGGCGGCACCCTGTACGAAGCCTCAGCCTACCAGACCAGACTCTCTCAGTACTGCCATCAGTGTCGGCAGTATCACAAGAAACCAAGATCAGAGCGCTGGCACCAATGTCCTTGCGGATTTGGGCCGGTGCAGCGTGATCTCTACTCGGCGTTCTTGCTGGCCTACCTGGAACCGCAGCAAACGATCCCCTCTATCACCCAGCCTGTCTGGGAAGGTGCGGAGCCGCGCCTGCAAGTCGTGATGGAGGATCTACAACAACGTGCGAATGAGGGGCAGCACTTGCCCCGAAGCATGGGCTTAGTGGCTCGACGCAAAAGCGGAGCTGCCCGTGCCCGAGCGCGTCGGCTTAAAAGTCCTGCCTATCTCCACCAAGAGCCGCTTTCTCCTTCGGGAGAGGCCGGAAACGGTGGGTGAGGAACAGGAACCTCCGTGCATGTATGCCGGAGAGGCCTCAGTTATCAACTTCTGCAGGTTCTACACTTACAAGATTTGTGTAGAATGTACTGCCGCCTCCCAGATCAGCCAGGCGATCGGATGTCGTCCAATTCACATTGCGCTGATCAGGGCTGAACTTTGGCCACCAGACTGTCGTCGTTGCCAGAACGCCCGGACGAACCGTCTCTGTTACTTCGGCAACCAACCTGCACCAACCTCGTTCATTGCCTACACGCACCAATTGCCCGCTTCGAATATTGCGGATAGCAGCATCGCTCGGGTGAATACGTAACGTTGGAGCGCCTTCCTTGCTTATCAATCGCTCTTGATTGCCGAAAGTTGAACTGACAAAGTGATGCGCTGCCGGGCAAAGTAGAGGAAGGCGTCCAGTTGCAGATTGTGATGTATCCTGCTCTGTGATAGATTTTACTTCAGGTTCCCAGCCAGGAACGGGATCATAGCCTTGAGTAGCCGCTGTTTCCGAATAAAACTCTACCTTACCAGATGGGGTAGGGAAGATACCATTAGAGAAGGGCACTTCTTCATTGCTCGAGATCGCCAGTGGAATTGAGCCTTCTTCCTGGAGGCGTTTTAATGTTATGCCTGTCAAACTTGTATTGTGCTGTGCCGTCGTTTCCAGTATCTCCCCAATCACTTCATCGGCATTCTGGTGCAACCAGGCTTCGTTGAAACCCATGGCCGAAGATAGGTTACGCATAACATCCCAATTACTGCGTGCCTCTCCCTGTGGAACAATTGCAGGCATGTTATATTGCAATGACACATGTCCGTATGGTTTGTGCAGGTCTACATGTTCAAGCTGGCTCGTAGCAGGTAAAAGTATATCCGCGTAGCGAGCTGTATCTGTTTCGAAGAGCTCATGCACTACAGTGAATAGATCATCGCGCTGTAATCCTTCAACGATCTTTCCAGCGTTGGGAGTTGAGGCAACAGGATTGGCATTATATACGAATAGTGAGTAAACTGGAGGATTGGCTTCTCCGGTCAGTATCGCTCCCAGGCGATTTATATTCAATGAACGTGGAGGTTGAGGACATGCTGGATCTTGTTTGTGTGTTACTGTTTCTCCATCCCATCGCAACCAATCGCTGGTACTATACATGAGCCCACCACCAGGCAAACCATACTGTCCCGTTAGAGCGGGCAGGCAAGCTAGCGTGCGCACCGTCTGGCCTCCATTTGTATGGCGATTGATGCCATCGGTCACACGTAACAAAGCTGGTGCGGTGGTTGCGTAGGCACGAGCAAGGTCCAGAATCGTATCAACTTCCAGGCCTGTAATCTGTGCTGCACGTTCTGGTGGGAAAAGCAAGATGCGCTCAAGCAATGATTCCCAGCCAACAGTATGTGTTGCAATCCATTCGGGATTGTGTAGCTCTTCCGCGACCATGACATTCATCATGGAGAGTGCAAGTGCGGCATCTGTGCCGGGCAACGGCTGGATATGCTGGTCGGCAGAACGCGCTGTCAGTGTTCTAATGGGGTCGATGACGATGATGCGCGTGCCCTTACGCTGGGCTTCGCGCAAAAATGGCATAAGATGAGGTGCAGTACTGGCAGGATTGCTACCCCAGATCAAGATCAACTTACTCTGAAGCAACATTTGTGGCGTTGGTGCTATACGAGCGCCTACGGTGAGTAGGACAGCTTCTTCGGCTGCAGCGCCACAGATGCTTCTTTCGAGTTGGGAAGCACCCAAACGATTCCAAAAGCGGCTGTTGGCGACGGAATTATTGACAAGGCCTAAAGTGCCTGCATAACTATACGGAAGAATGCACTGCGCCCCATGTTGCGCAATAATATCGCGCCAATGTGATGTGATCTCTTCGAGAGCGGCATCCCACGAAATACGCTCGAATTGGCCACTACCCTTTGGTCCGACACGACGCATGGGATAGAGCAACCGATCAGGATGATAGACTCGCTCAAGGTAACGGTTCACTTTTGCGCAAAGCCACCCTCTGGTGACTGGATGGTCATAACGACCACGTACGGCAACCGCTCGTCCCTGCTCATCCACCTGTGTCTCCAGCGCACAACAATCGGGGCAATCATGTGGACACGCTCCATACACTGTGCGTAGTTTGCTGCTCTCCTGAGTTTGTGCTGGTGTTGTAGGGGGCATGCTCTATCCTTTCCGAATACTTTCTTGCTTACATATATATTCCTTACTGTGCAACATGGAGAGATATGCAGTCAAGAGCCAAAGAGCGTTTGTATGGGAAGTCTATTTGCTAACGCATCCAGTAACGCTGCTTTCGCATCTAATGCTACGCACTCATCTGAATGAAAGGAGGAACCAGGGCTTCCCCATGAATTACCCTGGTCCACTCGAAGAAAGGGAGGAAGTATCTGCTAACGTATGCTATGTTTTTGCTAAAAGTTTGCCCTCCTAATAGCGAAAATATAGAAGTGTGTTTGCGATTCACACACTTCTATTCATACGTTGGGAGGTTACACCTATGGAGATTGATCTGAGTGAATGGAAATATCAGTCCCAGGAACCAGTTGCAGTTAGCCAATCAAGAATTATTTCCGGCATATGCGATATAGCGCCCTGCCGTTGAGAACATTGAGGAAGTGTATGTAGTATCGTCGCGCCATATTCCTTCGAGCTAACACGGCGGTCAAACAGCACAACTGCATTGCGCCTGGTACTGCTCCAAGCAAGCCGATTGAGAGCACGGCGCACACGGAGAGCCGCCATTGGCACGGTCACCTGATGCAATTGATCAGAATAGTGTTCTGCACGTGCTGCAATCGGAGGATCATTCAATACTGGCATGGGCAGGCGGGCCAGTAATATACATGCAGGGGTTCGGCTGATTTCATCTGAGCCATCCCAGAAACTACCTGTACCCAACAGCACCACGCGCTCTTGATTCTGAAACATTTGCCAGAGCTGGCGAGGAGAACCATCTATACCATGCCCCAATGCCAGTATACCTCGGGCTTCTAGCAATGGTTTGACCGTACCATAGGTGCTTCTCAAGGCCGCATGCGAAGTGAAAAGCACGACAAGTTGACCATCCAACATGGAAGCAAGCTGCACAATGGCATCATCAAGGTGACGTTGATATTGCGGCATATTGGGTTCTGGAATATCGTTGGGCAAGTAGAGCAAAGACTGCTCGTGATGTTCAGTGACAATCGAAAGAGCAGGACATACATCGGCTTCCAACCCGAGGCGTCCACGGTAGAAAGCAAAATTGTGATCCACGGAAAGCGCAACGCCTGCAAAAATAGCGCTCGTATCAGGTGCTAGTATGTACTGCTTTAGGAGGCTCGCAGTATGGATATGTTGAGCATACAAAACGGGCGAATTGAGCGAAGAGGATGGTGAGGCTGTTGCTGATGAATCATGCTGGCGCTGTTGAACAAAGGGTTGCGGAGTTGGTGGCACGCGCAGCCAATACACCATCTTGTCATCAGTATTCGAAGTAGCGTTACCACTGCTGTCGAACATAAAAGCTCGTTGGCCAAGCTGTTTTTGGTTTTGAAGTCTTTGCGCAAGCGCAGCAAGTTCCCAGGCTAGTGATTGATCTTCACCGCTTCCAGGATCATGTTTGTGGTGACCACGTTGCGAAGTCAGCATGATTGTTTCGGCAAGTTTGATCTGATCAATTACTCCTTGCAAGCGTTGATCGACAAGTTTCCAGGCATGTTCTACCTCCAACCATGTAGCGACATTGCGTAGCTGCCCAGTAAGCCTTAAAGGCTGATCGACTCGTTCATTATTACGACCGCCGTATCCACGGCCCGAGTTTTCGCCTTTACCTTTATCTCTAGCACCACTATTCACTCCTTCCTGGAGAAGATTACCTAACGCGATAAAAAATTTATCTACAGCAGCACGCGCATGGCGTAACGACTGAAACCAGGAAAGCATGCGTGTATCTAACTCAGATTTGGCTATAGTTTGAGTTGCAGAGAGACCTCCAGGCCCATTTTCTCGTAAAGAGGGAGCCGCGAGTGCGAGTAAACCTTGATAACGGCCATCCGATAATTCAACGCCTATTGTATTCAACCAACGAATGAGACGGTTATGATCGAGTTCGGAACCGCTCCATCGAGCACTCTCCTCTTCAAGGAGATCGGCATCAAGGATCAGCCTGTGGTCAATTTCCCTTAGCAAAGAATGAGAAGAAGAGAGATCATCAAAAAGTCCAGCGTGCGTCGTCACAACAATGTTAGCGGCTTTAACACGCTCCTCTGCACGACTGACAAAACAGTAACCATTGCGCAGGTAGAGACATTTTTGGTATGGAGTCTCACTCTTATCACCAGCCAGCGGTACACGCTCTACACCAGAAGAGATACGCTCCCAGGCAGAGATTTCCTGGGGCAAAAGCGTCAATTCGCTACGTTCACCGGTCATAGTTTGTTGCGCCCACAGCGCCAATTTGGCTAATCCACGCGCCTGCTCAGCAGAAAGTTCACCACTTGTGCGCCGTAAGGCTGATCCAAACCATCGATGAACACACAGATAGCCATCACTTTCAGCAAGATATGCCACGGACAGTTGATCTCTAAGATACGTTTGCAAACGAGGTAGCACCTGCTCTACCAGGCGACGAGCTCCTTGCTGATTCGCGCAGGCAATGACTAGCCGTCTAGAGTCTGGAGGTATCTCCTGAGCATCAGAAACTGCAGGAGCTTCGCAAAGCCACTCGAGCGCAGGTAATATGACCGGCGTATAATCATCGGCACCTATAGTTACCTCTACAAGCAGAGATTTACGCTCTTCAAGCGCCTGCCGCACCGCTTTATACGCCGTTTGATATCCGAAATGCACATGCATGGGCTGTATTTGTTTGTCGCGCTCTTTCAATTCGACCGGTGCGGGTTCTTCTACACCAGCAAGGTCTGGCAAGCTTGCTACTTCCTGCGATACTTCACTATCGAGTAGCACAGTACCTGAAGAAGGTATAACCTCTTCTGGTACTATCTCTACCAGCGTATCGAGATTATCGGAAATGGGAACATTCACAGATGCAACAAGAATTGAGGATGGAGTTTGTTCAGTCTGGTTATCAATAGCGGGATTCCTGAGCGACACTTGAATCTCTTGTTCTTGCTCAGCTTCGTTCTGTTTGGCAACAGCGAAGGCAAGCACACGAGGATCCATGCCCAATTGTGCAGCGAAACGATCACCCAGACTTCCACGAAAAGGAGCCTGTTGCATGCCATCCATAGCCATACGATCGCGTAATTCTTGACGAAAGAAAGAAAGGAGAGGCCAGGTACGAGGGGCATCCAGGTTGGCCAGATCTTTCAGCAACAACAAATCAATTGATTGCAATCGCTGATGGAGGGCTAAAAATACCTCCATAGCCAGTAACGTATCAACCATAGCCCTGTGGCGGCCCGGGACCACTTGCACCTCCAATGCCTCCGCGACCTGGCCGAGGTTATAGCTTGGCAAAGATGGTAGCAAAACAGTTGCCAGTTCAAAGGTATCAATAAGAGGGTTAGTACGCACAAGTCCACGCCGACGCAGAAAACCAACATCAAAGGGGATACTATGGCCAACGATTGGATAGTCGCCAAGAAATTGCTGAAGCGACCTGGAAACCGACTCAAAGTTGGGAGCGCCTGCTACATGTTTTGGTGTGATACCCGTCAAGCGTTGCACCCTGAAAGGAATAGAACGCCCTGGAGAAATAAGCGTTTCCATCTTTTCCAATATAGTAGCGCCCTGAAATTTGATGGCTGCAATTTCCAGAATAGCATCTTGTTCGGCAGATAGACCAGTTGTTTCAAGGTCAAGCGCTACACGAATGGGTGGCTTCATTGCCATGAGCATTCCTTAGTGTGTCTGTGGTTGTTCACGACTGCCAGACGAGTCATAAGGCCAATTTTCTAGGAGCTTACGGGCAGATTGTGCAGCCCGAGCACGATGGCTGATGCGATTTTTAACTGCAGGCTCTAGTTCTGCAAAAGTTTTTCCAAGTTCGGGTAGAAAAAAAATGGGATCATAACCAAAGCCATGTGTCCCGCGAGGACTCTCGGCAATTACCCCCTCTACAATTCCTTCCACCACATGAATTTTCCCTGATGTCTCAGCAAGGGCAATGACGCATCGAAAACGAGCGCTGCGCTGCTCTAGCGGAAGTCCTTTCAACTGTTCCAATATTACACGGAAACGCTCTTCATAAGAAGTCTCTCTACCTAGATAACGAGCCGAATGGACTCCTGGCACACCTCCAAGCGCGTCGATCTCCAAACCAGAATCGTCTGCAAGAGTAAGCATATGTGACATCTGCGCATATGCCCGTCCTTTTAATTCTGCATTTTCTGCAAAGGTATTTCCTGTTTCCTCGACATCAACGTTCAACTGAACATCAGTAAGAGACAACAATCTCAAAGGCAAATCAGAATAAATCGTTCGAAATTCCTCTAGCTTGTGAGGATTACTTGTTGCCAGCAATAATGTATGCATAAATACTCTTTTCGCACAGGAGTCGATTGGCCCATATATTATCATATCCCCGTTTTGTTGTCGAGTTTGGATTAAAGGACAGAATGAACCTGATAGTACTATTCAACAGGCATAAGACCACATGTCTGACACAGATATGCTATATATTACGTATCAATACATAGAGACATATCTATAAAAATGTAACGCTTCGTCGTATATACTAAGTAAGCATCACAAGTGCCACTCTCTTTTCCCAAAAAGGATTTTATATGAGTACTCAACCTCTCCTTCAGGAGAGTACACCTGGCGCAGCAGAGGTAGTCCTTACTCCACTCCCATTGGATGAAACCCTGGGATTAGTCACCCCATTACGCAACCCTGAACTGGAAGAGTTCAACTATTTTGAACTCCCTCAAGAAGCTCAAGTTGCTCTAGAACGTATTGAATATAGAGCAATCCATGCATTACCTCTTTTCAACAATTTAAAGGAAGAGTTTTCTGAGATCTTTTCCAGTCTTATTCCCGCACTCAATGCAAAAGATCCTCAACTTTACCAGCATTCGTTGCGAGTGCATACTCTTGCGATCTCGTTTGCAACCACTACTCTACACCTTTCAGAAGCCGAGTCTTTGAAAGTTGGATTGGCTGCTTTTTTCCATGACATTGGTAAAATGAACATTAGCGATGCGATATTATATAAAGCGTCAGGCTTGTCAAGACAGGAATACGAAATAATTAAAAATCATCCAGCTTATGGTGCAGAGATACTGAGTCAGTTTAAACTCATTAAAAGTGTTGTGCCATCGTTGTACCATCATCACGAGCGAATAGATGGTAAAGGTTATCCCGAAGGATTGCGAGGGAACGCCATTCCGCTTGGTGCAAGGATGATCGCAATTGTAGATGCGTTTGAGGTTATGACTTCTCAACGTATCTATCAGAAAAGCCGTACACCTTTGCAGGCAATAGAAGAACTCTACGAAAATGCTGGCACACAATTTGATGCAGAGCTGGTTGAACTCTTCTACAAATTTTTCGAAATCTCTCCCTATCTATAATCAATCATCAACCACACTATTGAGGAAAAACGTAGAACATTTCACGATGTATGGATAGCTTCTTGTGCATGCAGCTGCTCTACTTCTTGCTGGATCGAACGATAGCAGCGACGCAGGTATTCTTCAAGCTTCGTCCAGTCACCCTCAACATCGGTAGAAGTATGGCTTGTGATCAGATCAACAGTGGTTGCAGCCTGGAGCCTCCACTCCGCGGACTCCTTTGCCTGTTCTGGCGTTATGCCAAAGATGGCACAGTGAAGTTCAATAAGTGTTTGTAAAAATTCATCTTTTTCAGGGTTACCAGCCAATCGCCTGTGAACGTCAAAATATTGGAGCTCCAGGTCCGCCACGTGCGAGGCATCGAATTTCAAGCCTGAATAGCGCCTGGCAACCTGATAGAACTTCAAAAGATAGCGAAGCACCTTTTGTTCGTCATGATCGACCGGTACCCAGGCTGCCGAGGCGCGGGTCGTGTAATAGCCTGCAAGAAGTGACATTGGAAAGGGGATATGAAACTGTTCGTGGGTAAGACCCACAATCAAACGCAACATTTTTATCCATTTATGGTCATAATAGGCGCGCCAACCTTCGGCTTCAAAGTATGCCACTCGATCAGGATCTAATTTAAAATTTGTTGCCATGTGTTAAAGAACCCTTTCTATTTTGAATATTTTCTATTGTAACAGCGTTCGTTGAGTCAACGTTAATCGGCGAGCGCATTTGATTTGCGGCATACAGGGCAAGACAGACCGGGCATATTCCCTCATGCCATAGTTCGAGTGAAGTCCCCTCCACATCGTATTGCGCTGTCCTTCGACGTTTTCGAACAACAACCCAAACTGCAAATATAGTTAACAACAACACTAATACAAGCAAAGCTATCGCTGGTAATGGTAGCACATGTCCTATAATAGAGAAAAGAGATCCTCCAAGAAAGCCTAGAAAAAAGTGGAGTCCGAGGAACAAGACACTCCCTACCACCAACCCGGGTAGGAAGATTCTCAAGGGCATATTTGCCATACCCGAGGCAATAACAGCTGCGCCACGCACGCCCGGCACCAGAATGGCAATACTAATGCTTAACGCACCACCTTTTTTAACCCTGGCAGAAACAGCATCAAGACGAGGAGAAGTCAGCCCGATATAACGCCCAAAACGATAGAGGAATCCTCGACCAGGGCCTCGCGCCAATAAAAATTGTATCAAGCCTCCAATGACCAGTGCAATGAGAATGGCAATGAATGTTTGCCATACGTTGAGCTTACCCTGAGCAACTCGAGCCGCCGCAGTCAGTATTATCAAGTCGGCCGGGATCGGAATTGGAATGCCGATTGTTTTGATGAGCAGAATGATAAAGATGGCAGCCAGGCCGTATTGTACCAGAAAGAGATCCAGGCTTTGCATATTGATGTGTCCATCCGTTTATTCAATTTGTTTTGTATAAAGTACGGAAAGAGAGTCTTGCTGGATTACTTTATTGTGAGAGCTGATCTTACAATACACTTATCACATGGGGAAGTTGATATACAAGCGAGGGGTGTCAGGGCTTTCCAATTCTAATAGACGGAACACGAGCCCGAGAGCACAAGACTGAGTGCCTGTTCAGGATGAGCATCAAAATAGCGCATCTGCCGAGCGACATTGCCAACGCCAACCCGATCCATGAGACACAAGACCGTGCTATTGAGCTGAGCAAGCAAACTGGGAACAGGCCCAGTGCGAGTTTGACAGGCATCTTCGCCTAAAGAGCCATCGCGGCGATAGTGCAGCCTATTCTCGATGGCCCAATGATCTCTGACCAACGAGAGCATGCGTGCTGGGGGAGCCAGCCGCATTGAAAGGCTGCTCAGTCCATAGACCACTTCATGTCGCATCTGGTCGGTTTTGAGCATGCGTGCGGTGCGTTCGAGCCGAAAGACCTGTTCAATGCCTTCCCATTGTTTGGCACACCAGGCATTGAGATCAGGGCTGCAGGTGATCTGTCGGTGCTCCAGCCGTCCATGTCCTTTGTCCCACGTCTCAGCCTGTTTCCAACGACGCCGATCGGGAGTGCGATCCTCAAAGAGATCCGCGATATCCTCGTGCAGCGTCGGTTGATTGTCCTTGGCAACCAGGAGAGAGTCCCCTCCACACCGATGGATCTGTGTGCAGAGCGCCCGTTGGGTATGCATGGCGTCCAGCGTGAAGATGCGCCCTGTGATCAACTGCGGCGTCAACAAGGGCTTAAGCGCACTGATCTCGTTTTCTTTCTCTTCCACATTGCAATGCCACAAGACAATGCCGGTAGCCACCTCATAACAACTAAGCTGATGCACCGGATGCGGCTGCGACGTGGTGGCTCGCAGGGTCTTGCCATCAATCGCCAGATGCGCGTGATCCGCCTGCCCTTGCGGTGTGTGCAAGCGGCTTGGTTCCGTTCCACAACGCTGCTCGGCTTCGAAGCCGCACAAAAAAGGCTGCTAAGAGCTCATCCAGGTGCTTGGCGTCCACTCGCGCGAGTACGTTGCAGTACGTCATCTGGCATGGCATGCGCTTTCGACGCAGGCCAAAGTGGTCTGCCAGAACAGCAGCTCGATGCCGAATCCAGTCCGTCGCTCCACTCAAACTCGTTTGTCCCGCCATCTTCGCCAAAATAAGCAAACAGAGGACCAGCGCCAATTCATAGCGCTTCCCTTGTCTTCGTCGTGCATCAGAGAGCTGGCGCAGGGTTTCCTAGAGCGACGTCACCGCGCCTGGTTCAAGCATCTTTCCCTCATCGGGTCGTATTGGTAGTGTTGTAGAGTCCATAGAGAGTTCTCCTCGTAGATCTGAGTTTTTTGTAGTCTACTAGGAAAACTCTCCTTTTTCACCCCCTCCCTAGAATTGGAAAGCCCTGCGAGTGGTGTAAAAATGCTTGACACGGAGAACATGCAAAGGTTATAATCGCTAGCGTCAAATACATTACAAGTGTATTTCCACTATGCTTGTAACAATGACTAAGCCGGTGTAACTCAGCGGTAGAGCAGTGCTTTCGTAAAGCATTGCCGTCGGTTCGAATCCGACCACCGGCTCTTTTTATTTCATAATCTTTTGCCCATTTCACACCTTTTTGTTGATTATTCTTTGTGGCATCAAGCGCAACTTTACTCAATTGGATGACAAGAGTCACGAAATTCCTGTACCAACTTCTCTACTTCATACATCTGCATGTGCATAGCCGAGGGAGTGATTAAGTTCAAATTGAGGATCTTCCGATTGAGTTCGCGTAGCAATTGATCGTATTGAGTAGCGGTTTTCTCAACTGCATTGTGAAATGCCCGCTTCTCACTGGCGAAAGGCGGAATACGCCTGGTGCATAAACTTTTCCTCTGCTGACGCAATTTTTCGAGCTTCTCTTGAGCTTTCTCAAAGCGGGTGCGTATTTCTTTTGCAAGTTCGATTTCCGGAGGAGCATACCCGTTTTGTTTCAGTAGACTATAGGCGAGAGCCTTGTCGCCGCTAAACGGATTCTCATCGAGATTCAGCGGTTTCCCGGTGCCGGGGAGATTGTCAAATTCACCCCGGGCCTGTGCTTCGTGGATCTGTTCGTCAATATAATCAAAATATTGCTTGCCCCTAAATCTGCCAATTTTAGGTGTTACAGCTTCATCAGTAGGGTTATCAGGCGCTTTGCGCCAATCTTTGAAGTCCATGATTACTATTTTTTGTCTAGTTTGAGGTATCTGCTCAGCAAGAAAGATCAAAACAACTCTTGTATTATATATTATAGTCCCTTTGGTGGGTCCGAGACAAATTGTAACTCGACATCACAAAGTATCTCCCAAAGTGGCTGGCTTGCATGCGAACAAGCTAATCTCATCTTTTTCTTCACTACTTATCATAGCCTATGTAGGAAACCTTGTCTTTATGACCTGCTGTGCAACGTCGTACACATCTTCAAGTGGAATGCTCTTTTCCAGGGCTATGCGCTGGCAGTCCTCGTACTCTGGTGTGGCGCTTATGATACGGTTACCAAGGCGCTTGACTTTCATGGAAATTGAGCCAAAAGGTGTCTCGATGAGTTCTGATACACGCTGTGCCTTGACACGTTGCACCTGCGAAATTCGCACGCCTAAGGTGCTAGATTCGCTTAGAAGCAGTTCAGATAGGGCTTTGCCTTCTTCTACCTGGCAGATGATAGTCAACATGACGGCAGGTCTATTTTTTTTCATCTGAATGGGCGTGTAATTGACATCTAATGCGCCAGCAGCAAAGAGTTTATCCATTAACCCACCCAGGAGCTCACCTGTCATGTTATCAATGTTGCTTTCGATGACAGCCACCCAATCACTATCGGCTAATTCACCTTGCTTATTTGAACTTTCTGCCCTTCCCAGACAAACACGCAAACAATTTGGCCAGGGAAACTGCTTACGACCAAATCCATATCCCACGCGCTCAATAAACATAGCTGGAGTTTGAAATCGTGCCTGGGTTGCCAGAATTGCTGCCCCGGTTGGAGTGACCATTTCACCTTCAGCCGAAGATGGCTTCCAGTGAGCTGGAACTTGACGTAGAATCTCTAATGTAGCCGGGGCGGGAACGGGCAATATTCCATGAGCGGTTTGCACATGGCCGCTGCTTAGAGGAAGAGACGAAGCATAGAGTTGATGAATGTTCAGAGCTTCAAGAGCTACTGCTGCTCCTGTGATATCTATGATGGCATCAATTGCCCCTACTTCATGAAAATGCACTTCTTCCACACCTGTCCCATGTACCGTTGCCTCGGCCTGTGCAAGACACCGAAATATCGAGAGTGCATTCTCACGCACCTTAGGGGATAGAGCGGAGGCATGCAAGATAGCTTCGATATCGGATAGTCTTATCATCTGCGAGGTGCTTGTATCATGTTCAGAGAGCGCCACATCAAAACGCGAGCCGAGTATTCCCTTGTCTTGAAAAGGCTCAAGCCTTAATTCATAGCCCTGTAATGGCAAGCCTTTCAGCGCATTTTTCAAGAAGTCCAATGAAAACCCTGCATCGAGATCAAGCAAAGCACCAAGGAACATATCTCCGCTAATTCCTGAATGACAATCAAGATACGCGATTAACTCTTGCATAAACGAAATTCCTGGCTCCTTCCAGTTTCATAGAAGCGAGAAAGAATAATCAATTACCCTCCTCCCATTGAGGGCTGCCGGACACGGTTCTTCTCCCCGTTTGGACTGTGGCCCGGCAGCTTCCCCTTGCCTCACGACAAACCTTCATGAAAGAGTATAACCTGCCAGTCACGTTTCTGCTCGTCTGACATATGCGTACTTTGTGCAACGGCCTCATGAAAGCTACATACAGGCGATTCATCAACAGGTTGATCTTCTACACGATAGATTGCATGACTCTCAGCTACATTTTGTGTATAATGCTGGTCTTCACCCAGCCCAAGATACGTCTCTATTGTCGCAATTGGTTGTTGCAAGGCTGCCGCTAATCGATGACATAATTCCTGTGGTATAGTAGCAGCATCAATCCTACGCTGATCCAATTTTTTAAGAATATCCTGGCCAAGGCCTATCTGCAAGGCGAGTTCCATGAACGATCCATTCGCTTTTGCTGCTGCCATATGTAACGAGTCCGAGGAACTATGAACCTCAAAATCCACTTGCAAGACATTCTTCCAGGCTTGATCAAGAGCAGCATGCGAAGGTTGAGTGAGAGGTAGAATAATGTCACTTTCCTGTGGGATATCAACCTCAATAGCATGATAATAGGCGACAAAGTCAGCAACCGCATCTGCATACTGTGGATACCGTGACAGGTATTCGCTCAATTGCGGTTGTTGCGCGGAGCGGAGCTCCGAGACATAACGAGCAGTCAAACGCTGCATCATTTCTTCCTGCTCTCTATCCATAAATAGCTTTCCCTTCCGACTCTATATCTGCGCGTAGCAAGTTTAGCGCTTTCTGTAACCTGTTACGAACAGTGCGATCACTTATGCCAAGAATACGAGCTACATTCTTTTCCGTTCGACCCTCCCAGAACAATAACCAGATCACAGACTTTAATTTTTCTGGTAGATCGAGAATGAGAAGTGGCAAGTCGCGCTGCTCAACAGAAAAGAAGGCTTGTTGAGCTTGCTCATCGACAATTTCCATCTCCCCTTTCTCACCATCAGCATAACGCACAGGTTGATCTAAGCTAGCAATGAGTGATCGAGGGATGCGGCGGGTATTTGAATCGCTTGTATGTTGAGATAGCCATCGTCCCTCACGTGTCATGAAAGATTGATAAACATGCTTGCGTTCGAAACTCAAACAGTGTTGAAAATTCTCCTCCCAGAACTGCCGCCTACAATCGAGTATAGCGCGTATAACACATTCGCACAGATCAGCATACAAATCATGCGCATAGATTGATTGTTCTTCGGACGTAAGATGCATTCTGCCGAGAACATGCCTGGACCAGTATTCATTTGTGTTCTGAGTACGACGAAATATCATTTCAAAAATGCAATTCTTGCCAGCATGATCCTCTCGAGATATAGCCACGCGCACGCACTTTACTAAAACTTCCATGGGTAAGGCCATTTTTGATTGGGATTCTTCGATACGGTTCCAAAACTCTGCCGACCCATACGTAGGAATGGTTTGAAATTGAGTTGCAATAATAGCACGTCGTTTTGCCAGCTCCTGGGCATAGTTGCTGTCTTTCTCAGTTTGATAAGTCGCCTGCTCCATAGTATTCCACTTCTCCTCCTTGCGACACAGGTTTTCAATTAACCCGATTAGTATAGAGTTCTTCCAGTTAATCGTCAATTTGCTCTTATGCCTGGTTTGAGTGATCACCTTCAGGAATGTTAATACGGAATCATTGCGGAAAAGCGGAAACTTTTCAGTGTTTTTCCGCTTTTTTTGACAAAGTATGTATGAGATAGGTATATAAAACACGTTGGAGGCATGAGTTCATGGAAAATCGCGACTACAGGGAAAGACCATCGAATCCTGAGCCGATCATTATTAACGATCTGGTTCTCAATACAGAGGTAAGCGGCTGGTTATTTGCTGAAGATGTACAAAATCGCACGACAAAAAATGGCAAGCAGTATCGTCAAATCAAACTGCGTGATCAACGTGGCAATGACATAACAGCAAGGCATTTCGATCTTCCACACAAAGAAATCAACGTGCCACAGTCAGGTAAGGTTGTCCTGATCAAAGGGTTGATCGAAGAATACCAGAATAACATACAATTAAAGCTGACACATGCCGAGCTAGATGAAACCGCGCCTCTCGATGTATTTGTAATCAGAACACGTCATAACCTGGATGAACTTGAAGACCAGTTTTGGGTTTTGATGCATACGGTACAACACCCTGGGCTTCAAGCACTTCTACAGGAATGTTTCACGAACGAGATAATAGATCAATTTCGACGCTGGCCTGCGGCGGTAAGGCATCATGGCGCAGTCGTGGGTGGACTGCTCGAACACACGGTAAATGTTTCGCTCATCACTCAATTTCTCACGATTCTGTACTCCTGCAACCAGGAGCTTGCGCTTGCAGGCGCTCTCTTGCATGATATCGGCAAACTACAAGAGCTAGAAGAACAACCGGGCAGAGGATTTACACCCGATGGAACTATGTTCGGCCACATCTTTCTGGGAACACAATATGTAGAGCACCATACAAAGCATGTAGTAGAGCTGGATGAAACAACGCGGCTGGATTTGCTGCATATTATCCTGGCGCACCACGGCACAAAGGAATTTGGCTCACCCGTCTATCCTGCAACGATCGAGGCTTTAATCGTTCACCTGGCAGATTTGACAGAGGCAAAATTGACCAGCTTTCTCGATCACTGTGACAGGACTTCGGCTCCTGATGGCTGGACATCCTATTACAAAGATTTTGGAGGCCCATTGCGCATGCCATAATGAGGACCAACTTTTTATTGCGGACATGATAAGATCTGCAAAGAGGGCCGATAACATCGTCCCCTGCGGGTGTTTGGGTTATATTGTGAATCAGTATGATGGGTCCAGCATCGAGTTATCATTTTCCACTTTTATGAAACGCGATGGCATTCCGATAAACCTCAACGTAACGGATGGCTGATGCCTGCCAGGAATGATCAGCAGCCATTCCATCTTGTTGAAGAGTACGCCATATATCTTTGAAGCGAAATAATTCGAGTGCGCGAACGATAGCAGCAAACAACTCCCAGGGGTCATAGTTAGTAAAGGCGAAACCATTGCCTTCACCGGTACTAGGATCATATTCCTGTACGGTATCGGCCAGACCCCCAACACTACGCACAATCGGCACGCTACCATATCTCATAGCAATAAGCTGGCCCAGGCCACAAGGTTCAAAACGAGAAGGCATCAAAAACATATCGCTACCAGCATAGATAGACTGAGCTAACTCAGTATTAAAGGTAAGAAAAATGGCAACTTGTTCAGGGTATCGAGCAGCCAGATTCTGGAACATTTCATGGTAGTGTTGATCACCAATGCCCAGCACAACGAGCTGGACGCCTTGGGACAGTAATGGTTGAATTATCTGTGCGAGCAGATCGAAACCTTTCTGGTCTGCAAGGCGCGAAATCATAGCAAGCAGAGGCACTTCTTGCCTCATAGGAAGATGTGCCCGTTCTTGAAGGGCATGTTTGTTTTCAGCGCGTTTGTCGAGGGTATTGGAATCATAGCATGTATGAATATAACGATCGCTCGCCGGGTTCATTTCCTGGTAATCAATGCCATTGAGAATACCAAATAAACGGTCGCGGCGCGATCGAAGAAGCTGATCTAATTTCTCACCAAACGTGGGAGTAAGTATTTCCTGGGCATAGCGCTCACTCACCGTCGTTACAACATCCGCAAAGAGAATGCCTCGGCCCATGATATCAACGACATTGGCAAGTTCAACAATTTGCGGATAAAGAAATCCACCGGTAGCAACTCCTGCCACTTCCAGGATACGATAGCCAAAAATACCTTGATAGGCTAGATTATGGATAGTATACGCTGTAGCTGTATCAGCAAAGAACGGATCATCATGATAAACGGTATGCATCCAGTTTGGAACAATACCTGTCTGCCAGTCATTGCAATGCACAATATCAGGAGACCAATCCAGTAGACGCATCGATTCGAGTGCTGCTCGACAAAATAAGATGAAACGCTCGCCATCATCCGTATAGCCATAAATATTTTCGCGGTCAAAGTAACGAGGGGCATCAATCATATAGACTGGAATCCCATCGCCAATTTCGCCCTGGCATACGCCGACCTGTTCTTTGAAAGTCGCCATGCTCACATGAACGGCATCGAGAACAGTTGTCAACTTAAATTTCTCTGGTTTGACCTGGCCATAACGTGGCATCATCACACGCACATCGTGACCAAGTTCCTTTAGCGCCTTAGGTAGAGCTCCTACAACATCCGCCAACCCTCCGACCTTGGCAAACGGCACAACTTCGGCTGCGAGAATGAGTATTTTCAGTTGTTCAGGTGTTTTCAATACGATTCCCCCCATACTTCCAAATCAAAGGCACGAACAAGTATATCATCTGGCAATAAAATAGCGAAAGGATTGTTTACCTTTCGCCATTTTATTATATCTCATGCTCCCTTTGGAGACGTGCTTCGAAGCAACCCTTAGACACGATAGCGATTGCGCACAAGGAAATAGAACTGAATAGCTGCAAGTATGCCTATAACGAAGAACACTACAATAGCATGAGCACCACCGGTAATTCCAGCATTGAAACCAGTACCGGGAGTGGATGGAATATTTGGCTCTGTCTCTCTGAAACCCGGGATTGAGAAAAAACCAAAGCTGGCAATGTAGATAAACAGACAGGTACCTACAACAAGCCATTGACCAACACAACCTAGATTTCGTTCACCGACAACAGCGAATTCGCGACGAGCAACGCTCGTCCAGATTACTGCAAGCACCAGCATGCCACCTGTTAGAAGTTCAGCAATAAAAAGTTCATCAGGATGCATATGTACCAGCAGTGTTGCCATAGCAAGTACCGCTGTTGTTGTGAGGCAGCTAACAACAACGAGATTACGCCTGCTTTTCCATACAGCGATGCCAGCCATCATCAACACAAAGAAGCCCGTTGTAACAGCGGCATTAATAATATACCCTGCCTGCTGCGAGAATGAACAGGATTGAGGAACAGCAGAGGTCTTACCACAGATAGTCAGATATGATCCAAGACCTACAAATGTCCAGGTATGAATCCAGGCAATCGCAGGATAGACAAGGAACCATGCCAACAGGAAAATCACGCCTAGCTGTGCCAAATTAATACCAACAACATAGAGACCAGACATAGTGCGTTTTCGAACAGGCCTCAGCAGGTAGTGGAACCGAAGGGCAAATGCGCCCAACGTACAAAATATAGCAATACCCAGCCAGACGTTATAAATTGTATTCACGACGGCAAGACTCAGGCCATGAGACGCGGCAAAACTTTGAGGACTTACCAGCATATAAAAGAGCATAAATACGATCAGAAATGTGATACCAAAACTGATAAAAGCTCTGACAGCAGGTGTCGTGCCTGGATCGCTACGGTCAGGATTTCGCTGTTCTCGTAGAGCAAGGATACTGAAAAATACCATACTAACGCCCACACCCATAATTGCTAAACCTAGCATAATGAGATCAAATGAGAGTGGTGGGAACCAGAGCACATTTCCTCCGAGTAAAGGGTTCCAGTAGACGTTTTGTGCGGGAAAATATTGATTATTTGTATACGATGCCCAGAGCATAACAGCCAGGCCGACTAGTGCAATTGGGACACCTAATACACTAAGAACAATTGGAGGAATGACAGGCTTCGGGTCAAAAAGCATGACGACTATCTGAATAACAATAAATCCCGCCAGACACACGACCGCCAGAGCAAGAATCCCTTGCTCGAATCCAACCAGAGATGAGGCAGTCATAGCTAAATTAATATAGCCCGGGATTTGACCAATCAAAAGAGCCGCAAGAAAAAAGAAGCCAGCGGCGAAGATCATCGAGCGCGCCCACGAAATGCGCTCGGCTTGCGCGGGCACATTGCTACCATTTGCCCGTTGTTGTGCTTGTTGCATGGATCGCAATCCCTTTCACCATATCGCGAATGCTTTTGTGCGACATGCATTAGAACAAATATCAAAGATATTGAGAGTATTGCGACTCTTTTTTAAGACGCAATACCAGAAAAACCGATTACGGAACAATTGTCAATTCAGCCACCATAGCAGGATGAATCTGACAATAGTAGAGAACGACATGGTTTTTATTAAAATTGTAGGCAGCTGGCGTTACCGTATAGGTGAAATGCTCACCTGGCAGGATTAACTTGTTGACGCCAGAGTCAAATATCTGCGGTGCAGGTGTTTCAGAACTTGGATTCTCGCCCATCATGGCAGTCACAGTATGTGGTGTTGTACTTTTATTGACCCAGGTGATGGTTGTGCCGACCTTGACCTTGATATTCGTGGGTGCAAAGCAGGCGGGACTACACGTAGCACCAGCAGGTGGCACTTGGATGTTGATAATAACCGAATTTGTATTGGTCGCATCAACGGGCGTACCAAATTGACCAACACCGGCGGCCGCAGTTGCCTGCGCTACAGCAGTTTGATAAGCTGTGGGATTAGATGCCTGTATCAGAGTGGGAACCTGATTAAAACCATTAGAGGCTGGACCAGTTGGAAATCCATTTTTAGCCAAGTAATCTGGATCGGACGAACGAATAAGAGCAAATAAATATTGAATATCGATCTGAGTGAGCGGGCCACCATAGTCCTCAAGCCATGCAGGCATGAGTAGCTGAGAAGGATCAGCAGTATTGGGGACACCACCACTGATAATACGTATGATATCGGCATCGGTAAGCTTGTTGACGGCGGGATTCCCGTTTAGTTTAGGTCCAGTCAAGCCTTCTCCATTAATGCCGTGGCACTGGAAACAATATTGGGCAAAAAGTGCCGCACCACGACTGACATCAGTCGTATGCTGCCGAAGTAGCGACAGTTCCTGTGCATTGGATTCCGTAATCCAGAATATCGGGATCATCAAGGAAACGATAGCAAGCATGAGCAAGGCGCCAAACCCGGTTTTCTCAACCGAGTTGGTACGAGAATAAAATATATAGAGTAAAGCGCCTACGACAATCAGCGCAACTATGATACCTATTGCAGCCTGTACAGGATCTGTCATAACTACACTTCCTTACTACAATTTTCTCAAAAAGGCCGGGTATTTATTATGCTCTACACACAAACCTCGGGTGGTGGCGCGATTAGGCGGGTAGAAGCATCAGGATGAGGCACTGTATTATTGATGGTACCTGTGCTTACTATCACATCTGTTCCACTGAAAGACATAGCAAAGCGGTCCGCACTCCTGGGAGCAGGCCCATCGAGGTACTCGCCATCAACGTTATAGTGCGAACCGTGACAGGGGCACTTGAAGCTAGCACAGTCGGCGCGGAACGCATATGTACAACCAAGATGGACACAACGTTGGTAGAGAGCAACCCAATGAGAGCCATCTGCCCCCTTCACAAAGCTTTCCGAACTCAACTGATCTGTAAGATCATTGCCACTTAATAAAAATTGCGTTCCAGGCGCTAGATGCACAAGGTAGGTTTTTGCATCCTGAACATAGAACACACCAGCCTGGCCCAATGTAAAATTTTTAGGCAAAGCCCCAGGAAAATCCGTTATTTTACCAACCGTCAGATCGGCTCCGAACTGGCCAGCAAGGTTTGGATACATAAAATACAACGAACCTGCCACGCTGGCTGTTGCAGACAATCCAAACACCGCCAGCATAGATCTACGAAGAAAACGCCTCCGCGATAGGCGCTGTTTTGCTATCTCAGATGCTTCAGCACCACCACCATGCAAGACTTCGTACTGCTGCGGTGTTATGGGAGGAGTATTGATACTCATATATGTTCTCTCTGCCTATTCTTGAGATTACAAGTCAAAGTACATTGCCTGCCATGGCCAGACCCACGTCCAGCCGGGGCCACGGAAAAAGCTCCCCGCGAGCGTGATGAATGCCCAAAATACGGCAAACATAGTGAAAGTCACAATTGCTAACTTTCGATCGTTATAAGCACGACTAGGGTTGCGATCAACAAAAGGCAAAACGGCCAAACCGGCGAGTACTAAACCTGGTATCATAATCCCAGCTGTGGTGGGCGGGAAATAGTGCAGCAACTCCTGTAACCCAAGAAAGTACCAGGGCGCTTTGGCCGGATTAGGTGTCACATTCGGATTTGCAGGATCACGCAACGGGGCGTCGATGGTAATCGAGAGCAAAGTAACCATTACCATGACAGCAGTCGCGGCAAAAAACTCGCGCACAAGCAAATGAGGCCAGACAAACACGGAATCTTCAAGCGGTTTTTCAACACGAGTGATTGCTTCCTGTTTCACTACAGCCAGCGTACGATAGCGTCGTTGTGTAGCAGAAGCTTGTGTTTGTACTTTTGGCTCTTTCTGTTCAATTGACATGATTGTGTATCCTCTCACTTAAGAGAATGAGCAACGTGCAATCGACTGACCTATACACGGAGCAATTACTCATAACCACTATTGTTGTGCAGAACCAGCAGCTACACGCTCTGCTCGCGCTTCCAATTCTCTACGAGAAGGCGGAGGAGGCCCTGCTGCGCCGCCATCCTTACGAATGCGCCAGAAATGAACGGCCATTAGCAATGCTGCAATCAGAGGCAAAAAGATCACATGGCCAACATAGAAACGAACAAGCGTACTTTGAGTTACTGCTGAACCGGCAACGAGCACTTTGTACACGGGATCGCCAAGAATGGGGGTATATGGTGCCAGGTTTGTACCCACAGTAATAGCCCAGATAGCAATCTGATCCCATGGAAGAAGATAGCCAGTAAAACTTAAGAATAGCGTGACTAAGAAGAGCAAAACGCCAATCACCCAGTTAAACTCTCTTGGTGGCTTATATGCGCCATGATAGAAGACACGAATCATGTGCAGTGTCACCGAAACCACCATCAAGTGTGCTGCCCAGCGGTGCATATTACGCGTCAGATGCCCAAAAGAGACAGCGGTGCTTAGCTGGTTGATGTTCTGATATGCCTGATTCGTATCAGGCACGTAATAAAACATCAGAAATACGCCTGTAATGGTCAGCAAAAGAAATAAGAAAAAAGAGATGCCACCCATACACCAGGTATAGGTAATCTTCATTGCCTGACGGCTGACTTTAACCGGGTGCAGGTGTAGAAATACGTTACCCATCATAACCAGACTTTGGTTCAGTGGGGTGTCAGGATAACCATGGCGAAAAATGGAGCGCCAAACTTGACTCTCGACCAATTTTTGTGTCAAGGTGTCGAGCAAACTTTTTTTAGGAAGAGAACTCACAGTGCCTCCTCAAAAGATTATTGCGGGTTTTCTTGTCAAGACTGATAAGCAAATAGTCTCTATTGTGTGTGGCAAATTATAACATAAACTCTACACAATGAATACCCTGCTTTGATTGTAACGCATCTTAAGGAAATTGAGAAGAGTCACGCCCAAGATGTTTCTGAATTTAAAGCAAGATTACCTTGATCTAAGAGGTGATACATCAGGTGAGTACCTGATATTTTTAGAACAGTCACCTGATTTCAGGTATTGAGTGGGCTTGCCCATGCTCGGAATATTCAATACAATACAAGTAAAGTAAAGTAAAAAATCTCACATCTATAAAGGTTGTTCATTATGGACCAAACCAGCAGGAGCACAAACAAGCACAGCTATAACCGCCTAATTAAAACACTGCTTGGTATCCCCATTTTTTACAAAGTGCTGATTGCTAATAGCCTGATTATTTTTGTTGGCGCTACTGGCGGAACATGGCTTGCAACACATCTAAACGCAAGCCCGTATGCAACACCAATGTCTTTGATAATTTTCGTTGCCACTGGCTGGTTAGTGAGTGTGGCGCTCAATTTCGTCGTGTTGCAGATCGCCTTTCGGCCTTTGACAGAGTTAGGTAAGGTAATGAAACGAGTTCGTGCCGGAGAGAGATCATTACGTGCGCCGCTAACAGGTGTTGACCCACAGGCAGACCAGCTTGCTGAAGCCTTTAACATGGTGCTTGAAGCGTTGGATGAAGCTTCACGACTTCGGGCCAGTCAAATCATCCAAGCGCAGGAACAAGAACGCCAGCGCATTGCTCGCGAGTTGCACGATGAAACCAGCCAGGTACTGACTTCACTACTCATCAGTCTGACGTTGCTTGAAAAATCAGTAGAGACACGAGAAGCACGCGAACGCATCGCAGATACGCGCGCTCTTGCTCACTCAACATTACGAGCTATTCGTAATTTAAGTATTGACCTTAGACCAAGTGCACTAGACGATCTGGGATTGCTCCCAGCACTTCGCTGGTACGTAAAGGAATATCAAAAAAAATGTTCAATTGATGTCGAATTTCAAGCCACAGGTTTCAAAGAGAGGCTGCCAGCGGAGATGGAAACGGCTCTTTATAGAATTGTGCAGGAATGTTTAACCAATACGGCAAAGCACGCAAACGCAAACAGAGTCACTATTACCCTAAATGAAGAGAGCGAAAGGGTCTATGGCAGGATCACGGATGATGGCACAGGTTTCGATTATGAGGCATTGCTCAAAACACCAGGGCAAGAACGCGGATTGGGGCTAGCTGGCATGAATGAGCGTGCTGTTTTGCTGGATGGAACCCTTAACATTCATTCCATTTCTGGAAGAGGAACAATTATCGAGGTCAGTATACCACTGCCTTCTGTGAGAACGCCGGCATCTGAAAAAATAAATGAGTTGGCAGTATGAAATTCAAGTGGATACCCACAAGGGATATACCATTCTATGTCAGGAATATTTGATGAAAATACGCATTTTATTAGTAGATGACCATACAATTTTGCGTGCCGGGCTTAAAATGATGCTTAATGCCCAACCAGATATGGATGTAATTGGAGAAGCGCACGATGGGCGCCAGGCAATACAAGAGTCACAGCGACTGCATCCAGATATTGTCTTAATGGATATCACGATGCCAGATATGAATGGCATCGAATCGACAAGACAAATCAAAAAGGTGTTGCCTGATGTGAAGATTTTAATCTTGACGATGCATGAAAATGACGAATATGTTTTTCAAGCGCTGCGGGCAGGCGCCTCAGGCTATATACTCAAAGAGGCCGCAGATACAGAATTGATTTCTGCTCTGCACGTCGTGCATAATGGAAATTTCTACCTCTCTCCAAGCGCGCAATCGGTTATGGTGGGAGATTACTTGCAGCGCGTCAATGCGGGTGAAGAAAAGGACAGTTATAGCATCTTAACTGAAAGAGAGCGAGAAATTTTGAAGCTTGTAGCCGAAGGATATACCAATAACCAGATAGCAGAACGCCTTGTGATCAGCCCCAAAACGGTAGACACACATCGCACCCATATCATGGATAAGCTCAATCTTCATAGCCGCGCCGAACTGGTAAAATATGCTATGCGGCGCGGCCTATTAGAGGATTGAGCTTTCGTAGAGAGCTGATTTTAGAAGTAACTCAGCTAGCTATGCATTGTGCGTTTATAGCTCGTCATCGTCATTATAGTCTAAGTCAGAATCGGTCTCTTCAGCGAAATATTCATCACTATAGAAACCGACATCTCTACCTACATACACACTTACCAGAAAATCATCGCGAGGCATATCAGCGGAGAGAACAAGATCTTCGTCGATTTGCTCAATGAGTTTTGTCAATTCAATTTCTTCAAGCTCGCGTTCCAAAATCAGAGTTCCGTGAACCGCAGTCGAAGTGAAATGGATATCAACAGTTCCAAGGCGATTGTTCGTCTGCATACCAACTCCCTGCATGATATAGTAGCTTTCGGAATATGGTGTGCGAAAATGCCGTTCAAATCGAATTTCGTCCATAGTGTTTGTATCTTTGCACAGCTCACCATCTAGTGTTGCTGCGCGCTCCTTTCAAATCGCACATTCTTTCAGTGAATAATGCCATTAAGACTGCGATATTATAGCATCCATACATGTATAAGTATAGAAGGTGTGCTTAAAATTGAAAAGATGAGCGCATTTTAGAAAACACCAGTTTCTCTTCGAGAGAATACGTGTTTGAGGGGGCAAGTTGTACAATTGAATAGTAATATTGACCATGCATAGTCACAAGCACCGTTGCGGTATAACTCGCTCCACTTTCTTCAACATTTCCCTGGATCTGTTGCCATGATGCGCCAGCAAATGAAGCTTCTGGAAGCGTTTTCTGTCCTGTAATTCCCTGTGAACTCACAGTCTTACTCACAAATTGATCCGTATTCTGGTTACCAGCTACGACAACAGTGATGTTCACCTGATCAGTATGGTTATCGTCGTAAAAATTGACGGTTCCATCCTGCTTATGCACGGCAACTGCCCAATTCGTAGGATACTGTAGTGATATGCCTAAAGCGTTATCAGTAAAACTTTGAGTTGTTCTGGTTATTGCAGGAACAGTAAAGGGTTGAGCGAGAATAACCCATGTGATTACCCCGCCAAGAAGTAAGATGACAAGGAGTCCAAACACAATGGCAAGACGTTTACGACCGTTCTTTTTAGCTTTGGTCAGAGGTGGTACAGGCATTGATCCCGGGGGAGTTTGCCTGACGGGTTGAGATGGTGGCAATTGAGACTTGGGGGCAGCAAGCGGTACTGGTGTGACAGGTCGTTGCATTGCTGGAGCATTCATAATTTCAGGAGGAGTTTGCATTGCCTGTCTCTGCTGATATTGAACAGGCTTTTCTATGCCTTGCGAGATGTTACGTGGTTGTGCGACATAAGGTCGAGTCGCAATTTCCTCGATGTGGTCATGAGATAATGAACCATTCGCAATACCAAATCCTGGCTGACTCAGCGGCGCATTTTGGGGCATAGTTGCCATGTAAGGATTCGTCGGTAAATCTTCTGCACCATCCTCTTTGCCAACATCTACGCCTGGAAGGCTGGATTGTACTTGAGATGGAACATTGACCCTGGGGGAACTTGCTACCAGGAGGGGGCTGGTCGGCAAACCATCAGCCACCTGTAGATCAGCTTGAACTTCGTCATTTCCGCTTCCAGGAGACACGAGGCTTCTCGTTTCTTCCTCTTCCCAAACTGTGACATTGAGTTCACGTAGAGGCAGATTTGACCTGTTGCTTGTCAAACTGTTTTCGAGTTGCTTCATCCATGCAGGAGGATCCTGGGATATTGACTTTTTTGCCGGGCGAGACGAAGGAACTGACTTTCCGCAGCCAGGACAATACCTTATACTATCTTTCGGCAGAACTTTTCCACAATGATCACACTGTTTCGCCACGAAGACCTCTCCTGTGTCTGGAGGTATATAGAAGTAACCCTTTTGTAGTTCACCTGATTCTTCATCCTGGACGCAGCTACACACTATGTTTTTGATAGTATTGCGTACCTGCTCGGGATGCTTAACCACCAGGAAGTTCAATTAGTACGGTACTCTACTCGTAATATTCCGTCAAGTTGAATAGCCAATGAGTCAGACATTACTTCAAAGTAAGCAACGCTTCACGTTCAGCAGCAGTTTCTATAACCTGCTGGTTCTTAACTATTTCAACGAGTTTTTTCCGGCCTTTGGGGCTACCAATCATGAGGACGCCGACAAGTTTGTTCTCGCGGAAAAATAATTTACGATAATTCTCATTGCCCTTTTCACCTGGTTCCCTTAGTGCAATGGACTGTAGTTCAGGGTTATTAGTTTCTGCGGTGCCAACTACAGCAATATTCACATCAAACAGGGGGCTCGTATAGGTAGGAACATCGATATAGGCTTCATGTCCTCCGGCCATATTCACACCTACTATACGTCCATGTGCCATGCCGTTGTCCCAGGTTCCCATAGTATGATGTTTGCCAATGGTCGGATCATAAAACTCGGCCACATCACCGGCTGAATACACACCAGGTACATTGGCCTCCAAATATTCATTGACAACAACTCCACTTCGAACCTCAACCGCAGTATTAGCAAGTATAGTGGTGTTCAGCGTGATCCCAAGGCCAATACCAATAACATCCGCCTGAATCTCTCGTCCTTTCTTTGTTTTGACATAAGCTGGAACACCATTTTGGGGTATGACTGATTCGATTTCGTCTCCATGTATGACATTGACCCCAAACTTTTTGGCGATGTTATCAACAACTTCACCACCCTCGGGGTCAAGCGAGATACGCAGCCAGTAAGGGCCTCGCATCAACCAGGTTGTATCTAGCTTACGGACAGCAAATCCATCACACAATTCGTACGAAATAAAACTTCCTCCGTAGGCCAGAGCCGTACGAGATTCGAGCATACGAGCAATGATAGATTTCGTATCATCCAGCGTCACAAAATTATAAATATGTCTGGTACCCTCCGCGCCTGGTGCGTGTAATGGGTTGGCCCAACCACCCGTTGCGACCAATAATGCGTCATAAGGATATTTCTTGCCATCATCGGTCACGACTACCCGTTCTTCAGTGTTGATATCAGTTACCATTGTTTCCGTCACAAGCGTAATATCGCGTTGCTCGTGCCAGGCAAAGTCGCGAATCATCACCTTCTGCTCAACGATTACGCCCTGCAGAAAACGTGGAAGTGAGACGCGATTATACAGTGGATAGGGTTCATTCGTCAGTAAATGGATGCTACAATTCGGGTCATTTTTGCGTAAAGTATCGGCAGCAGTTGTACCTGCAATCCCATTGCCAATGATCACATAACGTCTCTCTTGCGTTGTCAAATGAAAGTCTCCTTGCTTCAAAATATGATTTTCATCCTGTTTCGTGGCGATTTTAGCACAGGTTCCAGGATAATGCTATATATTGTACAGCTAGCACATCACTATCTGATTACAAAATCAATTAGAAGCAACCTGAACATTCCTTTCCAATTTTGTCATCAGTGTCTGTCATAGTCTGGTCAGATCACTGTGATGAGACGTAATATAGTATGGAAGAATGTATAAGCATAAGAAAATTTATTGAGAATAGTAATGAAACACGATAGGATGAACAAGTGGAAGTTAATGGTATAACCCTTCAAGAAAAACAAGATGTTATCATGAACTGGAGTATGACGGAACGATCTCCTTGCTATGTATTGAAGGCAAGGGATATCGATGGAATCAAACATGCACTCACTTCTGCACGCACATGGGGCCTATCGGTGATTCCGCATGGCGCTGGGCATAGCTACACAGATGCAGCATTGAATACCAACGGGGTCATCATCGACGTAACGGGAATGTGTCGTATCCTCTCCTGGGATCCTGATAACGGAATCATACAAGTTGAGCCAGGAGTGACGTTACGCGATTTAGTTCGTGTTGTTCTGAGGGATCGATGGTGGCCACCGGTTACCCCATCCACAGTAGATGCCACTATTGGTGGGTGTGTTGCCATGAATGTGAATGGTAAGAATGCCTGGAAATGTGGCTCTTTTGGTGAACACCTGCTGTCTATTACTGTACTACTGGCTACTGGACAAATGCTCACACTTTCACCAGAGAGCAACCCTCGGTTTTTCCAGGCTCTTGTCGGAAGTAGCGGATTATTAGGGATTATTACCTCAATTACACTACAACTACAGCGCATTACCTCATCGAGAGTGGACGTTACTCTCCGACCAGCCGCTTCATTAAGCGAGATATTGACGATATTTCAGGAAGAGCGGTCGGCTGATTTCCTGGAAGCCTGGGTGGATGGCTTCGCTGAAGGACGCCAGTTAGGTCGGGGGATAGTGACCAGTACAAAGTACAGTGACGTGCATGACACTCCTTTTCACGCGATAGATCAGGAGTTCAAGCATTCTCAAACCTTCCATAAATCGAATCAATCTAAGTTAGAAAACACACTATCTGCTGGCATTATAGTCAGGCCTGCCGTAAAGAGCACTGTGCGTATCGCAAATAGTGTTATGTATCGATTGAGTACATGGTTGGATAGAAAGATTATTCTACAAAGATCCCTATTCCACAGTACCTACTATAGGCCGACAGCGTATTCATTTTATCGCACACTTCTCACCCAAGGAACTGAAACATTCCAAGCATTTGTCCCGCGTTTCCAGGCAAAGGCCCTTTTCAAGGAGATCATGCGACGATCGCAAGAGAAGGAATTCATGCCACTCTGGTGTATCATAAAACAGCATCGAAAGGATCCTTTCCTCCTTAGCTATCAGGTCGATGGTTTCTCGCTAGAAGTCAATTATTACATTGTTCCCCGGACGGTGCAAAAACTGTATAAGATGCTGAGGGAGTTGATGGATATTGTGATCGAAGCAGGCGGAAGATTCTATCTTGCGAAAGACTCCCTTCTCACAAATTCCCTCTATCGCCGAAGTGTTGGGGATGCTGCTGTTGAAGAATTTCTCCTTCTCAAGAAGCAGTACGATCCTGAAATGCTTTTCCAATCGAATCTGTTTCGTCGTTTGTTCCAGGCCTCTCTCTAAGAAATGGAAGTTGTTCTCAAAGTGGATATTGGTAATGGATAATTGGGCTCGCAAGGAACTTTATGTTGTTTCTTTCGTGTGGTAGTCTTAGAATTTTTTGCTGAGGTATAATAAACATGCAGAAAACTGATGTATCATTGCAAAAAACTTTGCGAACTATTGCTCTTGGAGTTGGTGCTGCGAGCATTCTGACGATACCGCTCGCTCTTGAAGTTCGAGTGAAGCAGGCTACACAACCTCTGACAGATGCATGGCAACAGATGCCTATCGAACCCCGTCGTTCCACAATGCTTGGTATAAGCTTTCGCTCACCACAAGTTGTCACACTTGGATTAGATTTGCGAACCACCTTGCCAACATTATTAACCTACCCATTTCAGATCATTCGTTTGGGGGCCTACTGGAATCGGATAGAACGGACGCCAGGTACATTTAATACTGATGAACTCGATTGGCAGATCGATGCTGCTGAACAAGCAGGAAAGCAGATTATACTCTGTGTTGGTCCGCTGAAAAATTTTAGCTATCCCGAGTTCTATGTTCCTTCTCACTATCTGAAAACCCCTCTCGAGGAACATACCCGCATCAAGCCGTTCGCTAAACCAACGCTTGTTTGCGGCTGCAATAACATTTATTCATCGTCTTGTGGAGAGGTACAAGCAGCGGAAAGGGATTGTTGCCTGGCAACTGGAACACGAATCTGTTGACACGCTTGGGGTAGAACACTCCTGGCGCTTGGATGTCTCCTTTGTTGAAAAGGAAGCCGAAGCCGTCAGAAATGCCGATCCCTCCAGACCGATTATGATGAACGGCTTTTTGCCGACTTCTCTGCCTGTACGCCTCTCTCAATGGTGGCGAACGCGCGATCAGGGCGACTCACTTGTAGTAGCCCAACACTTGGCAGATATCGTCGGGATCGACTACTACCCGCGTCACGCGCTGACGACTATTGGGAATAAAACAGTGTACCTTGATGGAAGTAAGAATCCCTGGCACCAGCAGAGACAGAGGCAATTATTCACATGGACTCGAACACATGGACAAAAACTTATGGTTGCTGAGGGACAGTCTGAACCATGGGAGGCAGTGACAATCCCACCCAATCCATATAAGCAAGGTATGTACAGTTGTTTACCTGAACAGGTCATTACCAATTATAACGCCTGTATGAACTGGTCTCGAGGAGAAGATCCGCTTTATGCATATCTATTTTGGGGAGCAGAGTATTGGATGCTCCGAAAGCAATGTGATGACTCCAGCTATCTCCAGACATTTGCTCGAATACTCGAACATGCTTGACAAGACCCAATTAATGAAGTTTCCGGTCTCAGAAGGGATTTCACGGGGAATATATACGACATCTCTTTAGATTATTACCGCTACATCAATCAAAAAAGTAGCCGACCAGGCTTTATTGAGCGAACAGTCAGCTACTTTATGAACGTTGAACTACTCTATTTTGTTACGTGCAGCTATCAACTTTTAGCTGCACTACTCGTATAGGCATTTATCTCTTCCACGAGAGCCTTTTGTACCTGATCGATATTCTGGTTGCCATCTATCTCTCTCAATTTCTGTTGCTGGCTGTAGTATTCCAGCACCTGAATAGTTTGATTAAAATAAATGACAAGGCGCCTGCGCATTGCTTCTCCAGCATCATCAGGACGCTGGTAGAGTTTACTTCCATCAAGATCACAGATGCCGCTTACTTGAGGGGGATGATTTTTGATATGGTAGACATGTTGACTCGCCTGGCAGAAAAATCTACCACCAAGCCGCTGGAGTAGCTCCCCACGAGAGACCTTCAGGTAAATGACAAGATCAAGCTTGCGGTTAAACTTTTGTAGCTCCGCATCTAACGCTTGAGCCTGCACCAGTGTACGAGGAAATCCATCGAGCACCACCCCGTTCATGCTCTCAGGTTCTTCGATGTGACGAATAACCATAGGGATTGTAATATCATCGGGAACCAGTTCCCCAAGATCAACATACCTCTGAGCCTTTAACCCAAGCTCAGTCTGCTCTTCATATGCTTTCCTGAACAGATCTCCACTTGCAATATGTTTAAGTCCGAGAAGCTGAGTAAGTTTCTCAGCCTGAGTTCCTTTCCCTGCCCCCGGCGCCCCGATTAGAAGAATATCCATGTCTTTCCTCCAATACAAATAAATCCACACGTCAAACGACACTTGAGAAGAGCGTACATAAAACCATATCCATTATGCATAGTATAACAGATACTTCTTCCTTGTTAGAAAGTAGCATTCTGATATCACAAGAGCATCTCTTTGTTAAGACCTGATATCACAATGAGAACACAGAGCAATTCTGCAAGGGAATTTAGTGCGCAGGGCGCAGGGCGGCTACAATCATTGCTATAACACTAATGACAAAAGAGACCAGGAATGCAAGATGCAGACCATGCAGGAAGATGGCAAGGGCCGCTGGATATTGGCTCATTCCTCCACCAAAAATGAAAACTTGCATCATCGCAACCATTGGCACAGCGCTCAAAGCTAATGGAAAGACAATCGCAATACTTAGCATCTGTCCAGTGTTATTCAACATGGTCAGGATACCTGCTGCCGAACCTCGTTTCTGTGGCTCAACAGAACTCATAATGGCATTTGTATTGGGCGAAACAAAGAGCCCAGAACCTCCTCCCATAAGAGCCATATACAGGGCAAGCAGCCAGTAAGGGGTTGACGGCGAGATAGTAGCAAGCCCAAGTAACCCTAAAGAAGAGATACCTAATCCTACAGGAGCGAGAATGCGCGATCCGATGCTATCAGATAATCTTCCACTAATTGGACCAATAATCATAAAAGCGAGACCAAAGGGAATCAAAAGCAATCCCGCACTCAACGGGTCCTGTCCATAGGGACCTTGTAAGAAGAAAATGAGTAGAAACAACACAGCGCCACGAGCTATCCCATTCAGCAGCCCACTTAAATTAGCCATCAGGAATATGCGTTTCTGAAAGAGTCGTAATTGCACCATCGGATCTTTGATATGAGGTTCAATGATGCCAAAGAGAATTAAGCTGACTGCACCAATCCCAATAAGCGAATAGGTCATGAATGGACTTAGAATTGGGAATGCTAGCATACTTAACCCGAGCAATACGCCTGTTAGACCTGCAGTGAGGGTAATTAAACCAAACCAATCAATATGCTGATGTTTCGCAAATTTTACTGGCTCGCGCAGGCGCCATATTCCCCAGATGACTCCAAAAATACCCAGCGGAACATTAAACAGGAAGACCAGGCGCCACGACCACTCAGTCAATAAACCGCCGATGATTGGTCCGATCAAGAATCCAGCCGCACCTGCTATCTGATTAATGCCTAGACCCAATCCAACCCGTCCTTTACGGAAAGCATCTGTGACAATGGCAGTACTATTTGTCACCAGCAACGCTCCACCTACGCCCTGTATGAGACGTCCCAGAATGAGGTCAGCGCCATGATACTGAGGTTGAGCGAGACCCGCAACAAGCGAACCAAGCACAAAAACAGCAAAGCCGCTATTATACAGTCGTTTCCGTCCCCACATATCAGCCAGGCGTCCAACAACCGGCGTTAGTACAGTTGTAACCAGGAGATATCCCAACAATACCCACATGATGGTAAAAAACGTGGCGTGCAGGTCAGCCATAATACTCGGTAAAGCTATGAGTAGCGCAGAACCTTGCATAGAGGCAAGCAGCGCACCAACGGTTGTAACAGAGAGCGCAACCCATGGATAGTTATCTTTATGCTGAACTGATTCAGTTTCAACTGCTTCAGCTTCTTCCGTTTTTGTAATAGCTGTCTCCGACGAAGAAAAACGAGATTCGCGCATAGTAATCCTTCTATTCATTGCATACATGTCAGAACTTACAAAGGTAGGGTCCTGGTTATGCCTCCACAAGATGTTGGAGCGCTGGCAGTGCCGCCAGTATATCAGCACGTTCAGTTTCGGTTAGACAATCCAAACGAGACTTTAATGAACTCAAACGTGCTTGATGAAACACAGATACTGCCAGCCGACCGGATTCAGTTGGTTTAACCCACACTGTTCGCCAGTTCACTTCGTCGTGACTTCGCTCGACATAACCCTGGGACAACAAACGCTTCACCATTGCTGTCGTCGTCGATGGTGCCACAGCCAGGTGTTCAGCTAGCTCCTGCATCGTGCAACGTTCATGCTCGACCAGAATAGCCATCAGCGTCAATTGCCCTGGTGTTGCACGTAACTCGACCACGTTGCGCCATTGAGGATCTGCTTCTGATGTACCATCCAGGGGAATATCTGCACGCAGGCGTCTCAAGATTTTAGGCACAATATCCAAAAGCGACTCTGCTAAATCAAATTTCTTATGCACTGAATTTTGTAGCATGTTCTTTGCTTCCTATTATCATTTCGATAATCTAAGTATACGATACTCGAAGTGAAAGTGAATAGTCAAGCAGTTCTTGCACATCATCGGTTCGCATGCATGCCTTTTTCGATAATTACAGGCTGATCTTTGGCGCGAAAAAAGCAGACACAGCATAATTTATGAAAAGCTTTGATGTGACTTTAGAAAATTGGGTTCGCGCCCGTTCTTGTTTTGTGGTAACCTTGGGGTAATTATTATTGTTGGGCTACTTTTTCAAGATTACCATTCTTATTTCCTTGAAATAGCAGGTAAGACATAGGGTAATAGAGGAGCATCTAGAGGAAACAAAACAGGCGTTACCACAATGATCAAACATATGTCTTATGTTCGGACATATATGCTCAGAGTGAAAGTTTGTGCTGCTGGTCTGTCTTGCTCCCATGATCTTCGATAAGCAAATTCGATCTTGCTAGAACCTTCTTTCGCAGCCTGGAAGTGCCAGGAATGACTTCCACCATTACCAGGAGTACTCCCAATGGGATCAAAGGAATCGCCGAGTAGTATGCATGCTGGTTCCCCACTTGAAATTGGATTCCAGCGAAACCCCGTTGTGGGGTTTTCATGGAGGATTATCACGAATTCCTCTCCAACTTGCAGTTCAATTTCATTTCCATTGGAGC
>CAVPEB010000070.1:0-35564 GCA_963702765.1 uncultured Chloroflexia bacterium
ACTGACACTCACCCGTTTAAAAGACGGGTGGTTCTTCCTTCAACCAGCCCGCTTGCCCGTAGCCCGTTTGGGTGTACAAGTAGAGGCAGTCTGTCCAGAAGCGTTTTCCTCAGAAGAGGATGTTTCCCTGTGCCCCAGGGTACCTGCGAAGGCCTTTGCCAGGATGTTGAGTGCTGCATTATGATCTCTATCCAAGACGAAGCCACAATGTGAACAGATGTGTGTTCGTACACTCAGTGATTTCTTCACCAGTGTTCTACATGCGCTACATTCCTGACTCGTGAAGTGTGGGGCTACTGCAATCACCTGAATGCGATGCACGACACCATAGGCTTTGACCCAGGAGATGAACGTGCCCCATCCTGCATCGTGAATAGACTTCGCAAGATGATGGTTCTTGACCATATTGCGTATCTGTAAGTCTTCATAGGCAATCAAATCGTGAGATGAGACGAGCGTGCTTGCCGTTTTGCGGGCAAAGTCTTCACGCTGCCGCTGAACTTGTAGATGCGCTCTCGCCAGGTGTTTTCTGGCTTTCTTGCGATTGGCTGACTTCTTCTGCTTGCGTGAGAGGTGACGCTGCAAGCGTTTCAACTTCTGTTCAGCTTTGCGATAGTGGCGCGGATTGTCTACCGTCTTGCCCTCTGAGTCGGTATAGTAGGCTTTGAGCCCCACATCGATACCAACCTGCTTCCCCGTTGGCTGGTGTACGATACATCGTTCTGCCTTGATTGCGAACTGCACATAGTAGCCATCAGCACGGTGCACAATCCTGACACGCTTGATCTGCTCTGTGGGAAATGCTGCAATCTGCTGCTTGGGATTGCCGACCAGCCGCAAGCGTCCAATACCGCATCCATCTGTGAGGGTGACATGCTTCCCATCCGCTTCCAACTTCCAGCCCGTTTGTTTGTACTCCACGCTCCGGTTATCGTGTTGGAATCTGGGGTAGCCTTTCTTGCCTGACTTGTGGGCTTTGCAGTTGTCATAGAAGCGGGAGATAGCGAACCACGCGCGATCTGCTGAAGCTTGACGGGCTTGTGAGTTGAGGGAGCGCGCAAAGGGATAGTCTTGCGCGAGTACAGCACAATAGCACTGCATGCCATTCCTAGAAATGCCTCGCTCGTCCATCCACAAGCGCAAGCACTTGTTACGAATGAATTGGACAACTCTCATAGCTGCTTCGATAGCAGAGGACTGTGCCTTAGAAGCATCCACTTTGTACTCAAAGATCAACATGAATACTTGCCTAATCGCTTGTTGATATAGTCACGGAGTATCCAGATGACCATATTGTTGAATGAGCGACTATCCTGTTGCGCAAATTGCTTGATAGCAGCGTAGACATCGGCAGGATAGCGCGTATTCATTTTTGTTACTTTCTCCGTCTTCATGGTACTATTTTAGCACAAATATAGTACCATGTCAAGCATTGAGCCATTCATCCCTGGGCTAAAGCCGCAGGGCTTTCTGGCCCGTTTAGTGTAAATATTTAGTACTTGACCCAACGCTTTTGCACTGAAACCTGATCACTCGCTCCCAATCATAAGCGCCGATAGGAAAGTACCTGAGCAAATCGCTCCACATCTGGAGTACAAGTTACGTGGAATGTTGTAAATAAATCGCTAATCATAATGCTTAGCCTGTGCCCAGAGCACCGCGAATGGTGCATTCGCCTTCGGCTGCCGCAAGATCAGGATAGGAGCATGATTCTCAAAGTCCACACACGCAGCGCAGGACGTTCTGGCGGCCAATGTTACCGAACTGAACCCTCGTGCAGCGTCCTGGGGAGCAATATTGATCGTGATGATGACCTGACCGGTACATCCTTGCGGTCCCCAAATATAGAAGGCGTTGTGTCCGCTGATCGGCTGGGGTAGATGATAACGCTCGCCAAATTGCACGAGTGCACCAGCCTCTCCATAATTTTCGGTAAAGATGCAGGCCACCCGCTGCTCCTTCGGTGGCAGGCTGTGGTATACCTGAGCAATCAAGGCGACCTGTTCCTCCCAGCCAAAGCGATCCGCCAGGGATTGCGGCAAACCATAGCTATCACCTGACTCCTGCTGCGCCCCGGCGTTGCCGCTCGGGTGATACAGCTGTGCGAACAGGGCGGGTGGCAACACTGGCATCACCGCAGGGGCTAGCAGCACGCCACTCACAGCCAGCACTACGGCATAGGCCACAACCCATCCGCGCCAGCGCCCCTGCCACTGTCCGAAGAGCATCGCCCCACCGGCATACAACGGTGGGTAGGCCGGCGCCAGAAAATAGGATTTCCCCCCAATCGCGATGAAGAGGACGAAGAGGATGAGATACGCACACCCGAAGACCCGATAGCGCGCCCCGCGTGCGGAGAAGAAAAAGTACCACAGTCCCACTCCCCATAAGGGCAACGAGAGTGGATTCATGATCAGGATCTGGTTGATCAGGAAATCGAGGGGCGACTGCGAGACACTATGGTTTTGGGAATAGCCCACCCAATACTGCAACGATGCCCATCCGTTAGCGGCATTCCAGAGCAGAAAGGGCAAGAAGAGCGCAAAGGCGATCAATCCCCCAAGCACCGTCCAGCGAGTGAACAGCAGTCGGCGCTGTGGAGTCAGCAGTAATCCAACGACCAGGGCCAACCACCAGAAGAGGATGGTCTCCTTCGTCAATAATCCCAGGCCTGCCACCACACCGAACCAGAGCCATCGTCGGGGCTGGTCGTCGCGCAACAGAACCATGAGGATGGTGGCAGCCAGTGTCCACCAGAATGCATCGAAGACATCATAGGTGTAGATGGAGCCGTTTCCCATCAGGACGAGGGCCGTCGCAGATCCCAGAGCAGCGAGTCCCTGGGCCCACCCCGTGCCGCCCAGGATCCGGGCCATCAGTCCGGTCAGGATGATTGTCCCGGCACAGACCAGGGCCGATATCACATGGATGGCCCATAAGGCATTGCCGGTGAGGAGGCGGGGAATCAGCGTGATCCAGGGAACCAACGGAGGGACATCCACATAGCCAAACGCGGGATGCTGGCTCATGGCCATTACATAGAGTTCATCCCGGAAATAGCCGTAATTGGCGCCGACCAGGATATGCGCCAGGAACGAGATACCGGCGATTATCAGCACGGCGGGCGCGAGGTCGGCGCGGCGATAAAGGGTAGTGATGCCGGCGCGCAGGGATGAAGCAGCAGGCATGGCAATCACTTTAGATGATTTGGAAACGCCGCTCAGCATGAGTCCCATGAGAACAGGTCCTTTCGCGAAACAACTATCAAGCAACTGCTCGGCCTAGGCTTTACTACCCGAACTGCACGACAGTGCCGCTCTCTGCGCTCTGCTGGGCAGCTTCAATGATACGTAAGACTGTCACCGTATCTCTGGGATCAACAGGAGGTGGACCACCGGTCACAAGCGCTTCACGTAAAAGCACGTAGTATTGTTCATAAGCGCCTGGAAGCATCTCAACCGGTCCATCAATATGAATGCCACCAACGTCTGTTGAAAGTCTTCCCCACTTTTCGCGTGGCTCAAGCCCCCAGCCATCATCGCCAGGCCGCATACCAGTACGCAATGCTTCCTCCTGAGGATCTAATCCCCATTTCTCATAAGTGCCGCGCAAGCCACTGATGCGTATCCTGGGTCCTGCAATGCGCGTAACAGCGCTCATCCAGAGATGAGCATTCACACCATTGGCAAAGCGAAGAGCTACAAACGTATCATCATCCACCAACGTACCATGACGTCGCTTTTCAACCTCAGCATAGATATGAGTTGGAATACCGAAGAGTTGCACTGCCTGATCAATCAAATGACTTCCGAGATCGAAGAGCAATCCTCCTGCCTCCTCTTCACCTGGAAGTTCGCGCCATGCTCCCTCGCGGGGTGCAGCGCGATAACGCTCGAAGCGCGATTCGAAACGTGTGATAGTACCAAGCAAGTCAAGATCGGCATCGAGCAAACGACGCACAGTCAGAAAATCATTATCCCACCTGCAATTCTGGAAAACCGTCAGCAATTTACCTGTACGTTCACTGGTCGCGATAAGCTGTTCAGCATTGGATACCGATGCAGTTATAGGCTTATCAATAACAACAGGAAGCCCTGCATTCATAGCGGCTATACCTAGCGGTAAATGTGATCGGTTCGGAGTCGCAATAACAACCAGGTCATAGAGGTTTGGCTCGCGCCAGATCTGGCCGGCTGAGGAAAGAATAGTTGCTTTGGGGAAATCGCGTTGTGCCTGCTCCTGGCGTTCTGGATTATTGGTTACGATTGCAGCCACTGTCATACCAGGTGTAGAAGCAATAAGTGGTGCGTGGAAGACTGCGCCAGCTAATCCATACCCAATAATTACCACCCGTGTTGTTGGAACCGTAGAGTTAGAGCCGCTAGATGAAGCCATACGAAGATACCTCCATTATTCATAGTAGAATGCCAGATCATTTCAGGAACGAACCGAAAGCGTGGAAATGTTGCTATTACATTAAGTCGCATAAACGCAGAAAGAGGCAAATTTGACACTGTTTGCGGATGAAGTACAAAGAAGCGCGCCCGGCGGGATTCGAACCCACGTCAACCGGCCTTTATTTTCTCAATAAATTTAGGAAATTCTCTACAACTTTGTATGGCTGCTGGTAGCATTCACTGGCGTCGTAATGTTGTACCACGCGTATGCCGTGAGCGAGAAAATCACGATCCCTTTTATGGTCTTCTGTTGTGCGAGAAGGTGGGTGGAAGGGTTCACCATCTACCTCGAGTATGCCCCATTTCCCATTTTCACAAATGACGAAATCTGGCTCCTTCGTTTTTCTTCCCTCTGGCGTATTTAGTCGTGCTAAGCAGTTCGGCAAAAATAAAACGCCTGCCCTTTCGAGAGCTTCCGCAATCCTTTTTTCGCTCTCAGAGCGAAACCGTAAATTTCTCCATATTATGGATACTCTGTTGTTGATCTCCAAGCCCTGGTTATGTACTGCTTTTCCCTGTAAAATTTCGAGCATTTGGGCTTTCCAATTTGGTTCAACATCGACGAGGTTAGCTAGGGCGGTAATTTCGCTTATATAGTCTTTCGCAGGAAGTACTACATTGAAAGCATTCCTGATGCTTTTTGTAATTTGATGCTCTTCATTCTTGAGTACTTCATAAACGTGTCTTGGCCCCCTAAGATAAAGGGCATAACCATTGCCAGACCAATTATTATACTGTACCTCGAGGTCTACCGTACAGGAGAGAAGCAAGAGCGCAGCTTCTTGCTCTTTTTCACTGATGAGGAAATGTACTGCACTTGCATGCATTCGTTCATCGTAAGATACTTCAGTTTCTTCCATCTGAATTACCTCTGTAATGAATTCGTTAAAATTGAAAAGTCTGTTGGCACTCGAACTGCGCCATATCTTCGTAAGAAGCGTTTTTGAAGCCATGCGCAGGTACGCTAAGGGAATTTCAACTCTGTTTGGGATTGTCTGGAACTTCCTCAATAAGATCAGTTGCAGGTACCTCCAGAGCTTTTGCTATTCGTTCTAAGGTAGCGAAATTCACAGAGTAGTAGGGATCATCAAAAATACGACGAATGGTTGAGTATCCTACGTCCGCCATACGTGACAATTTTCCCTGCGATATGCCCTTAGCCTCAGCCATTTCTCTTATCCTCTGTTTTATCATGCGTTGATCTCCCTCCTGATGTTGGGTCTATTCTATCACATCCTGTCTCTGTTATGAACCGTCATTAGTGGGTGCTCTACAGTAAGCATTCATTTTAGGGCACTCATTATTGACAAAACATCCATTTTTGGGTATTCTAAAATAGGCGTTCGTTTTAGGATATCCATTGGTCAGGGAGCGAGAGGCTCGCATGGCTATCGAAGCCAATCCAACGACTTCGTCAAATGGACAAGTTTCGTTTTTCATCTTTGTGATGCGGCATTCATTAAGGTGATCTTAATAGGATTTAAGGTTGAGATGCCTGGGTTAATTGTCGAGATATCTTCAATGGGATGCTGATAGTCATGAAGTAAGCGAGAGGAGTAAATGACGTGGGACTGTTTGGACCAAGACAACTCAATCACAAGGAAATGGGTGAGAGAAGCGAAGCAATTATCATCGGAAGATTGGTTTATTCTGGATATACGGTACTCAAGCCATATGGCGAAAACCAACGCTACGATCTGGTCATTGAGGACGCTGATCGACAGTTCTGGCGCGTGCAGTGTAAAACAGCGTGGTTATCGAGAGACCAGAAAATAATCATATTCAACCCCTGCAGTAACCATTATGCCTATGCATGGCAAAAAAATACTATGAAACGCAAACACTACCGCGGAGAGGTGGAGTATTTTGCGGTTTACAGTCCTGATATTGATAAGGTATATTTGATACCAATTGATCATGTGGGAACAACCCAAGCGAACCTGCGCTTGGCTCCAACAGCGAATAATCAGGAGAAGAACGTCCGTTGGGCGAAAGACTATGAACTCTAACGCGCCCGGCGGGACTCGAACCCACGGCCCTACGATTAGAAGTCGCATGCTCTATCCACTGAGCTACGGGCGCAATCTCGCCCCAGGGTATAATTGCCCACTGGAGCCGATGTCATCATAGCAAGTCATAGCGAGCGCGTCAAGTAGAGTGGGAATGTGAATATGAGAAGGCCGATGCTCTATCCACTGAGCTAGACCGACATCGGCAATATTATTTTATGAACGACTTCACGCCTCGAGCTTTTCCGATAGGGGGAATTAAAAGAGGCGCGTGCTCTATCCACTGAGCTACGGGCGCATTGGATAATTACTTGGAGTGTCGAAAATCAGGCTCCAAGACCTCTATGATAATAGCAATCCATGTTGCGGAATGTCAAGCATTTTTTCCCACACACCTTGACAATCACCACCAGAAAACCTATAATACATTTAAATCCGAGTATACAAGTAAGGATTAACAGGAAGCATGAGACTTTCTGGATCATATATTACCAGGTGTTAGCCTGTAAGATGGAGTGCAATCTATGAGTCAGGTATTTGATGTGGAGCAACAGACGTATAGTCCAGGCTTCCATATGGCTGAAAACTACGCGTTTAAGTCCGAAAGAGGGCTGAGTCGCAAAGTCGTTGAGCAAATATCGGAGATGAAGGGCGAACCCGATTGGATGCGCAAATTTCGCCTCAAGAGCCTTGATCTCTTTGAGAAACGTCCCATGCCAACCTGGGGAGCTGATCTCTCTGGCATTGACTTCGACAACATTTTCTATTACATCAAGCCAGTCGCCGAACAGGGTAAAACCTGGGACGATATTCCAACAGACATTAAAGATACCTTTGATCGACTGGGTATTCCGCAGGCTGAGCAGAAATACCTGGCAGGCGTGACGGCACAGTACGAGAGCGAGGCCGTCTATCATAAAGTGCGCGAAGATCTTGAGAAGCTCGGCGTGATCTTTACTGACATGGACACGGCATTGCGCCTCTATCCCGATATCATCAAAGAACATTTCGGCACCGTTATCCCACCATCCGACAATAAATTCGCTTCGCTCAACAGCGCGGTGTGGAGTGGTGGCAGCTTTGTCTATGTGCCAGAGGGCGTGCGTGTTGAAATTCCTCTGCAAGCCTACTTCCGTATTAATGCTCAGAACATGGGTCAGTTCGAGCGCACCTTGATTGTTGCTGCTCCTGGCTCCTATGTCCACTATGTCGAGGGATGTACCGCCCCAACCTATGCAAGCGATAGCCTGCACAGCGCCGTCGTAGAGATCAAGGTCATGAAGGCGCGCGTGTTCGCTACACGACCATTCAGAACTGGTCCAAGAACGTGTATAATCTCGTGACCAAGCGTGCTGCGGCATACCGGGATGCAACGATGGAATGGGTCGATGGAAACCTCGGCTCGAAGGTGACGATGAAGTATCCGGCAGTTCTCCTGATGGAGCCAGGCGCACGTGGTGATATTCTCTCAGTGGCATTCGCCAGCGATGGAATGCACCAGGATGCTGGCGCCAAAGTTACTCACCTGGCCCCGTACACCACTTCGCAAATCCTATCGAAGTCTGTCTCAAAGGGTACTGGTCGTGCTTCTTATCGTGGTCTGGTCCGCATCAATTCTGGTGCGCACCACACGAAATCAAGCGTGCGTTGTGACGCGCTCCTGCTGGATGAGAATGCCCGCACCGACACCTATCCAACTATTCGTGTTGAAGAGAATCAGACCGAAATCGGCCACGAGGCAACCGTCTCGAAGGTCGGTGACGACCAGCTCTTCTACTTGATGAGCCGTGGTTTGGACGAGTCCGAAGCCTATTCGCTGATCGTGAACGGCTTCATTGAGCCGATTACCAAGGAACTTCCAATGGAGTACGCGGTTGAGTTGAACCGCCTGATCCAGTTGGAGATGTCAGGTAGCGTCGGCTAAGCCGATTTAGAGCAAAATGCGATCAGAACAGAGGCTAGTTTTGCTGGCCTCTGTTCTTAATTTTAAAAGTAAAGACTTCCTCTACGCAAGGCAGCGGGGATTTGCCCTGTAAGGCCACTCTCTTCGATAAGAGCATTTACAGCTTGCACCATATCTCGCGTCCTGACAAAGATACCTCTTACCTGACCCAATGGAAGGATATCCGGAACAAGCACCTCAGCATGTCTGACACGTATATGTTCTTCTGGAGGGTCGATACGATATTTATTGCTTATACAATCCCAGTCAAGACGATCAAGAAAGCTCACATCACTATAGAAATCAGTACGATTCGCATTTGTTCCATATGGACCACCTGGATAATATTTACGAGTACACTCTTTTCCAAGAGTAGCAGGGATTATACCTACTTTCTCGCCCCTAAATTTGGAGAGTTGCTGGTTACTCGCATTTCCATTAGTAAACAGTACTCCTTGCTCTCTTAAGATAGAACGGCCAAACCCAAAAATAACAATTTTATCCTGCACACCTTGAGTATACTTGTTATGCAGCATGGGAGGACGCGTAGCAAAATAATATGGAACATAACTATGCAACGAACGGTATGTTTTCCTAGAAAAGTCCCAGATATAGATGCGGTCTCTAAATCCTTGCACTTCGTCATTAGCAATTGAATGGTAGTGAATTCTCTCCTGCAATACCTCTTGTTTAGAAAGAAGCGCACGTCTTTGAAAAATATTCCGAAGGTTATCGAAATGTACCATGTGATAGATATAGCCATCAAGGTGGTTTACGTATGACATGCCTCACATCCCTTCTTCTCTACTTACTGGGACATCATAGAGAACATGCCTCCTATATGTCAAATATCAACATTGATTGGGCTATCGGTTTCCTATGCTTAGAAATGAAGTAGTATCTACATCTCAGTACATTGTATTTGTGTTAAGACGATGGTACAATTGTAAAAAATGGGACAAATTTACTAACTTATCGGAATATAAGCTTTGAGGAAAAAGAGAATGGCGAATATACAGTATCAAAAGGGCGATATCTTCGAATCAAAAGCGCAAGTCATCGTCAATACTGTCAACTGCCAGGGTGTTATGGGTAAAGGGCTAGCTCTAACTTTTAAGCAGAAATATCCTGATATGTACAATGTCTATCAGCAAGAGTGCAGAACAAAAAAGCTTCGTATTGGAAGACCAACTTTGTATCAAAGAAGTACCCCTTGGATTCTCAATTTTCCAACTAAAGATAGCTGGCGCGCTAATTCAAAGATAGAGTATGTAGAAAAAGGCCTGGAGTTTTTAGTCGCTCATTATCAAAATGCAGGTATAAAAAGCATAGCTTTTCCTAAGCTCGGCGCACAAAACGGCAAATTATCGTGGGATGAGGTAGGTCCTGTAATGGCACAGTTTCTCAGTCAACTTGATATAGATGTTTATATCTATATCACTGAAGGCGATAGGGAATATCAGTATGATCCACTACAAGATAGTAAAGCTAAAGAACGCATTTGGAAACAGTTCAACGAGATTGCTTTATCCATAGAACACCTTTGCCAAGAAGTTGGCCTAAGCCATAGAGAGGCAACTAAGGTGACTAAGAGCCGAGAAACAGTTGAATTTAAAACACAGGCTGATATTGACGGAATTGAAAAGTTAGCCAAAGCCTCTTCAAAAAAAATAAAAGATTACATTAACTGTCAACGGCTCAGAACTATCGAACTTCCAGGCCTACCAAGCACGAACGGATCCCATCAACAGGCTCCTAATGGATTAACAAAGGCAACTAAACGAAAACGGCAAAAATTTAATACAAGCGTTGAGAGTTCTGTGGTACAATTGTTCTCCGATAGAGAACTCGTCGGCTAACCAGGTATATTGCTAGATATAAACTCTCACTCCAGGAGCCTATTTCCTTGCCCATAACCCGTCTCTACCTCATCCGCCATGGCGAAACCCTGGCCAACCGCGAATATCGTTATATTGGAACTCAAGATGATCCTTTAAGTGCACTCGGAGAAACCCAGGCACTCCAACTTGCTGAGGCGTTATCAGGATTGCCTATCGCGGCAGTCTACAGTAGTCCTCTACAGCGCACGTATCAGACCGCATTACCGATAGCTGCACGCCATAGTCTTGAGGTACAAAGAGTTGATGACTTACGCGAGTGTAATTTTGGGTGTGTGGGAAGGAATGAGTAGGGCTGAAGTCCTGGAACGTAGCCCCGAAGACAGCCAGCGCTATCATGAATGGGAACACAACACATCAATCGCTCCACCGGGGGGCGAAAGCTTCGATGACATTACAGCAGCGGGTAGTGACTGCCGTTGAACGACTTGCACAAGCACATCCAGATCAGGCTATTGTGCTGGTTTCTCATGTAGGGCCTATCAAGGTGTTACTTGGCGCTGCACTTGGTGCGCCTCTCTCTTCTGCCTTTCGTATCTTCCTCGATCCCGCTACAATTAGCGTCGTTGACTGGCGAGATGCTACCTATGCTACTATACGGCTCGTCAATAGCCATGCTCATCTTGGCTGGCAAGAGGCACGCTGGATGAGATAGAGCTTATCCGTCAGGACGTGCAATCAGCGCGTCTTGCGTTGCAAACACATCATAGGATCCTGGAGCTTGAAAGACAGCATTGCCATATGCGGCATCGACGAATGGAGCAAACCACTGCTTATGTACATACGTTGTATGAAAGAAATTATCATCCCCACCATTAAGTGGTATAGCAGTGTGACGGGCAGTATTTTCAAGGTTAATGTCATCATAACGACCCTCGAGCCGCGTCAGCTTATAACCAGCATGTAATCCAACAATGTTGAGCCATGCAGGAAACTTAATGATATCACCTTGCACCATCCATTCATCACCTTGAATAAGATAGGTATTATCCGAAGTTACATGACCACTTTCATCATACAGCATTACCTCTACACTCATTTGATGCGCCATATTTGCTATCGGCGTTGCTCGGATATGCGCTACTTTGATCTCTCCGGTTAACCCAAGATAGCTTTGAACTAGAAATGTTACCCATAGAAGCGATACAGCTACAGCAAGAAGCAGAATACCGCTTAAGCCACGCCAAACCTTGAAACGACGTCGAGGTACATTACCTGTTCGGCGGTAGTATTCTTTCTCTTCCTCACTCAAATGTCTGCCTGGATTTAGAAGGCCAAGACCTGCAGTAATGAAAAGCCAGAGACCAGCAAGCCCTATGAGAAGCAGAATTACCTGTGGCCAACCGATTTGTATTGGGATATTCATACCTCATTCCTTATCTTTGGCTAGTCTAAAGCTTATTTACTATACATACTGTAAACACGTATGATAGAGATCATTGGTTTGAATGGTGGCAGAATACCATACAGTTGACTTCATTTTCTTTGCCCATAATAATGACGTAGAATGGTATCTGTTACTCGCAATACACAACTCCAAACTAGCTAGAGCGTAGATATATAATGAAAAGCAGAAATCATGGACCTAAATACATGAAGAGGTAGGGTAGAGTATTGGCTCGTTGTCTGAATCCGCGAGCGGGTGGGGGGCATGAAAATCCCGCGAATGCTAAAACCTGTGAAAGATGTGACTTTCTGATCGAGGGAGCGCACATAGGCATCTATGAAGTAGTCGCTTTTGTAGGCACAGGCACCTATGGTCATGTTTACAAAGTGCGCGAACCCGCACCACTCAGTCGCATCCTGGCACTCAAAGTGTTGCGCACTGAGCAGTTCAACGAAAAAGGGCAGAACAGCTTTTTTGACGAAGCACAGCGCATTGCTCACCTGCAACATCCCAATATCCTGCCAGTCTATAACTTCGGTCAGATCGAAGATGGACGACCATACCTGGTAATGGAGTATGCACCCAAAACTATCCATGACCTCTTTCGCAAGGAAGATGGCAGCAGGCGCCTTGCATACGCGGAAGAGCTTGTGCCTTACATCCAGCAGGCAGCATCGGCGCTCTACTTCATTCATGAGCACGGCCTCATTCATCAAGATATCAAACCTGGCAATCTGCTGATCGGGCGCAATGGACAAATTCTGCTGGCAGATTTCGGTGCTACATTCTATATTGGGATGCAAACGCATGCATCCCTGGGTGAAGTCACAGGTACTGCCCCCTATATGCCACCTGAGCAATGGCAAGGCAATCCCAGGCGCGACTCTGACCAGTATGCTCTCGCTATCTGTATGTATGAATTACTGGCAGGTAGAGCACCTTTTACCTACAAATTCATTGAGCAGATGTGGAACGCGCATCTAAAAGAGGAACCACCCGCACCACAGCAGTGGAATCCACGGATTCCAGTGGAGGTAAGCTCGGTACTGGCACGAGCGCTGGCGAAAGACTATCACCAGCGTTTTAACAATGTCATTGAGTTTGCCGAAAACTATAGCAATGCGATACAAACTGCCCTGCAACGTTATGCCTGTCAACGTTGCGGTCACCAGAATCGCAGCGGCTCGCGCCGTTGCAGCGCTTGCGGCGCCGATTACGATGATCGCAGTTGTCCCTATTGTGAGACACCAGTGCGCTTCGGGCAACGTTGTTGCTCAAACTGCGGTCGACTAACCATACCGCCTTCTATGGTAGCTCATAGTCCGCTTTCAGGAGTCAGCGCTCGCCAGGGACGCTATCTCATCAAATATGTTTTGAAACATGCCGAAGAAACAAAAGTGATGACGGCTGTCGCCATCGATACACAGGTCCATGACCAAAAAGTTGTGCTAAAACGCTGGGAGTGTACTGATATACCGGTAGCGCGGCGCGCAAAGGAACTGGTCTATTACGAGAAAGCTACCACTCCCCTACTACGGTTGCATCACCCTCTTATTCCTCCCGTACTAGATCGTTTTGTCGAGGGGAAGCACTACTACCTGGTGCTCACGTATATTGATGGTGAAAGCCTGGAAGAACTACTACAAAAGTTACTTCGTCCACTTTCTGAACGTGAAGTTCTAGGCTATATGAATAACATACTTAACATATTAATAGCATTGGACCAGCAACGACCTCCATTGCGACATTTTGATATTTCGCCCTCCAACATTATTATCGAAAATGCACGCGGACGCGCAATGTTGACTGGTTTTCAGATCCCTTCCCCTCCACCTGAAATGCAGAATTCAATGAGCAACCATCGCACAACCCGAAAGATCGCTACTTCAGCATACATACCTGTGAAAGACACGCCCTACGATCACCGCACATGTATCTATATGCTTGCCGCTTGTATGCATCACGCGCTCACGAATGTCGCGCCTCCCCATTATCCCTCATTCCCGGCAGTACGCACGCTCAACCCGTTGATTTCAGTTGAACTCGAAGCAATTCTCAGCCGCGCGCTCCAGGAAGAAAGACAGTTACGCTATCAAAGCTATGCAGAAATGCAAAGAGATGTAAAAAAACTTTTATAAACAAAGGCACCTGATCTCGGAATCAGGTGCCTTTGTTTATAAAACATTAGCCACGTTGCTCAACCACTACATATTCTACGTTCTTGGGACCGATATACTCGGCTCGAGGTCGAATCAGGCGGTTATTGCTATACTGTTCAAGCACATGAGCAGTCCATCCAGTAATACGGCTACACGCGAACATGGGCGTATCCAGATCAATCGGAATACCCATCATGTAATAGACCGATGCCGAATAAAAGTCGACGTTAGGATTAAGGCCCTTATGCTCCTTAATATACTCCTCAACAATGCGCGAAATTTCATACCAGCGGCTATCACCTGTACGTTCACCAAGCTCTTTTGACATTTGTCGCAGATGAGTAGCGCGTGGATCCTCAGTTTTATACACCCGATGTCCAAACCCCATGATGCGTTCATGGTGTTCTAACGCTCCCTCTATATATGTAGGGGCGCGATCGACTTCACCAATTTTCAAGAGCATGCGCATGACCTGTTCATTCGCCCCTCCATGAAGTGGTCCGGATAAAGCCCCGATAGCAGAAGTAATTGCGGCATACATGCTGGCAAGAGTCCCAGCCGTTACTCGAGCGGCGAAAGTAGATGCATTGAGTTCATGATCTGCGTGCAGGATTAACACAACATCCAACATATGAGATTTGTAGTCATCTGGTATTTTACCTGTCAGCATGTATAGAAAATTTGCCGCGTGAGTGCCATCCGCCAGTGGAGCAACAGGTTCTTTGCCATTGCGAAGACGGTCCCAGCTTGCAACGATTGTGGGCATTACAGCTGTCAGGCAAATCGCACGGCGGCGATTCGCCTCCTGTGAGGTATCACCTGCATCGGGATCAAAAGAAGAAAGAGCTGAGACAGTAGTGCGCAACACATCCATCGGTGTCGAGGATGTGGGTAGTAATCGCATGAATTCACTTACAGGTCGGGGAAGCGTACGATATGCACAGAGCTGTGCAGTTACTTCTTCTAGCTGTCCCTTTGTCGGCATGACACCATGCCAGAGCAAGTATGCAGTCTCTTCAAACGTAGAATAATGTGCTAAGTCGTGAATATCAAGACCAAAATACGATAATTTACCAAGTTTGCCATCAAGGTCGCAGATGTAGGAATGCGCTGCTACGATGTCTTCAAGTCCATCAGTGCTCGCCATATGAGGTTCTCCTCCACGGAAGTACGCTTCGCTTTGGGTAGAAGGACGCAAGTCGGCATCCGACCGGTAGGCGGGTGTCGCGAAACTGTTGCTTCCACGACGAAGCAGACAACTTTCACCACAACAAATAGTATGCGGTTCTGTAAAGAATTATAGTCGGCAAAAGTGAGCAATGTCAACGAGAATCGTTAACCGAGCGTCACAAAATCGTGGGCTATGCATCACAATTTTGTGAAGGCTATTATTTTGTAATTGCCTCTTGAGGTAATGCAGGAGTATCTTTCTGTTCACTCTTTACCTCTTGAGATACTGCCTGATTCCCTTGCACATTCAGTTTTTCGCGATGTTTCTTTTCAATAGCAACGCGCCACTTGTCTCCCATTCTCATCCAGGGTCTTTCAACGATGAGATAGGATAGAAACGCAAATGGGAAAATGACTACAATCGCCCAGTACCAATACATAGTGTAGGTTGCGAGTCGACTCAAGCCAGGAAACATGGGTACTATGCGACTCTGAAAAAGAACAATGAGAGGCAAGTGCCAGATGTAGAGGCTAAAAGAAATCAGACCTACCCAGCGCAGCATGGGCCACTCAAAGAGGGCCTTCAAGGCGGAGTCGCCATAGAGGAGCGCAGCAATGCATGCTCCAAAGCCAATTGCGAGGAGCATCTCACTCAGCCAGTTAAAAACATCCATCATACCTGTTGGGATAAAAGGCCAGCTCCATGCATAACCACTCTTAAAATGCCACATAGCGCTGAAAACCAGTATCAGTATACCGCCAGTCCACAACCAGGGACTGAGGCGTTTCCATAACTGCACTACGTTCTTGTCAGTCGAGGGATGTTGCGAGTACATGTAGCAAAGACTGATAAACATACCGACCGCGAAGTCTTCGGTATATTTACCCGTTATGCCAAAGAGGAAAAAATTGATGACATTAAGCACAGAGCGTGGAACAAGAAACGTCCGTGTAGGATACGCCAAAAAATAGAGTCCCCAGAAGCGTATAAACAGGCCCCAGATAATGATTCCCAGAAGACAAGCCGAGACTGCTGCTAATCTCTTTTTGACAGGTACCCGACTTACTATAAAAGCGATACCCAGTGCAATAAACGGCAAGAGCATATAAAACTGCCACTCGGTTGCTAGCGTCCAGTAAGGACCATTGATTTGACGGAACGTTGCTCGTGACGAGTCCATAAAGAAGGTCAAGAAGAGTAGCAGGTTTTTGAAGTTGGCGCGATGCAAATATTGCGGATATTGAAAGAGAATGATGAGGAAAAGAGATACATAATAGGCGGGCAAAATGCGCAACACGCGACGCATATAGAAGACCCGTAGCAGAGGCCAGTCTGTTTTAAAGAGGAGCGCTTTCGCAAAAGGCATGAAGAGCAGAAAGCCAGACAACACGAAGAAAAGCGTTACACCCGTTCCACCTGCTGTAGAGATAGATGAAGCGAGCGGATTTGATTTTGGATCCCAGAGATTATCGCCGGTTACCCGATTGATATGGAAAATAATGACCATTAAAACAGCTACACCGCGTACTCCGTCAAGTACTACGATGCTGTTTTTCTTCCCGTTATGCTCCCTGCCATCTAATCGGCTTGCAATCCAGTTATTCGCGTTGTGAAATTTGCTTAATAACCAGATCAAAGATGATTGTACATATGTTATAAGGCTATTCATCGGCAAAAATTTCTTATTGAATGAAGTTGTCACGATTACACTCTTAAGATACTAACGAGCGAAGTCAGTAAAAAGACCTACTTTCGTACTTTTTGGAGCGATTTTGTCATAGTGCGAGATGATTTTACCACAAACCGTATATATCTATGAGCCCTTTTATGCAACGATACTCAAATGAGTTGAAATATGCTACACTAGCGAAACGAAAATCGAGTTAGAAAGAAGCAGCACAATGGCGGAGCCAATGAGAGAAGATGAAACGCTACTCATCAATCTCAGCCAAAAGGGGATGTGAACGCATTTAATCAGTTGGTGCTGAAGTACCAGCAAACGACCTATAATGTGGTGCTACGCATGCTTGGTGATCGTGATACTGCTGCTGATGTGACACAGGATACCTTTATTGCCGCCTTTCGAGCCATTCAATCATTTCGTGGAGGCTCCTCATTTCGCGCCTGGTTGCTTCGCATAGCTTCGAACCAGGCATGTGATTACTGGCGACGCACGAACCGCCATCCACAGGATTCGCTCGACACCATCATGGATGAAGACGAGCCCCACGACTCTAGCATCTTCAATGCCCTGATTGCAACAGATCAGGCAGCAAATCCAGAGGAATTTTTGCTGAATCAGGAATTACAAGAACTGATTCAGAAAGGCTTACAGGAATTACCACTTGATCAACGCGTTGCGGTTATTTTGTGCGATGTGCAGGGGCTTTCTTATGAGGAAATTGCTACCAGCACGCAGACAGGTTTAGGAACCGTACGATCGAGAATCGCTCGCGGGCGCAAGCGACTTCGTGACTACCTGTACCATCACCGGGAACTTTTGCCGGGTAATTATCGTCTATTAACTGATAGAGAGTAACTTATAACGGAGTTTTTTCGTGGCACAAACACAGAATGAGCATCTAACAACCGAGCAAATTTCGGCATCTTTCGATAAGCAGCTTTCTCCACAGGAGCAGGCTGTTTTTGATGCTCATATATCCAGTTGCCAGCAGTGCCAAAATAAATTGGCTGATCTACGGCTGACGGCTACCTTGTTACACTCATTGCCAGTAGAGGAAGTGCCCCGCTCATTCGTCTTGCCTCACAATGTTTCAATTCTTCCAGAACGGACAATTCGACAAGATGCACCAGTTACAGCGCTTCCACAAAGGCAACGTCCACAGAGGTCCGTGCTGCGTCGTTCGATCAGGATCGTAAGCACCCTTGCCGCAGTGCTTGCTTTGTGCTTCATCATTTCCGGCATGCTGCCACTTCTATACAGTGGTGCAGGCAATTCTGCCTCAAGTACTTCTTCCGGCAGTACATTTGCTCCCGTTCATCCTGGAGTCACTACTCCAGGTGTTCACCAACCCAGCAATGCCTTTCCTGCAGAGGGATCAGCGACAACAAATTCACCCACGGAGACAGCCCATTCGCTCTCTCCGAACGGCACAGCCACGGCACCTTCGAGTTCCGATCATTCAACAAATCAAAGCCAAAGCCCTGCTATTCCACCCATCATCGACTTCAGTCAACCTTTAGTACGACTTGGCGCCGGTGTTTTAGTGTTAGCCGTAAGTATTATTGTATTGATTGTCACCAGGCGCAGGCGTGTTGCATTACGTTGATCACAAGGCTTATGCCAGTTCCCAGCATTCTCTGGCAATGGCCCAATCTTCCTGTGTGTGAATGATTAGTGTGGGGATTGCTGAATCAGCTGCACTGATCAGTTGATCTGGAGGGGATTGAATATTTTTCTGCTCATCAAGCTTTAGACCGAGAAAAGCAAATGACTCACATACTGCTGAACGCACTTCGGCAGCATTTTCACCTATACCACCAGAAAAAACAAGAGCGTCCAAACCGCCGAGCGTCGCAAGCATAGCGCCAATGTAGTAGCGCAGGCGATGTACAAACATATCAAAGGCCAGTTTTGCGCGAGGTTTGTCTTCTTTGATGTCGCGCAAGATCTGTCGCATATCACCTGTACCTGAAATACCCTTAAGTCCAGAGGCTTTATTGAGCGTTTCATCTAACTGCTCTACCGTTACCTTCTTTTGTTGCAGCAAGTAGAGCATGATACCAGGATCGATTGAGCCTGAGCGACTGCCCATCATCAGCCCTTCGAGGGGTGTAAACCCCATGGTTGTTTCGATGCTGAGGCCATGATGAATAGCCGCTAGTGAGCAGCCATTGCCCAGATGGCAGGTGATAAGCCGCAGGGATTCGAGGTCCTTGCCGAGAATCTGAGCAGCGCGCCTTGAGCAATACTGATGACTGATACCATGAAATCCATAGCGAAAAATCTGCTGTTCATACCAGTCATAAGGGCCAGGATACACCATTGCTGCTAATGGCATGTGGCGGTGAAAAGCTGTGTCGAATACTGCTACCTGTGGAATGTTGGGAAAGATGCGTTCAACAACTTCAATACCTTCAAGATTCGCGGGATTATGTAGAGGCGCCAGAATGGCCATACGTGAAATTGCCATCTTCACTTCGGGAGTAACCAGAATGCTCTTCTCAAACTCAGTTCCGCCATGAACTACACGATGCCCAACAATATCAACGTCAGAAGCTTGAGATAGGACCCGAGTTTTACCACTCCAAAGGGTCTTGAGAATATATTCAATCACATCTGAACGCACATCCGTTTCGAGGTTATCTTCGAACGTAACGCCACTCGCATTACTGATCTTCACCTCCGTGGTTCCATGATGATGCGTCCAATCCGCATAGGCCTGCCAGAGCGGCACGGGCGCACATTCAGGCAAGTCGGCATTTTCATCTATTTCGTACAAACAGCTCTTCTGGCTGCTTGAACCTGCGTTTAGCACTAATATTTTCACTGCATGCTCCTTACAGCATACTCTGGCATGAACAATCAACTACACTAAAAATTATACATGGCTGAAACACGTTGAAGTAGTACGAGCGCACACTCAGTGGGATAGGTAGCAATGCTAAATACTCATTCCTATTGAGGTGAGACCTTGTTGCATCGTTCGAGGAGTAAGTGGTTGTACGAAGACTGAGCGTACAATGCCGCTACTATCAATAAAGTAGGTAGTTGGAATGGCTGTGACTGCATACGTAGCATTAACGCTACCCCCTTTATCGAAAAGGAGAGGGTAGGTAACATGACTATTAGTGCCAAAAGTAGCTATATCATCTTTCGGATCGGCTTGGTTGATACCCAACAACGCAAAGTGATACTTCGCTGCATATTGCGAGTAAAATCGTTCCAGGTAGGGAACTTCTTGTAGACAGGGAGCGCAAGACTCGGACCAGAAATTGAGTATGACAGGGTGGCCATGCAATGCTTTCAGATTTACCATAGCGCCCAAGTTACTACCACCATAAATTTGCAGCGTAAAATCGGGAGCTTCAGTGCCAATGGCTACACCAGCAACGGGTTGTTGAGCAGACGAAGGGAGCAAGACGAGCCAGCCAAAGATACCTGCGAATAGCGCAATGACCCCAAGCACACCAAAAGTAATGATCCTGCGCCGATTACGAGGTCTGCGAGGCAAACGCGCATAATTATCAGCCAACTCCTCCTTCAATTCCTTGCGCTGTATCCTCGCCAGATCTTGTTCTTGCTTCTCGTCTCCGAGTTTTTGGGTCATGTTGTCCAACTCCTTCAGAATATAGTATAAGCCTGATGGCAAGGTGAGAACAAGAGTTTTTCCTCGCTTTAGCGCACTCTAAGAATCTCAAAATCACAAACATTTTCTATACATTTATACAGATTTTCATATATTTAAGGCTTGACGGAAAGACCAATCTAGAGTATTCTCTTAACGGCCATTGTGTTGTTTCACAACCTGAATACTATACAAAGGTGGAATCAAGCCATGACAAATAACTCTATTTTATTGCTCTTCGCCGTTGTCAATGTCGTAGTTACCGGCCTCTTTGCGGGAGCAGTCCTGCGTCAGTACGCTCGACGAAAACGTCCCTCTCAACTCTACTGGTCAATTGCACTGATTATGGCATTTCTGGCCACGCTTGCATACGTGCTTATGGTCATTATAGGACCAACAAGTAGTATAGGCATTGCGCTTTTCCGCATCTATTACATTTTTGGCGCCGCTCTTGTGCCCGCTTGGCTAGGCCTTGGGAGTATCGCGCTAGTTGCCAGTCCACGTATTACGCGCATTTGCCTGATTGTTCTGTGTGCGCTAAGCTTATTGGCAATAGTACTTATCTCTACAGCCACAATCAATCTGTCCAAACTCAGCCAGATTGCAGGTACTCCAGGTACGGGCATCCTTGAACCAGGTGCATGGCTGGTTACGATTATTATCCTGAATACGCTGGGAGTGCTGGCAGTGGTCGGTGTTGCACTCTATTCGGGTTGGAAGCTGATTCGCCGACAGTCAAGTGTGGCAGGTATTCAGACAATCAACCTTTTGTGGGCTAATGTACTGATTCTCGCAGGTGATCTGCTGAATGCTGCCGCCGGAAGCCTCGCTCGCTTCTTTGGATTACAAAGCAGTTTCTGGATTATCCAGGCCTTCGGTTGGACAGTATTCTTCGCAGGTGTGCTCATTGCAAGCCACCGTCCAGCCACAGCCAGCCAGGCAAATCCAGAAAAAGCTAAAATGCCTGTGTAGTAGCCAGCGCCTTATTCAAAAGTAGACTTCCTACTCTGGCCGCCTATTGCCACCACAAGACATTAATGCGATAATAGCCCACAGGATTTAGAGCAGGAGGTCAACTTTTTGGATAAGAAGGTAGAGCCGAAGCGAGGCTTACATTCTGTGGATGGAAGAGCAGCATCAAATACAGCGGAAGAACTTGAGAAATTACGGCGTCACGCTCACAAACACTTGCAAGCCAAAGAATGGCAAGAGGCATTAACTGCATTCAACGAACTTCTGCTAAATGATGAAGAGGATGTGGATGCTCTTCTTGGGTTGGCCCTGGCTCTTGATAGACTCGGTAACTACCAAAAGATGTATGACATCGCTCGATCCGCTGCGGATATTGACCCGAGTTCAGCTCTGGCTTTGGCCTGCCAGGCACGGGCATTGCAGAAACTAGAGCGCATCTCCGAAGCTACCATTGCTAATGATCAGGCCTTACTTCTCGACACCAATCTGGCCCTGGCCTGGTTTAATCGTTGTGGGCAACAACTGTTGCAAAATCATCCAGAAGAAGCTTTACGCTATGCTGAGCGCGCAATTGAACTCGACCCGGATGATGCTCGCACCATGTGCAATAAAGCGCTAGCTCTGCTGCGCATGAACCATTTGTATGCAGCGCTAGATGCAGTTAACCAAAGTCTGGATCTCGACCCGGACTTTCTTCTGTCCTTGCAAACAAAAGGTGAAATCTTACGCAGGTATGCGCGCTTTGAAGAAGTCATCGTACTCATGGAACGTGCGCTAGAAATCGCGCCAGACGATGTTACCGCTCTTAATCTAATGGCAAGCGCTTTACGCACAACAGGGCAATTTGATCGCTTGCTTGAGATAACGCAACACCTGATGCCTCTCGCCCCTGAAAGTCCACTTACCTGGGACCTGCATATATCAGCTTTAAGAGGCACATCACACTTCGAAGAGGCGAATGAGGTTGTTGAACAAGTCCTGGAATTCGAACCAACCAACGTGCGCTACTGGACGATCAAGGCTGATAACCTCTACAGATTACAGCGATATCGCGAAGCGGTTAGCGTTGCCGAACAGGCTTTGAAGATCGATGATGAGTACCCGCCCGCCCGCAGGATACATGAGAAGGCGATGCGTATGATGTACCAGAAGAAGCGGAAGAGATGAAGCAAGCTATCTAATCGAGCGTTATTCCATCATCACCAGGCGCTCCAAAGCAGGCAAAAGTACATCATCCTTGCGAGCTTTTACATTTTCGCGAATTCGATCAGGCACTACAACACGAATGCGGCGTTGGTGTTGTTCATAGCGTGCTAAATCATCTGGTTGTAAACCAGTGGCCTCAACCCAGGTTACCAGTGAATTCATACCAACAGGTGGATTGCTAAAGGTTACCCACACATCCATTTCCCACTTTTCAGGGCGCGGAATATCGAAGAGTACCTCGTAATCGGCAATTTCTATCTCTAAAGCGCTAGCCAGTTCAGCGGCAAGCAATTGTTCGATATGGCGCCGCCGTTGAGTATCCCAGAAGAGCGCCTCAAGACGACTATAGATGCGGCCAGCCAGGCGGCTAATTTCTATGGCTACTTTATAGGGACGGCGCTGTTCTAAATCGTCTGCCAACTTGCGGGAGCTGATTGGCATCTGCGTTTCCTTCAGTAGAGAAAGCAGGGAAGCATCATCTAAACCCACCAGTTGTTCGACTTGCAGCGCTCCACATAACATAGCCTCGTGGACGGCTCGCATTAGCATTACCTGCAACGCGCGTGCTGTGTGATGCCAGTAAATGTTATCGAACATCTCCTGTCGAGCATGAAGAAGCGAGTGTAGTGGGCTGATGCCTTTATGTGTCACAACGATACGTCGCTGATTATGAACGTTGGGATGAATCCGCAGTGACAACTGTAGGCGCGCGACATCGACACCCCCATAAGGTACATTACAGGCGCGTGCATCTCGCGGAAGGTAATCCAACTTATCAACATCCAGCGCACCACTCAATAAACTATTCAGCAACTGATCATCGGCAGGCAAGGCTCTTGCCTTAGGAGGATCTATAAAATCGGCTACGCGCTCAGGTGAGAGGTGATAATCTCTCTCGAGAATCGTGGCAATTTCACTCTTTTCAATGATTGAGCGCCCCACTTTTTCGTGTGCAATAATAGGATAGCCCAGTTCCTCGATTGTATGTGAGAACGGATAATGTCCTATATCGTGGAGCAGAGCGGCAACGACAAGCGTTTGAACACTGCTCACGGATACGCCAAAAAGGCCTCCATCATCTCCTCGTTGAAGCAAAGCGCGCAATGCACGAACAGCCAGATAATAGCATCCAAGGCTATGCTCATAGCGGGTATGTGTTGCACCAGGCCAGATTCGGTACACAAAACCAAGTTGCTTGATTTTTTGTAAGCGTAGAAAAGGAGCTGTGCCGATTATTTTCTCCTCACGAGGCCCGAGGGGAATAAGATCATAGAGACTATCGCGCACGGTACTGGTCGGTTGATCATCGGGTAGCAATGCCAGACCGTCTATATCCCTCCATTGGAGCGTCATCTCACGCCGCACTAGATCTTCGCTTTTGAAATTACTAGAACTAGATTGTTGTTTTATGAGTTCATGCCTGGAACGATTTTCTTGCATATTCATGTAGAAATTGTAGCAGAAGCCTGAGAAGAATGTCTAGCTCATTGAGTTGAGAGTGATTCTCAACAATATCTAACGTTGTACTTATCAGGAAAACAGTAATTTGCTAAGTGTGCTTTAAGGCTATTTTTATTGATATTTTGAAACTTCTCTATTTAATCTATATGTATCATTGAGGATGGTTTTTTTCGTCAATCGTATGTTTGGAACTCTAGTACAATGGAGTTTAAAGACTTGTTATGAATGCGAACAACTTCTGGGGAAAGTTACGATCAACAGGGAATAACGTGGGGTTGATCGTACGTGTAGGACTTGCAACGCTATCTGTAATTGGTAGCTTAGCACTGACCTGGACACTTCTTAGTTCACACCTGAGAGCGCATGCTGCTCCGAATGCAGTAACACCAACACAACCGTTACCAGCACGCTCTCACCAACCACAAGCCCTACCAGTATTGTTTCACCTACCACCACCAGCACACCCTCGCCAACACCAACGGGTACACCACTGCCGAACCCACCTCCAGGCCCAGTACATCCAACATGGTACTTTGCTGAAGGCAAGGTTGGCCAGGGTTTCACTGAATACTTGACCATCCAAAACACCGACCCAGTTAATACTTGCAACATCACGATCCAGTACTTGTTAAGCAGCAGTACGCTCAATCCTATTCCGCTTACTATTCAACCTGATACACGTTGGACTGAAGGTGTTAACAATGATCTTGGTGTCGCCGCAAATTCAAGTTCCTACCAGGGTGTCTCGACGATTGTGCAGGTTACCAATACTTCTAGCTGCAAAGGTGTAGTCGTTGAACGGCCAATGTACTTCAACAACTTCTTTGGCATTAGCAGTGGCACGGACGCACTAGGAACGACCACGCTCGGCACCGATTACTACTTTGCCGATGTATCCACACTTGGTCAATACCATTCCTATATTACTATCTTAAATCCGCCTGGTGGGCAAACTGCCGACATCACGGTCACGTACTACCTGGCAGGCTCAACACTTGGGAAGGATACGCTGGCAGTACCTTCAGGTATCCGCGGCACAATCATTCCTAAGAACGTAAACAATCGCTCGGCTACCTGGGTACATTCTGATCAACCAGTTGTAGTGGAACGACCTACATACTTCAACAACTTCTCCTATGGTAATGCTCAAAACATTTCTGGCGCCGCCACGGTTGTTGGAGCGCCTGCTCCGGCAAATGACTGGCGTTTTGCCGAGGGCTACATAGGAGGTCAATTTCAAGAGAATCTGCTACTTGCCAACTTTGGTCCTACTACAGCTAATGCCACAGTAATGTTAGAGTATGACAACGGCTCAACACTCACCAATACCTATCCCGTGAGTGCCAATGACAGCATTACCCTGGATGTGAACTTTGCAACGAGCCATCCTGGAGGTGCAGGCATTTGCTCGCCCACGCCGTGCGACCTCTCACAAAGTGTCTCAGTGGAGATTACTACGAACACTGGAACGAACATTGTTGCTGAACGTGAAATGTTCTTTCACTTTAACCATTATGATCGCGCTCTCAATCAGACAACGATTGCAATGGGCGGCACAGATGTGATCGGTCAATCGGGGTCGGCTACTGCAACGTCATACAGTTTTTCTGAAGGCTACACCTTCAAGGGCTATGATGAGTGGCTCACCGTACAGAACCCCACCAATAATCTTGAGACAGTGTGGGTGACATTGATCAACGCTAAAGGTACCGTATACTCGTTTCCGATTAAGGTACTGGCGCATAGTCGCTACACTGTGAATATCAACGAAATCGTTGTCTTACGGATGCTTCACCCTGGTGATGGAACGGCAGGCTACCAGGTATCGATGACGGTACAGACGACGGATAGTAGTGTTTTCGTAGTGGAACGGCCAATGTACTGGAACGTCAATGGCACCCAGGGTGGTGATGATGTTCTCGGTTATACTGGTGGCTAGGTTCACGATCAGATCTCACATTCATCCTTATGTTTGGATTTCTCTGAAGAAGAGCGCTGGTGGTTTTCATCGCTAGCGCTCTTCTTGAATTGGGATATTGGTAATGTGCTATAGTTAGCATATGCCCGTGTCCGGGGGAAATACGACGGGTATTTAAGTAGATCCCGTCGTATTAATCTGCTTCAAAGGATAAGATGCCAGACATATGGATACTCCAGCGATAATAAAAATGATAGTCATTGATATTGATGGTACGTTACTTTCACCCGAAGGAAATATCACTCCTTGCTCGTTAACAGCCGTTCAGGCAGCCAAGCAAGGGGGGATAGCAATCACGCTTGCGACAGCGCGCCGCTATAGTAATACTGCACCCATTGCAGATGAACTGGGTCTGAATACTCCACTTATTCTGTACGATGGGGCGATCATTATACAACACCCGCAGAAAGCAATTTTGCACGATCACCTTCTCTCTGCACATGTGGGACAACAGGCAGTAGATGTGTTGATTCGCCACAACATTCAGCCAGTCGTACACCCATTTAAGGGTACTGAAGAGGAAATTTGGTCAGGGCCATCTGCTTTTGATAATCCTTGGGTAGATACGTACTTTGCCAGTTCCCGAGTGCAAGTACACCGCATGCCATTCGAGACGCTCTGTGCAGGTCATCCTGATCCTATCAGGGTAGTGGCATTTGCTTCAGAAGAGGTCATTCACGCATTATTGCCAGAAGTCACCGCACTTGAATGCAGTTGGACAATTACGAGGCGAGGCAATTATGGCAGTTCCGAATTGGCAATCATGAACCCATCGTGTTCCAAGGCAAGCGGCGTCATTGAACTTGCCAGATATCTCAACATTCCATTGGAGCAAATCATGGCCATTGGAGACAATAACAATGATATCGAGATGCTACGAACTGTTGGTTGGGGAGTCGCGATGGGACAGGCTTCCGAGGCAGTAAAAGCCGCTGCGCGAGCCGTCACAGCCAGTAATCAAGAAGATGGAGTAGCGCAAGCAATCAAAGACTATGCGTTACGCAATACTGCTACAGCCGACTCGAACTCTCTCAAACGCCTGACCTGCCTGTGATTAGGAGCGGCCTGCCAGCGTTTCTGTTGCACCAACTGCAAAGCTTCCTGTGCGTGCATTCCATTGTATACAAGCACCGCACAGGTAAGAAGGGCACTACGACCAACGCCATGTTCGCAGTGGATCAATACCCGTCCCCCTTGCTCCATCCGCGCCTTAACCCACTGCGATCCCTCTAGCATCTGCTCAATTGTGAGCGGTCGGGTATCGGGAGTAGGCAGGTGCAATAGTTCAATATGCTCTTTAGCCAATGCCTCAGCATCATCGCAATATTCCGAACGGGTATCCACGACATGCGTTACACCTGATGCGGCCAATGCTTTGATATCCTCTGGATGAACTCGTCCTCCTACAGCAAGGTGGGTAGTTATCCAGCTCATATTCAGCTTGTCAGGCAAGGGAATATGCAACGCTTGCGCGATATGTTCTGCTTTTGAATCCTCTGGGAAAAGAAACGCAGCAACACGTGTCCAACCGCGATAGGATAGACGCACAATACCTGTAGAAAACCAGTGAACCCCTGAAAAACTTACACGAGGGCGTTCTATGGGTATCGTTTCTGGGGTATCTGCAGGAGGAGGAGTGACTTCAGGGTTAGTAGACATACAAATAATATCCTTTTATCTCGATATGGCTAAGGGTGGTAGTTCCACACCTGCAGACCCATGATCTTGTCTCATATTCTGACTATCACGGTTCATAACACGATGTAAGGCAGCGATTGCACACTCAATCATACTATCATCAGGCTCTCGCGTGGTCAACCCTTGCAATGCAAGACCTGGTGCGAGTAGCCAGCGCACGATACGATAACGATAATTCGCAGCTCCCAGGCGCATTAACTCATAGGCTATGCCGGCTACCACAGGCACCAACAACACCCGTGAGAGGATTTTGATCAAAAGCGAGGGTGAGCCAACAAAAGCAAACACCACGATGGAAACGACAACGACAAGCAAAAGAAAGCCCGTACCACAGCGTGTATGAACACGCGAAGCCGCGCGCACATGTGGGATATCGAGAGGTTCACCATGCTCCATAGCGTTAATAGCTTTATGCTCTGCGCCATGATACCCAAAGATGCGTTGGATATCAGGAATGCGACCAATCAGGTACAGATATCCAATCAGGAGACCCAGTCGAATCAGCCCTTCTACTGTCAAGTTTAGCCAGCCCCCACCAGTTTGATTACTCACAAAGCCTGCTATTAACAATGGGACCAGGAAGAAGACCGCAACAGCAAAACCTAACGGGATGAGCAAAGTGAAAAACAACGCTACGCCACCTATCTGTTGTGGTGGGGTTTCAGCAATTTCAGGCATGACATCAGGGGATTTGTGAAAAACGGCCGCATCAGATTGGTGCGTTGTATGATCGGTGTCTTCTTCAGTAGATGCAACTGGATCAAATGCGCCAGTTGCTATGTTTGCAGAGAGAGTCATGAGTCGCGTGCCTAGTATCAGCATTTCCCACAATAAAAGCATCCCTCTTATGAACGGGAGTCGAAAGAGTCGATTTTGATACAGGCGCGGATTTAGTGCTTCCTCATACAGATAGATGCTTCCATCTGGTTTTCGAATCCCCATAGCGGCCGATCTGCGCCCTCGCATCATCACTCCTTCCATAACCGCTTGCCCGCCATAATAAAAGGTTGCCATCTGCTTATCTTCCCTTTCAGTTGACCTTTGGTGTATCGAGGTTTGGATCTTGCTCTTGCATTATCAAGGGTTGAGAGCGTAATTGTGAGAGATCATGCACTGGTCGCTGCAAAAAAGCTAATCGTCGTAATCTGCGCCGAAAGGTGCGCATTGCGACGCGGGAGCGTGAAGCTGGCACACCAGGCTGTATTGTTCTTGAAGGTATACTCGAACGACGCTGCCGCGAGTTTATTCTACCTGCTCCTTTTCCTTCTCCATTCTTCCAAACACCGGGTGTTTCTGCAGCAGGAAGAAAGTCCAGAATACAGTTCGCAATGTCGAAGGATGCGCCAGGGCGGCTAATTCGTTTCGCGTTTTCCAGCTCTTGACGTAACAATTCTGAACCTGGCATCAACAGGCGGCGGAGTATATTAATCAGCTCAACGGAGTCATATGCCAACATGCCAACCTGGTTTTCCTCGACATAGGTTACATTTCCTTCTTCTTGTCCAGGAACGTAACCACTCAGAATAATCGGCAGATTGCATGCCAGCGCCTCACATATTGTCCCTGGACCTGCCTTTGTTACGATCACATCCGAAGCATGCATCATTTCTTGCATATTTTGCACGAAGCCAAAAACCCTGGCCGGAACATGTAAACTCGAACGTAAACGTTGGAGTTCTACGTACAATCGCTTATTGCGGCCGGCAATAACGAGCAACTGCACTTGTAAACGTGCCTGGGAAATAGCTTGAACAGCTGCACGCAATCCCATCGCGCCTTCACCGCCACCAACCAGCAAAACGACAGGCAGATCGGGTTTTAAACCTAATTTGCGTTGCAATTCTTGCTTGCTCTCAAATGATAGAGTGAACTTTGGATCAATTGGCATACCTAAGAGGTGAACTCGATGCGGGTCCATCCCCTGCTTCAATGCAAGTTCCCTGATATATGTTGTTGGCACAATACAAGCATCTGCTCCCGGAGCAAACCAGGCGTGATGAGCAGTAACGAGGTCGGTAACTACTGTGACGAAGGGAATATGCAGGCCTAAATCTTGCAGTATACGAATCGTAACGTGATTGAGTAAGGGATGAACGGAGACAATGACATCGGGTTTTACACTCTTTATTAAGCGCAACAGCCCGTTATATATGAGAGGCGTTGAAACCGACTTCATGGCTGAAAATCTTTGGGCCTGATTACTAAACTGAAAAATACGCCCATACAGTTTTGGCCTGTAGCGTATTGCAGGCCCATAAAGCTTTACAGCTTCACGCAAAGGGAAACGGCTATACTCTTCAAACACATCGACAATCTCAATACGACAGCCCGTTTGAGCGGAAATGCTCTCTGGCTCTTCTTCGCTCGCCTGCTCCTGTACCAACTTCTCTTCTTGCCTTTTTTGGACAAGAAAAGTTATAGCATTCCGAATAGCATTCGCGGCGCTACGATGCCCTGCTCCTGTATCAGCAATTAGGAAAAGTATGGTTCTTTGAGGCCCTATCAAGGGGTTTTTCCCTCTTACTTCCTAAAAAATTAGAAAAGCACAAATAAACAGGGATAAAGGCTGTATTTCAGATCCTTTATCCCCGTGACCTCATTCCTGAGTAGATTACTCTTCTTCCTGCAAATTGAATCTTCTGCGGAAGCGCTCTACACGTCCTGCAGTGTCAAGAATTCTCTGTTGTCCAGTAAAGAATGGGTGACAATTCGAACAGACATCAATCTTCAATAGAGGTTTGATGCTGAGTGTTTGAAAGCTATTTCCACAAGCACAGCTTACTGTGGCATCAATGTAATTTGGATGTATTCCCTTTTTCATAAAAACTCCCGGGTTTAATTCTTATTTACCGCTGCTCAATAGCTACGAAACATATCAGCTACAGAGCATGCTTGTATTTCAACAGTTATGGTTGCGGAGATGATTGTACACGGATGCATCTCTTCCGTCAAGATAGTAGACCGTACCGCCCTGCTAACTATCTACTGCAGATTTTTCATATTCTACCACATTAGAACACTTTTTGGGACATTTTTATGCCCGAATTCTCTTTTAGTTATCAATTATGTCCGCTTCTGTAAAGCCTCAACCCAATCTGCCGCCCTACCAGTCACTGACCAGTGAGAGCTGTTACCAATACCCCTGTTGAACGTCGTTTCATAACCGAGCATTATGACATGTTCTTTCCTATATCTGAAAGTGAACGCTTCACACTCCAAATTTCCTATGTAAAAGGAGGCACGCTGCTTGATGGAATTCAGGTCTTTAAGCGAGGCGTTTACAAATACACGTTTCTCACCACGGTTTTCTACGCACACGAATGCATCTTCAAATAAATACATGCGTCCCCTCGCCACTAACTCACCCTTTGAGTTCAACAGTGTCATCAAAGTGAAGCGCAGAGGCTGGCGCACAGGCACGTGTTCGGCTAGCGCCTGCTCACATTGAACGCGTTGCTCGGGCATCAAACCCTCAAGAAACAAACGTACATAGCGTCTTTCACCAAAGAGAAATCCCACGCCCTCCTTACCTTTGCTTGCGCGCAGGTAAGCTTCTCCTTCGTCAACGGCAAAAAGAGCCTCTGACCAGGCCATCTCTTGCTCATCCGTACCTGGGAACCGCACGCGTATCTTATCAGGTTCAATCCATATTCCTGAATGAGAATAGCCATACTGCAGGACGAGTACCAGTAGCAGAACAGCCACGGCACACATCGCAATAATGTAAGCTGGTAAGAGCAAACCATCCAGACTGCTCGAAAGCAGGCGAAAACCTATGAGCAAAGCCATTGCACCTGCAATCACACTCACAACAGCAGAAAGGATGGTTAGTATCATGAGATGTCGAGTATGGGCAGAAAAACGAAATCGAATAGTCTGTTCAACGTTCATAGGTTCATTGGCGCTCCTGACATCCCTATCATTGTTCTAGCCCATACATGCATATGTGTGTGATACACTACGGTTGCAAATTATCTTTCCGCTGAAGTGTAACACATTGAGGAATTATTTTATAGCATGATTGAACGATATTCACTGCCTGAGATGGCTAGCATATGGTCAGCTACTCACAAAACTGATCTCTGGCTTAAGGTCGAATTGCTCGTCTGCGAAGGATGGGCGAGCGAAGGTGTCATTCCTAAAGAGAGTATCGAAAAGATCCGTGCAGCTCGCTATAATGCGCAGCGCATGCACGAAATCGAGCAGGAAACCCATCACGATATTATTTCTTTTCTACGTTCTATTCAGGAACAGCTTGGCCCGGAAGGACGCTTCATTCACCTGGGATTGACCTCTTCTGATGTGCTTGACACCGGGCTTGCGATGCAAATCAAAGAAGCGGGAGCGCTCCTGGTCAAATCGCTCTCCGAACTTTTAGAAACCGTCGCCCAGGCTGCACTACGTTATAAATATACCCTGATGGTTGGTCGTACTCACGGCATTCATGCCGAGCCGATCACCTTTGGATTGAAGTTAGCGTTATGGGTAGACGAACTGCGTCGCGCACAACAACATCTTGCTGCAGCGCTTGATGAGGTGACTGCGGGCAAAATCTCGGGTGCTGTTGGTACGCATGCCACGATTCCACCACAGATTGAAGAATTTGTTTGCGAGCAGTTAGGTGTAAGTGTTGCTCCTACATCCAGTCAGATAGTGTCTCGCGATCGTCATGCATACTTTATTACGACATTGGCGCTCATTGGTAGCTCACTGGAGAAAATGGCCCAGGAGATTCGTCACTTGCAACGGACAGAAGTGAGCGAGGCATTTGAGCCTTTCAGCTCTGGCCAGCAGGGTTTATCAGCTATGCCACATAAACGCAACCCTGAACTGTGCGAACGAGTCTGTGGATTAGCGCGTGTCTTACGCGGCTTTTCCGTAACATCAATGGAAAATGTAGCTCTCTGGCACGAACGCGATATCAGCCATTCCTCAGCAGAAAGAATTATTATTCCTGATGCCTGTACATTACTCCATTATATGCTGCATATTTTTAACAAAGTGATGACTGGCCTTGAGGTCGATGAGGAACGTATGCTCACCAATTTGAATATGACAGGAGGACTTATTTTTTCACAGCGCATCTTGATTGCACTCATCGAAAAAGGAGTTGGAAGACAGGAGGCCTATCAGATGGTACAACGTAACGCCAAGAAAATCTGGAGTATGTCGAGTATAGGGAATATAGAAGGGCAGGCATTGATTCAGGCCCTCGGCAAAGATGAGGATGTGGCGCGCTACCTCTCTTACGACGAGCTTCTCGAATTGACTGATACCGAGTACTACGTCACATATATTAACACTACCTTTGCCAGGCTGAAACTATGAAAGCCTTAACGGGTCTTCAACGGGTCTCCCCTCTTACCCGCGTTTTGCTTCTCGGCGGCATGCTCGAATTGTTATTCATCCTGATATGCATGCTCTTGCCTTTCAACATGACCCATCCTGTATATCCAGCATCAGATCCTATCTGGCTCTGGATTATTGCGCCCGCGCAATCCTTGGTGTTTAAAACTTCTATTTCGAGTCTTAGATCTACCAATCCCGGCGCACATTTCCTGTTGCTTAGCCTGGTTATCATCTCGCTTTCAAGTATCTATCTTTACATAGTAGGAAAGACATTCCACACAACTACTAACATGCCTCTCACATCTCGCTGGCTATTAGTGCCAATCATTGGTGCTACAACCTTCGGCATTACTTTGCTTTTTGTACCAGCACTTTTCAATAATGATGCAAACAACTATCTGTACAAAGGGCTCGCTCTCTTCTTTCATCTCGCCAATTGCTTGCTTATCTGGACCATTCTATCCAAATTTGCCCCTGCGCGACGTCTTGGAGGAACCCTGCTTTATGCATGGAATCCACTTGTGCAGTTAGAGCTGGCAGGCTATGGATACAATGATGGCTTGCTCATTTTCTTTTTGTTAGTGACAACCTTGCTTATTATCCAGTCGAAAAGTTATCTGTTCGATTTTTGTGGCATTGTTTTCCTTGGATGTGCAATGAGTATGAATGGTATAGCCCTGTTGTTTGCTCCGATGATGATCTATTTCAGTATGCTACGCACGACCAAACAAACGGCCAATGAGACGCAGATACCCGGTGGCGAGCAAGGTACCCCCATTCCCCTTTCTTTTAGGAGTCTGAGAGGAAAGTATCTACAAGTAATTTGGGAATGCATTTGGAAGACCCTTGTCGCAGTTATAACTGCATCAGTTCTCTACTTTTTACTCTGGCAACGTATCTCAACATTTACATCCATCTTCTCACCTTTTGATATGCAATACCTTATACACTCACCTCTAAGCATCCTGGTAATACCTGTTCAGTTGCTCAACAGTTTTCTCTTTCGCATCTTGTACCCACCAGCGACTTTTCCCACAAATTATTTACAGGCTATTCCAATCGCTAACATGGCAGTGCAAGCTTCAGCCATATTCATCTTCGTCCTCTTATACCTCTATCTCTTCAGGAGAGTACGAAGCGTTGATTTGCTTCTCACCAGCTTGTGCCTTGTTATGCTAGGATTTTTAATACTTCTAGCAGGACAATTCTGGCCCTGGTACATTGTATGGGCGCTATGGATTATCGCGCTGCGTCGTTTTGATACGCTCACTATAAGTGTTCTTCTACTCTCATGTACTGCTCTGCTCACTTATCCTCTACTCTATGTGAACAATGTGCCGATCGTCATCTATCAACCATTACTCATCTTTGGCATCCCTCTCATCTATTTGATTACACGTCTGATAAGAAGCAACGAAAGGATGAACGTATTCTATGACCGACGAAGTGAAACAGCGAAAAATTGAACATGTGAACATAGCGCTCGGACAGGACATCTCTGTAGCACAGAAGGCTAATTGGAACGATATCCAATTTGTGCACCAGGCGCTCCCAGAAGTAGATCTAGATGAGATCGATACCTCTGTCAGCTTCCTCGGCCATAAGCTGCGTTATCCCCTGTTCATTTCTTCTTTAACCGGCGGCCATGACGATGTAATATCGATCAACCGCAACCTTGCACGCGCAGCGGAACACTACGGTTTAGCCCTTGGAGTAGGCAGTCAACGTGCTGGCATCGTCAATCCTGATGTGATCGGCAGCTATGCTATTACCCGTGAACACGCTCCCACAACCTTTTTGATTGCTAATATAGGAGCGCCACAACTTATTGCCCAGGCACGGCATGCTCCATTCACCATCCAGCAGGTCGAGCACGCTGTGACTATGATCGGAGCAAATGCACTTGCTGTTCATATGAACAGTCTCCAGGAAGCAACCCAACCTGAAGGTGACAGGCGCACAGTAGGTGAAGCGGCAGCACTCAAAACACTCGCAGAAAAAGTCAGCGTTCCAATAATCGCCAAGGAAACAGGCGCTGGAGTCTGTCGCGAGCAAGCACTCTTGTTGCGTTCCTGCGGTGTTGCTGCCATAGATGTCGGAGGAGCAGGGGGAAGCAGTATGTCTGCAATGGAGGCAGAACGATCTAAAGCACGTGGTGACGAAAGAACACATACCATTGGTGTGCTTTTTCGAGATTGGGGTATAGCCACACCTGTCTCAATTATTGAGGCAAAAGTTGCTCATATACCGTTGATCTCTACAGGCGGAGTGCGCACAGGACTGGATATGGCGCGAGCACTGGCGCTTGGAGCAACACTCGTTGGCATAGGTTTTCCTTTCCTGAAAGCGGCCAGCCAGAGCTATGATGCGGTTTGTGAACTGCTTGAAACTATTATAGCTGAGCTAAAGGTTGCCATGCAACTAAGCGGAGCCGCTAACATTGAACAACTTCAACAGGCTGATATTGTTGTAACAGGAGAAACACGCAACTGGCTCTCGATGAGAGGTTTTGAAGAGGACCTGAAATCATTAGCCCGGCGACGATGGTCCAACATACAAAATTTTTCG
>CAVPEB010000071.1:0-69182 GCA_963702765.1 uncultured Chloroflexia bacterium
CAGGCCTGCGCCATTGTCTTCTTCACCACATCTGCCAGAGCTTTGATGAACAGGGGTGAGGTATTGAGTGACTCAGTGCGAGCAAACTTTATGCCATGTTCTTCAGCCTGCTGGCGAGCGCCAATTTCGATATCGTAGAGTATTTCCAGATGATCAGCCAGGAACTGCACTGGCGCAATCAAAACATGTTTATGTCCTGCAGCCTGTAGTTCTGGCATGATATCGGCGAAGTCCGGTTTAAGCCACTCTTCGGGTGTGTGCCCGGCGCTCTGATAACAGAACATCCAGCGTTCATTTGAGAGACCAACCAGTTCCGCAACTCCCGCGGCAGTTTCTTTGAGAGAATTGATATAGTCAGGCTCCTTCTCTATAACACGTTTGGGCATGCTATGCGCGGTTAGGAGTACCGGAACCTGTGAACGCACCTCTGCTGGAAATTTATCAAGCGCCTGTTGCACACGTTGAGCTAATGCTAACAAAAAGTATGGCTGGAGATGCCAATCCCCGGCAATCTTCAATGTGAGATCGTCGCGATGCAGTTTCTGTATTGCATCTTCCAATGCATTCGTATATCCACTCATGATGATCGGCGAATACTGTGGAGACATAATGACGCCAATAATCTGTTGGGCATCTGTAGCAATTTCAGGCACGAGATCGGCGATGAATGGAGACGCAAAACGCATGCCAGCAACCACGTGAAAGAGGGGACCATCAGGATGCTGATTCCTCAATTCATCCTGAAGTGCGGCTGCCTGTTCGCGCGTAATGCGCACCAACGGTGAACCACCAATGAGCGTGTAGCGTCGTCGAAATTCTGCGATCAACTCATCGTCGGGTTGACGCCCCCCACGAATGTTTTTCAGATACGTAGGAATATCTTCGAGAGTTGCTGGCGAGCCATAGGTCATCAACATGACCCCAATATGTGCATTAGTCATTTACGTTTCCTTGATACTAGCGTTTTGTTGACTCATGAACAGCATCGACTAACCTTCGAAGCATGTCAGGTGAGGTATCAGCGAGGACGCCATGTCCCAGGTTGAAGATATGTCCCGGGCGATTAGCAGCACGTTGCAGCACATCTTGCATGCCTTTTTCAATTACATCCCAGGAAGTAAGTAGTAGTGTTGGATCAAGATTTCCCTGTATACCGCGATTATAGCCAATACGTTTCCAGGCGGCATCCAGATCCATACGCCAATCGATGCTGATGATATCGCCCCCAGCTTCTGTCATTGACTCCAGTAAACTGGCAGTACCTGTGCCAAAATGAATTGAAGGCGTTGCGGTTTGCTTGATCGTTTCGAAAATGCGTTGAGAGTAGGGTTGCACAAATTGCCTGTAGACACTGGGACTCAACGAACCAACCCAACTATCGAAAAGCTGCACAGCGTCGACCCCAGCCGAGATCTGCGCCAGTAAGTAGCGAGACACAACCTCTGTCAATTTGTTCATCAAAGCATGCCAGACTTCGGGTTGTCCATACATCAATGATTTAGCCAGGGCATAGTCGCGCGAAGGGCGGCCTTCAATTAAGTAACAGGCCAGTGTAAAAGGAGCGCCCGAAAAACCAATAACAGCCTGCTTTCCCTCCAACTCACGCCGAACAAGTCGAATTGCTTGCATGACGAAAGGGGTAGATTCCTCCGGGTCAATGAGACGCAATGCATTCACATCTTGCATGCTGCGGATAGGATTATGAATGATTGGGCCAAGATCTGGTTGAATTTCTAGCGAGACACCCATGCCTTCCAAAGGAAGCATGATATCGGCATACAGTACCGCTGCATCGACACCAAACTCATTGACCGGCATCAGGGTGACCTTGGCGCACAGTTCCGGTGTTTTTGCCATTGTGAGAATATCGTAGCGCTTGCGTAATTCACGGTACTCAGCGAGACAGCGTCCAGCCTGGCGCATGAACCAGACGGGAGTAGCATCCGGCTGCCGGAGGTGGCAGGCATCGAGAAAGCGGACAGATCCAGTTTGCGGCATTACAGTATCAATTTGCATATTCATTCCTCATTTTGTAAAATATTGCTTTTGTTGCCGATTGCATTGGAGGAGTGGGGTTCATCAAGATAGGGACATCAAAGCAATCGACTCCTGGAATATGATAGCGAAGATTTTGCGAAATGGCAAGAAGAAATCTATAAAAATCTCACAAAATATAACGGCACTTTGAAGATTTTACGAAGATACAGAATATACCTTCAGGTTGGAGAAGCTGGCCTCGCCGGAATTCACCGTGGATAACGTTTCGACGCTAAAACCAATCTGCCCATTGGTATAAGTGCTATCCTGATAATTTCCAACATAGGTACCATTGATAAACAGATCAAAATTACTGCCGTTCGCAATTACAAGCAACGTATTTTTTCGTTTACCGGGAAGAATAGCATTACTCTTTGTCGCAGGGATGAGATCTGTAAAGCTGCCTCCTCCCGCCGCATCGGGATCATGCCGGCGAAAGAAAAAATTGCCTTGATTATCGATGCCAAACTCGTAAAATTGTTGATCGGTGGCACGCAAGATAATGCCTGCATCACTCCCTTTAAGTAGTGATACATCCACTTGCAAGGCCGCGTTGTCATACGATAAGATGCTCGATTCACACATTTGAAAGGCATTATTCTGCTTGACTATGACATGGTACGTATTATCGATAAAGGCACAGTTCGTATAATCCACATACCAGTCACTAATAAAGTCCGTACTCAGATCATCTGCATAGACGGGAGATGTATTCGTGATTGTCCTGGCATTTGCAATAGCTGCTTGCTGAGGTGAAAGAGGGACAATAGTTGCGTGCGATATAGGAGTGCTTTTCGCCTGATTATTGTTCGCCTTGACGGAATGATGTGTTTTGACAGTATGTGTCGCCAAAACTTTATCTCTCTCGACCTGCCTGTTATTGCTATATTCAAAAACAGCGAAAAGGATGACCGACATAATGATGAGCATGAAACTAATACCCATGAAACCCGTAACCTTAAACAAATTTCGACCATAGCGATCATCGTCAAGTTTCCTGGGCCGTACGGGTCCGCTTGGAGGAGAGTGGCGTGATAGATTACTGGAGCGCTCAATTATGGTTTTATCTTTCGAGGCTGGAGCTACAACATTGTTACGAACCTTGTGTACAGGCAAAACAAGTTTATCTTCGCGAGCGACTTCATTTGGAGCCGAAGTAACAGCAGCTTCAACAAAACTTCTTGTAGCATTGGATGAGACAACATTCAGCATTGGAGCGTTTACGGCTTGTTGATAGGCTTGCGCCAGCTCATGTGGTGTCTGAAAGCGACGACGAGGGTCTTTATCCAATGCGCGTAAAATAACACGGTCGACATCTGGAGTGATTAAAGGATTGAGACGCGAAGGTGGAACTGGAATTTCGTGCAGTTGCCTCATATAGACTGCCAGAGCTGTGTCACCAGTGAAAGGCAATTGCCCGGTGACCATCTGATAGAGCAATATGGCCAACGCGTACAAGTCAGTACTGATAGAAGCATGGCCTTCTGCAAGTTCTGGCGCCATATATTCAGGCGTACCCATCAACACGCCTGTATGTGTCACGTTATCTCTGCCATCCATCGTCTTAGCCAGCCCAAAATCCGCCAGATACGCATAGTGATCATCGCTCAAGAGGATATTCGAAGGTTTGATGTCACGATGCAGAATGCCATGATCATGAGCGCATTGTAATGCACTGGCGATCTGCGCAAGCATTTCTCCAGCATGTTCGAGGGTTAAAGGGCCTTCATCCAACAAATCGCTCAAAGAGCCATGTTCGATATATGGCATAACGAGGTAGTGCCAGGAATTCTGCTGGCCATAATCAAAAGCGGGAAGAATGTGGTTATCATGTAAATTGCCAACGGCTTCTGCTTCACGCTGGAAGCGCTCGATATATTCTTTGTTGCTACTGCTCATGACTTTGATGGCAATGTCACGATGCATGAGTTCGTCGTAGGCAAGGTAGACTTCCGACATTCCGCCTTCGCCCAGGCGTTGGTGTAGACGATAACGGCCTAATGTGGTCCCTTCTAATCCGGGCATAAACTACAATCCTTGGTACGTATGGCAATCTACTCATTTCATGTGATGTTACGTCAACAACCTTAGCAGTATATTCACTATAACCATTATATGTCAATTTTAGACAAACGACACACATTACAATTCGTGTCGCATGCTTTCCAATTCTCCTTTTTGCCGCCTGCGGCGACTGGGAGAAGAGCAGGGTGCGAGGACACTTCGCGCTCCGGCACAGGGCTAGCCGCCCCTTTGCAATCCCTTTTTTGGCGAGCATTGGAAAGCCCTGTGACACGTAAAGGATGTGCTTTTTCAGCTCACGCTTGATCCTGAACAATGCGAAGTATCTGGTTAGACGAAGCAACATGCTTTGAAAAATTGCCTTTTACGTATCAATTTCGCTGTCGCTATTGTTTCCATGTTTATGATGTGGATGTTTATGCTTGTGTTGAAGTACAGAAGGCGTTATATGTGGTGGAAATTTCTTCCCACTCACGGGGTAGACAAGCGGTGTTGGAGATGGTGAAGCTACATGGGGAGAAGGCTTGTGGAGAGCTGAAGCAAACGACGCGCTAAATGCCGGGGATACATCAGTTCTATCTCTACCCACGAAGAAACCCAATGAAAGAGAAATAAAGAACATTGCCACCAACACAAGGCTCAAAATAGTCCTCTGAAGAGTATGGGGATGACTTCTGCTACGCTCTTTCGGAACCGATGGCGGAACCTCCGTCGGCAAAGTCTTACGGTCTGCCTTTTTTAGGGATGTGAGCGCAACTCTGGTTTCAAAAACAGGAAGCCCGAGAGGAATCTTCGTTTGCTGAGATGATTGAAGAGCATCCGAGTATGCCTCAGCCAGGGCTTTTGCATTTGGATAACGCCTATTTGGGTTTTTATGTATCGCGCGCACAATAACTTTTTCGATGGGTAGACTAATAGCGGGATTAAGCTGAGATGGGGGTATGGGCCGTTCATGCACATGTTTCCATAAAATTTCTAGAGGAGTAGTACCCCTAAATGGAGGCTGTCCAGTAAGCATATGATAGAGCAAAATACCAAGCGAGTAAATATCACTACTCACACTTTCTGGCTTATCGATCAGTTCAGGAGCCATATAATCTGGTGTGCCTATTAAGAATCCCGTTTGCGTGATTTCACTCGCAGCAGAAATTGCTTTAGCCAGGCCAAAATCAGCAAGATAGACATAGAGGTTATCTTCACTGCTTAGTAAAATATTAGAAGGTTTGATATCACGATGGAGCATGCCATGATCGTGCGCAACCTGTAGCGCGCTTGAGACCTGATCGAGAATTTTCCCAGCTTCCTCCTCAGTGAAAACTTCCTTTGAGATATGCTGGCGTAAGGTGCCCTGTTTAAAATACGGCATGACCAGGTAGTGATATGACCCGTATTCACCATGATCCAGAATTGGCAAAATGTGGTCATGCGTGAGAGAACTCAAGGCTTGAATTTCACTATGTAGACGCAGCCTTGATTCTGTCTGATCATGGCAAACCAGCTTAATGGCTACATCACACTGCAGATGCTGGTCGTAAGCATGGTAGACATCTGACATGTAGCCATGATGTAAATGGGATAGAATGAGATAGCGATCCGCAATGAGGTCTTGAAGTTCCAACATCGGATTTTTCCATAGCTCTTCGGATTGATTGAAATACCTATAAGTCTATACATAAGACTATACGTTTGAAAAATTCTATTCGTGACAGACCCCATTTCCGAATGATACTCTTAACTATGATTTTCCCTCTTGCGATTTTCGGCGTATGATACAATTTCCTGGGTTGGTTTATTGATGTCATGTGTTGAGAAGAAAGGAATCTTCTATGTCGGATCGTCTCGTTTATTCCACAGACAGTGGTCGAATAAATACATGCCCCACATGCGGGTTGCCATATACAAAATGCCGTTGTGACCAATCGACCCAACCGACTCGGAAAAGCGATGGCATTGTACGTGTGAGACGCGAGCGGAAAGGACATGGAGGCAAAACCGTCACAGTTATAGATGGGGTAACAGGAAGCGAGGCAGAGCTGACTACGCTGGCACAACAACTCAAGAAGTTGTGCGGCTCTGGAGGGACGGTCAAGGATGCGAATATCGAGATACAGGGCGACCATTGTGAGAAAGTGATGGCGAAATTGACCGCTCTAGGATACAAGGTCAAGCGCGCTGGTGGGTAAGAGTTCTCATAAAGCGAATAGTAGGACGCATTTAGCACTTATGCACCTCCTGTGATGCTCGTCTATCAGCCTCACGACGAGCAATACATGATTCAACCCATGAAATACGGAGAGAGATGACTTGACAAAAGAGAAAGTATGTTCTACTTTTGTAACATAAGCAGTGTAGTATGAAAAGGCTCTCTGTATTCAGGAACACACCGATGAATGACTTTGAAGAACAAACCTTTACCGCCCTCAGAAACCTTTTTGAAAAGGTTGAGATCCTGCAGCAGATGGACATTCGGGAGATGCTGGAACCTGACAGGTATTATCTCTACGAGGATACATTACAGGAAGCGTATGACGCATTGACCACTGTTGAAGACGCGTTAACGACTCTCGGCATGAAGCTCGAATACCAACACTGGCGGTTAGGCGTAGCGGTAGATGAACTCAGGCCACTGATGATACAACCCCGATCAAATGTAGAGAGGGTCATGGAAGTAATGAATGAGCGCATGCGACACCTGGATATACAATTTGACAGTCAGTAATGTACCCCCTTTTACACTCTTCTCACCTGCCGATGAAGAACCCACGTCACGACTCCTCACACTTCAAAATCATCTCGTGAAGTGACTTCAATGGCTGTATATTTCGGGTTTTCCGGTTTGAGAAATATTTTCCTGTGCTGCATGATCTGAAGCCGTTTGAGCGTAAATTCCTCACCAATTCGGGCTACCACAATTCTGTTGTTGGCTGCGGTTATTGCCCGATCAATTACAATAATGTCGTCACTATAAATACAAGCTCCGGTCATCGAGTCCCCACTGACCCGCATAAAATAACTGCTTGTTGGATGTGGCACAACTAAATCATTAATATCGAGATTTCTCTCTTCATAATCGCTTGCCGGGGATGGAAAGCCTGCGTGGATAGTGCCAGGCAAAAAGACAACATTGCTGAAGACAGGATCGTTCATACTACCCCCTTTTGAAACTACAATACGTCCTGAACAGTAGAACGGAGGTTCAAATGAGGTTTAGGTCAGATGAGCTTGTTTCCTGTAATGTCGGTATTGCCTTACATGAGAAGAATTGTGTAAACAGCCGCAAAAAGCCGTTCCAAAGAAGATACGTTTGGCACGTTGATTCAAGAAAGCGTCGTTACAATTGAAAGGTAGTATCTTGACTGATCCCTATGGCATATACATTTGGCAACCACCATTATCACAATCCGGTACGGGTTTGTGGAAAGAACTACTCCAAGCTGACACCCAGGAATTTGCCCTCTATGTTGCAAATCTGATCCACAATGACAGCCGCGCAATGATAAAAGTTGTTCACAATGGATTCACTCTTGCAAGTTTTCCAGATGAAAAGACTGTACAGCTTGTTGAGCGGCAGATAGCGAAGCAACAGGAACTGCAATAAACCTCACGTGGGCCATTTTTCATTGTGCGACATAGCCTGAAGGTCTTAGAAAGCGTAATGATATAAACAGGATGGGCTAATACATTGTAACTCGCCTCAACATTTATTATACTACCGATCAACTAAACCACGTCTTACTGATTATCTATTCTTTAATGAATACTCGCCTTACGTTTCCGTTTTCCCTAATACCAAAGCGAATAAAGATAATGGGGAATGTAAGCAAGAACAAACTTCGATTTCATAACTAGTAGCAAGTCGAGAGAGAGCTTGAGGGAATGAATGAAACTGATACATGTAGAGAGTATGTGCTTCAGAAACTTGAGGCTGCGGGTTAGGATTATGTTACCCACCCAATTATAGAGCAGAAAAGAATATTTTTCGCAGATAAATCAATGCCTTGCAAGCAATACCAGCGCGTTGCATTCCAGAAACTAAGGAGTAATAAACGTGACCACTGCTAACAATCCCACAGATGTTTTACCAATAGACAAAAGCGAAGATCTAAATGTGAAAGGCTTTTTCAATCAGCCAAGAGCTGGTGGTAAATCCATTTGGGGCTGGATGCAGTTGCTAATAATTCCGTTTGTTCTAGTTGTAGTAGGATCATTATTCAGTTATCAGCAAAATCAGACAAGTTTACAAGTTAGCCAGAAGCAACATGAAGCTGACCAACAACAGGCATTAGATCAACAACAAGCAGTAACTCTTCAAACATATATAGATAATCTACAAGATTTACTTCTCAATCATAATCTGCTGAGATCCAAGCAAACAGATGATATTGCAATACTCGCACGAGCACGAACGATAACAGCACTTCAAGGGTTAGATCCTCATCGTAAAGGTGTCTTAGTGCAATTCCTCTATGACGCCAGATTAATTGGCTATGGTAATCCCACTATTGGTGGACAGCAGCATTCCATCATCAGTCTCTTCAACGTTGACATCGTCAATGCCAACCTCTTCGGCGCGAACCTCTTCGGCGCCACTCTCTTTGGTACTACTCTCACTAACACAAATCTTTCTTTTGCCACTTTAATTTTTGCTGATCTAACTGACGCTGACCTTGCTGGCGCTAATCTCACTAAAGCCGATCTCACGAAATCCACTCTCAAATATGCTAATCTAGCCCATGCCAATCTTACTAACGCCAACCTATCTAATGCTGATCTCACTGATGCCAACCTCTTCGGTGCGACAGTTACTCAAGAGCAATTAGCGCAAGCAAGTTCGCTCGAAGGTGCAACAATGCCCGATGGATCAAAACATCCTAGTTGACTGCTTCGATGCTCATGTTATTTACTTAGCTCTAGCCAAGTGCGGAAAAACTCAGCATTTATAATTCTGTGAGTATGATTTTACTCAACGGACAGGTAGGGAGAAATCGGAGCAGTACATTTACTACTTGTAACTCCACTTTGAATATCTACCACCTATATTCGTTTAACAAATAAAAGAGGTTTCAGAAACTTGATTATTAGAGAGTGTGGATGAGTATATTAAGTAACTCAACAATTCAATTTATTATCACGATTAGCATCACACTTCTAATCGGTGGTATTAATTTATGGCTCGCGCTGCGGCAACGAGTACAGATACCTTTGACCTACGAAACTTTGTTACAACAGCGTGTAGACCCTTCCAATGAAGAGGTAAGAGATTTATTAGCAAAAATACATATTTCTCCTGATGATAGCAGAGTACAATACCTCAGTTTTGTGACTTTCAAGTTATGGAACTCAGGAAAAGAGTCCGTTACTATTCTTAGCGATGAGAAGCCTGTAATTCTTGCATTCCCACCTGGTGCAACCATTCTTGCTTGTGAGGAGATAGCGAGAGAGCCTCAGGAGATTGAATATACCTGGCGGCTTGAAGATGAAAAAATATTATTGGCATTTCCTCTATTAGACGCTAATGATGTGATAACAATCCGGGTGTTACTAACCGGACGTATTAATTATTTTCCAGATATCTCTGTCCGTGTTCCTGGCAGAAAACGTATCGTGAGAGCTAATAACATCCAGCAATCAAAAGAACTGTTTATTACTGCTTTGTTCATGCTCTGTATTACTACCTACTTGTTTGTTTCCACATGGTCATTATCACCCTACCCTTTTTCAGTTGAAATATGGGTGGTGTTTTACGGCGGAGGAATATTGCTTCTTATCACAAGCTGGCTTATTAGAAAATATCCTCCTGGTTTTCCCCAGCCTTCCAAAGGGTTATGGGAGATCATTCAGGTGATGCCAATAGCTGTACCATTTTGTATTCTGGGTGTCCTCATTTATCACTGGTTTGGCAAACAGACATTTGCGATTGTGATTGGTATAGTCTGTTCTCTCTTTATTATTTTTGGTCTCTGGTTTATACCTTATACTCTTGTTACTGCATATCTGAAAAAGAAGAAGAAAAAGTATAATACTGTTCTGGTTGGTGTACTTGCCACCATACCTTCTCTTTTATTCCTCGCTCTGTGTCTGCGAGTTTTCTTTCTGTATTTTTGGTAGCTGAAGGGAAACCCGGGTATACACACATTGTCCGTTACTGTTGTTTTCGTTAACCGAGAAGGGCTCATCCTCAAATTATTATTGGTGGTCAAGTGTTATGATACGGCTTACAACATTTAATAACACCTGGAGAAAGATTTGGTCTAATTCTTGGCACAAACTTGCTCCTATAATGTCCCAGCCTGTTGAAAAATGCCTATACTGATGAGATTTGTACATTGTACGTTCTTCATTTACGCTCAGATATTGAGATACAAACGCAAACTGATGAGGCTACTCGGAGTTTTTCCTGAGAAAATGGTTCGCAGTCAGCGTTCCCCAAAAAACAAAGAGACCTCTAGGCTCAAGGAAACGCCAAGAGCAAGCGAAGATAGACGTTGGTGGTTGGACTCACGCGGATTTAGGACACCTCCTCCTGCTTCGGAGACAAGCTAACATCGTAGCCCAAAGCCTCTAGTCGGCGGAGCGCTTGGCGAGTCAGGCGCTCCTTGTCCATCTTGTCGAAGTAGTCTGCGCCTAAATCACAGTAGGGCTGCTTGTCAGACAAGACATGATAAATGATGACGAGCAAGCTGTGGGCGACCGCCATGGCCGCTTTGAGTTTACCTAATCGCCGGGCCAAGAGGTGATATTGAGTTGAGAGATAGTTGTTCTTCATGCGACTGATGTTCCAGACAACTTCGATCAGGACGGAGCGCAAACGAGCATTGCCCTTGGTGGTCTTGCCTGAGAGACGCTTGCCTCCGCTTTGTTTGTTGCTAGGACAAACCCCAGCCCAGGAAGCCAGATGCTTGGCCGAGGGAAAGCGACTCATATCCACGCCAATTCCCGCCAGGATAGCCGCTGCCGCAATCTCCTGAATGCCAGGAATGCTTAGGAGCAGTTGCCTCGCCTCCTCAAATGGACTCAGCCGTTGCTCGATCTCTAGTTGTAGATGCTCAATACTGTGTTCCAGGTAGCTCATGTGTGCGAAGATTTGCCCAAGCAGCACCTGATGATGCGGGTCAATCTGGCCATGCAACGCCTGCTGGAGTTGGGGCAGTTTGTGGCGCAGGGTGCCACGCGCCAGATCAGCCAGCACTTCGGCATCGCTCACCCCCTCGATCATGGCCACCACCATGCGCCGCCCACTCTTGCCCATTACATTGCTGACTACCGAGGCTAACTTGATATTGGCTGTTTCTAGCACTTTATGCAAACGGTTGATCTCTTGCGCCCGTTCTTGTACCAACGTCTTGCGATAGCGCACCAGATCGCGTAAGTCACGGATGGGCTTGGAGGGAATGAAACTCGCTTTCAGGAGGCCATGCCGTAACAGATCGGCAATCCACTCCGCATCCTTCATATCGGTCTTGCGTCCTGGAACCGCTCTCATGTGCTGGGCATTGACCAAAATGATCGTGTGACCTGCTTCCAGTAGATTGAACACGGGTCGCCAATAGATCCCTGTACTCTCGAGGGCCACATGACTGACCTGCAGAGTGTCTAGCCAATCCGCTAAGGCCAGCAGCCCTGCGGTGGTTGTCGCGACGGTGCGCGCCTGCTTGTGGACTTGACCATCGGCTGAGGTGATCAACACACAGGCAACGACCGTCTTCTTGTGAACATCCAACCCACAACAACGTTCATACAGCACTTGCATCGCTTCTGGCTTCCTTTCTGCTACTGAAAGAGACTAGACGTGGCTGGAAGCGGTGAGAGGTGCGTAAGTGTACACAAGTTTCCTGTCCGTGCTCGCTTGCTGTGGGGCAAGTGGCAACACTCTTCTCTTCTGGACGCACCCAAGGGTCAGCTTCAACATCGGGCTCGCAGCACCAAAAAACTCCGACCTCAACTCACTGCTCCCACTGCTATTCTAGCCCATTTTCATCCTCTTCTCTGGCTCGCAGAGGCATTGTGCTTCAACACGCTGCGCCGTTTCTGAGATGATACAAAAGTGAAGAGAAGAAAGATTACTTGCCAAAGAAACGCTGAATGAGCATGGCAATAAAGACCCCTTCTATAATCAGTCCTGCTATCGCCTCCAAAGCAGTGAGCCATATCTGGGGAGTGTTAGAACTGAACTGCTCGAAGAAAACACGTCCATGAAATGCTGTGATACTTTCAAGATACGCTTGATTTAAGGGCATATGCGGTGAGTACTGCATACCGAGTACAAAGTAAGCTAGAGCGAACAACGAGACTGTCAGAAGATAAGCAGCGAGAATACGCCAGATGCGATAGCCATAGCCTGACAGTAAAGCGAGGAGCATTGAAAAGAGCCAGCCTCCAAATTCATGCTCACGCCAGAGCACCTTCCGTTGCAATAGTTGTGCACGATAGGCAAAATGATCGGATTCCTCATTGAGTCCTTGTGAATGTAAGGCAACGGCAAGTTGACGATTCGCTCGGAGTGCTGACAGGTATCCTGCGAGCCATGTAGCTTTGTTTTTTATCTGTCCATCCCACATTGTAATCTGCTTTGCTACATACTCTTCACCCAAAACCTTTATTTGTTTCCAATTCACGACAGCAAGATTAGCATTGGAAAAGGTGGCTCCCTCTAAGTGTGCTCGATAGAGATCGGCTCCTTCTAAATGTGCATTTTCAATATCGGCTCCTTCTAAATGTGCTCTCGCAAGGCATGCTGCTTCCAAATGTGCATTTCTGAGGTTAGCTCTTTCCAGATGTATCTCAGCCATAGTACGTTGGGCTAACGTTGTTTCAATCCAGTTGCGCCTATGTAACCCTCCATATAAGCATGTTAATGGAAGATTGTGTAACTCTACCTGGCGCAAATCAGCGCCACGTAAGTCTAAACCTTCACGCTTATGTTGACTTTTATCATTCCAATCCACAGGGCCGAGTCCATTTTCATGTGTTGCCAACAACCACTCGATATCAGATCGACTTAATTTGATGTCCTTAAAAGGATAAATTCCTTGTATGATATCTGATTGGATGTTACGTCGCTCAGCAAGATATTTTTGCCGTTCCACATCAATTTCCGGCTCAGTACGCCAGGGCTGCCCGTGCGCTTTCCAGTAGGCAATCCATGACTCGTTATCATCGTTCGTGATAGGTCGATGTAAGGTAGTAACTTGGAGATGATCTTGCTCACTCATTGGGCTTCCCTCTTCCTCAATAACTGCTCAACCTCATCTGAAGAATTTAATTCCATATTAGAATGGACGTAGAATGAGGTGAATCATACAACTGTGCTTTTCATAGAGTTTTGAGACAGTATTGCAGATTTTCATAGAGGGAGCAGCGTGTTGAAAAATCAAGAAAACCTCATCAAATAGCTTTTACTCGCAACACGATGAGCTTGATTGATGAGTTTGCTATGAGATAGGCTCATCCACTCAGGAGTTGTTTAACAGGCTGCTCCATCTTTGTAACTCTTCGAGATCGTCTCAAAACTCTGTTGACAAAAGCAGTTGAGGAAGACTTCATGCCATTTTGGAAGTGATATAGTTTAGACACATCTTTCGTGAAGCAGTGCTTGCTGAGTATACTCTCTCCTTCGTTTCATGCGATACTGTTGGCAGGGATGTATCTGAACAAGAAGGAGAGTACCCTGATGCTCACCAAAAATACCACCATCCTCATTTCAGGAGCCAGTATTGCTGGGCCAACCCTGGCGTATTGGCTCAAGCGTTATGGGTTCACCCCGACCGTGATCGAGCGCGCGCCACACCTACGAGAAGGCGGCTACCCGATTGACGTGCGCTATGAGGCCGTGCTGATTGCCCAACGCATGGGGATCTGGCCCCGCCTGCAACAAGAAAAAACGTCCTTCGGCGAGATCTCGTTTGTCAACGAACGCAATGAGCGCATCGGTAGCGTCAACGGACAAGCCGTGCGCCAGACCTTCGACCTGGATGTGGTGGAGATCATGCGCGGCGATCTCGCCAAGGTCCTCTACGAGCTCACAAAGGACGAGGTAGAATACTGCTTCGGGGACTCCATCCAAGCGCTCAAGCAGGATGAGGAAGGAGTCGACGTGACCTTTGAGCGTGGCGGCTCGCGCCGCTTCGACCTAGTGGTGGGTGCCGACGGGTTGCATTCGATCGTGCGCACCCTGGTGTTTGGAGACGAAGCCCAGTTTGAGCACTATTTCGGCTATCACTTCGGGGTCTTCACCACCGACAACTATCTGGGACTCGACGAGGCCTGTGCGCAGTTCTATGGGGTCCCTGGGAAACAAGTCGTGCTACGAAGTATAAGAGGCAATCAAGCCCTGGTCGCGTTTTTCCTCTTCAAGCAACCCACCAAGTTACGCTATGATTACCATGATCTGGCGCAGCACAAGCAACTGCTCGCTTCGGCATTTGCGAACGAAGCCTGGGAAGTGCCCAGACTCTTGGAGAAAATGCACACGGCTCCCGACTTGTACTTTGATGCGGTGAGCCAGATTCGCATGCAGAGGTGGTCCGACGGACGAGCGGTGCTGCTGGGAGATGCTGGCTATTGCCCGGCACTGCTCTCTGGGCAAGGGTCGACGCTGGCCATGATGGGAGCCTATGTCCTGGCGGGAGAACTGAAAGTGGCGCTGGGTGATCACAAGCTCGCGTTTGCCCAGTATGAAGAGGTTTTCAGACCCATCGTCAGCCGTGTGCAAAAACAGGCGGGAGCCAGTGCCAGGTTCCTGGCTCCCGCAACGCGTTTGGGCCTGTGGATGCAAACGTACCTGGTCCCACGGCTGCTCCCGCCTGTGCTGATGGCTGCTCGGGGCGGGAGGCGATTGCTCCCCAGGTTCTCCTCACGGCCGAGCAGGGTAAAGGACTATGGGAATGGGTTCCCGACGTCTTAACAAAGGCGTGCCCCTTTGGGATCGGCGTGGAGGTGTTTTTTCGACTCCAAGATCACAGGGAATCGACGCGTGAAGCGTGAAGGGCCGGCTTTCGCAGGAGCGGAGAGCTTGCCCGGCCATACCCCATTCTTTTTCATCAGCTTGAGCGTATTGCTCTGACCCTCTACCTACCCACGAGCTCAGTCGAAGATCGAGTGTCAAATGTTGTGCGTAGTTCAATGACATACAAGATATTGTAGTCAGAGCGGAAGCTCATTCTATACTGCACATTACAGCTTCATCGCTACGTTTACGCAACGATTTTTTGGGAGGTGATCTCCATGCTCAAAAAGGAACCTGCCAGTTGAAAAAGAAGGACTATCGTGATGATGGGAAGCAAAGAGCGGCAATTTGCCGCACTCATCCGTGTCTCATTCGAAGACTGAGTGCCGCATGATCACTTCTATCGTCATCTGGAGCGCACCCTTGATCTCTCGTTTGTACGCGAGGCGGGTGCAGGAGACCTATGCGAGCAAAGGCCGTCCCTCGATTGACCGAGCTCGTGTTTTTCAAATTGCAATTGGTGATGTTCTTTGAAGGAAACCGCTCGGAACGGCAACTCATGCGGCATGCGGCGGATCGGCTCAGCATCCGATGGTACATCGGATACGATTTGGGCGAACCCTTGCCAGATCATTCCAGCCTGACTCGTATCCGCGAACGCTATGGCCTGAATGTCTTTTGCCGCTTCTTTGAGGCCATTGTGGAGCAATGCCAGCAAGAGAAGCTGGTCTGGGGTCGAGAGTTGTACATTGATAGCACGCAAGTCAACGCGAACGCCTCGCTTTGAGGTGGAGGCACGCGCAGCTATCCAGAGCCAATTGGCTGCCTTGTTTTCCGATGAAGAGAGCCAACAGGAGCCTCAACCAGCAGTTGCTGAGGTCGTTGCGGCGCCGCCAGAAAGCACTGTAACGGAAGATATGATGTGCGTCATACCGACCCCATTGCTACTCCCCCTCTCCCAAGTCGAGCAAGCGGAACTGGCTCAAGAGAATGCGGCTCGGCACGACTGGATCGCACAGGAAGGCAGACAACAACGGGAGGTGCATGGTCTGTACCACCGATCCGGATGCCACCCCCATGCGGCTGAAAGGGGGCGGTACGCATTTGGGGTATCATACCCACTATGTCGTCGATGGCGGTAGAACGCGCATCATTCTCCAGGTGCTGCTCACTCCTTCGGAAGTCATGGATAACCAACCGATGCGCGATCTCATCTTTCGGACCCGTTTTCGTTGGAAACTGCGACCTCGTCACGTGACAGGTGATACCAAGTACGGCACCATCGAGAACATCAAAGCGCTGGAAGATGCAGGCATCCTGGCCTATGTTCCGCTACCGAATTGGGAAGAGCGGTATGAGGTCTGGTCAGCCTCCCGCTTCCGCTATGAACCGCAGGCTGATCAGTATCGCTGTTCGCAAGGCCAGATGTTGCAACGGGTGGGGGTGGTCAATCCCGACGGACATCAGCTCTATCGCGCTCCTGCTGCCATCTGCAATGACTGCCCAGTCAAAGGGCAGTGTACGACCAGTAATCAGGGGCGTCGCGTCTATCGTCATGTTGGAGAGGAGTATGTAGAGCGGGTTCGTACCTATCAGCAGACTTTCGCTTTCCAGAAAGCTCTCCGCAAACGCCAAGTGTGGGTGGAACCGCTGTTTGCGGAAGCCAAAGATTGGCACGGTCTGCGCCGCTTCCGCTTACGGCTCCTCTGGCGGGTCAATAGTGAAGCCTTGCGGATCGCTGCCGGGCAAAATCTGAAGCGGTTGCTCAAGAAACGGGGATGGGGACGGCGTCCGTTCCCGATAGAGGCCTTCTGTGCCTCTTTTTGGCTGATTTTGGGTGGTTTACTCGTCATGTTTTAGAAGACTGCGCAGTTTTCTTGCCGCTTAGCTCACCATACCCAATGGTGTTAAAGCAATGAGCTCTCATTATTCATGAGCTTGTTCAAGACTTTTTCAACAGGCTGCTTCCTTTTTGCGCAATCGCTCTATATCTTTATCGCGAAATCGCGATAGGGAAAGTTTCGCGAAATGGCTCTCGACGCGAAGTAGCGAAAGGTTCATAACCACAACACGAATTGTTCAGCTTGCGAAATAGCGAATATGCTCGTTCTTTCGTTTATCAACCAAAGGGGGGATCAGGAAAATCAGCCACAGCTATACATACAGCCTTTGCGCTTGATTGAGCATGGCGAAAGGTCTTATTTATTGACCTCGACCCACCATCTCTACACAGCCCTCACCACTTTTAAGCCTATTCCGCCTCTTATCGTCAATGAACGGTTACATCTGTTGCCAGCCCATATCGCGATTGAACAGGTAGAAGTATTGTGACCCCAATGAACTGGGATACAAAGTGAAGAGGGCGGGAGGGTGAATTTCTTACTCCCGGCCACTCTTCTATCTCTTGTCGTCCAATCAGTTTTCAAGTACTACTGTTGACCAATAGTCATTACCGCAAATTACATTAACCACTAGACAGCAGCCCAGCCACCATCGGCAGGAATGATCGTACCATTGATATGTTGTGACTCATCTGAGGCAAGAAAAAGTGCCAGCGATGCAATATCTATTGGCTCAAGATAAGCTGGCACGAGAGTAGCAAAGAGTCCAGCGCGTTGCGAACCGGCAGCATCCAATCTCTCAGGGGGCATTGTCTCAGCGATATTGGTCTTGGTAGCACCGGGGCAGATGGCATTACAGCGAATGCCTCTGGTTGCGTACATCCAGGCTGTGTTACGCGTAAGACCAACAAGTGCATGCTTCGAAGCTGTGTAAGCTGCGCCAGCTGCTCCACCATGTATCCCGGCAGTCGAGGCAACGTTGACAATGGAGCCACTACCACGCGTGAGCATATGTTGAAGAGCTCGCCGACTCGTAAACATAGGCCCATCCAGATTAATGCCCAACACACGACGCCATATATCATCTGATAACTCTGCTACACCTTGCATATAATCCATCACACCTGCATTGTTGCATAGCACATCCAGGTGACCGTAAGTGCTGATTGCAAGATCAATGAGATGTTCTGCTGTCGCTTGATCTGCGATGTTGCCTTGCGCGCCGGTAATTGTCCCACCGCTCTCCTTTATGCTGGCGACAGCCGCATCAAGCCGCTCTCCATTCCAATCACCCGCTACGACACTTGCCCCTTCCGCTGCAAAAAGCGTAGCCATCGCAAGTCCCATCCCAGAACCAGCTCCTGTAATAACCGTAACTTTACCTTGAAGTCGCATTTTTTCTCTTTCTTTTAGTGAAATGTGATCCCTTCTCAACAGGCATCCATGGGAACTTTAGCATGCTCAGATCACAGATTTCTAACAAGCATGCAAAATTGTATCACAAAAACTACATGAACGAGTGCCTCCCATGACAACCCATAGGTCATTGTTCTAACTGGATTGCAATTCGTCGCATGCAATACGCATCAACCTAAGAAAAGCCCATCAACATCCGTAGGGGCGAGAGTGGTGGAGCGGGGAAGGGTGGGCCTCTATGGTCGCCCGCTGTGGATCACTTGAAGATGTCGGTTTATCGGTGAATGGGCCGTATCCCACCACCCACGGGCGACCATAAAGGCCCACCACCCGTCCACACAACCGCCCTCGCCCCTACGGAATCCTCGATTGGGGCTTAGGTTGATGCCTATTGGATGGCAATTCGTCGCGTGCTAGCGAATAGCAAGCCTTCGAAATGGCCAGGAGCGCGTTTCTATTTCAACCACGGCAAGCGTTTTTGTAGCTCCGGCAATGCCTGATCTACTGCCTGACGTCCTGCTGCAACGAACTTGCGCCCTTCAGAAAATTGTCGCAACGATACCTTGTGCAGTTTTGGACGGATAACAATATCCGCCTCACGGATGCTGTGCATGCCAATAGTTGCCATTGCCAGATCGTAGGTGCGTAGCAATAAATCAATAATGTGGGGTGACCTGGTTGATTTCAGATCTTTGTAAGATGCCTCTTCTAACCAGGGAGTTGCACTCTCCAATGCAGGGGGTTCCTGCCCTCCCAGTTCGGAGGCAATCAGAATATCCGCTCCCATCTTTCTTACAAGACGTATTGGTACTGGATCATGCATGCCTGCGTCCATTAAAATGTGATCTCCTACAAGCACAGGGGGGAATATCCCTGGCAGCGAGACACTGGCTAAAGCTGCCTGCCAGAGTAATCCACGATCCAGCACAACACCTGCACGCATTGAGAGATCAACGGCCACGGTTGCAAAGGGTACGAGCAGATCTTCGAAGCGTAAGTCTCCACAATGCTCGCGCAGCATGCGCTTCAGGCCCTTATTGGAGAAAATAGATGTGCGAGGTACATTCCACTGAACGATATGGCGCTGGATTTCCAGAAAAATTTCCTCGCTTTCAGCGGTAGACTTACCTATGAGATGCATGCCAGGCGCGATGATACCACTGCTGCATGCCGCAATATAATCAAGTGGAACACCAGATAGTAGCAATCGCTCCAGAACCCCTAAATGCGCGAATCCTCTTGCACCGCCACCACCAAAAGCAATCCCTACCGTCTGGTGTGAGATATAGCGCGCAACAAAATCTACTGCCTTCGTCAACTCGGCCGCTTCTGCCACCTGTTGAAGTGTCGCCTGTCGATCCCAACATTGTTCCAGTAAAGCAGCGTCAGCGGGTAAGAGACGAGTTACAGCGTGGCCCAGGTCAACAGTATAGCGATCTTGCACACCGATGGTGGGGCGCTCAGTCACATGTGCTACGAAGTAAGAAGGAGCGGGTCCAGAGTGGGAAATTACCACTTCTACATTTTGAACTGAACTGGCTGAAACAATCACCATCGATCTTGTGGATTGTTCAGCTATGGTTTGAACTATGGCATGCGGGGTTGCCTGTGTGGTTACAAGCACAACATAATCGTAGCGTCCCGCAAGATCAATCAACGTTGTTGCAAGCACGCTGGCATCAATCGTAGACATTTGTTCAGACGTAGCAGCAAAGGCTGCAAAAGCAGGATAGTATTGACCTTCAGTAGTTTTAGTCGGCGCACGGTGAGCCTGGAGCAAAGCATGATCCTGCGAACAATCTAACAGCGAAGGACGCGCCTGGTTAGCCAGGGTTGCAAAACGGGGGCCAATTGCTTGATCCTGTCCGCAAGCCTCAAGCATGAGTACTCGTTTGTGGCTGCGCATTGCCAGCGCATCCGCGATGTGTGCGATAAGTGACCGCTCTACAAAAACTTCTGGATCATGCACGAGGTTAAGCCAGATTTTTTCAGCAGAAACATGTGAAAGTATCTTTCGATTTGTGCGTGCCAGGCGTCGCGAGAGAATGGCATTGATATTTTGCAAAAGTGTAGGACAGGTCTTGATCAACGTGAGAAAATCTGATTCCGGCAGCGCCCAGGCAGTAATATCCTCATCGGCGCATACTGTTGCAGAGGGAGGCTCGCCAGTAATCAGCGACATTTCACCAAAGCACTCACCTGGCCCCAATTGGGCAATTCTTGCACCATTGCCGGTATCTTCTTGTAAGAAGATGCTTACTGTGCCAGAAGCAATAATATATAACAGTCCATGCCATATGCCACTTTCGAGAATACGCGTGCCGCTTTCAAAAGTAGCTGGCTGTAGACGCGCAAGAATATGTGTTGTTTCTTCTGGTTGTAAGTTACGAAACAACGCGCTCGTTTCAATAAGTTTGTCAGGCTTTCGATATTGCATGAGGTGATTGTATCGGCAAATTGATCTGCTGTCCATAGGTTCAGCAACCATATGGCTCTACTCGGTAAAAGTGCTTCTACAGCTAACATGACAAACGTTACAATTTCCGTTTTCTTGCAACGATATTAGAATACCCTCGGTAAGAGGAGAACAAGTCGAGCATCCGTCCCTTTCGAGGGGTGGTCTTGTGAGGTAGTGTGTCCTGCCAATGCACCACTCTCAGGGGCAACTGCAAGACTAGCTTGTCCAAGCTCTCGAAAGAGGGCGATTGAAGGACGCTGAATCATCTGGGCGTGGCAGCCCACAGGACGGGTGAGATACCTCCCTAGTCTCACTCCTCTCCGATGATCAGCAGCGAAGGGAATATAGATACTCCGCAAGGAGGCTTACTGCACATGTTCGTACCAGTAATCGATCGTAATGGAACGCCTTTGATGCCAACGACACCAGGACGAGCGAGGCGCTTCCTTAAAAATGGTAAGGCGACACCGTTCTGGAAAGGCGGTGTGTTCTGCATCCGTTTAAACGTCGAGCCATCGGCGCGTGAAGCACAACAGATCGCAGTGGGCATAGACCCAGGATCGAAAAAGGAGGGCTACAGTGTGGCCTCTGCTGCACACACCTACCTCAATATTCAGGCTGATGCTGTAGTGTGGGTCAGTGATGCTGTTGCTAAGCGCCGTCAATTGCGTCGATCACGTCGAGGGCGCAAAGCCCCTTGCCGCAAACCACGTTCCAACAAGCTGCGCGCTGAGGCGAAGATCGCACCATCCACCAAAGCACGCTGGCAATGGAAGCTGAGGCTAGCAAACGCTTTATGCCAGCTTTTCCCGGTAAGTGTGTTTGTTGTCGAGGACATCAAGGCCTGCACCAAAGGCAAGCGGCTGTGGGATCAGTCGTTCTCCCCGTTGCAAGTTGGCAAGGCCTGGTTTTATGGGGAACTTGGGAAACTCGCTCCCGTCCAAATCGTGTCAGCATGGGAAACCAAGGTGTGGCGCGAGCAGAAGGGACTCAAGAAAACAGGTAGGAAGACGGCAGAGGTCTGGAACGCTCACTGCGTCGATGCCTGGGTGCTAGCTGCTGCGGCAATCGGTGGGGAAATAACACCTGACAACACTCGCTTGCTGTGTTTGACCCCGTTCCGCTGGCATCGTCGACAGCTTCATAGGTTAGAACCGGAAAGAAGAGTAAAGCGCAAGCCCTATGGAGGAACCTTGAGTCTGGGCATTAAACGCGGAACCCTGATCGTGCACCCTTCCTACGGCAAAGCTTATGTGGGTGGCACAATGGGCGGGAAACTGAGCCTGCACGATCTGGACACAGGCAGGCGAATCACGCAAGGAGCGAAACTTTCTGAATGCCGTCTGGTAAAGCTTTTACGTTGGAGAACACGGCTCCTCCCTCTACCAAAAATTGGGATTGGTCTCCGTGCCCATACTAAATGATCTTATGGGGAGCATTTCGAGATAGTTAGAGAGGACGTATCATGAACATCAATGAGCAACTTGAAACACTACTAGCAAATTTAGGAGTAGAGATGGAATACGCAGAGCATGAGCAGCATGACGAAAACTCCGTTCCTGATATTTCCATTTTTCAGTCTTCACGCGATCACTATGGTGTCTTCTACCGCCTGGACATCATGGATCAAATGCCCCAACTGCGTATTATGATGCCTGTAGAACATGGGGCCTTGAAGCTTGAGATGTACCTGGTACTCCTGAGCATGAACACACCACTTCATACGTTGTTTAAAGGTATTTCCTCGTATCACGGAAGCCTTGTATTCGAACGGGGGCGGGAAGGCGCTTTACAGCATCTCCTCTATGCAGTTGCAGAAATGATGAAGCAGCTCTTCTGGTCAGGTGATCTCTACAGTATGGTTTTTCCCCCAGAAATCGATGTTCGGCGCTTGATTTAGCGTTAAAGAATGAGTGCGGATGCTGAATGGGAAAGGTATTCGAGGGATATGGGTGGTGCGAGTGTGAGGAGAACACCGACAGGGCAAGCCCATTCCCTACATTTTGAATTATACGCGACCTGTGGTAAACTTGGTGGTGAAAAAGTGGAAGAAAGAAGATCTGCCATGACCGATAATTTAGAAACTGCCGGGCTGGAAGCACTCAAGCACTTAGGATTTAAACACGCGGCACGCGAGCGAGCATTACCAAAATCACGAACTGCTATCCGATATTGCGCCAATTGTATCCGTGCAACCCACCGTCAAGAATACGAGGTTGCGGCGGAACTCCTTGGGCAGGCAGCAACGCTGCTTACAGAAATGGCTGACGACTTGCAAGGGCACCCGGATATTTTATATGCCGGATTTGTGCAAGATGCTCAGAAAGAATACGCTGAAGCTGTAACGTTTATGGCGCTTACTCAAAACCGTCCTTTGCCCCTGGCTCCTGAACTCTCTATCGGCTGGGCGCCCTACCTCAATGGGCTTGGAGAAGCAGTAGGCGAGTTGAGACGTTACATACTTGATCAATTGAGGCGCGGCAATTTCGACAACTGCGAAATATATTTGCGTTATATGGATGATATTTATGCCCTCCTGATCACAATTGACTTCCCCGATGCTATCACTGGAGGACTGCGTCGCACAACAGATACAACTCGTGGTATTTTGGAGAAGACGCGTGGTGATCTAACGATTGCAGTCAGACAGGCTCAATTGGAACGTGCCATGCTTACTTTGCAGCAACATTTAGAGAATAAGTGAGTAACTCGATGCAAAGCAAGGATATGCCTGAAAGTAATTCCGATACTTCGTCCGATACAGCGCAAGCGAATGAAACGATCTCTCCACAGATGGTTACCGCAAATTCTGTCCAATCTGGAAAAGTGCCGGTAGTGCATGTTGGCACACAGCAAGCGGTGAGCGAACTTCAGCCCAACATTTCTACCTACTCCGTGGTTGCCACAAACGGAGTCTCGCAACCTGTACCTCTGGTTGAGCAACCATTGGAAAGTGGCCTCAGTCGGAGAGAATGGTTAGCGATCTGGTGGAAGGGCATACGCCCCGCCTATTTACGGCTCTCATTACTACCAGTGGCACTTGGGAGTGTTGTAGCCTGGACCCAAAGTATCTCTCAGAGGACGCCACGCGGAACCTTTCATCTTATCACATTTGTATTGACTGTTATCGCTGTACTCTTGCTTCAGACGAGCGCTCATCTCATCAATGATTACTATGATTATCTTAGAGGCATCGACACGAACAACTCGCTGGGGCCTGGAGGCCTCATTCAACAAGGAATAATCAAACCCGCCAGGGTACTCGCTGTTGGGCTGGTAGCATTGGTACTGGGCGCTATATTTGGGACTTTAGCAGCGATATCAGGTGGCTGGCTCGTGATTGTATTCGGTCTGATTGGAGTACTCGCCGCATATTTCTACAGTGGGATACCTAGAGGACTTTCATCGCTAGCACTGGGCGAATTTGTATGCTTTTTCATTTTTGGCCCGTTGATAACAATTGGAACGTATACAGTACAAACAGGGCACCTGGATCGCATAGTGTATATCTATAGCATCTCGCTTGGATTACTGGCTACGGCTTTCATTCACTTGAATAATATGCGCGATACTGAAAGCGATGCTCCAGCTGGAAAACTTACGCTGGCGTCTCTTTTGGGATTACGCCTGAGCCGCACGTTGTATGTGATTCTTGTTGTTGGAGCCTATGCGCCTGTAGTAGCTCTTGGATTGCCGAGAAACGCGCCGCATATTGTGCTTCTTGTGCTATGGACATTTCCAATCCTGGTTATTGCGATCACCACCGTCTTACGCACATCTAGCCCTGCAAGCCTGCATACGGCAATGTTTGAAACGCTGAAGCTTGAAATGTTCTTTACGATTTTACTTATTGTGGCGCTCATTGTGAATGCATATCTTCCCATTGTGATACATCTTCCCTGGTTTACTTTGCCTTTTTAGGTAATCTGGCGACACTTATGAACTTTCTTCACACTAGCTACAATGGATTTTTCACAGGCCTCAATCCATTTCTCCGCGCTTGACGCTCACCTCTCAGGGTGATATGTTGATGATTGAACAAGACATTCATACAGCGATGAAGCTCGCTTGATATGCCGGAATCCTCGGCTCATAGCTTCTACCTCAATAAGAAGAGCCAGTAATAGGTTCATATGCAGGTAGAAGCTTTTTTCTGCTCACATATGATCCAACAGAAGCAAAAGCGCGTGAGAGAAATGGATCAGAGAAATGCTGTAGCGAAAAGCAGCACAACTATTCAGGGTATGCTCCCAGATGATAGAAGCTATCCTGAAAAGGGCTTAAAAGCATGAGCAGTCTATTGCCCATTCTAGGTTTTGGGAGTATTCTCAAAATCGCATAAAGCGTGCAAAATTGGTATATAGCAGTGTTGCAAGCACATGTGCAAGCGATAGAAACTTCTTGAGGTTGTATACTTTCTAAAGTGGCCTCAGGTCATGAGGCCTCTCAAAAAGAGAAGATCAACAGAGCAATCGACAGCACTTCGTTGTCTCATTCTTACTATCTGCCGAATACGGAGGAACCTATGCCTATTCGCTTTGATCGACACCAGAAAATTGCCCGCTACCTTGATCCGCGCACCGGCTTCCAGGAAAAGAGCATTGCCTGCGAAATCCGCCGAGACCCATTGACAGGTCGCAGTGGACGGGTTGCTCATGGGCTAGGGTTTCACATCCAACCGTTGGATATTGCGCCATTGCTTGCTGCATCAGCACCTTCCTGCCCTTTCTGCCCTGATCTGCTGTTCAAGGTGACCCCCAAATTCCCAAGTGAGATCGTCCCTGAGGGACGCCTTCAGCTAGGAGAGGCTGTGCTTTTCCCCAACTTAGTGCCATATGATGAACATAGCGCGGTTACAGTTATGAGCCAGGAACACTATGTGCCTCTGGGAAATTTCACACACTCCCAACTGTTTGATGCTTTCCGTGTCAGTCAGGACTATCTTCACTATGTCCAGCGGCACTCTCAGACTCCCTATCCACTCGTCTTCTGGAATTATTTTCCCGCCTCGGGAGGAACCCAAATCCATCCCCACCTGCAGATCCTGGCTACCGATACGCCTGGCAATACCCTTGAAGAGGAATTAACGTCTAGCTCACACTACTACGGTGAGAATGGTCGTTCCTATTGGGCAGATTTGCTTGTGGCGGAAGAAGGTCTGGGAGAGCGATGGGTGGCACGAGGAGCACACAGCGCCTGGATTACGAGTTTTGTCTCTCGGAGCTTGTTGGCAGATACGCTCATCTTGTTTCCAGAGATTCAAACGTTTTTAGATCTCACCGATGAAGGATTGGATGAGTTCTGCCGGGGATTAGGACAGGCGCTTCACCACCTGGCATCCCAGGGGGTGTACAGTTTCAATTTGGCATGGTTCTCAGGTGTCGCGGGAAGCCAGGAGATGTGTCTGCATGCCCGGCTTTCCCCGCGTCTCTATCTCACACAGAGCATCTGGGGAACTGATACGACCGCGCTCCAGCATCTCTACCAGGAGCACTTCATGGTTCAGACTCCAGAAGTGGTGGCCACTGCCCTCCGGCAAGCTATAAAGTTCTAAAGATAACCAATTGAACCACCATCCAGGACTCGGTCAGTAATACAACAAATTGAGTGTTGCCAACTGGTAAATTGACAATTTCTGACCGCTTTTTGTGGTAGTCTGTAGAAAAAGAAGCAGAAAGGGGCAAACTCTATGGCTGAACAACAGATTTCTCTTCTCCCTTTTTATCAAGGCTGGATACCTATCAGGAACTGCTTCTCAAGGCTATTGAGCCGCTGTCACTCGATCAACTGTCCCTACGTAGCGCGCCACATCTCCGTTCGATCGGGGAAAACGCCGCTCATATCGTTGGGACGCGCGTTGGCATGATCCATGGAGTTCTGGGTGAAGGTGTACGCTTTCGGGCAACATTTGCACAAAGACCCAGAAGAAAGCCCTCTATCGAAAGGGCTTGATTTGATATTACCGTAAAAGGAAAGAAGAATGGGAACCACTATCAGCAAAACCCAACTCCTTGCTGAATTGAACAATGAAAATGCTTACTGGCAAGCATTGCTAGATGATATTGGTGAAGCCAATATGACACAGCCAGAAGTCGCTGGTGGCTGGTCTATCAAGGATATAGTTGCACACTTAACTGGCTGGCGACGCCGGACGGTAAGACGAATCCAGGCAACTCGCAATCACGAACCAGACGTTACACCGCCCTGGCCATCAGAGCTGCAGGAAGATGATGACATCAATGCCTGGATTTACGAATCCAATCGAGATCGTCCATTAGCAGATGTACTCAACGATTCGCGTGAAGTCTTTCAACAATTGGTAGATGCCATTGATGCATTTTCTGCTGATGAGCTCCAAGATCTTCAACGCATTGAATGGCTGGAAGGAGAGTCGTTAAGCGGCAAATTTGTCTTCTCTCACTTTCACGAGGAGCATGAGCCAGATATGCGTGCCTGGCTAGTCAGAGTTCAGAGTTAGGAGGATAAGTTAACCAGGTCGTGTCCTCAAAGTAGTGGCATCTAGCTGTGACAATCGAGTTCAAACGCCAATAAGCTGGAGAAGCCTTATCTGAGGCAAAAACGTGGTGGCGTACTCGACTTCGGTTGTAAATCAATTTACCAGGTACTTTACCCCCGTAATGTCGCAATCAGTCGTTTGGGTTTGAGCACAAGGTCAATTGCATCAACTGGCCCAAGCGCCAGCACATCGGCAGCCTGTAGTGCATCAATCGCTACTCCCTCTCCAGCAAGAATTGCAACGCCGATAGCAGCTACACGTAGCATAGCGACATCGTTCCTGCCATTGCCGAAGGCAATCACACCTGCGGGTCCTAAGTTGCTCCACAAATCGCAATTTCTCCTCTCCAGTCGCAATTATATGGAGGGGAAACCCAAACGTACGTTCAAGCTCCGCAATGTTGCCATGGGTACCGGCTGTCAACGCATGCAGAGAAAGATGCTCTGCTAACATGTGTAAACGATCAACTACCCCTGGGATTGGTATTCCGTCCACGGCAAGCGTACCATTCACATCAAACACTGCATGTTGCAATTCAATAATCCCACGCTGGGGAATGTCTATGCAAATCATAAAAACCTCTCCAATCTTTGAATATCGTACATCTTCTGTCATGTTTTAGTCTGCACTGAATGGAGATACCGTATCTAGTGTACCACTCCACCCATTGCTGGCATGGCTGACAGCAGGCTCCTAACGAACTTGCACTTTCGGTAAAAAAGTGTCTATACTCTTGACAGAGAAACGTAGAATACCTTTCTGGCGATGAAGCTCGCCTATCGCCTTGTGCTGATAGCTTCTAGCAACCGATCTCTGAGTGAATTGGCTGTTAGATGCTTTTTTTATCCTGAGCTTCATAATATAAATCTCTCTTTTTCAAGAGTTCTCACATACTGTGAAGGTACACATACAAAAAACAGGTGAGCTTATGCAGGAAGAACCTATCAAAGAACAGCGATCACGGGACAGCGATTCCTTACGTACAGCATGCGGGCACGAAGGGTGTCCTGTCTGCACAGTTGTACTCGAGCATATAGAACGCTCGATAGACAACTGGGAATACGATGGCTTTAGCGATGTTGCACATCGTTATGAGCTCATCAATTCACGCGGTTTCTGTCCCTTGCACACGTGGCAATTGGCGCAGCGCAGTAACGCTTTCAGACTGGGTTTGATCTACAATGAAATTCTGACTGATGTAGAGCAAAAGCTTGAAAACGATTTCCAAAGAATTGTTACAGCCAACGACTCTGTCACGAAGCGCGAGCCAGTACTCAAGAGGTGGCAAAGAAAATGGTTTCATCGGGGAGATGAGGCTCCTAATACGGTGAATCCGAGGTTCGACGGCTGTCCTTTCTGCCGCACTCGCTCGAATGTTGAACAACGTGTTGTTTCGACGCTTGTGCAGCAATTGCGATCTGAAGAGATGCGACAACTGCTATCCCAGTCTACAGGGCTGTGTCTGGTGCATTTGGACCAGGCAAGACATGAGGCAGAAGTAGCAGAACCATCGGTTTCACGTCACATACTTGCATGCCAACTTAATTGCACCAGGCAGGCGCTGGAAGAGTTACGCGAACTCGTGCGTAAACATGATTATCGTTTCAGTGATGAGCCGCAAGGCAACGAGATGACATCCTGGAGGCGCGGCGCTGAGTTATGTGCAGGCAATGCTGGTGTTCGATGAAACCATTGATAGGGCAAGCTCAGATAACCAAAGTTACGTATGCGGGTGCGTTTCATTATTTTGCACAAAGCTCTGCTGTAGCACCAGTGGAGGAAGGAGGCCGTCGGAGAAAGGATTTGTGCCAGGAGTAGCCAGAGCCAGGACGAGCCGTTGAGTGCTTCTGGAGAGCCTGTGCCGTCGTAGTGGAAGCTGCACCATCAGAGGGATGAGACAGCCGATAGACCCGTACTCCCCACACGACGAGGAACCACGAGGCGTGTTCTAGCCGTTGCTGGCTCTTTGCTTGCCGACGCTGGGTACGCAACGTGTGCCGATGTGTTTGCGCGGCCTCCCAGGTCTGCTTCCACTCGCGATTGCAGACCGCATTACGCAGCACCAGCATAGGATTGACGTTGTGCCGACGGAAGCCGCATGCCTGCCCCTTTGAGACGTACTTCGACGACGAGTTTGTTCGCACTTTCCACGCTGCCTGAGCCAATGGGCCAGCCCGCTTCCTGGTACGTTGGATACTGCATATGCGCTTCCCGCTTCTGTAAGTAGGTCAATTTCTCCTGCATGAGTGGGCTGGGATAGTGCGCTGCCAACCACCTCAGGTGTCGGAGCACCCGTGTTGGTCCCTGGTGCTTGAGCCGATGCAGCACACCTTGAAACCAACGCGCAGGCAATCTGCCTCTTGCTGCCTGCACCGCCTGCCCGATGTCGTTGATATACTCGGCGGCATGCGCAAAATCCAGGATGCGCACCGCATCCGCTCGGTGATAGTCCGCCAGTCCTTGCAGCCACTCCGCTCCATCTTGCACCGCACACACCTCGCTGGCTCGTTCCAGTCCCCGCCGATGTGTCTCGAGCAGCGTTGCGTGCTCAAAACTCGCGACATCACCCAGACGCGAGCAGTACGAGAGCTGCTGCGTGCAGACTTCCCCCCGCCGATTGCGCGTCACCTCCCCGATCGCCAGTGTCTTGACGCGCGGCCCACTCGCCTCCGACCAGATGCACCATCGCTCCATCCCCACTGAGCGCTTGCTTGTCTGCTCCCGCAGCCGCCTGGGGCGCGTCCTGCTTGAGACGCTCCACCTCGGCCTCCCATACCGCAAGCGCTGCCTGCCCTGTACATGCGCGTCAGCTCGACCGCTTCCCCTCCGGTGGTTTGGAGATAGCGCGTCTGTTTCCCTCGCGCCCACAGTGGCTTGCCGCACGTCGCACACTTCGGTCTCTCCTCCTCTGGCAGCTCACTCCACTGGTCGCTCTCCCCCATCTGCACCACATCTTCGATCAGTTGTGCCCGCACCTGGTTGATCTGTTCATCGATCGCTGCTTCGATCTCGGCCCACGTTGCTTTGGGGTGCTCTTTCCTCCATTGGCTGATCCCCAACATATCTCGCAGTCCTGCGCTCACCTGTTCTATCTGTTCACTTCGCTGTCGTTTGTCTTTCTTCGCTTTCATGCTCTGACCACTCTTCTGCTTTTTCCCTGTAGTTTACCACCTCCTTGCTTCGTGCAAAATAATGAAACACACCCTACGTATGCATCACCATTTACAAGGATGACACACTGTGTTACACTTCGACTAAGGTTGAAGACCTGCCATACAGTTGGTTATTGCATTACAATGAGTAGCCCTGTTGGAGGGATGGTTTTAAAGAAGGAGGGAACTTCTATGGCTGGCTGGGAACAAGAACTGGCCGGACTGCTACGTGAGCTAGGGGTCACGCAAGAAGAACCCAAAACGCTCCCCCAATTCTCGAACAAGCTCATGCGTAGCGATGTCAAACGACGCGAACAGAACACGGATGCATTCTTCGTGGGTGATATAAATGAGATCGAAGCTGAAGACGAGGAAGTCTGGATGTCTGATCTCACTGCGATGCGTCGCGAAATCAATTCAATCGTACGTCAGGTGATCCATTTAATGCAACGTGGAGATCTTGATCCTTCCCTCAAAGAGGATGTCATGGTAGTTTTGCGCGCATTACGCCGGCGTTCTGCCGTGACTCAACAAGCTGCTACCAGCGATGAAGCCTATTTAGAATCTGCTGCGGCAATGCTGCATTTTTGCCGTCTCGTACTGCGGTTGAGCGAGACTGCCATTGACGATATGTAATTCCGTACCTTATTTCACCTTGACATATAATCACACAAACTGACATACTGATATGTGAGTCCTGGGAAGTATGTAAGTATGAGGGCGCACTTTGCGCCCTTTCTCTTTGCGCCCTAGCATCAAGCATTGATCAGACAGGCATTTTTCGCGCAATTGCTGAATGGATGGCCACATTTCTTCAGGCAATGACGGAGCGAAGCTTAAAATGGGAAGAGAGCGACTTGTAAGCAGAACAAAGGAGGCACGTATCTAAATGAGCGTAGATACTCAAGTGAGAGAAGTAGTACAAGAGAGCCGAGAATGGGTTGAAGACCAGATTGATGAGTTGATTAAGCAAGTTCAACAGCTACAAAAGCGATCACGGAAACAGGTGAAACTCCTAAAGAAGCAATCGCGGAAATTGCGTAAGTCCTTACGACGTGAGGCGAGGAAACGCCGTCTATACTGGACTATGTTTCGCGCGTTATTACTCAACACGAGTAAGTATCTACAGAATCAAGGGGGGAATCTGAAAGACGGCCTTGTAGAGCGTGGAGGACAAGTCACTCAAAATGTAGTTGAATTTAGTGGAAAAACCACCCATGATCTGGCTGATCGTAGCGGAGAATTTACGCAGGTAGTGGCCAAACAAGGACAAAGACTACTGGAGCCAGTGCGTCGTCGTGACCGAACCTTCTGGTCAATACTTGGATTTAGCGTTGGACTGGTAGCAGCCGCGACTATCACGTATCAATTGATACGAAGACGAGCGTCCCAGCAAGAAATTGAGGGGGATGAGCAGATCGAACTGCCATCGAGCAATTCCTGGAATGGTTCCGTGGGTCGACCAATCGGTGAAATAAGCTATCTTGATCAGGGAGGAGCATCTATTGCCACCCTGGAAATCGTCGACATAGACACAATTGAACAACCCGCCGATGCTGCATTTGTGGGTGTGAAAAGCTCAAAACTTTACTATCCTGTAGATACAGAGCTGGAGCAAAAAGACCTGGTGTATTTTCCTTCTGAGGAAGAGGCCAAAGCTCAGGGATTTACAGCGGCACAGTAGAGCGTAAGACGCATTGATTTATGCATCAAATGTAGGGACACCCCTCGCGGGTGTCCTCTTTCCTCTTGTACAGGACACCCTTATAGGATACCTATACAAGACAACCGTACGGGACCCGTACAGGACACCCGCGCGGGGTGTCCCTACATCTCTTCTGAACCCTCATTCACAATGCCACGTTTAATTAAGTACTGTAGAAATTCCAGGCGCTGTTGCGTTGACGGAGAAGTCTGAACACCGGTTGGAGTTTCATCCACAGGCATAGTGGACTTTTTGATTGGCTCTTCATCTCCCGAAGAACCCGGTGGAAGCGTTTCAGGTAACTCGTTTTTTGCTGTTACGTCTGTTTGGACAACACGTTCAGGCCATTCCTGAATAGTTGAGAGGCGCGGAGCGATGCCGGTTTGAGACACAATGCCATCATTTATTGACTTTGACAATGTCTCCTGGGCGGATCCAGTGTTAATGGAACTGGAATACGGAGCATACTCGATCTGTGTTGACTTTTTCCAGGGCCACCACGCGAACATTTTGTGTAACCAGTTCGTAATTGCCTGCGTGAGTTTCATGTTGTTGCCCTCAATGTACTAGCAATCATGCACTACGGCTGTCCAGGTGACAAAATAAGATGACGACTAAGCCTATGCTGTTGTTTCTCTGCCCCAGAAAAAGTGTGTTTTACAATCCCGATCTAAAGATCACATTGGGCATCAATTACGTTTTTCCACACTATTCTCAGCATTCATGAACAACGATGACTAATATAGAAACATGGTAGCACAAGCCGCAAGATGTAGTCAAACTCTCTTGCAATTTTATTTTTCTCGTGCCATAATCAAGTGGGTACTTTCTGTAACCCCACTGGTGTATCGAGCCAGTGTACACTTAGCCAGAGATAATGCGTACTCAATCTTGTAGATCTAAATCTAGCTCTTTCAATTGATTGTGACTCTTGTAACATTATAGAAAGGCAGGTGTCGATTATGCAGGAAGACGTCCTTGGGACCCGACTTACCGCCATCTCGGAAACGTACGTCAGTTGTGCGAGATGTAACAAAACAACTCGTTTGAGAGACGCTCGTGTCATACAGAGCGATGTGCTTTCTGATACGAATTCCGAGTTCGAATACCTTTGCCCGGAATGCCAGAAGGCACTGGCGAATGGAGAGAAGGATCTGACTATAAGCTAACCCTGTATATCTAGTTGAAAATAGTCATGGCAAGAGGCAAGAGGCAGTAAGTTTACTTTGTGCTTTGCGCCTTTTGCCTTTTTCTTTTACAATATGCCTTGATTCAATCGATTTGAGGTAACACACTATGCGCATGCGCTATCGCCTTGTGGCCTATCGTTACAGTGATGGGTCACACCAGCAAATGGAGCGTCATTATCGTCAACTGTTGCAAGACGCATTACGGCAAAGCCAACAGTCGATACTCCAACATTCAGTCACATGGCGACCTCTCGCCGATATCCATGAATCGTTAGAAATTATGACGGTGAAAATTGAACTTGCGGGTATGAAAGAAGAGGAAATCGACGTAACACTTTATGAAGATGCTCTGATAGTTAGCGGTGAAAGGCATGATGATCACGAACATGGTGCGAATTTGTACTATCATGAAGCGCAAATTCGCTATGGACCATTTCGTGTTGAGGTCTATATACCCGCTTCAATAGATCGAGAAGCTGTAAAGGCACGCTATGAGGATGGCTTCTTGTGGATTGATTTACCCAAGTTGCCCGTGTAAGAAACTTATATAGGAACTCCTCTCGATACATCGAAGGATTACACATAAAATACTGTATTGGAAACAGTGAAATCTATTGAGAAGGTTGTATGAAAAAAGATCAAACCAATTCAAAACCGCGGAATAAGAAAAATCTGGGAGAGATAGAGACGACTGTTATCCCTGACGAAAAGGATGTCCAGGATGATGGTGAGCAGAAGGTGGAAAACACTCCTGTAGATGAGAATATTGAACAAAATTCTCTTTCAGAAACTCTTGCTGATGTAGAACAAGAGACAAATCACAGTCAAAATAGCGATGAAGAGCCATTAAGCATTCCAGATGAATTACCAATTTTGCCTCTTAAAGATACGGTTATCTATCCCTTTGCAGTTCAACCGCTTGGTGTAGGCCAGGAGCGTTCTATCCATTTGATTGACGAGGTCATGCGTGGAAATCGCCTGGTCGTTCTCGTTGCTCAGAAGTCTGCAGATATAGAGCAGGCCGGACCAGAAGACATATTCAAAATTGGCACTGTCTCGCGTATTGCGCGCATGATACGAATGCCAGATGGCACTATTCAGATTATCGTCCAGGGCCTTGAGCGAGTCGAAATTGGCGAATTCACTCAGGAAAAACCCTATCTTGTCGCACGTGTCTCTCTCAAGCCGGATATTCAAGAAGAAGACGACGAAACCGAGGCCATGAAACGCAATGTGGTTGGCTACTTTCAGCGACTTGTCGCGCTTGTGCAGAATGTACCCGAAGGGGTAGCTGCTGCTGCACTCAATCTAAAGAAGCACGCCAGGTCGTGTATGTGATTGCTACCTTTATTCAGATGGAGCTTGAACTACGCCAGAAACTACTTGAACTGGACTCTGTCCATGCCAAGCTTGAAAATTTGAGTAGCTTCCTGGCACACGAGCTTGAAATATTCGAATTAGGCAAGAAAATCCAGACAAGTGCCCAGGAAGAGATGGGGAAGGTACAGCGTGAATATCTCTTGCGCGAGCAACTCAAAGCTATCCAACGAGAATTAGGTGAAGAGAGCGAAGAACAGGCCACCATCAATGAATTGCGGCGCAAGATCGATGAAGCAAAGATGTCGGATGAGGCACTTAAAGAGGCGAATCGCGAACTGTCTCGTCTTGAGAAGATGCCAACGGCTTCACCTGAATACAGTATCATTCGCACCTACATTGAGCTGTTGGCAAGCCTGCCATGGAGCAAGAGCACAGGCGAAAAGATAGACGTTCCACATGCACGCCAGGTGCTTGATCAGGACCATTACGATCTGGAAAAGATCAAAGATCGAATCCTGGAATATCTCGCAGTTCGGCGTCTGAAGGAAGAACGCCTGGCAGAGCAAGAGCAACGCCAAACGGAAGTTGTAGCCGGTGAGAGTGAGGAACGACGCACGACAGAACCATTGCTGTCGGCTGAAGCTACTCGCTTGATTAATCGCGAGCCGATCCTCTGTTTCGTAGGACCTCCCGGCGTTGGCAAGACCTCCCTTGGGCAGTCAATTGCTCGCGCACTGGGGCGCAAGTTTGTACGCCTGTCACTGGGTGGAATTCGGGACGAAGCCGAAATTCGTGGCCATCGCCGCACATACATTGGCGCCATGCCAGGACGCATTATTCAAATGCTGCGTCGTGTGGAAACCCATGATCCTGTCATTATGCTAGACGAGGTAGACAAAGTGGGAGCTGACTGGCGTGGTGATCCATCATCGGCGCTCCTCGAGGTATTGGACCCCGAGCAAAATTTCAATTTCCGCGATAATTACCTCGATGTAGCCTTTGACCTTTCCAAAGTCATGTTTATTGCCACTGCCAATGCTCTGGAGCCAATCCCACCTGCATTGCGCGACCGCATGGAGGTTCTGGAACTCTCGGGATATACCGAAGAGCAGAAGATGCATATCGCTCGTAACTACCTGTTGCCTAAGCAGCTTGAAGCGAATGGACTCAAACAGGATGAGTTGAGTGTAGACGACGATGCACTACGCTTCATTGCACGCAATTATACACGCGAAGCAGGCGTGCGTAATCTCGAGCGCGAGATCGGATCATTGTGCCGTAAAGTTGCCAGGCAGATTTCGGAGGGCAAATCCACTCCGATTCATGTGTCAGCGAAGGAGATTTCCGAATACCTTGGAAGGCAGAGGTTCTTCCAGGAGGCAGCGGAACGCATCGACCGTCCTGGTATTGCCACAGGGCTTACGTGGACGCCTGTAGGCGGAGAAATCATCTTCATCGAGGCAGCTTCAATGCCAGGTAAGGAAAACCAGTTGATACTGACAGGGCAACTGGGCGATGTGATGAAAGAATCCGCTATTGCGGCGCTTAGCTATGTGCGTTCGCATGCCGAATCGTTGGGGCTTCCAGCTAATGTCTTCGAGAATCAGAATGTGCATATCCATGTTCCTGCCGGGGCAATCCCCAAGGATGGCCCCTCGGCTGGTGTCACAATGGTTACTGTCATGGTCTCACTTGCAAGCGGCCGCAAGGTACGATCTGATGTCGCTATGACCGGAGAGATCACGCTGCGCGGCAAGGTGATGCCTATTGGAGGCATCAAGGAGAAAGTGCTGGCTGCTTACCGCTCAGGGATACGTACGGTAATCATGCCCAAGAAAAACGAATTGGATCTGATGGAAGACCTGCCCAAAGAACTGCGCGAGCAGATGAAGTTCGTGTTTGTGACCGATATTCGAGAGGTGCTGGATGCAGCCCTCGAACCTTCAGGCAGAAAAGTAGCGAGTGGAATTGAAGCTGAAAATGGTCATGAACGACCTAAGAGACGTCGAAGCGAGAAGGTCGCAGCTAAAGCGCAGGTAGGGTAATTTAACGTGAGTTCGGGATAAGGGAACCGCTCCTGGTATGATAGAAGAAAACGAACATGAGTCTCTATCTCCAGGAGGGTCCACCTATGAGTATACTCGAACTCTTTTGCTCCGTAGACGATTTCTGGCAGCAGTTTGCGCCAACCTGGCAGCAGGACTTACTGACCTCAGGAGAGCGCCAGCGCGTACGCCCAGGCCAGATGTATCGAAGTCGAAATGATGACCATTGTGATCCTGTTCCAGCAGTCCCACTATCGCACATTCAAAGCCTACTACACCGAGTATGTCCACCGTCATCTGTGCAGCGAGTTTCCCACCTTAGTGAGCTATTCGCGCTTCGTGGAGTTGATGCCCACGGTCCTCGTTCCACTGGTCGCCTACCTGCACACGCAACTGGGTCGCTGCACTGGCATCAGCTTCATCGACTCCACTCCGCTTGCCGTCTGCCACAATGCCCGCATTCACTCCCATCGCGTCTTTGATGGCCGTGCTGCTCGTGGCAAGACCTCGGTGGGCTGGTTTTACGGCTTCAAGTTGCACCTGGTGGTCAACGATCAAGGCGAGATCCTGGCGTTCTGCTTGACCCCAGGCAACGTCGATGATCGGAAACCTGTTCCTAAGCTCGCGAAGGGTTTGGTGGGCAAACTCTTTGGCGACAAAGGCTATCTGTCCCAGCCTCTGGCCCAGCAGTTGCTGGTCACCCAAGGGCTCCAGCTCATCACCAAGCTGCGCAAAAAGATGCACAACCGTCTGCTCGACTGGTCCGACAAGCTCCTCTTACGCAAACGCGCCATCATCGAGACCATCACCGATCAGCTCAAAAACATCTGTCAAATTGAGCATTCGCGCCATCGCAGCCCCATCAACTTCTTGGTCAATCTGGTCGCGGGGCTCATCGCCTACTGTCATCAACCCAAAAAGCCTTCGCTTGGGGTGCAACTCCCCACTCTCGCGCAGGGGTAGCTTAGTCCGAACTCAAAATGGGACCGCATCGGCATACAGCTTATGCTGTGGCTACTCGGATCTGATAAATGGATGCTCTTTCTGAAACTGCCTGCGTATTCCGCGCGGAAAAAGCCTTTGAGGATGCCGAACATGATCCAACTTCCTCTCTTAGACCTCGATGAGAACCAGGGGCAGGAGGTCTCATTGTGATTTCTGGTGACTCCGACTTCTCATCTCGCGATCAAGAGACTCCCGGGTATAGCGCACGGCATCGAGATACTGCTTCTCTGTGGCGCGCTTTGCCATCTCCTGGGAATCGACATTCTCGACGTGGGTTTGAATCCACCAGATGTTGCCAAGGGGGTCGCGCACACGACCACCTCGGTCCCCCCAGATTAAGCTCGTCATCTCGGTGACGGAGATGGCTCCAGCAGAGAGGGCTTGTTGGTACACGGCATCGGCATCTTCGACATACAGACGCAGGAAGCAAGGGATATCCGGCCACCCCTCTCTCGCATCAAAGCCCCCGACGATAGAGTCACCAATTTTGACCTCGGCATGTCCAATCGTGCCGTCTTCGTTATACATTCGGGATAGCTCCTGTGCCCCAAATGCTTGTTTCATGAAATCGAGGAGCCTGGCCGTATCTCGTGAAATAATCCACGGCATCACGGTGGAACAGCCCTCAGGGATCGGTGGCACTGCGTTCGGTTGTGGTGTCATCTTCATGCTCCTTTTGTGAGGTATCGATATCCACAGTCTATTCTCAAAGAAGGTCAGAATCAACCATCCTTGGGGATAATAGTAGTATTTTATTTCAACGTGCTTCCTTAGCTCAAGATCAAGCGCGAACGTTGGAAACTGACCAGTGATAATCCAAGCAAGATCGCATCCAGCAGGGCAATAAACGCCATTGTAATGAGCAAAAACTGCGAATAGGTTAACGATGAGACAACATTCGCAGGTATGGCTTGTCAGTACAAAGACGATCCCGAATACAAACACGATCGTGCCGATGCTCAGAATTTGCTGTGCCTGCCGCACCGTCGCTACTTTCAGCGATATCAGCACGCCCGCGCTTGCTGCAAGCATACTGACTAGCAGTATTAAGACGAGAGCATCCACGAACAGATCGAGCGGATAGAACATCCAGTTCCCCTGAGTACGAAACAGGTTGACTAACACCAGGCCCAGCAATAAACTGATCACGCCCATGCCCCAGGCATAGAGGACAATAGCTATTACCTTCCCCAGCAAGATCGCTCGATCTGGCATGCGGCTGGCCAGCAAGGTTTCCAGGGTATGACGCTCGCGCTCTCCGGCGATAGCATCACCAATGAAACTGATAATCACAAAGAAAGGGATCCAAAGCAAAAGAAGCATTGCAATTGGCGTGAGGTCCACCCACTGAGGCCCGAGTTGTAATGGGAGATAGATTCCCATAATACCAATCACGATCAGGGGACGTATCAGCGACCTCCACCCACCCTGAAAGAGGACGTCCTTCGATTCCTTCCACAGCATTGTCAAGATGTCACTCATGTGTTTTCTTCCTCCATCAGCGTCAGGAAAACATCTTCCAGGCTGGCCTTTCCCCTTCGTATTTCCTCAACCTCTCCGCCTGACCTCACGATCAAGCTGACGAGAGGGCCGATCTTGCTCTCTCCGCGCAGTTCAAGGGTTAGATGACTATTGTGCAATTCGACATTCGCTACCTCTGGTCGCTCTCGCAGCAATGCCAGCGTCTGATCGGTGAAGCCATCCCCCACGATCTCTGCCTGTGGACCGCCTGTCCTCACACGCAATTCATCAGGGTTGCCAACCGTCAGCAGTTTTCCCTGGCGAATCACTCCCACAAGGGCGCAGAGTTTTTCGGCTTCTGTCAGATTGTGGGTGTTGAGGAAGACCGTCACGCCTTCGCGCGCCACCAGGCTAGCCAGATCGTTACGCAATGCCGCAGCAGCAACCGGATCAAAGCCTGCTGTCGGCTCATCCAGGAAGATCAATGGAGGATGGTGAAGGAGCGCCCGTGCCACTGCGAGTTTTTGTTTCATCCCCCTGCTCCACTTGCCCACCGGATCCTTGCGGCGATCCCAGAGATCGAGGTGCGTGAGCAGTTCTTTGATGCGCGCACGTCGTTCGGCGGCAGGCATATGGTAGATGCGCCCGTAAAAGTCCAGGTTGTCTTCGGCGGTCATGCGCTCGTACAGTCCCGCAAATTCGAGCAAGGCTCCGATGCGGGTACGAATTTCATCCGCCTGCGTGCGCGTATCGAAGCCAAGCACACTGGCCTGACCCCGGGTTGGTTCCAATAGACCAAGCAGGAGATGGATGGTGGTTGTTTTGCCAGCGCCATTGGGTCCCAGAAAACCAAAGACTATTCCTGCAGGCACCTCCAGTGAGAGATCATCGACCGCTTTGACTGTGCTAAAAAAACGTGAAAGGTGTTCTGTGCGAATGATTGGCCCGGCCATTCAATAAGACTCCTTTCTCAAGAAAGGATTGTGTTGCGACACTGCCTTGCTCAAGCACCATGGTTCGATGTCTGTATATTGCCGTACTTCGCGACGAAGTTGGATATTACTATCTGCTAGAATGAATCTAACATATCGCTATTATCCTGTCAACGCCGATGGCCTTTTGATTAGTGTACGGTTTTAGTTTATGAGCCGTGGCTTGGAGCTCACGCGGCCAATAATAAGGCATACACTCTCTGGTCAGTAGGTATCGTTTATCCACACAACATGCATAGCATCCACATCAGATGCTAGTGTTTTCTCAGGAAATGGAGGCTGGCTTACATTAGTGTATCGTTCAGAAAACTACCTTTCTTGAAGTAACACGGAACTATTTCATCACTTCCTACTCACGATTGGCATCATTGATTCCCCATCCTGCAACAATACTGAGGAATAAAGTGCTCATCTTGACAAGGTGCGTATTCCTGGGTATACTGAAGGTAGAATAAATTGACCAATGGCTCATTATAAAAGAGAGCATGAGCTAAACGAGCACTCTTGTCATTCGTATGTAAGGAGTATGCATGCTCAAAATCGTCGATGAGCAGATGCGAGAAGCCACGCGGCGTCGCATTATGCGTGAGGCGGCAAGCGAATTTGCGAGGTTGGGATTTGATCAGGCTAACATCAATATGATTGCCGAACAGTCAGGGATCGGCAAGGGTACTATCTACTTATACTTTGAAAGAAACGCGACCTGTTCCTCTCGATGTTGCGTTCGATCGCGCAGGAGCAGCTGGCGGCTATTCGGGTGGCGATTGCTGCTGAGGGGACGATCTGTCAGCGCCTGGAACGACTGTTTAGCGCCTTTGCTCACCTTGCAGCAGAAGAGAGCGACAGCTTCAATGTGTACATGAGTGCGCTCTACGGGGTCAACCGCGTTTCCAATCCGAGGCTACCAGGCTGTTGCGCGATTATGTGGCGGTGATTGCTTTAATGCTGGAACAGAGATAGGCTCGTGGAGAGATCAGCTGCCACAACGTAGAGGTTACTGCTCTGATGGTGCTCTCGCTCACTGAGTCGTATGTGCTTTCGGCTAGGGTACTTGGGCAATCTGAACAGGCTATTGCTCAGCAGGTCAGGATAGTGCGGATCTTATTCTGCATGGAATTGGCACTGCTTTGTCTTGAAGCTGTGCTTGTTCTTTTTTGTGGCTTCATAATGAATGATTGCTCACCCATATACGGTGCAGGGTGAGTGACAGGAGGTAGACGCATGTGATCAACTGCGCTTATGATATCTTACAACGACTCTTTCACCTGCGGCGCGTCGGAGGACACTTCGAGACGCCACGCTACTTACTGAAATGGCTGTTCATCAGTTCTCTGATCGGTCTGGTGGCTGAAATCGGAGCGATCGTGTTCACTCTGGCTATCAAATTGGCGACGCAGTTCTTCCTGGGAAGACTTGTTGGGTATCTGCCTCCTGACCTCTCTGGAGAGGGAATCGAGAGTGTAATGTCTCTGTGGGCTGCGAACTGACCGTGGCTCCTCCCTGTCGTCACGATGGTGGGAGGGTTGCTCTCGGGCATCATAGTGTTCTCGCTGGCTCCGGAAGCTGAAGGGCACGGTACCGATGCAGCGATCGCGGCCTTTCACCAGGGCAAGCCCATTCGCGCACGCATCCCGCTGGTCAAGTTAGTGGCCTCCGCTATCACCATTGGCTCTGGTGGCTCAGCGGGTCGTGAAGGCCCCTCAGCGCAGATCAGCGCTGGCTTTGGTTCACTACTGGGAAACCTGCTGCACCTGGATACTCAGGATCGGCGCATGAGATCGCCACTGGTATAGGTGCTGGGATAGGTGCTATCTTCCGGGCTCCTCTGGGTGGAGCGGTGCTCGCTGCCGAGATTTGTACAAGCAAGACCTGGAGGTAGAAGCACTGATTCCCGCGCTGATCGCCTCCATCATCGGCTACAGCGTGTTCGGAGCTATTTCGGTTGGAATCCTTTTTCGCTGTCCTGAAGTCTAGCCTTTACCTCACCTGTCTAACTGCTCTACTACATCCTGATCGGGCTCTTATGTGGGCTGATCGGGCTTGTTGTACGCTCGCGGGTTCTATGGTCTCACCCATAGGTTCCATCAGCTGCCGCTACCCAAGTGGATCAAGCCTGTTATAGGAGGACTGTGCGTGGGTTTGATCGGCCTGGTGCTACCTGAGGCACTGGGTATGGGCTATGGCTGGGTGCAGGTGAGTATGAGCAGACTCTACTCTCGATCCCGCTGTGGGTGATCCTGCTGCTGCCGTTGTCAAGATCTTGACCACCGGTTTCTAGATTGGATAGGGTGGGTCAGGAGGTATCTTTGGACAGGGCATGGTAATTGGGGATATGGTAGGGGCGATCGTCTGGCGGCTGAGTTATTATGTGCTGCTGGGAGTTCTAGACACTATGGCGCTGTTAGTAATAGTAGGCATGATGGCGCTCTTAGGGGGCATAGCGCAAGCGCTGCTTGCGGTGATGCTGATGGTGGCGGAGATGACGGGTAACCTGTCTCTGCTTGCGCTAGCTATGCTAGCGGTGGGTATCTCTGTCATCATGGTTGGGGAGAAGACGATCTACACGAGCTAGGTAGACTGAGCGCGGACTAGCTTGCGCACTGGTTGCAATTCTCTTTCTCGCTGCTTTAGACGCTCACTGAGCGCTAGGCGATGACGCTACTCGCGCTGAATTTCTCGGCAGCAAAACGCTAGCGGAGGCGGAGATGTTGCTCGCTGAACGCACTATCAGTGGAGCGCTGGTCCTAGATGACAATGGAGGTCTCCTTGGTGTGCTGACGCTCGCTGATATCGAGCGCATACCGACGGCTTCGGGAGGAGAGTGCCGCATAGAGGGAGCGATAAATCGCGAGATGCTCCTCGTGCAGCTTGATAAGATGCTCGATGTGGCGCTGGAGCAACTGACCAGCTATCGTGTCGGTTGGATGCCAGTGATGGAAATTGAGACGGCACTCGGTGGCAGACGGGTTGTCGGGCGCGTTCTGCGCTCGAATAACAAGGGTTTATCGCGAGGCACTAGCTAGAGGTTCGCGCTGCATGCGTGGCATGGTGGAGGGAACGGTGATGGTCGAATCTTGATCGAATCGGGTATGCTGCTAGCTGGCTGTCTCTTGCGAGAGGCAAAGCTATCGTCTGAGTGCCTGGTCGTCTCGATAAGACGAAAGATGCAGATGCTCTTCCCGCGCGGCAGCACAGTTATTGAAACAGGGGATGTCGTGACGTTCTGTGAGCTAGATCGGTAAGGAGCGCTTGCATGAGTAACTGGCACAAAGAGAGGAGCACATGCAGTTTGCTCTGCTAGACTAGATGATCGTAAAGATGGGTGCATTATATGTAGATCTGGAGGTGAACATCTACCTCTTTAGAAGAGGGATATATGTATAGCTGTATAATAATTCCGCTGGATCTGCAACAGGTGGAGACAATCTCTGCGTGGTCTGACCGCAGGGTTGCTGGGTTTGTGTGCTTTTGTCAGGTCTGTGTGCTGCTCTGGCGGTTCTGGTAGCACTCTTCGGCGCGTTCATACTGCTATACGGCACGGTCTCTTTGCGGTCTGGCTGGTGCTTTGGGCACTAGTCTCTTCTGAAAGAAGAACGGAGGAACAAGATGCTCCTCCTATCCTTTGATTTCAGTGGGTGTACGGTAAACCATTGACATCGGAAGCGATCTCTGGTAGAATAATAACTGACTGGTCAGTTATTATAGTAATGTCTCATGCAGTTGCTGGGTTCTTGGCAGCAGAGTGGAGAGCTGTCATGAGTGTTTTCATGCTAGATATACAAGCTTTTGCTATAAACGTCTGGATAGTAGACGGCTCACGCGTTCGCGACATGGGCGTCATGTTTAAGACTCGCATGACCATAGTGAAGCTCTCTGACGGGTCATTATGGGTGGATTACTCTGTGACTGTGCTGTTAGAGACGCTCAAAGGCATCACCGAAATGGGGCTGGTGCGCTATCTTGTCGCTGCGACTCTCAGGCACGTCTGGCGGCTGGAAGGGTGGCACACGCTCTTTCCCGAAGCAGAGCTCTGGGCATCACGTCTCACACCGTTCACGTTGAAGAAGAGGCACCTGCTTCTCAGCGGCACACTCGGGGACACGCTGAATCCAGGCTGGGCCGATGACCTCGACCAACTTGCCTTCAAGGGCAGCTCCCTCATCGAGGAAGTCCTGTTCTTGCATCGAGCGTCGCGCACGCTTATCCTGGATGATCTCATCCAGGTATATCTGAGGGTGAAGGGGAAGCTCATGCGCAATGCGCTTTTCAAACTAGAGGGCGTTGCCGCTCCGCAGGGAGGCGTTGGCCTCGACATCAGGTTGTCTTTCACTCAGCGAGATCTCGCGCGACGATCGCTTGAAAAGCTGCTTTTGTGGGACTTCGATAAGCTCATCATCGCTCATGGGGTCTACATCGAGAAAGATGCAAAGCAATTCGTAGAACACGCCTTTCACTGGCTCAGGCGCTGATACCCAGAAAGTATCCTTGAACAGTGTCACACCCCTGCTAGCTTTGACATAGAAGTGATTCGCAGTTGTAATGCTAGGCTTCTCGGTCAAACCTGACGAGGTGTTTTATGAAGCTGCTGAGTATCTGGTAGCAGAGAGAAGCTATCATGCGTATGTTGATTTCTGGTGGCGGCGTTGCTGGGTTGACATTGGCTTACTGGTTGCACCGCTACGGCTTTGAGCTGGTTGTCATCGAGAAGACGCCGCAGGTGGAGATCAGCGTTGGACGCTGCTATATACGTGCTTTGCTCAGGCGCCTGCCTCCTGAAGAGGCTGAGTCGAAGGTCATCGCGTACGCGAGGCAGCACTCACCTGATCCGCTACCTCCTTGGTTTGTTGGGCTACTGCACTGATGGGACGGATGAGGATTTGCGTGCATTGGCTCGCTTGGGAATTGTGGTGGCCTTTGAACCGATTACGTCTATGAAGTCCGGGCAGGAATAAGCCCGCAGGAGCGCGCATCATGTCACATCCACTTCTACAAGCTCAAGACCTCTACAAGTCGTACGGGCGCCATAAGGTGCTGAGAGGCGCAGCTTTGCAATCGCCCCCAGCACACTCATAGGTATCGTCGGCGAGAACGGCGCGGGAAAATCCACTCTGCTGCGCATTCTCGCGGGCGATGTGCGACCGAGCTGCGGCAAGGTGCTGCGCAGCGGCGCGATGGGATATTGTACCCAGCAGGTCATCCTGAACGATACTCTGAGCGTAAACCAGCACCTCGACTACTTCCGCGCCGCGTACAACATCAGGAGCTTGCGGCGAGCCGACGAACTCATCGAGCTGCTCGGCTATAAACACTACCGCTCCGAACTCGTCGGTCACCTGAGCGGTGGCACAAAACAGAAACTCAATCTGACGCTGGCGCTCATGCACCGGCCGCGTTTGCTGCTCCTGGACGAACCCTATCAGGGATTCTATTGGGAGACCTACCAGTGCTTCTGGGAGCTTGTCACCGAACTGCGGCAGGATGGCTGCGCGGTGCTGGTCATCTCGCACCTGTTTTTCGAGCAGCAGCGTTTTGATGTCCTCTATCGCTTGCGGGAGGGTAGGTGCACATACAAGATTGGTGGCTCAACAGAGGGAAAGCCTTTACGGCGGAAAGGAGAAGTGACATGCGTGCTTCACTGGTGTATCGATACCTGACCGCGATATGGTACGCGTTGTCCGAGCAGACGCGCAATCGCACGGCGCTCCTGCTGCTCGTGATCTTCGTTCCCACCTGGGACTACCTGTTCTGGATGGTGGTTCCCGATGCTCCGCTCAGCTTCCTGTTCCGCACCACCAATCAGTTTATTCAGGTCAACGGGCGCGAACTGACGCTCTCGGCTTTGGGTCTGAACTCAATGACGCTCATCGTGCGGCTGCATGCTTTTCGTATCGCCCCGCAGGAACACGCAATTTGACCATCGTCTGTGCAGTGTGGCTACCAACAGTCGCTGCTATTCTTGCCAAGTTGACCGCATTAGTGGCTATCGCTTTCGCGGTAGCCTGCTATACCGGCGTGGTGCTATGGGTCTTCTGGCGACCATTTTCGCTGCCGCTGGTCTGGCTTGGTTTCTTCTGTGCCGCCTTGAGCTATGGAGCGTTGGGGGTGTTGCTGGGGGTGCTGGTGCGTGGCGAACTCGAGGGCTTCTTCCTCATCATCATGGTCAGCCTCATCGATACGTCCCGCAGAACTCGCTTGGCAATCCTGTTGCCAACCAGGACTTTCTGAGGTGGTTTCCCACTTTTGCACCGATGCAGCTGCAGTGGCTGGCGCGTTCAGCCAGCACGTTCCCTGGCGCTACCTGCTCACTTCGTTGGCGTGGCCGATTGGCTTCGCGCTGCTCGGCATGGTCACCTTCTGGTGGAAGACACGCGCCTGGAGCGTCCATACAGCGCCTCTCTCCGCCGAATAGAAGGCAGATGTTGTGGAGGGTATCGCGAGTAAAAATGTGTAGCGTGAAGCGTCGAGGAGTTGTTGAACGCTTGCAACACACATGGGTATCTGAGAGAATAGGTCAAACACTATAAACACTTGGAGGTTGTATGTCTCCCCGGCCCGATGTGAGTGAAGAACGGAGAAATCAGATCTGGAAGCCGCCATGGCGGTATTCGCGGCAGGGTTTTGAAGAGGCCCGCATGGACGATATCGCCCAGGAGGTCGGCCTCTCGAAGGGAGCACTCTACCTCTACTTCAAGAGCAAGGACGCTATTATCTCGGCTATCTTGCAGTTCTTCTTCTCCCGCGCGATGAAGAAGCTGCAGGGTTTTCTGGAGAGTGAAGAGCCGCCATCGGTGCGCGAACAGCTCCTGCGGCTCAATCGGTACTACGTGGGCGAAATGAAGTGGATGGTGTCCATGCTTCCGATTAGTTTTCAGTTCTACGCGGTCGCCGCACGCGAAAAGACTGTGCGCCAGGTCCTCAAGCGCTACTTCAAAGACTACCGCCAGGTCCTGACCGCTCTCATCCAGTGCGGCATCGACCGCGGTGAATTCAGGCCCATGCAGGCCGAGGATGTGGCGATCGCCATCACCGCACTCTACGAGGGCCTTGCACTGCTCTGGATGGTGGACCCGGATGCAACAACGTGGGAGCAGACCGGAGAGCGTTCGCTCCTGCTGCTGCTTGACGGGCTGGCAGTTCCCCGCTGATCGTCTCCCGTGAGGGGACGCATCTGTGTTGAGCTCGGTGCATGAAATCGTGAGGGCAGCCTCCAGATCTGTTGAGACAGGCGTGTGTCTGTGTTGGAGCTGCCAGGGATAAGGAAAGGAGGAGATGGTATGTCGCTCGCTCAACGCCGTCCCTACGGCATCTACCGGCTGTTGGGCAATGCGCAGGCTAGTTCTAGCGGCTGCATCTTTTATGGCTCCTCGGACATCGCGTGGTGCAGATTACCCATCGTGGTCGCAAGAGCGGATTGCTCCGCAGGACCATTCTGGAAGTATTGAGCTATGACCCACAGACCCATGAGGTACTTGTCGTGTCCGGGTGGGAGGGGAAAACGGATTGGTATCGCAACATCGAGCGTGCGCCAGCGCTGGAAGTGCACGTTGGACGGGTGCATTACAGACCAGTCCAGGAGTTCCTCTCGTTGCAAGAAACAGCCCAGCTGATCCTCACGCTATTTCGCCAGCACCCGCGCGAGGTCCGCTTCGTTGGGCCACTTCTGGGGATCGATCCTGATGCCGAGGACGCTGCCCTGCTTGCACGACTGGAAGCCTTCTTTCGGGGAGTACGTTTCCTCCCTGCCACATAGCAGGAGGATGATGAGTGGGTTCAGAAGCTTGAGAGACGATGAGATCGAGGTCTATCGCCGCCCTTACCTGGAACCGGGCGAGTCGGGCCATCCGACACTCACCTGGCCGCGGAGATCCCCATCAAGGGAGAACACGTCGGTGTCGCGCACATTGTCGAGAACTACGCGCTGGTTTGCAGGAGGCGAGCTACCAAAGCATTTCATCAGCTCCGACCCTGGCCCGATATTGACGGGCGCGCAACGGGAGTTCTGCCGCTCTTGGTCACACTGACCATACCCAAAATTCAAGACACATAAGGCAACGTTATGAGTATTTCATCGACCCACATCTCTTTCCAGATTGCTCTTCACCACTGGAGCCATCTTCAGAGCAACAAGCTCTTTCACTCCTGATTGTCTTTTTTACTGAGATCACTCTACAGAATGAGAACACTACTTAATGCTTTGGGATCTGTGGAGATAGCCTGTACTGGTACTCCAGATCTCGCCAACCGGTACGGAGAGGTGGATGTACCGGAGATGTCGCATTCAGCTGACCAATGCCATCAACAGATGAGGGTATCTACCGCAGCATCACCTATCCTACCATACCTTGCTTCACATGTCATATACTGCTAGAAAAGAGAAACCTTTTTCTGGGGAGTAAGAGAACTGGAGAACTGGGAAGCCTGATCAGCAACCGGAGGCCATCGTGTCTTGTGAGCGAGTGAGCCGATGCGCGCGATCGGTCACAAGGAAAATCGAACCGAAAGGAAAGGAAAGGCATTCGATGGTTGACATTCCTCTGCTCATTTGCGACCTGGTTCTCTTCCTGCTCATAGCGCTCGTGGTCAACCTGCTCAGCGAAAAGTTGAGGGTTCCCTACACACTGGGACTGGTTATTGTGAGCCTGGGCAGCGGTTTCGTCGGGCTAACGCCAGAAGCCCAACTCTCACCCGAGCTGGTGCTCTTCGTGTTCCTGCCGGCCTTGCTCTTTGAGGGGGCTGGCTCATCTGAAGAGAAAATTCGGGGTTTTACTTCTACCATGCGTAGCATATAGTACTGCGAAAGGATAAAAGCCGATAAGTAGGTGTACACTGTCGTTAATTTCGTTTCCGCATCTTATTATTCAAGGCAAAGGGCCAGCGCCAGATCAAGAGGAGAAGCATATTAAACAGGAGAACGACGATGGCAAAACTCAGCGGCGGCACCCCATGATCTACAAAAATTCCACGCAACAGCAGCGCAACTGGCCATGCTAGCAGCCATGCCACGGCAGTGCGTATAACCATGGATCGAGGTTGTGCCATAATCTTATGTCGAAATGCACCTACGAATGGAGAGACCAGAAACCAGCCAACAATAAAAGGCAATGCGGTGACGATGATCTGCGGGATAGCCGCAAATCCTGACGCTTCTCCATGCGAACTGCGCCCTAATGCGACAAAAATCAAAAAGCAGAGCAGATCACCGACTACGAGCAGAATTACTGCCCGTCTATATGGTATTTCCCGGGTAGGTTTGGCTTCTTTCTCTGTTACTGGCGCATTTGTCTCTTCAGTAGTAGACACGATACTCACCCCTTTATATATTCTGTTTTTCCTGCTGCTCTCGCACCAGTTGCTCAACGGCTGCAAGTTCAGTGCGCACGCCGCGTATGCGCAGCATTAGTACGGCTAAGAAGGCAAACAAGGCAACCCACACGATTGCATAAGCAGCCACAAGATAACCAAATCCTTGCATATATTTCCTCGCTTCTCTCGCCCATGATTATGAAATTTAACAAATGAAGTGGGATCTTGAATGCCAGCGAGAGCCGATGAATCGGCGATGTGCCCGATAAATCGGCACCTACGGAAATCCCGTTTCGTTTGTTAAAAGCCATTTCCAGGAGTCTACAATTTTTATTCTATGCTGGCGCGTAATTGTTGTGCTATTGCCTGCAGCTCTCTGCAACTGGTACAGTTGCAGCATCAAGAAACTATACAGTAATGTAAATGTCGTCAGAGCAACCATTAAAGTGAGCACTACCGAAGGTGGCAAAGCGCCCTGAACGCCAACCTGCGCGGTTGGATGCAGGGTACGCCACCAGTTCACAGACTCATAAATAATTGGTAAATCGATGACACCGATGATTGCCAGCACAGCTCCAGCACGAGCGCTGGCCGGTGTGCGCCCCATATAGTTACGCAGCATCAAATAGGCGATGTAGATGAACCAGAGGATCAGGGTTGTCGTCAGGCGAGCATCCCAGGTCCACCAGGTGCCCCAGATGGTTTTACCCCAGATAGATCCGAGGATCAACGCCAGTGTAATGAAAAAAGCCCCAAGCTCGGCTGAAGCGCGAGCCACCCAATCCCAGCGATCATCTTTCTTCACAAGATAGACGATGCCAGCAAAAGCAACTATCACAAAACTTAGCATGCCTATCCATGCCGCAGGTACATGAAAGTAAAAGATGCGCTGCGGATTTCCCTGGATCGCATCCATTGGCGCGTACAAAAAAATCATCCAGATTGAAACCATCATGCCTATCAATGAAAGCAAACCTAGTATTAGGGATACAACTGGAAAAGGTGTATCTTGGCGAAACGAGCTACGCTTCGTTGCCTTTTGCTCACTAGCTGCTTCTTTTTTTACTAACGCCATAATATTGCTCCTACGAGGGCCGATAAATCGGCCCCTACAGATGGCCGGATAATGTTGTGAAGCACCATAATCAGGCTCAATAGATCACTCCTCTATTACATATTCAAACGTAAGCAGGGAAACGCTTAAAAAAATTACATCGAAGGCCAGCATCATGCCCAACCAGGGTGGTTCGTTCACGGATGTTGTCATCAATGCACCTGTGGCACGCACCGCTCCTATAACAACTGGAACGATGAGTGGAAAGACCAGTAGTGGCAATAACAATTCACGAGCCTGCGTCGCTGCAGCGATTGCTGAAAATAGCGTGCCAATGGTGGCAATGCCAATGGTGCCAAGCAATACAATTGGCAAAAGTTCACCTGTAAAAAGGGGAACAGCAAATAAGGCTGCAAAGATGGGTAGAGCAATAATTTCAACCACTGAGATAAATAAGATATTTCCAAGTAGCTTCGCAAGGTAAATGGCTCTACGATCTACCGGGCAGAGCATCAAACGATCCAATGACCCCTTTTCCTGCTCAGAGGTCATGGTACGTCCCAATCCGAGCAAACTCGCGAATACAAACGCTACCCATAGAGCGCCAGGAGCAATCGCAGCTTTATTATCCACACGCAGGTCAAAGGCAAAGTTAAAGATAACCAGCACGAGGAGCGCAAACAATCCCATACTCATCCAGGTCTGCTTGCTACGCAATTCGCAGCGAATATCCTTCCACAATATAGCCTGAATCTGTGATAGGAACGTCATCGCAGAGCCTCCTGGTAGGCCAGCCGAACACTCCCCGCTTCCAGGTCACTCGATGCCTGTTGATATACCACACGCCCTCCACTCAACATGCAAATCTGATCACTGAATTTCTCAGCTCGTTCAAAGTTATGCGTGGTGAACAACGTAGTGCCACCTTGTGCTGCATGCTCTCTTAGCAACTCTTCAAGTAGCGCAATCCCTTCATCGTCAAGCCCTGCATCTGGCTCATCAAGCAAGAGCAAGCCCGGTGAATGCAGCAAGGCTCTTGCTAATGATAAGCGCTGAAGTTGCCCGCGAGATAGCGTGCCTGCTCGCTCGCTATAGCGTCGTGCCAGACCTACCCGTTGTAGCAAGGTATCGGATCGCTCCCGTGCATTCTTCACAGCATACATACGACCAAAGAACAGCAAATTTTCAAGCACCGTCAGTTCATCGTACAGGTTGGGCTGGTGACCGACAAAACCCACACGCAGGCGTATCTGTTGTGCTTCTTGTCCAATATCCAAACCGCCGATACGCACAGTTCCCGCGACAGGTTTGGTCAAACAAGCCAGGATACGCAACAATGTTGTTTTCCCTGCGCCATTCGCGCCTAGCAGTGCCATACACTTGCCTTGATCGAGCACGATATCAATGCCACGTAAGATGGGCTTGAAATTATAGGTTTTCTTGAGTGCCTTTATCTCCAGATACGGAGCGCTCACATTGCCCCCTTGCCGCTGCTTTTAGCCGTTTTCTTGACTGTAGCCGACTGTTCAACAAGATCTTTACTCATCAAACTACGAAGCTCTGTCTTTATTCTGGCACGCTGTTCAGCGTATTCTGCTTTCTTTATTGTACCAGCTTCGTATGCTTTATCCAGACGAAGCAACTCTTGCAGCAATGCCTCTTGCTGATCGTTTTGAGATGGAAGAGCATCGTTTGATGACGGGTGATCTACAGATCCCCTCTTCGCTATTACAGCATCCCGTCCCCCTCGCGAGGTCTGCGACGTTTGTTTTTGCCGTTTTGTTGCCTGACGACGCGAGAGCTGGTATACAAGCCATGTCACGCCCACAATCGCCAGCATGAGTAGAATTGCGAGGATGATCCAACGTGTATTCGGATTGAGCGATTGAGGACTAGCAGCTTGCTGGGATACGGGCAAACCATCCAATTGTACATGGAACTGCGCATCTGCCAGGAGTTTTTTTGCATTGAATTGCTGGAATGTTTGCTGGTTAGCATTTACAGGCCCCTGTGAATCCAGTGCGGCTGAGCTGGCATGGATATTCAATGGCACGAGCAGCGAAAGATTCACGGTGGGATACACAACCGTATAACTGAAATCATAATTTGATGTCGTGAAGGGCACTTGAAAGGAAAAAGCAAACTGCGACAAGCCTGGTGAAACAGAGGCGTTCGTTGCAAAACCTGAATCTACCTGAATGATCTGGTACCCGTCGAAGCCTGACTTGAGCGACACATTACGAGCGTTTTTTGGTAATGAGAAGAGCAGTGCATTTGGCTTGCTGCCATGTGCCTGAAGCGATCCAACGTATGTCGTTAGACCTAAATTCTCGAAAATGTAGTTTTCGGAAATGGTAATAAGGTTACTGTGCGCATCAGCTTTATCGATCAAAATATTGGCTTGAACGATGGCAATGTTGGCGATGCTTGTTGTCGCATCATAGACGGTGAGATTTATCTTTTGAACAGGCCGGGTACTCAGGTCGATCAGATCGGTATAATATTGCGACCCCTGATACAGCGTATAGAGAGCATAGTTGATGGTTTTATCTGTATTCAGATTACTAAACGAGAACATACCATGCGCATCAGTCGTTGTACTTGTGAGATCGCTTGCATTCTCTCCCTGCGCCATCTGCAATGTTACGCTTTGACTCGCTACTGGTGCGTTGCGTTTCGTGCCATCGAGCAGTTGTCCATAAATTCGACCGGTATTTGTAGCAGCATGCGCTGATGCTTGTAGTGGGAATACGAGGAACACAAGAGCAAGAAGGAGCGCCCCACCCCAGGGCGGCCGCCCTGGGGATGGGGTAGATGTCCCTTTGCGCGCCCTCGTACACGCCCTTGCGGCCGCCCTCGTACTATTGATTATATCTTTACGATAATCATTCATCAACATGCTCGTTCTGTTCTTTCAGCAAGCGCAACTTCTCTTCGATTAGCGCATCAAGTTCTTGTTCACGTTCATGGCGTGATTTCAAAGCCAGGGCAGCTCGTCGCAAGTAGCGCGTGCGCATGGAACGATAGTCGGTCTCTCCAAGGTTACCAAGCTGATAATCTAACTCGACTTCTTGAAGGGCTGAACGCGCATTCTGTTCACGATCAGTCTGTGAGTTTACTGATATATTTAAACGCGTAGTCTGTGTTGTTTCGAAAGGCGCGCGTCTATAGATAGGATATAGAACATACGCCAGAGAAAAGCCACCGAGCAAGAGCGCAACAATGATTGGTAACAACTGCATTATTCGACCTCCGAACCGGGTTGCGAAAAAACGGGATCTTCGGCAGCAAGCTCTTGTTCAACCTGTTGCTGGTAGAATGCAAGCTCTTGCTCATTGATATTCGCGGAATCTGCTCTATCAGTATCACCAGGTTCTTTACCAGCGTGCGATTGCCAGCTTCGCAGGACAAAAAAGACTAACAGCGCTCCACCTATCATCAATGCGATAGGAATGATCCAGGCCAGTAGTGTGATGCCTTGCATTGGAGGCGATAAAAGGATACGGTCGCCATAGCGCGACACGAAATACTGAATTACTTCTTGCTCAGATTTCCCTGATTGCAGTTGCTGGCGAATAATGCCGCGCATTTGTAATGACAATATTGCCGGAGAGTCAGCCACAGATTCGCCCTGGCAGACCAGACACTTCAACTGCGAAGCCACATCATGCACGCGTTGATCCAATGTCTGCCTAGAAGGCGAGACGAGCAACGCATAGAGCCAGATGGAGCTGATGACTGCCACGATGCCCAGAAATAGAAGCAGAGATTGTCGCTTGCTCATTGTGTGCCCTCTTGGTTATGATTGGCGAGGTCAATGATATCCAGTGAGGTCGATGCAAGCGTCCCTCCTCCGGTCGATACAACCCCTACCGGATCATGAAATTGCATTGCTTCTGGCTCGATGAGAGCAACGGATCGTTTTTTTCTTGGCGGCCACCAGCATATGATACCACCGAGGAGCATAACGATTCCTCCTGACCAGACAAGGGGAACAAGAGGGTTCACAAAGACGCGAATGGTAGCCTGGGAAACACCATTCCAGTCGGCAAGAAAAACGTAGAGATCTGTGAGATTATAGGTTGTGATGGAGATCAGGCTTGTAGGCTGATCCGCAAAACTGGTATAGAGCTGGCGTCCCGGATAAATAAACTGTTGTAGCTGCCCATCGTGCCAGACCTGTAACTGTGCTGTCAAAATTTCTACATCTGGATAGGTTCTATCGATATTGCCAAAATAGACGAGTTTATAACCTGCCACATTCATTTCTTGCCCTGGTTTGAGCACAGCATCTTGCTGAACCTGGAAGAAGTGCGAACCGATGATTCCCACAGCGAGCATTACCAGTCCCAAATGTACCAGATAACCACCATAACGCTGCCGGTAGCGATCGAAAAGCATATAGAGGGCAACAGGGTAAGACTCTCCATGACGGTGCCTCACACGCACGCCACGCCACATTTCGTAGAGAATGGCGCAAGCTGTAAAAGAGCAAACTGCGAAGGCGATGTTCGCCCAGACATCGCGAATACCCAAAAGTGGGAGCACGGCAGCACATATAGCCGCTGCAAGCGCTGGAATACCCATGTTACGACGTAAAGCGCGTGTAGAGGTGCGTCTCCACGCCAGTAATGGCCCTATTCCCATAACGAGAATGAGAGCAATAAAGATTGGCCCATCGACCTGGTTATAAAATGGTGGTCCAACAGTGAGAGTTTGCTGGCGAACTGCATCTGAAACAAGCGGGAAAAGTGTGCCCCAGAGTGTTGCGAACGTTATACCAACGAGCAGGAGATTGTTGAGCAAAAAACTTCCTTCACGCGATATTACCGAATCAAATTCTTGTTCTGGCTGTAGCTTTGGCAAGCGAAATATGAAAAGGGCAATACTCGACAAAATCACGATGCAGAGGAATGCTAGAAAATATGCACCGATCGATGAATAGGCAAACGAGTGGACGGAGCTGATAATGCCGCTACGCACCTCAAACGTGCCAAAGATCGAGAGAGCAAAGGAGGCGATAACCAGGCTCAGGTTCCAGACCTTGAGCATACCCCTGCGTTCTTGCACCATCGCTGAGTGGAGAAACGCTGTAGCGGTTAACCACGGGAACAGCGCTGCATTCTCTACCGGGTCCCAGCCCCAATATCCACCCCACCCCAGGACATGATAGGCCCACCATGCTCCTAACACAAGTCCCAAAGTTTGGATTGACCACGCCGCTAGCATCCAACGACGAATAGAGCGCAACCAGTCGCTATCGAGTTTGCCGGTTATCATGGCAGCAACCGCGAGAGCGAAGGGCACTGAAAAGCTCATATAACCCATCAAAAGCATTGGAGGATGAATCAGCATGCCGGGATCCATCAGGAGTGGATTCAGACCCACTCCATCAGCTAATGGCACTGGCAGGCGCACAAAAGGACTGCTAACAGTCGCAAGGACTATCAGAAGAAAAGTCTCAATGCCCATCAAGGTTGCAATTGTGTAGGGTACAAGCACAGTGGGAGCGCGTTTCGCTGAAAATACAAATATTGCAGAGAAGATAGACAGCATTAAAGCCCAGTATAAGAGAGAACCTTCTTGTCCACCATAAAAAGCCGAGATTGTATAATACCAGGGCATCGCCAGGCTTGAATGTTGCGCAACGTAACTCAATCCAAAATCATGTGTGAGAAATGAAGCAACGAGAGCGGCTGACGCCAGGATCAGAAAAAAAGCAACAGCTAGCACACTTCGTTTAGCGCTGGTAACGAGTTGGGGTAGCCCACGAAATGCCCCCAATGGGGCGACAACCATCGTGTAGATGGCAAATCCTAAAGCGAGTATGAGTGAGATAACACCTATATCGGAGAAATACACGATAAAACCTTTTCCTATCGTCTTGCCTGACTGCAAAGCAGTAGACGTTGGCAAGGCGGGTAAGAACCGTAAATTATGGCCCTGGTGTCGCAGTTTGAAACTTTGATGGGCATTTCGCAAGTAGCGTTTGAGCCTGGAATGGACCCTGGCCAGTATAACGGCCTTCGACAACTACCGTGATGCCAGGGCGAAAGATATCGGGCACGATCCCACTATAAACGACAGGGAGCGTATGTCCACCATCTGTAATGGTAAAACGAACCTGTTGTAGTTGATCGTTGTGTACAATTGTTCCCGCTTGCACATCCCCGGCAACACGAACCGATTGCGAACTACAGATAGAGCAGTGCTTCAGCTCAGAGACTGTAAAATAGTACACAGCATCAGCCTGTGTATTGGCATATACAAGATAGACCACGGCTCCCAGAATAGCAAGCCCACCCAGAATGAATGCTATCGGCAATCTTCTACGACGGCCCGGTAATGGCTTCTCTTCTTCCTGATCCATACTCACAACAGTTTGCATGGTACGACCTTCCAAAAGACCTGAAAATACTATTGACTTTTACATGGGTGCAATAGTCGCCTCGAACATTCCATTGAGGAGTGCACCAAGTAAAAATACAAATATACCTAGAGCTAGCATGAGCTGCGGCGCGACTTTGGAAAAACGCGTTGTACGCTTTGCCAGTTTACGCACGCCGCTCTGTCCAAGATATATAGCTAATACGAACATGCCCAGTGCAGCGATAATCTTTATACCTAAGACAGTTAAATAAGGCCAGCCGAGAGATGTCGTCGTCAGGCGATCAAACATCATATAGGCACCGCTCAACAAAAGCACTCCTACACAAATATTCACCATACTCCGAAAAAGTGTGGCAATCTGTGTGTATATTTCAGGAGCAGCCCCTCCAATACGTAATGCAGGTAGGATTACCACAAGATACATGATACTCCCACCAACCCATGCTGCTGCGGCCACTAAATGAGCAGTCCTGACAATCAAACGAATTTCAAACATCAAGTTACCTGGCTACAGATTTCTTGCGCACGCGTATGCAAATATGCACGGCGTTTGCAGGATGCCCAAGGCGGGGGCAAGCCCCTGCCGTACATTTCCGTTAGCGCGTAATCAATTGCAAGTTGCTCTGAAATGTCTGCTCGGTAATCTCAGCTATTACTCTACTGACAACCACTCCCTGGCGGTTGATAAAAAGAGTCTCAGGTGTAGCTGTCACTCCATAGCTAATGGCAGTTGAGCCACTCACATCTAAGACATTCTGGTAAGTGACGCCATATTTCTTTAAGAAACTTACCCCATCACCCTTCAAATCCTGAAAGTCGATGCCAATTAAGACAACACCTTGAGGCTTCACCTTTTGCCACATTGACTGCAAGAGATGCGCTTCATCCATACACGGCAAGCAGGTTGAATTCCAGACATTCAGAATGACCGGTTTTCCCTTGAAACTCGATAGAGATACCGGTGCATCAGGATGCACGTTGAGTGCATCCAACGTAAAATTCGGTGCAGAATGGCCAATGAGCGGATCATTCGTATTTGTCTGACCTGAGCCCTGGGTGGTAGTCTGAGCAGGCGTCAGCAATTGTGTCCAAAGAAATGCAAGCACGACAATATTCAACGCCGTTACAGCGCTGAATATAATAATGCTGCGCTTCCGCGAACGTTTTTTCTTTGGAACTGATTCTTGTTTTTCTGCCTGTGCAATGTCAGGCTCTGTTCTTTTATCTTCCATGCTTCTACAGTGTTTTCCACAGGTTAGATGATACCAGATTGATTATTGTGTGTCGGCCTGATAACTGACTTGCAGCCTGGGAAGCATTCCTTACAAGAGCCTGAATAATCAGTAGAGTTCGCTTAGCCCACTTAAACGGCTATCGGCTCAGGCTCTGTTTTTGTGCCAAGTGTCCACAATAACAGGGCCGTAAGTAGAACCAGAAGACCCAACGCGCTGATGGTAATTTGGGTCATCAGGCCAATCAATGAGAGGAGCAGGCCAGCAGCAGTGATCAAAGGCCAGATACTTGTAATCGGGGTTACGGTGCGACTAGCAAGCTGTTGTTCCTGCATGGCAACTGAATTGCTTTCTTTACCTGTGCGTTGTATCTGCTCAATAGTCGCATGCAAAGTGCGTGCATCAAAAGGCTTGGCCAGGCATGTTATAGATGTCTGTGAACTTCGCTGGTAATTGTCGCCTGTTATGAGGCAGTCCCAGGTCAGAACGATGAGAGGGATAATAGAAAAATGTGGATGTGACTGGAATATCGAAAGAAGAGCATGGTTGCTTCCCACTTCACCATCAATATCGAGTACTATCACATCCGGAAGTTGCGCGTTGAGAACTGGTATGCCTGTAGGTGAACTGGCCTCGATAACATGCATATCCCGATACTGCAATCCAAGCGTAATCAATCGCCGCAATGACATATCGGATTCAATCAGGAGTACGGTTTGCTTTCTTCCCTGATGCATGTCAACCTCTTCATAAAGTGCTGAATTCGTCATACTACGCGTATTTCTACTGGTGTGACCTTTATCGAGAGAATACCTCCTATACATTACGATTGCTTTGATAAATACGGCATATCCCTTACAATATCCTGAATAAATACAAAGCCAGCAAATTCATCATATATCAGGTAGTTCAGGTTAAGAAATCTTAACCTGAACTTGGTACTTTACTGCTACAAACCCTCATGCATATGCAAATATGCTCTTTTGGCTGTGGTATTATCGCAACCGAACCAATAATTCAATAAATATCAAAATGTTTCACATCAGTCTACAGTATTTCATCTGTAGCTGCCTCTTTATGAATATGATTGGCGCGTTGTCAAGGAACTGATTTTGTTTGTCTTGTATGCAGACTCTGCTAATGGCCTGCAAAAGGGTAAGCGCTTCCAGGATTAATCCAGTTGAAGCAACAAGAACAGGTACCTGTTTAGGGGTGTGACGCGCAGGATTCGACAACAGTGAGACGAAATGCTTCCACGATTGTGGTGAGCTTAGCATTGCTATGCTTAAAAACGGAATTTTCGACACTTATTTGGCATAGTTATGCAGGGATTTTAAGGAAAAGGAATAGGTAGGAAATTATGCGTAAGCTACGACGTAGTCCGTTCAGCACTCGACCAACACACCGCAAACGGTTCTCGCCTCTGATACTGGTTGGAATAGTTGTGTCTCTTGCTATTGCTCTCATCGGAGCTGGAGTCTTTGTACTCCCACATATAGGCACTCATGCTGCAGGTGGAGCAGCGACCGTGAACATGGATTGCACATTAATAGTGCCAACACAGCCACTTACGGCTCAAGGTCTGGCAACACCATATCAACTCGTAGCAACCAATCCTGATAATGGACCTTGTAACGAGTCGAATCCCAACCAGGCAGTTTTTGTTCAGGGAGCGGTTATTGATCCCGCAACAGGCCATATTGCTATTTACAATCCGCTTGTGATAGATAAAGGCACAAAACCAGCAATTGCTCCTGTAGTGCCACAGCTTCCACCGGGCGGTATTGTTGCAATATGGGGTGGTGGCAACGACAACAACACTACATTACGCGGTACTCATGGTAGCCTGGGACAGGGAAATTGTGTCAATGGCGTCAATGGCTCGATATTCGGGCAAGTATGGTACTGTAATGCTCCCGCATTCTTCCAGGCAGCCAATCAAGCCATCGCAGCAGGCAAGCTTGTGCCACCACCGTTGGGTAAAGCGAAGGATGGCTTGTCCTGCCCTTCTGTCCGTGATTTCTCCGTGGTTGACCAGGATCAGAGTGATAATGTAACCTCCGATTACCTGGTTACAAGTACCGGACAAACTGCGCAAGAGACCTCAGCCAACATCGCCGCTTTGCCGAACGCAACCAGTGCAGCAAATGGCAGTGACAATCGTCTGCTGGACAGTTTTATAGATGTTGCGCTTGGCTGTACTCCCTGGATGGCTCCCGACCTGGCTGATCCAGGCCACATGGTGACAGCCCAGCCACTTAACGAACTACAGGCCGCAGCACACCAGGCTAATCCAATAGCACTTGTACCGGGACATGACCCAATGGTCCTGGTGGGTAACAGTAGCAATCTGGATAAGATCGATGCGTACCGTGTAGGAGTTGATCAGCCAATTGTGCAGAATCTACAAGCAGCTAGCACACGTCTCTATTGTACAAATCTGCTTGCCATTGGACCGCAGCGCATACTGCTAGATGCTCACATGACAAAAGTAATCCCTCCACCTGACCCGGCGGCAGCAAACACACTTTTCACCTTTCTGGCCCAGAGGTTCGTTGCAAGCTATGGCGCGGTAGCCCCAGGGCTTAACTGCGCGAAATTGATTGGCCAGCCTGATCCTATCAGTGTGAAGACGGACGGAAATGGGGTGGCAGTTGATGCAACTATCAATGGTACAACGATTTACACACCCTTTGACTGCTCGATTAATGGCACGGTATTGATGGGATGCTCTGGTACAACCACTATTAATGGGCAAACGTGCTCATTTGTATACGATAAGAATGCGCGCCAGGTAAATATAACCTGTCCAGCAGCGCAATAGAACCATCTCTTAACGTTGTGAACATAGCGTAATTGTGATTCTTCTGTTATTTTTCCAGCCTGTTCTGTGAAAGATTTGAGAGAGTGTAGTGATATGCTCCTAATGAAAGGTGGAAGTGGATGCATTATGCAAAGAGAGTGTTATAGCTAATCACTACATAAAATCCAGATGTGATGTGGTGAAAAGACAAAGGAGATGAGTACAATGGCAGAAGAATTTACTATCAAAGAGTATGAGAGGGCGGAAGCTGAGTTGCGGACCAGTAAGCGGCATGAGAACTTTTACACCCATGCAGCCTTATATGTGCTGATCAATGCTCTGTTGATCATAATCAACGTGGCTTTCATAACAGCATTTCCCTGGTGCCTCATTCCGCTCGTTCTCTGGGGCGTAGGCTTGCTTGCGCACTACTTCGAAGCTTTTGTCTGGGTAACCAATGACACCCAGACGTGGGAAGCAAAAATCGAATATCGTGCGCGCGAAATTCACAGTGGAAATATAGCGTAACCCGCAGGCTCTCTATTGAGATGCATGGCCTGTCGTGCTCCACTACACCTGAAAGGGCCAATCGTGGAAAAAAATATCATGTGGAAACCGTGGAGCGAGCCAGGCCTTGAGCATCTGTGCCTGCTGCGACAGGATGGAGGTATGCTCGCGAACAGTATTATTGTAGGAGTCAGTAATCGCATGCCGTTTCGTCTACACTACGAAATAACATGCGATTCAAATTGGAACGTAAAAGAACTGGACCTGGTACTTTTAAGTGGCAGCCATAAGAGTTTGAAGATACGGGCAGATGGACAGGGCCATTGGTTTACACACACGGGCGACCCTATCTCACGCCTTGATGGCTGCATTGACGTTGATATCTCTGCTACCCCTTTCACAAACACGCTTCCCATTCGTCGCCTTGAGCTTAAACCTGGCCAATCGGCTGAACTCCTTGTTGCTTATGTTTTGATACCAGAAATAGAACTGATGACTGATAAGCAGCGTTATACCTGTTTAGAATTGAATGCTCATGGTGGGTTGTACAAGTACGAGAGTATGGAGAGTGATTTCAAGGCCGAGTTGCCCGTCGATAGCGATGGATTAGTGATAGATTACCCGGGTCTATTTAAGAGCATATGGCGATCTGAAGTACCGGCGTAATCTTACAATGGGAAACCACCATATTTCTCGATGACAGCATCGATTTCATGCATCAGATTGCCTGTCTCGAGCAGTATAGCAACAATATGTTGATAATGAGCTATGTCATCATCGCTTAGCGCGCGACCTTTACGATCTTTCAGCCATTTCTTGCAGATCTGATAACCACCAATTGAGAAATCCCACGCTTCCCGTGGTACACCGTCAAAGTATTGCGTCGCATTGATCCATACCTGATCTTGTGTCTTGTAGCACACATCGACTACGGTGTTCAATCCGGAAACGGGAAAAGCAGAAACCAATTGTACGGGCTTCTCCATCACATGCAAGCTGACCAGCCAATCGCCCAGGGAACACAACGCGCGAAAAAGCGCAACATTTGATGTGAGAGACACGCGTGGAAAATCAATCTTTAGAAACGGCGCATATCGCTTGCGATAGGTAGGAGAATAGAAAAGCGCGTACATATATGCGAAGATATCTTCTGGGCCAAAAGTATACTCCAGATCACCATGCCCATACGGTATCCACTTGATTTGTAACCGCGCTGCACAGTCTCCAATGAAATTGTCATCCAAGTTGACTTTACAGGCTCCTGTTGCGCTATCGTCAGACAAGTAGAGCGGAAAGAGGTTATTGCCACCCCGTCTGTACAGGTTGAAGTCAGTGATTGAGCGAGTACAAAACGCAATATCCCATTCGTTTTGATCGATGACATGTCCTGCTCGACCAATAGCCAGTCCAATATTTGTTCCATCCAGCATATGCCGCATCACTCGTTCACGTCTGTGTACTGTGACTGAACGGTTGAAGATCGTCCACCGCTTATCAAAGGGACGGTACAGAATCTCTATAATATCTCGATGCCACGTGTTTTGCTGCAATTGACGCTTTGCTACAGGATATTGCCACTGACTCTGAGAGCATAAGCGGAAGATTTGACGTGCCTCTTCTTCAGTCTCGGTTGAAAGAAAGCGCTCGATTTTGGCACACGCTTCATATTTCGTCCAGGAAATAGCAAACTGATCGTGGCAGGTCACTACTCCAGGTGCAGGATCGCCATTTGGTCGAAAAATATCGGCTACACTCCATCCAGCGTTATATTCTGCTCCATAGAGGCTCTCTTGCGGCGAGAAAAGGTAGAATGGAGCCTGGGGGTCGAGAATTGTCCATTGCGTATTGGAAAGATTATGCTCAGCGAGCCATGTATATTTACCATCACTTAGAGTTACTCGTCCCTGAAGATCACGCTGATAGACTTCTCGCAATCCCCACAGGTCAGCATGGTGAACAGTAGCTAAAGTCGGGGAATCTTCACCTGAAATGTAAGGGCGGGGCTTGCCCCCGACCTGTATTCTTCCATCCTGTACTCTCCCACTCTGCACTCCTACACCTCCAAAATCACGATTTTTTACAAAAATACTAATAGCCACACCCTGCTGAATGTCAAAGACATTTTCATCTTTTGAACCATACGGAGTTTGTTCTTGCTTTTTTCTATTGCCGTGCAGATCAAGGATATAGATTTCATCGAAACTCTGTAGCAGACTGCGCCGCATGCCCCGAAAGGTGGGGTTATCCAGATAGCTATGATTCGTGATGAAGGCCAGAATACCATTACCAACCTGTTCAATATGCCATTGAGCGAAACGCATAAATTTAACGTAGTCATCACTCAACCATTTTGCCTGTCCAGGTTTTCTCAATTCCGGGCAATGCTCTTTGTAGGTTTCGATCAATGATGTGATCCATTGGCCTTTATTAGACGAGTGCCCGGCAAAAGGGGGATTACCAAGCACTACCAGTACCTGCGGGACATTCTCTTGCTCCTGCTTTATAAGAGTCTCTTTCACCTCTTCTAATGTGTTGGCCAGGTAGATATTCGGCTGCTTGTTATGTTGCAAGCGATATGCCCACTTCTGACGTTCTGGTTCTGGTACATCAAATGCAGCCAGTTGAATAGCAAGTTTCAAGTGAGCAATAGTGTACGGAACGTCGAGTAGTTCAAACCCGAAAAGATGAGGTAATAAATGTACATGAATGCAATCCTGCCAGCCATCAGAATCACTTTTAGCCTGGAACTTATCACGAATGTGTTTTATAACTGCCTGTAAAAAATTGCCTGTACCACATGCAGGATCAAGCAACAATATTTTTTCTGAAATCTCAGCTAACCCATTATGATAGTTAAAGTGAGAGCGAAGAAGGAAGTCTATAGAGCGCACCATATAGGACACTATGGGATCAGGAGTATAATATACCCCGCGTGATTCACGCAATTGAGGATTAGACTGTTCTAAAAACTTCTCGTGAAAGTAGCTTAGCGGATCTTTGTGGCTGGAATGTTGATTGGAACGCGCTAAGGTTTCAATACTCGTTTCTGCTTCCGGCAGGCTAACAAGCGCATTCACAAGGTGATCTAATAGTTCATTGCTGACTTCCATTTCGCCGATTGTGCCAAAGAACTCCTGCAGAAATGGAATATTACCTGGCTTACTGTACAAAGGATTGCCTACCTTGCATCGATGGAAGGGCATCGCCAATGTTGTAGTGACACTCCGCTAGGGCTGAAGCCCAACGACTTCCGTCCTCACAGTTTCTCATAAGGACCTTTCCTCCTTATGAGCTACACCGTCACGCGGCGTATACCGCATCCCGATGGGGGGTGCCATATCCCCGACTACTGGGCCGCAGCCCAGATACTTTTGCCGGATGTTGATCGCGCCAACCGCATCCCGATGCCAGGTCAAGCCACACTGCTTGTTCGTGCAGTGGAACACGCGCCCGCTCACCTTGCTCTTGCGCCGATGCTTACACCATGGGCACGTGCGAGACGTGTAGGCTCCTCTTGCAAGGCTACCTGCATGCCGCGCCGCTGGGCCTTGTAGGTGAGCTTGTGCCGGACGCTACCTGCTGACCACTGGTGGATCTTCTGGTTGTTCTTAGGGCCAACATCTGCTCTTGTGTCGTAGATCGCGCACATCGCCAATCACGAGCGTTCGCACGCCTGCCTGCTGCAGCGTGGTGATGAGGCTGCGTGTGTTTGCTGATGTTCGATCTCGCTTGATTTGATGCTTGAGCTTCCCCAGTTGTTTTTTCTTGGAGCTGATAAGCCGCTTGCGCCGTTTGCTGCCTTTCTTCATGCGCCCGTCGATGCGACTATTCAAGGGTCGCTGAGCAATTTGTTGCGGTACTGGACTTTGGCACGCAGCAAGCGGCCGTTGAGGATGTGGGTTTCGGTGCCATCGTAAGAGACGGCCATGTGAACTTCCCCTAGGTCGATGCCCGTGACTTTCTCACCATATGAGGTGCTTGCCTCCGCTGCCTTCGTAGGTCGCGATTGCCTCATACTCCGTACCTGTCCAGTGAACGACCACCGTTTTCGGCGTTTCCCAGGGCCACGACAGCACAAGCGGCAGCGTTGCCTTTGCCATTGGAGAGGGTGAGGGTGCATGTTCTGGTGGTGCATGGCAGTGCGCTTGTACTCGATGCGGAAGTACCACTTGCGTTTGTGTGGTGGTCGAGCGTCGGGGTCGCTTTTGCGGCGTTCCCGCCAACTGTTGAGGGCGGCAAAGAACGCTTGCACGCAGGCGTCGGCGGTGTGGGCATGCAGTTTGTGAGAGGTGTAGAGGCGCATGAGGTGCTTCGGCTTGAGCCACACTCCCTTGCGCCGCACCGTGCGCCAAAAGAAGACCAGCGTCTCTGAGTAGAGCCTTGCGCACTCGCGGGCTAACTCATCCAACTGCTCCGTCTTTCCGATTTTCACACGGCGTACCAGATAGTTACTCATATGCTTGTATTCTTTTTCCTTGCTGTAAAAGTGGCACCGTACTCCATAAAGAGATGCAGGTGTGTGGTCGAGGGCGCCTAACCACTGGGGTTGAAACCCCGTGGCTTGCGGCGGACTCAAGCCCTTCACTGTCAGAAGAACTATACCTGTTCGATCCCAAATCAGTAAAATCGGGTATCAAATGTACAAGCGTTCCTGGCATGATGCCTGATCTTCAAGTATAACGGATGAGATATACCCGTACAACAATTTCATTATACATGGACAAGCACGTGTATCACGTCACAAAGTACTTTTTGGAGCAGGGATTATAATTTCGTTCTAACAGTACTGACATCCACTCATAACTCCCCTGGAGGGTGCCAGCCGTGTAAGAAAGCAGCAATCTTGGGAGGAAGTCCCTGGTGTGCAGTTGCATAGTTCGAGAGAGTAGCCTGGGTAGCCAGCATCTCAAAGAGACGACCGAGGCCACGCATGAGGGTCATTTTGCCTGGTCTGCGATCCTTATGGGGTTCCCAGCCACCGAGTTTGGCCAACAATTGCACTTCGACCCAGTCGAAGGTGACCCCCAGGTCAAAAAGAAATCCCGCCGCGACCCAGGCCAAGGCCACTAACGTCCGAATGGCTTGCCAATCGAGCACTTGCACCTCTTCCCAGCCCAGGCAGGTTTTCAAAAATTTGAAACTGTCCTCCACACTCCAGCGTTGGCGATACATGGCAAAGATGCGCACTGCACTTGGCGCATCGGTGACCGGCCAATCGGTCATGAGCAGCCACGGATCCCAATCAGTGCCCAGCACGCGCACCTCCACCAGCCACACGTCGCGCGTGACAGGCTTGCCTGGCCCTGTGCGACGCACATTCGTCTGGTAGGTCACACGCAGCGGACAAGCTGCGAGCTTCACCTTCACTGGTTGCTTCTTAGGGCGCACTTGCTTGCCGCGTTTGACTTCCATCGTCGTTTCAGCCTGCGCCAGTGGGCGCAGGTGTACTCTCGCCTGGGCAATGTCCCCCTCATGCCACTCTCCCTGTCGATCTTGGAACGCGACCGTGCGATCGGTATGATAGAGGCGCGAGACGACATGCTCCTGCTGCTCCCAGATCGTGCGCCACACCGCGATATCGTCAAAGCCGCTATCTAAGAGCCACGTTACTGTCTTGTGCTCTTTGAGCGGAGCCAACGCCTGGCTGACCGTCTGCAGCGCCTCTTGTACTTCTTTCGGCTCGCTCACAAACTCCGGTGCCTGACTACTGACGAACCGATGATACAGCAAGCCACGCCGTCCAGGCGTCAGTCCGATCACATTCAGTGTGCGATAGCCGGGCACCAACTGCTCATCCAGGTCCCGCACCTGCATCAGGTACGGCATGGCTTCGGCGTACGGCTTGCGCAGGTCTGAGCTGTCGGCAATCAGCCACAGTTCGTCTTCTGGCGCTTGCGCTAGCTGCTCCACTGCCACCTCACGCAAGCGCTTGGTCAGATGCTCCGCATCCAACTCTGAGCGCTTCGTACTCAGTCCGGTTGCCAACCGGATCACGCGTTGTGACCCTTTCTTTCCTTTGCTCAACTCCGCTGACCTCGCTGCAATCTGTTGGCAAATCAGACTGCCTGCTGCAATGATGCCTTTCACCGTTTCTCCAAACGTCTTGCGGGTTCTCTGGTCACCGATCAACGTATCAAAGTGCTTCACATAGCTCGTTAAGGGGTCGTCCCATGTGGTGTTCCACTCCATCTGTCTTTCCTCCTCCTTGTAGAACATACCTTCTCCTTCTTACTACGTTTGCAGGGACCCTTGAGTTATGAGTGGATGTCAGAACAGTACACTTGACAGTAATAGCAAGTGCATTATATATATGTGATACCAAACACACATGAGATACCATTTAACGTGTTGCAATCAAACGAAATGTGATGAGGTTCTGAAGGAATGACTTCACGTATATCATACGAAGATGAGGGACCCCTCTCTCCTGACTTAGACCTCAACCAAATTTTTATTGGACGTGACCAGCAATTAGACCTCTTCGACCTCTACCTCAATCGTTGGAAGAGGCTCATGCCTGCGACTCGAGTTTCTGACACCTCTTTAACTATTGCTCCAAACCCCAACAACAAAATTCAGGGTCTTGTTGTGCTTCTTTACGGACGTGGAGGTTTTGGCAAAAGCACTCTACTCAAGCGTTTCCACGAGATGCCATTTGAACAAGACTGGCATCCTAAAGTGAGTAAGATTGTCGATTGGGAATTTGCCGTTGAGGGCAAGCGTGCCATTTTTAATCCTGCACCGAATCAGCAGATAGACGCTTCTGAATACTACAAACTGTTATGCGATCAGTTGGCTTATGCACTTGGTAAAAGGACAGACGAGTTCAGAGAGTACCAGAAAACAGTCGAGGCTGTGCGAAACGCTGGAAAAGAGGCCAGGAATGTGCTGGACACCTTGCAGAAAGATGATCGTTACGCATGGCTACGTAAAATCGCAAGTACCGAGGTAGTAGCGATACTACGTACCGTTATACCTGGTGCTAACATGGTTCCGGGTATTGATAATATTTCAGAGATCGCCAAAGATGGGCTTGATCAAGCCATCAAGATTGGATCAGATGAAGCGAAACAACTTTACACAAAATTAAGTGACAGGCTAAAGGATAAACTTGGTGATTATCTTGAACCAACGCTCAAACTGGGGCTTAGCCTGGGTCGCGACCTGGAAAATTTTGCCAGGAATTTACCTTTACTCATTTTTTTCGATACGTATGAAGAGATCGATGAAGGTGACACATTACTCAGATTGGTCATGGCAGCGGCAGGTGTGCGAGTAGGCTGGGTATTAGCAGGTCGAGACAACCTCTGGGCTGGTTTAGAGCAGCGCAAGCGCAGCCCCGGTATGGAATACGGATACAAAGACATGGTGCCAGCAGACCGCGGGCTTGCGGTTGACTTCAATGTTGGCGGGGTGGGCGCTTTTACCATTACTGATATTGTGGAATACTTCTCACAAGTTTCTGAGCGAAGGGCAAGCCAACCTTTAGTATTACCATTAACAGAAGAGGAAGCATCAAGTATTCTGGAAGTGACTCAAGGAGTGCCACTGGCAATCAAAATTGCAGCACGCCTGTACCTGGAAACATCCGATTTGAAGATCATTACGGAAAAACCCGATGGCATGCATGAGATTGTTGATGTAATGGCACGGCGTTACTTACTCCACACACGAGCAGAGCCTGGAGAACTCGCCCGTCTCTACGGACTGGCAATGCTCAGACGTACAGAAGAGCCTGCTGCCATGATCGCTGCTTTACATCTTTCACCTGAACAGGCAAAGACCGG
>CAVPEB010000072.1:0-108779 GCA_963702765.1 uncultured Chloroflexia bacterium
AAAAGCGCCCTACATCACAATGTAGAGCGCTTATCTTCCATTACCTTTACGGATGCCACACAAATGAAACCCCAGAACCTGGATAAAATGTATCGTATGACAATATGTCCCAACCACCGTTCGAATACCAATTATAGTTGCTCGTATACACGCTGCCATCGGAGTTAATTCTCTCTACAATAGCAACATGTCCGTAATATCCAGCGCCTTCCACTCCCGGTTGCAAGACAATGATCGATGGCACATGTGGTTTACTGGAAACGATCCAGCCTGAAACGGACGCGCCATAAGCCCATTGGTACGCATTCCCAAGCCACGGGACCCAGTAGCCTGTCAAAGCGTGGTAACGCATGTTTGCCCAGTAAGTGCATTGGCCAAACGCAAAACGACTGAGACCACCACCTCCCGGTTGAGTAATTACCCCTACTCCAAGGCCCGGATCGAAGCCATCTTGCTGTAAAACGGCTGTTGCAGTCGCTTGTTGAGCAATCAGGCTAGGACTGTTATTGCTACTGTGTACTAGACTGGACACGAATTGGACAGGATTGGGTAAATGACCAATTCCACCATTCAAAGGAGCCGCGGCAAATGCAGTGCCAAGCGAAATAAACAACAATAACGTTATCGCAGCAATGCTGATTACCCATTTTCGTCCCGTTGGATGATGGATCACGTGATGTTTTTTCTTCAGCGTTCCGCGAATCACGATTGGTTGGCGTAATGATGTAGTAGTCGAAGTTGGTGGGAAAGACAAAGTGCCTGTATTACTATCCGACAGAACACCCGTTACCCTCGGCGATGTGACATGTTCAGCAAGGTCCTGCGTCGTGCCAGGATCAGATACAGGTTGCCTGACATTGGGAGAACTGGTAAACTCCAACTGGCGGGTTGTTTTGTCCGTTTGAAGATAACTATCAGAGAAAGGAATCTTTTCTACCGGGGAGAGTTGGTTAACCGACCCTGGCATTGATCTGTTACTCGAAAAACTACTTTGACGCTCATCAAATGACGACATACAAAGGTCCCCAATCCATTAGGATTGCATCGAGAAAGCTCTCTCCCGACGCTCTACATGATTTCCGCTTTGTTTTAACTGTACTTATTGTGATAAGCGTAGTCAACCTTGTTAAGCCCAAATGTAGGACTATTGTACTTCCAGACTGTCTTGATCTTAACCACCCTGGAAGCCTTTTCTTCAGTTTTGTTGCCATCACTCAAAATAACGCGATTTATGGCAGAATTCGCTCCAGGGAGCATATCTGGGCAACCTGCTTCACCAGTTCGTAGAATATTTTGAGCGCTTGATATTTTTTGAAAAGCTTATAATAATTTCATTGTTATTTCATTTTTGAGCGGAGAATCACTAACATTTGTATGATACAATCATCGCAGCAGTATGAATATGCTATCTTTAGATTATTCTTTCGACACATATGGATGCTCAGAATAGGTTGTCGAATCTGCTCATAAGTTTTATGGATATTATTAGACAAGAAAGATAAGAATTACCTATGCATGTACCTCGACGCTTACTTCCAGTTCTTGTGATCATGCTGTTACTTTCGGCATGCGCATCATTAGGAAGCAATGGTTCAGACCCATCTGCTTCTTCAACTCCAAAATCCAGGCCAACCACTAGTTCAAGTCCTTCGCCTGCGGCTACCAGTACTTCTATCGCTGTTTGTCCAGACTCGCTTGGCACTGACTGTCTCACACCATACGATATGCGAGTTGCCTACAGTGTGCAGTCCCTTATAGAGCGAGGTTATACAGGGAAAGGCCAGACAATTGTTGATATTGTTTCATATGGCAGTCCTACCTTACAGCAAGACATGGACACATTTGATCAACAATTTGGTTTGCCTCCAATCACCCTCAAAATCTTATCGCCGTTAGGCACGCAACCTACAGATCATCCCAGCACGAAAGATTTAGCTGGCTGGGAAGGCGAAACCACCCTTGACGTGCAAATAATCCACGCAATAGCTCCTGACGCAGGCATTGTTGTGTTAACCAGTCCGGTCAATGAAACCGAGGGTACTATTGGTTTACCCCAATTTCTTCAACTGGAACAATATGCCGTTTCAAACCATCTTGGTAATATCATTTCGCAGAGCTTTGGAGCTTCTGAGGTTACACTCAATAATGCTAATGGAAAACAGGAGATCCAAAAATGGGATGCCTTCTTCAAGCAAGCAACAACACAGCAAGGCATCACCTTCTTCGCCTCTTCTGGAGATAATGGCGCTACCGATTATGAAAATTTGCAAGCAACGCAGCTTTCACCTACTGCGACCACTAGCTTCCCAACGGACGACCCATGGGTCACAAGTGTTGGGGGGACGACCTTGCAGCGTAACGGTACTACATTTCAAGAAACTGCCTGGAATAGCAATGGTGGAGCAAGTGGTGGTGGATTTAGTGTATTCTTCACAACACCATCGTATCAGAAGACCTTGCCGTCGACAGTTCAAAGTCAGTTGAACAATCGGCGTGGGGTTCCGGACATAGCTGGAGATGCTGATCCTTCAACTGGCCTGGCCATTTATTCTAGTGACGGTGGATGGACCCTTGGAGGTGGAACCAGCGCTAGCGCTCCTCTTTGGGCGGCGTTTCTAGCAATCGGCGATCAACTGGCCGGTCATCCTCTCGGGTTTATCAATCCTGCGCTCTACAAACTGGCCGCTTCAAGCGCCTATACACAGGAATTCAATGATATCACGACTGGAAACAATAGTATCAACAATAATCAAGTACAAGTACAAGGCTATCCTGCTGTAACCGGCTGGGATCCTGTTACCGGCCTTGGTACGCCTGTTCTTGATAAATTACTTCCAGATCTGATTGCTTCAAATGGGTGATAAAAAAAGGAGTGGCCGTTCTGACCACTCCCTTTGCAAGATTAGGGGTATTTTTGCTGATATTGCATAGGCTGGTATTGATACTGGTTTGGTCCATAGCTTGATTGACCGAACATGTAACGTCGTCGATGCTGCCCGAAAAGCAGATAGAGCAAAGGGCCAAGAAAAGGTATTAGCCAGATCACTGCTAACCACAAAGCTGCACCGGCTAACGAATGATCATCCTCAAACACCATTATTGTTAAAATGATATGACCTACGACTGGAACAAAAACAATCACCAGAAACATTATTGAATTGAATATACAGCCACGGTTTCCCGGCATTGAACGTATCTCCTTGTTGTCTACTATCATCCTTAGCCTTTTCTTTATAGCGCGATCAATGGTACAGAATTGACTAGGGCATATATTAAGTTCTTATAAGTCTTTCACAAGAATTTACGATTCGGGTACTCAGCGTGTTGCAAACTGATGGATGTCGTTCCTACACTCCGATCATCATTGGCACTCTCTCTTCAAAAATGTTTTTTGCGGCTCGACCTCCCTTGAGAACCAATTGAATATTTGTCTTATCCGCGATCCTGCTGATATCTCCTAATACATCGCCGTTGACCACAATGATGTCCGCCAGCTTACCAGCTTCGAGTGTCCCGATGTGCCTATCTACATGTAGCAACCGAGCCGCATTCTGCGTGCTTGCAACAATAGCCTGCATAGCCGTCATTCCATTTTCAACCATCAGTTGTAACTCACGGCCATTCTCTCCATGCTTCCCTACACCTGAATCGGTGCCCATGGCTATGTTTACTCCAGCCTCAACTGCCTGGCGAAAACTCTGCTGATGGGTTTCAATAACTTCGTTTGCTTTTGAAGCCATCATTGGGGGCATAATATCTGGATGTTCCTTTGCATATTCTGCCACGGCAAGGGGAGCGACGAGTGTCGGTACCAGGTACACTTGCTTCTTCAGCATAAGATTAATAAGCTCATCATTGAGATAAACACCATGTTCGATCGAAGCAACCCCGGCAATAAGGGCATTTTTGATGCCCTGTGAGCCTTGAGCGTGTGCCATGCAGCGTTTGTCTTGAGCCGCAGCTTCATACACGGCCGTCTCAATCTCTTCAACCGTCAGTTGGGAAGATGTGGGACTATCAGAAACCGAGAGTACACCTCCGGTTGTTGCAAGCTTGATCCAATCAGCACCAGCGCGTAGTACCTCACGAGTCGTTTTGCGTATCTCTTCAATACCATCAGCAACTCCGTCAGGCACATCGTAAAAACGTATACCGAAAAGACCAATGTCTACACAGCAAGGGAAGAAACCGTCCCCGTGACCGCCTGTTTGTGTGATTAACGATACTGCGACTTGCATGCGTGGCCCTGGAATAATGCCTCGCTCGACCGCTTTCTTCACACCTGCGGGAGTTCCACCTGCGTCACGAACAGTGGTGACACCCGCATCTAGTGTTGCTCGCATTCGTGGGATGCCTTGTAAAAGGCGTAATGATGGCGCCGTGGCCAATTCACGCATAATATCAGGGTATTCAAGCATAAAATGCACGTGGCAATCAATCAGACCAGGGAGTATACTTCCTCCCATTGCATCAATAACTGTAGCATCACGTGGTATGGCGACTTGATCTTTTCGACCAAGAGCGATAATATGCTCCTCCTCAACCAGAATTGTTCCCATCAGCGGATCGCTACCACGACCATCGATAATGATTCCGTTTGTTATTGCCAGTGTCAATGCTGCGTTCCTCCTTTTCTGGCTCATAGATGATGTGTATGTGCCTATTGTTGCAAAAAGTATATGTCAGAAATCCCAACAAAAGCAATGCTAGTTTTGAGAGATAGTCAGGTATTAGTACCAATGTTCAAAGAAATAACTCCAAATGCTTGACATTCAGTGCCACTCAGGTATAATTAGAACATATTTGCTAATATCTATAAAGTAGCATTTTCTCAAGAGAGGCCGGTGATAATGTGGATCAATCCCGCATACCACAACGAAGTCGACGTGCGCCATCCCAACCAATAAGAAATACAGAAGATGATATAGCTAACGATGTGGATTATGATGACGAGTGGCCAACTCGTATGCCTTCCAGCACGCGCCGGTATAAAAGTATTCCCGATGTGCGAACCCATGCGGGCTACAGGCAATCTGACGAACTGCCAAATCCAGATCAGAGATATTACGGATCAAGCAATACCCGTCAAAGCCGTGCAGTCATTCCACCTCGACGAACTGCTACCCAGGCAGGTATTCCTGTGGTACAGAGCACACGTCCGCGTGATATCTATACTGATGATATACAACCTGTAGGCCGTATAAGGCAAGTACGAACAGGGCAGGGATTTAATTTCCACTGGCTCGTTTTTGCCGGTGTCGCAATGCTGATTATGATTGTAGGTTGGGTTGCTTTTAATGCCTTAGGTAGTTGGTGGCAGACCACGCAGGATGATTGGCACTATGGTCGACCGCGAACCTTTCAAACAGATGCTGTAGTGGGGCATCACGATTCAGTGGCTAATCCAAGCCACTTCGTTGCGGTGAACTTAAATCGTCACGTGATTATCATTGAGCTGCCGGGTGGTGACGCTACAAAAGCGCGAATCTTTAATGGGCCAATTCTGATTGGCCCAGATCAAGATCTTGCACCCGTAACACTCTCATTTCAGGATGTTAATGGTGATGGATCTCTTGATATGATCGTAAATGTGCAAGACGCGCATTTTGTGTTCTTAAATCAGAATGGTACTTTCCAACCTGCTAAGACGAATTAAGAGGCGGTTGATGAAATCTTCTAATTGAAGAGCGTTGTGCCGCTATCACTAGATCGTTCCGCATTGGCACGTTCCTGTTGTTTAGCGCTTGACGCCATTTCGACAAGATTGTGGTGTTCTGTATTGTGTAGAACGCCGATCACTTGTATTGGGCTGGTTGGGGTAGGTATATCTTCCCATTCAACTTTTTTCATGACATGATCACGTATTGCCAGGGCAGTAAAAATAAAAAACCAGCTTAGAAGCAATACGAGAAGTATCCAGGCAAGAATCACCTGTGTTGGCGAAAAACTCGTGGTAGAAACATCCATGCAAAGGTCCCCATTTATTTCGATTCTTCAAGAAGAAAAATGAATCACTTTTCATTACTATACTATGACGAAGCGTTGAGAGGATAATAACTCAGGGCAGAAAATATACTGCACCTTCATTCCCCTGATCAAATGTAAGCTACATTACTATTATCGGCGATTAATAGCGCCCTTGGATTGCATACTATTTCTCATGCGCTGTAACTCTTCTTTTAAATTTGATCAAATAGCACGTTCTCTTTGTAAAGAATAGCTCACTTGATAGAAGACAACGTATCAGCTTGCTCTTTGGCAGGATTCCTGCCAAAATACCTGAAGAGGAAGAAGTTTTGAGCGACCAGAGGCAAAATAGTATGGAACGAGTGAACTGGCAGAGACTAAGGGATATACTTCTCGTTGTCATTTGCATTGGCATTATAGTATGGGCTGCTTTTTCAGTTATGAGCATTTTTGTTCATGCGATAGTACTGCTTTTACTTGCAATGGCAGTAGCGTATTTAGTCACACCTCTCGTCAATATTCTGCATCGTTACATTCCACGTTTGTTTGCGAGTCTCATAGTCTATCTACTAGTTGTATTCGTGTTGATTGCTATTTGTTATGCTCTTGTCTTTTCACTGATTCAGCAAGTGGATTACTTCTCTACTCATTTACCTCAATATGTACAGAATCTGCCTGCTACATACACGGTAACCCTGAATTGGCTGGTGAAACAAGGCATTCCAATCTCCTCTATCAACAAAGCCATCAGCACGATCGAGGATCAAGCAAATGCTCTTGCACTTACTTTAGCAACGAATCTCGTCTCAATCGTACAGATCGTAACAGATGTTATTGTGAACATACTTCTCGTAGCAGTGTTGAGTTTCTACCTAACGCTTGATGGTAAGCGCATTCGCAGCGCGCTCATAAATCTTGCGCCAAAAGATTCGATGCCTCATGTCAAGTTATTCGAGGATGCGCTAAACCGTGTTGTGGGTAACTATATTCGCGGGCAATTGACCCTGGCTGCTATCATTGGCGTGCTTGCTGGAGTAGGATGTTATTTTCTAGGATTAAACAATTTTGCGCTTATTATTGGGGTCCTGGCCTTTATCTTCGAGACAATTCCTATGGTTGGGCCTACACTTGCATCCATTCCAGCGATCTTGATATCGTTACTATTACCTGATCCTTTTCCCCGTACCTATGTGATTCTTATTTACTTTATCATTATTCAATTGTTTGAAGCTAATGTTCTGGGTCCGCGCATTGTTGGTCATGCGGTTGGCTTACATCCTGTTGCCTCGATCCTTGCTCTTATTGTTGGGGTGCAACTATTTGGACCCTTTGGCGCATTGATAGCGACACCAATTCTTGCGGCTATTTGGGTGGTTGTCACCAGTTTCTACCGCTCTTTTCGTGGAGAAAGCGCTGATGAAATGCTTGCTAACAAACGTACTTCATGGATACGACATAGTTCGCCGAAGCCATCAGACTTGGGGAGTAGCAGATCTGAAGAAGATAAACAAAAAGTGGCTAGTATTCCTCCGCACATTGCCTCTTCTTCTACTGTTGCGACGTTCAAGCAACAGAAAACAGCACATCCAGCCACTAGTAAAGGTGAACTGATTGACCTGCTACGTCCCGTTCCATTGCAAGAGGAAAAAGCCAGCTCAACCTCGGGCAATCTTTCCGAGTTCGAACAGGAGGAATAGCATCGGTTGAGCACATATGACAGGCTCACCAGGCTTATTCAAGCGTGCCAAATGCTTTGCTTAATTCATCTTCGCCCTCACGGTTCACCAATGCAAATACGTCATCATGCGCTAAAATTTGTGTTTCAGCGGTGGGTGAAATAAATTGTTTGTCTCGTATGATTAAAGCCAAGTTGCTACTCCTCGGCAAGTTAATGTCTCGCAGCATTTTACCGACGATTGGTGATTTCTCTGGTATGCGCAACTCTACAATCTCTAATCCGGCATTTTTCAATGTCATCAACGGTACAAAACGTGAGCTGGGGAGGTCTGACTCGATGAGTGAGAGAATAGCTCTTGTGGGACTGACCGTTAAGTCAATCCCAAGCTTAAGAAAGATATCTTCATGCTTAGGATTATTTAAGCGAGCAATTGTGCGTCCAACTTTGTACCGCTTTTTGGCCATCTGGCAAATTACCAGGTTATCCTCGTCATCTCCAGTTACAGCAATGACAACATCGGCACGACTCGCTCCAACTTCCGCCATTGTTCTGGCTTCGCAGGCATCGCCTCGCACGACGGCGGGACCTAATTCTTCATTAAGAGCCTGATAGCGTGAAGAACCTTTCTCGAGCAAAAGGACTTCGTGTCCCTGAGTTAACAAGCTCTTGGTGAGATAGTAGCCAATTTCGCCACCTCCACCGATGATAATATACATACACTTTCCTTCCTCTTTTTACTTGCTTCGTCACTTTTCCAGGACATCGGTCTGGAAGGCATGCCAGGGTATTCTGTCAATGCTACTTTTGCGCAACTAATTCATCAAAGAACATCTGGGCTCCTACCTTTGTAGGGCAGATTGTTTCCATACCAAGCTCACGGAATGTTTCCTCTCGAATAGGATCGTAAATACGGCACATTACCTTTTTTACATTGAAGATTTCTTTTGCGATTTGACTCGCCATAATGTTGCGATTATCACCATTGGTGACTGCTGCGAATGCATCAGCTTCTTTGATCCCGGCTCTGATCAATACTTCTTCGTCAACTCCATTTCCGGGAATTGTTTCACCTCTAAAATCAGGACTCAAGCGTTGGAATGCTTCGCTGCTATAATCTATTACAGAAACTTCATGCCCTGATTGATCCAACATGGTTGCCAATGTCGATCCAACACGACCACATCCTAATATTACAATTTTCATGAGTCGCCTCCTGTAGGTCATTGAGAAGATAAGCTCCTACGTTCTATTAGATAGTATTGTATCATACGGTCTACATCCTTTTACAAAGGTCTATTATGAGATACAGAGCAATCATATCAAATCGTCTCACATAAGGAGTTACGTTTTTATGCCCGACTATTCAACGCTGCGCTTGATCTCCATTGAGCAACAACATCTATGGGATGCATATATATCGGGCTGTCCTTCCGGCCATCTACTTCAGAGTTGGGGGTGGGGAGAACTAAAAGCAAGCGCTGGTTGGCATCCACTACGCCTCGCTCTTTGGGATACACAACGAGAACAAATTGTAGCAGCCGCGCAAGTTCTGCGTCGAACACCACGCCATCTTCCACTCAGAGTGGGTCATCTTGCATATATTCCAAAGGGACCAATGCTCGACTGGTCAGATCATGACGTTTCAGGTCTTATTCAAACATTTTTCGCCCATCTGCACACGAATTTGGTTCAACAAGGCGCACTTGCTCTTCAGGCAGAGCTTGCGTGTGAAGTTGAGAGTCCTGAGAGCAAATTTCTGATCAGCGATTTGCATGCGATGAACTTTCGACGAGTACAGTCCATCCAGCCAGGTCGCACAATCGTGCTTGATCTTACATCTGATGAGGATACATTACTAGCGAATATGAAGGAGAAATGGCGTTATAATATTCGTCTGGCTGGTCGTAAAGGCGTGCAGATTCGTGTAGCCGAGACTGTTGAAGATGTTGAGCAGTGGTACGGGCTATTACAAACGACTAGTATTCGAGATCGGTTTGGTATCCATACCCTTGAGTATTACCGTCGCGCGTGGCAAATCTTTGCCTCACGAAAACAGGCACGATTATTGCTGGCTCAATATAATGGGCAGTTATTAGCAGGCATCTTTGTCGGTCTGATATCTAAACAGGCAGTGTATCTTTATGGCGCTTCGAGCAATGAACAGCGCCAGCTCATGCCGAATTATCTACTGCAATGGGAGGCTATTCGGTGGGCGAAACAGGCAGGGGCGGATACGTATGACTTCTGGGGTATTCCCGAAACGGACGATCAGAGCGAGGCAATGGCAGGTGTGTACCGCTTTAAAAGTGGATGGGGCGGGAGTATTGTACGCTTTTCAGGCAATTATGAATGCATATATCATCCCCTAGCTATGCGCCTGGTAAGAAAAGTGTTAATGCGCCGTTGACCTTCTCTTTCAATCATAGTCGCGACGCCACCACCGTTCTAACATAAAGCAAGCCGCAAAACTGCTCCTCCTGAATCTCTCGTAGCATTTCCACATATAAATCTTCGAACTCGGTGATTGTCGTTAATCGCGACTCTAACAAGAATGCGCGAATCTGAGAGCGTGAAATACTCAACTGTGTAATAAATGCATCATTGCCTTTTGACCTTGCTGAGATATCGATGGCGTAAGCCTTGCTTTGAGTGCATCTGTAACCGACCTCACCCAGCAATCCACACATTTGTGCAGTTAATCCCAACGAATTTCCTTGAGATAACGCGTGTCCGCTCACCTGCAAAGCTTGCAAAATCAACGCACAAAGGTGCTGGCAAGACAGACTCGTTGTAATAGGCAATTCTGCCTCGGTCCAAACGAGTAGCCCGCCAGGATGGGAGACACGGGCGAGCGATAATAAAAGTGGGGGAAAATGTTGTAAAGAAATCTCAACCGCAAGAAAGTGCAGGTGAATTAAGCCGAACGAAGAGGGAGTTAATACAGTATCATCTAAATGGTGAATATCCTGAACAAAAATTGTGACATTATCCAGTCCACGCACAAGTGATTGAGCTTGCTCAACAGTTGATGCATCCTTATCAATACCGGTAATATGCTCCGATGGATATTTTATAGCTAACTCGTGAACGCTCTCGCCCATGCCCCAACCTATATTTAGAATATGTCTTCCATGTTTAGGCACAATGTGAGACGGCAATATGCCGCCCATCAATTCGCTAAGTTGCCTGTAAATATGTTGCTGCATAGCATAATGCCTCAATATTTTTATTACGTTCACAACTATTCGTTGAAGGGTTCCAAGGGGCCAATAAAGACCCTTGGCACGGTGCGGAGTGTCCCCGCCAACTTCCCTTTCATTGCTACCGCAGGCAGCATAAGTTAAAAAAGGTTCAGAATAGATATATAAAACGCATTTTAATAGGTCAATGATGAGATTATATCATATGTAATTGGTTATTGTAAATAATAACTAATAAATACGTGATCTTTACATAAAATAACCTATAAACTAAACTATATCCATGGAGAAAGATAACGAAACTTCAAACTCTCGTGATTTTGTCACGACAAGCGAGGCGGCTGAAGCTCTTGGCGTCTCATACTATACGGTATACGAATACATCAAAGAGAAACGTCTGGTAGCCGAAATGGTGGGCGGCATCTATATGATACCCGAAGAAAGCTGTCCAAGAGTTCAAAGCAAAGCCAACCGGGCGAGTTCGTACACATCCCCCACACTGGCGAAAATATCGTGCAGGAGCTAAAGTTCGTGGCATGGATATACGTGTGGGCGTTCGTGCGGGTCAACAAAAGCGTTTAATCGAGAAACTCGAAGCTATTCTCGAAGCGCAACGTTATCTCTTTCCTGGGACCATGCAACGTTACATCTTTGAAGAGGAATCGGAACCAAAATACATCTTCATTTCGCTCATCTGGAAAGATACCGAGATGCCAGATGAGTCTCTCATACAACAAGACCTCAAACCCCTACAAGCCGAATTAGCTGATGTGCTTGACTGGGATAGCGCGCAATTTACAACCAAACAGGCAATTATTCATACCTGATTTCTAAGTTAGTGTCATTTGACACGCTATCCTACGCTTGGTACGCTTCTAACAGAACGATCAAAGAGAGGTCAATACCTATGCGGACCCAGTCAGAAGACACCAGCCCTGAGATGGAGCGGATACAGATCGAATTGATTCGCAAAGCATCTCCCGCTAAAATATTTGGTCTTGTAAGGTCAATGAGCGAGACCATGAAACAAGCTTCCTTGAGAAATATTCGAAAAGTACATCAAGATGCCACTGAAGAAGAGATTACTTTGATCTTTGTTGAACTGTATTATGGCAAGAAAGTTGCTGATCTTGTCCGATCTCAGATAGAGAAGCGTAGAGGTGGATAACACTTCAGACATTCTGGTTACTAAAATACCTCTTGTAGAATTGTTAGAGGAACTTGGTGTACTCAAAGTTTAGGGAACACATCTCAATATGTTTCATCTTCAACGCTGGGCAGAAATCTGAAACTGATAGATCTCCTGGAAACGCGCTTGTCGATGCGTGACTCAAAGAGTGACTCTCTAATCAAGAAAAAGGAGGCGAGACACCTCTGTCTCGCCTCCTTTTTGTTTGATTATCTACCTCCCAGGTAAAAATGCGAGCAAACTACTCGCTGCCGGATTCGCAATGAGCAACACAACCTGTGCAGCGAACGTAATCACAATCAAGGCTGCGGTTGTCAAAGCAATGGACGAACTCAAGCCTATAGGAGTCGTCAAATGGTCTTCTTTGAGCGGCGCATCAAAGTACATTACCTTCACAAGCCGCCCATAATAAACGAGCGAGATAACAGTGTTTATCAGAGCAATTACCACCAGCCATGATAGCCCCTGGCTCCAGGCAGCCGAAAAGATAAAGACTTTACTCACAAAGCCTGCCATGGGCGGAATACCCGACAATGAAAGCAAACACAATGCCGTTCCCGCGCTCAACAACGGCGCGCGTTTTGCCAGCCCCCGAAAATCTTCGATCTTCTCTCCACCTGTCGCGTTTGCCAGGGCAATAATGCCGGCAAATGCGCCCAGGTTTGTCAATGCATACACTAGAATGAAAAATAGCACAGCCGAACTGCCATATGAGTTTTGCCCTGAAAGACTGGCAGTAAAGCCCACGAGAATATAACCCGCCTGAGCTATACTGGAATATGCCATCATGCGTTTCACATTTGTTTGTACGGCTGCTACCAGGTTTCCTAACGTCATCGTCAGTATTGCAATGATTGCAACGATCGTAATTAATGACTGGAGATTGACCTGACCAAGTCCACCTGTAACGAAGATGCGGAGTAAAGCCGCAAAACCCGCTGCCTTTGAACCAACCGAAAAGAATGCCGTTGCCGGGGTGGGTGCACCTTCATAAATATCAGGCGCCCACATATGGAATGGCACTGCTGAGATCTTGAAGCCGAATCCTGCCAGAATGAGCACACTGGCAATAAGCACAAGCACATTGCCATTCTGTACGCCCTTCTCGATCGAGATGGCAATGCCAGTCAGGTCTGTTGTCCCCGTCAGTCCGTATAGCAAAGCAAAACCGTACAGCAGTATTGCCGAGGACATCGCGCCTAACAATACATACTTGACCGCTGCCTCAGCTGAACGTTCGCTGGTTCGTAACAGTCCTGCCATCACGTATAACGGGATACTTGTCAATTCGAGTGAGATGTAGATGGTAAGTAATTCGCTGGTGCTTGCCATGAACATCATACCCGTCACTGAGAAGAGCAGCAATGTGTAGAATTCGCCATCGGCCTTAACATATTTCCCAACATAGCTATACGATGATAATATGATTACAGCGGCAATGACCAGAAAAATAATATTGAAGAAAATAGCATATTGATCAACGACAAGCATACCGTAGAAGCCATGAACACCCGGGAGCGTATGATCAGCTACCATTGGGCCAACCAGAAATGCTTGTGAGATTGTAAACCCAAAAGGCACGATGAGACCGATCAGTGCCACAGCCACAGTCACAATGCGCCGTTTTACAAACAGGTCAACCACCAATACAATCAGCGCCAAAAAAATCATGCTCAACTGCGGTGCGAGCAGATAGAGATCAGATATGTGAAGCATATGTTAACACCTACCTCTAACGTATCATTCCTACCGAATTGACTCCGTGCATTAATGCAGATAGGGCGGGAGTAATAACGTCAATCAGGAAATTTGGAAAGACACCAACAAAAACGATAATCACTGCCAATGTAACCAGCGGTAGTGCTTCACGCCAGTTGGCATCTGGTAACTTGTTCCATTTTAGGTTAAATGGTCCGTAGAATACCCGCTTAAGCATCCAGAGCAGGTAGGCCGCGGTAAGGATCATTGTGAAGACCGAGATAATCGTTACTGCGCTCCATACCTGGTAGCTACTGGTAAATGTTATATACTCTGCGACAAATCCAGCCAGCCCGGGCAGGCCGAGTGAAGCCAGCCCGGCAAAGGTAAAGAGAGTCGCAAGTAACGGCATTTGTTTGGCGACACCACCAAAGACTGAAATTTCGCGAGTGTGTGCGTGATCGTAAATTACACCAACACAGAAGAAGAGCATTCCAGTAATAATACCATGGCTGAACATTTGTATTGTTGCGCCTGTCAAAGCTGCCATGCCAAATGAACTGACCTGGTTGGTATTAGTCAGAGTGCCAGCAGCCGCGGCGACACCCAGTAATATGATACCCATGTGGCTCACACTTGAGTAGGCTATCAGCTTCTTCATATCTTTCTGAACCAGGCAGATTGCAGCGCCGTAAATGATATTGATAGCGGCGAGGACAGCAAGCCAGATTGCAAACTGGTGGATACCTTCAGGCAAAAGTGTCAGGCAAACACGTATCAGGCCGTATGCGCCCATCTTTAGCAGTACACCTGCCAAAATCACACTTACCTCGGTTGGAGCATCAGTATGTGCATCCGGAAGCCATGTGTGGAATGGGAACATAGGTATCTTTATTGCAAAAGCCAGGAAGATTAGTAGGAAAATGAGCGGTTGAAGGCTTATCGTCGCGCTGGTAGACAGAATTTGTACGGTTCCTGTCAGGAAATGCGTTGAAAAATATTGCATACTGGCTGTACCAGCGCCCGATTTGAAGTACAGGATCAGAATTCCGGCCAGCATAAACACACTGCCGAAAAATGTGTAGAGAAGGAATTTCCAGGCCGAGTAAATACGTCCTGGCATACCATGTTTGATAACATCGCTGCCCCAGATACCAATGAGCAGGAACATTGGAGCCAGTTCAACTTCCCAGAAAAGGAAGAAGAGTAGCAGGTCAAGCGACAAAAATACACCCATCACGCCTGCTTCCAATAGTAGCAGTAGTGCCATGTATTCTTTGACTCTTGTTTTTTCCCATCCTCCTATGATGGCCAGCATAGTTAAAAGGGCATTTAAAATGACCATCGGCAAACTTAAACCATCAACACCCAGGAAGTAATTAATGCGAAATGTAAAGCTGCCAGCTGTAAAATTAATCCAGGGTACGTCAATGGATTCAATGGGGTTATTAAGGTTTCCGAAATTGTAACCATTGAAGACTGCTGTACGGAAAAATATTGCGATGGTGAGGCCAAAGGTGGCTGCAGCAAATAATAAGGCAAACCAACGCGCGAATCGGACCGGGGTCACCATCGCTACCAGTGCTCCAATCACTGGCAGGAAAATAATCCACGTAAGAGTACTATCAAATATCATATACACTCCTTGCATTTGGATGACCACGAAATGGTAGACGCGTGCTGCGTCGTTTCCAAATGTCTAAGATTAGTCCGTATACACTCCTTGCATTCGGATGACTGCGAAGCAGTAGATGCACGACAGCGTCATTTCCGAATGTTTAAAATCAGTTTGACCTCATTTCACAAATGTGACCAGTGCGAACACGAGTATTGCAAGTACTGCAACTCCACCAAAGAAACCAATCATATAGGTCTGTACCCTGCCTGTTTCAACATGACGCACATCGCGGCCAAAAGTTGTTATCAGCCGGGCTACCCCATTTACTATCCCATCGATCACATACGTATCGAAGGCCTGGGCGATATGTGAAAAACCAAACACAACATAGCGAATCAGCAAGCTGTAGAGGTCGTCCACATAGTATTTATGCAGCAGTACACGATGCGCGCTCCGTAAAAATGCGCGGTTCTGTACATAGTCGTGAATACGTGCAAATTCAACCCTTGCGTATAGCACATATGCCCAGGTAAATCCAATGAGTGAAACTACCAGACCGACCCAGGTCTTCCAATCATCCAGGACATCCCTGACAGTCAGAGCAGGCGCGCCTGCCTGAAGATAGGGATAGAAATTGAACCAGTCACCAGCAAAGATCGAGGGAATTATAAGTAGGATGAGCGGTATGGTCATAAAAAGCGGTGATTCATGTGGAACTTTTACATGTTCTTTTTCTTCTGGGGACATTTCAACAAGATAGGTCTTATCTTGATTTCCTTCTTCCACTCCTGCGATACGATAGACCTTGCCACGATATGTCCCCCCCCAGAGACCACCCAGGCTACCCCCTTTGCCGCCAAAGGCCAGTATGAAAGCTCGAAACATATAAAAACTCGTCAAACCAGCTGTAATCAGCGTGATGGCCCAGAGAGCATAATTCCCGGTATCAAAGGCAACAGCAATAATATTATCCTTACTGAAAAAGCTGTCGAAGAATGGAAAACCTCCAATTGCGAAAGTACCCACGAGCCAGGCAATAGCTGTAATGGGCATCAATGGACCAAGACCTCCCATTACACGCATATCCTGCGTTTCCTTATGCGTTGCATGGTGCAAGGCATACAGCACGCTTCCTGCGCAAAGGAAGAGCAAAGCTTTGAAGAAAGCATGTGTGAAAAGATGGAACATACCAAGTCCAGGACCATATGCGGTTCCTGCAGCAATGCCCATGCCAACGAACATGTAGCCGAGTTGGCTAATAGTCGAGAAAGCTAGTACTCGTTTGAAGTCGGTCTGAACCAAGGGCAATAGAGGCAGCAAAAATGGCTGAGATACCGCCAATCCAGGCAACAACCTGGAAAGCTAATGGATCTGCGGCTGCAAATATAAACCAGGTACGTCCAACCATGTATACCCCTGCCGCGACCATTGTTGCTGCGTGGATCAGCGCGCTAACGGGCGTGGGACCTTCCATAGCTGGAGGCAACCATACATGGAGTGGCACCTGTGCCGATTTGCCAATTGCGCCGCAAAATATCAAGATCATGGCAACAGTAAGCACCGCCTTATCCATGTGCATGACGGCCGTTGGCAACTGGCTAAAGTCGAATGTGCCCGTGCTAACGAACAGGATCATGATACCAATGATAAAGCCAACATCGCCTACCCGGTTGGTAATAAAAGCTTCGATAGCTGCACTTGACGGAGAGAGACGATCCTCAGCAGGTTTGCTCTTCTTGTTGAACCAGAAACCGATGAGCAGATACGAACTGAGGCCTACCAGTTCCCATCCAATAAAGATTACCAGGAAATTTGCCGCGAAGACGATTGTAAGCATGGAAAAGGCAAAGAGAGAAAGATAGGCATAGAAACGAGCATATCCCGCTGATCTTTCCATATAACCTTGCGAATAGAATTGTACCAAAAGCGTAATGCTGGTGACTACGACCAACATCACAATTGTCAGGTTATCAAGGTGAAAGGCTAGAACATAACTCCCAAGACCAAAGCAGTTATTTGTAGCATCGATATTCTGACACCATGCATATGATATCTGTGTCAGTGAGATACCCTGAATTGGAAGTAAGGGAGCTACTGAGATCAACCCGGCTGTGTTGAGCAACAAAATCCATGCGTAGATACAAGCCAGAGCCATGATGACAACACTAAGCCAGCCACTTATTTTAGCGCCTGGTGTCAATTCAGGAACCTTGGGGTCTTCGATGTTCTCAAAGACCAGGTCTTCACCATGAGGCCCTTTCTCATGTAGCAGTTCAACATCACTGTCAGATTCGCCATGTCCATTATGCTCCGCATGTGCCTCTGTATCGTGGGCTGCGATGGCTGTAACACGTCCACGTGTTGCCAGGTCCCACATGCGTGTCCCGAAAATAATCACCGCGAAAGAAAAAAGCGGTGAAAGCAAAATGAGCCAGGAATATTCATACAATGCCATGGGATACTCCTTGCAGTTGGATGACTACGAAGCGTAGAGAGTCGATTATGGTGATTAACAAATTAATCGGGTAATAAACATGGGCTCTTATGCTCAAAACATTACCGGATTATTTAGTTAAAGTTCATTATCGAACTCGTATGCGCCAACGTCGATTCCAACTGTCTTAAAATGGTTCTTCACCACTTCATCAGGTTTATTTCGCCAACGTCGACCGTGTTGCGTTTGCGATAGATCGAAATAATCATTGCTAAGGCGACCGCTGCTTCTGCTGCTGCAACGGTGATAATAAAAATAGCGAAAATCTGCCCTGTCAAATAAGTGGACCAGGGTTTGATTGTGTTAAAGAAAGCGAAGCCAACCATCGTTATATTCACAGCGTTGAGCATGATTTCTATGCCCATCAATACAGCAATGGCATTGCGTTTAGCCAGGGCGCCATAGAGTCCGATACAGAAAAGTAAAGCGCCGAGCACCAGAAAATGATTGAGCGTAAGTCCCATTTTGTTAGTCCTCCCTGCCTATGACTATTGCACCTATGATAGCTACGAGCAAGACGAGGGAAGCAATTTCAAATGGGAGTACATAGCTATAGCATGTAGGGCTGTACAATAATTGACCAATGTAGGCGACATTGTTCGGTGGTATTGGACAGGCCGGATTTTGTGGGCCATAACCTGCTCCGCCGCCAGCATGCACTAAGGAGTAGGGGCCGATCGATACTGCAAAAATGATGCCCGCGCCGACCAATGTGCTAATGATCGCTCCTATCCACCAAACTTTGTTGATGGGATTGCTGTTTGCGCGTATGTTGCTGGTTCGTGTAAGCATCAGTGCAAACAGGATCAGAATAGTAACCGCTCCTGCGTAGATCAGAATTTGCACGATAGCGATAAATTCAGCATCGAGTAAGAGGTAGATACCAGCAGCCATTGCAAAAACAACGACAAGCGCTAATGCGCTATGAACAATGTTGCGCAATCCTACCACGAGTAATGAGGAGCCTACAAGAATTATAGCGATAATCCAAAATAGAAGGGTAGCTAAATCCATAAAAAAACACCTCTCAAGAGTATGGCAGGGTTCTTAGGAGCGGTAGCAAATAAATATGGAGTCGGTGTCTCTAAAAACTCTCTTCTCCCAATTACACCCTGAAGACGTACCGAGAGCCTCAACCTTCGTTTAATCTATGTTAATTGTATCATTCTCTTGCTGAGATAACACTTCTATCCAATTGAGATTGTATCAAAACGAGCAACCAGTGGCAAGGGTGCGACTATGCTATAATCTTTGTCAGACATCCAGGTAACCAATTACTGAAAATAGAAGGCATTGAAGAACTATGAGTATCTCCAAAGCAGCATCATTTCGTGATACTTCCGGCGATTTTTGCTGCCCTAGATGCGGTACGCCGTTGCTTCCGCATGCTACTTTCTGTAGCTCGTGCGGAGAACGCCTCGATAACAATAAATCTTCTTCCTCTCTAATACACAACGAACAAGATATATCAACTCGCTATCGTATATCATCACTAGTTCGTAGGCGGCCCTACGTTACTCTCTACTTTGCGCTTGACAACCAACAATCTCGACAGGGCCAACAACGGATGGTAGCTATTCGCGATATCGATCTCACATCACTTAACGAAGAAGCTCGCGTGCACGCTATCAAATTGGTTCAGCAAGAGTATGATGCGCTTCGTATCTGGCAAATTCCGTATGTCTTACCGATGATCGATTTGCAATATTTCATGGGTCATCTCTATGCAATTTCTGGATATCCACTCGCTCATTCAAGCGAGAGTCAAATTGGGAAAAATGCCCATTCAATTGCATTTACAACGAATGTGTTTCGACTATACACACTGCAAGACTTTCTTCAAAGTGGCCATGGATTACCCTCTGAACAACAGGCGCAAAAGTGGATGCAGAATCTTTGTCAAGCCCTGGATGGCCTGCACCAGCATCATATTGTTATTGGCGAGCTTGACCCTTACACCATAATTTTAAATGAAAATAGTGACAACGCCAAACCTGCATTGATGATTTCATGGTTGTCTCCACAACTACAGAAACGATTTCGCTCATCTGAGGCATCAACGCGTTTCTGGTCATACTTCAGCGCTCCCGAAGCGTTGCAAGGAAAAGCTGAGCCTCGCTCAGATATCTATAGTCTCGGCGCGGTTCTATATTTGCTCCTTTCAGGATCGCTTCCCAGTGAGAAGGTCTTGCGAACAAAGGGAAGGCTTCGCACTCCGCACGAATTAAATAGTCGCATTAGTTTGCATATGAGCGACTGCGTGATGCAAGCGCTTGACAACGAGCCATCGAAACGTTTTCAAAGCGCCCTGGAAATGTCGGAGGCTCTTGCAAACCCGCGATATAGCCGTTTACAGGCAATTAAGCTCAGTCATCACGATGGTCCTACAACAACTCTACATGATGTTCCTGAGAAAACTCCTCAAATTATTCCCGATAACGAGGATGAGACGATACGCATTGTGCCCGTTTCTCCAGAACATCTTGATCGCTTGCAAGCATCTCGCATGCAAGATACCTCATCAAGCCAGATACCACGTCGACCACAGGTAACTTCTTTAACATCTCAACCTGAGGAAGTCGAAGCCATTCAATCTGAGTGGCAACAACAACCGGCCAACACACTGGATCAGGCTCTCGTTATTGCCGCTGCTTCTGTTGAAACGGACAATAAAAAAGAAAATATCTCTACTCAATCCACCAGTAGCATCGTAGAAACTCAGAACATTCCTTCGCAAAGCGAGACTGCTACCAACTGGCTTCAACGGTTACAACACTACTTTCTTGGCCGGCAACAACACTCAATGTTTGCAGCGGCAATAATTGAATCACCACTCAGCGTGCAACCAGATCAGATTTTCAGGCTCCGAATCCATATTATGGGTAGAGACGAATCAAGAACCTCTCGCGAGGCTCATGAGACGGATACTACATCTGGACTGAGTAGATTGATGAATGGTGATACGTTCACTATAGAGGTGCGCACAGTACTCAACCAGAATTTTACTTTCGTTGTGCAACGAGCAATTGCTTCTCTTCCAGCAGAAGGATATATTGCTGAGATACTACTTCCAATAAAGCCTTATTCTAACTTACCTGACGGGATGCGAGAGCGCTTGCTCATATCTTTCCTGGATCAGCAGCGTCAGCCTCTCTACGAAAAGCCGTTTTTAGTGGAGATCTTCGTATCCCACTACGTTAGACACGGCCGCGAAGGTTATCATGTTCTGACTATTCCCCAGTAAAACTCTTCCTATGTAATGTGTAGTTCGCTATAATAGACGAACTGCTAGGGACGAAATAAACCTGGTAGAAAACATCTTAGGGAGTCACCTGTATGTCGGAAGAAATTGAACATAATCATCATGGAGCAGAAGACCGTATTGCCGAATTTTCCAGCAATCTGTTAGATCAAGGTGATTTTGTTATTTACGCGGTTGTAGGCGCGTGCTTCTTTTTAGGAGCCATATTCGCGTTAGGATATAGTTTTTGGCATTTTGCTTCTACAATATTTCCCTTAAGTAGGCTTACACCTACATTATCTGCCACAGCAATAATTCAGTTAATCTCCGATCTACTCCTGGTCTTGATCATTATGGAGGTGCTTGGAACAATCATCCATTATCTCAAAGCCCATGCGACTTCGTTACGTCCTTTCCTTTTTATAGGCATCGTCTCTGCCACTCGAGGTATACTTTCAATTGGCGCGCGCCTCTCTGTTGAGCAGGAAGTATCTCCACAAGAATTTAACAAATCCATGATTGAATTAGGGGTCAACGCTGCTGTCATCCTTGCTCTTGGCATCACTCTCAAATTGATTGGAATGTTTCTCGAAGAAAAACAGGATTAAGGTGCATGCATATATTTTTTCGCTATGTAGGTATATTTTGCTATACGAACGTGATTAATCTTGTAAATTAAACATTATCGATTAATATATAGAAGTTAAAATACCCTTAAAGCGAAACATTCAAGCATATAGCGGGGGAAACAATGGCAACTTTATATGACAAACCTGCACAAGTTCAACCAGATATAATACCTGATGCTTTTGGTGAGTTACCTTCTGAAGAGTACACCATCAAAGCGATGCCTAAGGTTGCAGGGCCACTTGGCATGATAGCCACATACGTATTGATCATCTTTTTCATTACTAATACGCCCTCGGCTATTGCGGCAGGCGCAGGGACGTTTACCTTCTGGATTATCGGTGGCCTCACTTTTTTTATCCCCTGTGCCATTTGTACTGCCCAGCTTGGTCATATGTTTCCTCACGAAGGCTCTCTCTACAACTGGACACACAGAGCATTTGGAGGATATTGGAGTTTCTTTGTTGCCTTCTGTGCCTGGTTTCCGTGTATTCTCTTGATGATCGTTGCAGCCGACGGCGTTGTTGGCTATCTACAAGGACTGAACTCAACCTGGCTTCATGCTCCCTGGCAGCAAGGGCTTGTCCTTATACTGATCGTTGCTTTCTCCGGCTTTATAGCCACTCGGCGTTTTGCCACTACACTGAATTTGGTCAAAGTGGTCCTTGGTATAGCATTTCTAGCAGTCTTCATCACAGGATTAGCAGGTGTGGTCTGGCTCCTCGAGGGTCATCATGCGGCTACCAGTTTTAAAACTCCCACCGATTGGGGTTTTGCCTGGAACCCGAATGGGTACTACACATTGGCGCTGTTTGCTTTCATAGTACAGTCCTTTCTCGGTATCGAAGTCCCGCTCAACATGGGTGGGGAGATGACCGGGCGCAAAACAGTTACTCGCCATTTGTTTTGGGGAACCATTCTTGTGCTTGTTGGATACTTAGTGACTACCTTTGGTCTATTGGTAGTCGTAGGAACAGCGCCAAGTGGAAACCCCTTCGCTATGGTCCTGGCTGTAAAAATCGCGCTTGGACCAGTTGCCGGTAATATTCTAGCAATCCTTATCATGTGCAACTTTGTTGTAACACCGGCCATCTACAGCTATTCCTACGCGCGCCTTCTCCTTGTTGGTGGTATTGACCAACGTTTACCTATGAGTGTGGCTCGCCTCAACAAGGACCGTGTCCCTGCTAACGCGATTATTTTCCAAACACTCGTGGCAGTGGCCTTTGCTTTGGTCCTCTTTGTTTTGATCCCTCTTTTTGGCGGCGAATCCAATGCATCAGCGCTCAACTCGGAAGTCTACAACGTCGTGATCTCAGCGTCAACACTTGTCTGGGCAATCTCAACAGCTTTCCTCCCAATAAACCTAGTGAAATTCTTCTTCAATGATCAACGAGCGTTCCGCAAACAGCTCATCTTTCCAATGCCAGTTCTATGGATATGCATCATTTTGGGCACTGCTACCTGTGTCATAAGCATCATAGGTGCCCTGTTCTTTAGCTTGATTCCGGCGCTCATCCCTAATAACATCTGGATACTAGTGGTTGGAGGTATCACTGCCGTCTGCATCGTTGTTGGCCTCGTTGGAGGCATGCTTGCAAGCAGTGAAGCCGGCTGGCAAAAATTGCACGAGTAGATAATTTCATTCGACCCGTTTCCTTTCTGTTACCCTGAGCCCTCAGCGATAGAGATTACCGCTGAGGGCTTTTTTCGGAAACATAAGAATCTATTGCGGCCTATGATACTCTATGAATAAGCATATAAAATGGATGGTATCACCGTGAAACGAACATTCTTAGCAAAGTTACAAAGAAATGGCCTCTACTGCACTATAGGAGCATTACTCTTACTAGTTGGCATACCGCTCTACCAGTTCCTTGTTCTCATACCCTCAGGCTATAGCAATGCCCTTGCTACTGAGAGTTCAGCCCTACATTGGATCAACATCCATAGCCTGCTATTTCTTGGCTATCGAGCCATACTCTTCGCGGGCTTTGCCTTCATGATAAGCATGCCTTTTACCTTGTTCCGTATCATAGTAGCTCAAGAAATTCTTGGACGTGAGGCAGTCGAACAAGAGAAGAATGACAAAGAGGAAGTAGTACAAGATGAAACCTCAGATCAATCTGATAATCATGGAGAAGACGGCATGCCTGCCTTTGCCTGGCGCGGCAAAGGCTTTGCTCTACTTGCAGCCTGGGGTGGTCTCTTTGGTCTGCTTTGTTTTGTTCTGGGTACCCTGGCGAGTACTCTATACCTCGTCTTTAGCGCAGCTTCTCTTCCTTCGATAGCCACCAGCCTTGAAAATGCTGCCCCTTTGACCAGCCTCTTTAACGTCCTTACATATACAGTTGGCGGTGGGTTATTGGCCCTATCGTGTTTATTTTTCGGCATTGTGATAGCACGAAGCGGGTTAAAGCTCTGGCCTGGCATATGGATTGCTTTCGCCTATACGGCTATGGCGTTAGCTGTTCTCTTCAGTGTAAGTGCTACCGAAGTTGCTTTTGATCCGGTTACAGGTCAATCTCTTGTTACTACGCTTGCGATCCTGCTTTTTTCCGTCTGGGTCCTTTGGTTCGGAGTCATGCTCATTCGACTGAGACAAGAATAATGGTATTGATATGACTACTCTTGATCTTCGAGGTCGTGATCTCATCATTATCCCGCCAGAAGAAATGCTGCATCTCTCAACACCAGAGTTGCTTCAGCTACTCTTCGGCTCTCATATCCCGTCCACAATCCGAAATAATATTGGTCGTGACAAACGTTACCATTTTTTGCGCACCAAACCTATATACTTTAGCAGTATTAAAAGCGCCTTGCGTAAACAACAGACACCCTTTTACTGTCGCGTTCGAAGAACATCCTGCGTTACCTTTCGAGACTACCTTGAGTATCGAACCACGTCCATACCAGAATGAAGCGCTGACACGCTGGCTTGCAGCGGGTAGTGCAGGAGTCGTAGTTCTGCCCACAGGTGCTGGAAAAACTTTTGTAGCAGCTATGGCTATTCACGAAACGCATCTCTGGACATTAGCAGTCGTGCCAACCCTTGACCTTCTGCAACAATGGCGTACCGCTTTAGCCTCCTCTCTATCGATAAACGCGGAAGAGATAGGCGTCTTTGGTGGCGGCGAAAAAGAATTGAAACCTATCACCATCATTACCTACGACTCTGCTGTCCTCTATCCACGCGAGCTGAGACGTTTCGGGCTGCTTATTTTTGACGAATGTCACCATCTGCCCGCGCCAGGTTATCGTTTGATTGCCGAGAGCGCCTTTACGCCTCTCCGTCTTGGTCTGAGCGCGACTCCAGAGCGCAGTGACATGGCACATGCAGACCTGGACATACTGATTGGCCCTGAGGTGTACAGACGTTCACCGGCAGAATTAACGGAAGGGCAATTCCTGGCGCAATACCAGGAAATAGCCATTGATATTGCTCTATCCAGTGAAGATGAGGCACGCTACGTTGAACAAAGGCGCATGTACCGCTCTTTCTTGCAACGCAGGCATATTGTGATACGTTCACCTGAGGAATTTCAACAAAAGGTCATCTTCCTCAGTGCGCGTGATTCAGAAGCGCGTAAAGCTATGCTTGCCTGGCGCGAAGCTCGCAACATAGCAATGAATGCTCCGGCTAAATACGTCGAGATTGAACGTTTATTGCGCATGCATTCGGGTGACCAGGTCATCCTCTTCTCTGAGTATAACCAGGTAGTCGATGAGATCAGCCGTCGCTTCTGCCTGCCCAGTATCACTTATAAAACTCCTACGGAGGAACGTCGCACCATCCTTGATCGTTTCCGTTCCGGCCAGTACACCAAACTGGTGACAGGCCGTGTGCTTAACGAGGGTGTCGATGTTCCAGACTGTCGTGTAGCAATTATTGTGAGTGGTAATAGCACGAAACGCGAATATATCCAGCGCCTAGGCCGAATTCTACGCCCTAAATCCGGCCAGGCTTTATTATATGAGCTGATCACCACCGGCACTACCGAAGAAGATATAGCGAAACGCAGAAAGTAGATATAGTAGGGGCGGGGCTTGCCCCCGCCCAGTCTGGTCAGAAAATATCCTATGCGGTAACTCTCATCTCCTGTATAATAGATGCTGTTGTCGGTCTAATTAGGAGCAAATATCAGTGCGTTTCAGCCTGCAAGATATTAAGAAACACGTTCAACGGCGCGGGAATCTACTCTCAGTCTCGCTGCATTTCTTACACTCAGGTGAATTGCGTACAGAGATTGAGCGGCTTGTGTCTTATCATGAACAATTGCTCGACCATCCTCAACGTGATTTCTCCATTGAAGATGCACGTGCTTGTATTGGCGATTATCGACTTGCGCATTGTCTTATCACTGCGCTGAGCGCCTGGTATCACTGGCAACAGCGAGACTGGCAGGTAGTCGTAAAACGATTAGGCAGTGACACTTTTGAACGCTTCCAGGAAGCAAACATCGCATCTCCTGCACAACTACGACTGGCTCTTTTCAACTTCGTCAATGAGCGCTATAACGGCTTTCTCGCCTCACAAACGCGCGATGCAGCGCTCAAGGAATTTGCTGGCATCTGTTGTGGCCTAGATCAGCAAGGCAAATCTACACTCGCTGTTCATGACCTGGAGTATTTGCTAGCTCTCGATAGTGACGAAGAAGCCGTGCTTGTTCGTGATATCCCACATGCGCCAGATGCAGAAGAGGTTGCATCTCTTTATAACCAGTGGGTTTTTGAGGCAGCGTTATTCAATGCCTCGGATGTTCACTTTGCTATAGATTGCAAAGCATTTATCAAGATGCAGAATAGTGGCGCCAACAAAACTACGACGGGTATAGGAGCCGTTATCAAACGACTTTGCTATGTGTCACGCAAGCTCGGAGTATATTATGACCTCGAGTATGATGCAGACTCAATGGTGGGCCAATCATCGCCATCGATACTGCATCTCACCCTGTACGGCCCACAGGAAATGACGGGTACACCACAACAATATGGCTTGCGCCTTGCAAGGCTTTGTCGCATACTTCTTGGCTACTCGACGCCCGCTCAGTCACGCCGTCACGGTCATGTTTCTCCAACAACTCTGCCATCTTCGGCTATCCTTCAAGCCGAAGCTACAGTTCACTTTCTGCAACGCTCCTATCGTTTCGTCATGGATGCCACGTTACTCAATCTGCTCCCCGCATCATTAGAAGCAACTGAAAGCGAAGCACAGTCACCTTTGACCGTTTCTGGGGATCAAACTCATAACCCGCAATTTCGCGAAGTATCGCAATCGTATGCCATCACTTCATCCATCTATGATAGCAGTATTGAACAGTCCTTTGCAGAAGCCTTCCAATCACTTGCAAATAGCGATGGAGCCGACGGGTGGCAACTTGAGCGCGAGCCAGAGCCTCTTCTATTGACCCCTTCAGATACAGAAAAAGCAGCCTCAACCATATCACATAGCATTTTCATTCCTGACTTCGCACTTACTCGTGATAATCAGCGCATCTATGTGGAAATACTCGGTTATTGGACTCCGGCATACCGCGAACGCAAAATAGCTAAATTACTCCTGCTCAAAGATCGTAACGATCTAATTTTAGCTATTCCCAGGGAAGCGAAAGATGCTTTCGATAGCATTTCAAACGATTTTCCTATCGTCATCTATCGTGACCAACTCTCGGCAACCGAACTGCTGAATGTCTTGCGCTCGCGCTATGATGATGTAACAGTGCGACTCTCTAAGATTGATGTACAGGACGTACGCAGTCGTATACAGGCTGAAAGCATCGTGCCTGAACGTGCCTGTTACACACTACTGCACTGTTATCGACGCTCAGAACTAATGCAAGCTGCCGATCTCATCATTGACGAAGGTATCGCGTTTGCCCCGGGAATTGGTTTTTACCTGGTTGATTCGTTAGAACAACTTAGGGGTTCATTCGTACAATGGTTAGGGCAATCGTTGAGAAAAGTTGAAAGCGGTGCAGGAATGGATGTCGAGCTTCAACGCAAGAAATCCTTACCCTTAGACCGGGTAGTGTATGAAAGCAGATCACGTTGGCCTATTTTGAATCCCTGTGAAGATGCTACCATTGAGGCAGTCATAAGCATGTGGTCGGAAGTACGCATCAGTCGCAACTCAATTTTCGAGGCAACTGTGTCACTCTTTGATGGAGAAGAAACGTTATTACCACAGGTGGAGTCTCCACCAAAGAAATTGGTGAAGGGACAAAAGAAAACGACCCAAAAACGTATTGTCCGTGAAACAAATCAAGCCGATCTTTGGAGTTAGAAAAGGGAGTGCAGAGGGCGAAGCCCTTTGCCGGAGTGTGAGGTGTCCTCACAAATTTCATTTTATTCCCTCGCCGCCATAGGCGGCGAGTCAAAGACATCGAACAATTATCAATTTGCTCAAATGGAATAATAACAATATGAATGCAAAAGAACTCATAGGCATAACTCTTGGAAATTGCACTATAGAACATATCATAGGGCAAGGTGGCATGGGTGCAGTCTATCTAGCACAACAATCCCGCCCATCACGCACTGTCGCAGTAAAGGTTCTGATCCCTGCATCGGGCTTAGATCCCGAGGAGCAACGCATCTTTTTAGAACGCTTTCGCCGTGAAGCTGATACTGTTGCCAAACTCGAACACAACAACATACTTCCCATTTATGAATATGAGGAAGCGATCGTGGATGGCCAGCGCCTCGCATACCTTGTTATGCCATATGTCCGAGGCGGTACGCTGCGCGAACGCATAGGTGAATTTAAAAGCCAGGGACGCCAATTTGAACTCAGCACTATTTCTAGTTATATAAGTCAAATCGCGGACGCTCTCAGCTACGCTCACAGCCTGGGTGTCATTCATCGTGATATCAAACCAGGCAATCTCCTCTTTCACCAGGATGGGCGCCTACTTTTAAGCGATTTTGGTATCGTTCGTTTGATAGCCATGCCTTCCCTGACTACCGCGGGGAGTTTTCTTGGCACTGCCGAATATGCATCACCAGAACAGGTCAGCGCGGCTGAGCTTGATCCACGTTCAGATATCTATTCACTTGGTATCATTCTCTTCGAACTACTGACGTTGCATGTTCCCTTTACAGGCCCCAATCCTTTTGCAGTTATGTCGAAGCAGATCAGCGAGCCAGTGCCTTCCCTTAGAAATATTCGACCCGACCTCTCACCCTCCATCGAATTTGTTGTCAAAAAGGCACTCGCAAAGAATCCCAAAGATCGCTATCAACATGCAATGGAGATGGCTGACGATCTCAATGCAGCCATATCGCCTGCGCTTGCCGTAGCAGCCGGATTGCGCTTGCCAGGTGATGCCAACCACGATGACTTGACGGTCTCGGATCGATCCTGGCAATCGCCCGTAGCTCAAGCAGCAATGGCCCCCGCAGAGTATGCAGGCGCTGCATTGCCTCCAACGAATCCTGCAGGACCGGCTGCTTTATCCCCGGTAGCTATGCCATGGCAACAGGATGGTGGTCCCTGGCAATGGCCTCCCCAAACTGCCGGAGCGCAAATGTATGCGCCTGCTCAACCAGATGCACAGCCCGTCGCTGCCACAGTCACATATCATCAGGGGCGGAGATTGTTCTTCTATGGAGTAACCATCATTACGGTGCCAGTAGAATTGCTGATCCTTATCCTGCTCAACACTCCTGCGAAATCAGGAGCCGCATCACCTGCTATCTTAGGCGTCCTTCTGGCTACAGGCATCAATCTCCTGGCATTAGCAGCTATGAGCTTTGTTGCTGTGACTCGTAATCATCCTGTACGCATGAACTTCTATCGTTGTTTGTTTGTCGCCATTATAGCGCCACTGTTAGGTGGTTTTTTCATCACTTTTGGCGCTTTAAATCACAGTAATGATCTAAACGTGCCAATCGTGACCTTCCTCGTACTTTTACTCAGCAACATCTACTCCATTCGCCAGCTAAGCCGGGTGGATGTTGCCCACGAACAGTTCGAAAGAGCGCCTGTCCTGTGGCGCTCAGCGCTTGTTGGAGCTTTAACCGGACTACTTCCTTCAACGATCATTCTCATCATTCTTTTAGCAACGCCTTTTTCGATTGCATTCGGTTCCTCATTGCTACTGCGCATGTTTGTTGTCCTGCTTATTGTGTTCATTGGAGCGCCGACGCCTGGTGCTATGATGGCTGTTTGGCTCTCGGAGAAGATGACGTTTCCTGTACTTCTGCGTAGTAGTGCTATCGCAGGCATGTTCATGTTTGTTGGTGCGTACTTGCTCGTTACTCTATGGAGTTTGCTGCCATCCAGCTACGTCCCATTCTACGCCCATTTCAAACCGCCATTGCTTGCGTTCCTGGTCACTCTGGCCCTACTGGCTCTCGTAGGCATCCTCCGTGCCATGCTCGATGCCTACGTCTACCATCGCATCTTACTCAAAAGGAAACCCACAAATTAGGAGTGCAGAGGACGAAGTCCTTTGCCGGGGTGTGGGGTGTCCCCACAAAACTCTTGTTTTCTTTTTCTCCGCCGCAGGCGGAGAAAAAGAAAACTTCCCCCCTCCCAAAAGTAGCACCTATCCACTATAATATGTAAAGTAAAGAAAAAGCACATTCATCCAATTACATAACAGCATGATTTAGCTGCTAGGGGAGTCATTCGGCTGAGAGGTAACCGCAACGGGCGGTATACCGACTCTATGAACCTGATCTGAGCTAGAAACGCGGGTGCATCAGATTAAAGCGATTCTCACGCATCAATCCCTACAAGCGATCTATTCCGAGGCAACCCTGTGCCTGGCCCTACTGTGTCTGTTCCTTGCCTGGTCCGTATCACCGGAATCCGTATAGAGGGAAGGGGGGCTACTCGTTGATGTTGCCTATACGCCCCTTCCCAGGCCGTTTACGGGGAAGTGAGGGTGCTCTCTCCCCATTGTTGCAGGGTGCGCACCTCATTGCCTTTCCTGCTCTAGATGACTGAGTCATTCCCCTAGAGAACCAGTCAAGAAATTGCAGACTTGATCCGATATGCGTACGACCCATCCGTTATGACCAGGTGCTAGCTTCCCGAAACACTGCCGAAGCCAACAGGTCTGTTTTCGTCGCCAGTTCCTTGGGCGTATAAGGTTGTCCTTGCTCCAGCCACCAGGTGATCGCCTCCACAATCATCGTGGCAACCAGATCAGGCACAAACATATCAGAAAATGGATGAGCCACGTGAAGAGTGTGAGCAGACATGATTGGGTCGTGTGGATCTTCTAAACTTCCATGCTCCTTGATCAACTCAGTAAGACGTGCGCGCATCTTCTGCACAAACCAGGGGCTGCCTTTTTTCCCCAGGAGCGCCCGATAGAGCCGATCGTATTGGGTGATCTGTTCGAAGAACCGCATCCACACGTCTACGGGATGTTCCCGCCCGAATTCACCAATCGCGTGAAATAACGTGCTCATGGCCTCCTCAAAGATCTGCTCGACCAGATCATATTTATCTCGATAATTGCGATAGAACGCGGCCCGGCTTACCATCGCTCGCTGGGTCAATTCGCCGACGGTAAGGGCGTCGAAACCCCGATCATCGATCAAGGCAATGAGCGCTTCTCGCAGCAGGATTTTGGTGCGTTTGACGCGGAGATTGTCAGCTTTCTGAGTCATTTTGCGCTCCATGTCTCATTCGGGACAGATTTTGCTGTTTGATTCTTGCGGCGTACGACTCGTTTGGGTATACTCTTTCTTAGAGACAGTATGTCTCAAGAGAGCCATATTGTCAAGAGACAGCGTAGGCGAAATTCACGCAAGAAAGAAGAGATGATGAAGAAAACGAAATTGATCAGTTATTGGGTGACGACCATCTTCACAGCGCTTGAACTAGTGGCCGGTGGAGTGACAGATCTGATGCATGGGAAAACAGCGCTTGTGGCCGGCGGTCCAGTAACCGAGGTCCTCGCACACCTTGGCTACCCGGTGTACTTGCTCATAATCCTCGGTGTGTGGAAGCTCCTTGGAGCCATCGTCCTGCTTGCCCCGCGTTATCCTCGACTCAAGGAATGGGCGTATGCTGGCGCCTTCTTTGTTTACGCGGGGGCGGTTGCGTCGGGCTTAGCACGTGGCCTCGATGACCCTGGCACGTTCATCTGGCCACCCCTCATTTTCGCCATTCTCACGCTTGCTTCGTGGGCGCTTCGACCGCAAAGCCGTATCCTCGGCGTCATCTTTCCAAAGATCCGCACGCGGAGGGCGTCGGTTTCATCACCCCAAGCTAAAATGAGCTGAGCCTCGAGCGAAAGGAAGGAGAAGAGTTATGCAACCCTTTTATAGGCTGCCGCCAGTCGCTCTTTTCCTGCAGGCGCGAACAGAGTGTGCAACGGATACGACGGGCCATAAAGTTTGTCGCATCTCGCGCCATCATCGGCGCGATCTGTTCGATTTATGGGGGTTTCGTGCTTCCAATTTCAGCAGGGTATTTTGATACAGCCGATTGCTGCCGAATGCAAATATTTCTTTTTTGAACTTCATACTCAGTCAATGGTTTATGCACCCGACCATGGACGCTTTTCGCGCCGAAATGACATCAACGGATCATTATCAGGTTCATAAGATGGGTAACTTTCTATTGCAAGAAAATCAATCTCATTATCATTTATTCTGATGTTCTACACTTGACTCCCACAGTAAAATGTTTCTTGAAGAGAGGTAATGTGGTCTGAGCGATCCCCTAGAATTTTATTTCCTGTTACGGCCCTTGAAATCTGTAACCATCAGTTTTGAGTATTTCCTCGCACAGGCCAAAAAATGGGCGGAAGCATTGTCAGAGAAACCCAAGCGCCCATCTCGTTAAGCATAATAATGCAAGCTGTTTGCCTTGGGGCTACGTTATGTGATATATTTCATAGTAAGCATGTAGTACATTCATCGTCATATTTGTTCGCTATGGGAGCTTGGGAAAGCCAGGCTGAGAGGGCGGCCAATCTCGCCGCCGACCGGTTGAACCTGATCTGGGTAATGCCAGCGCAGGGACGGACACGCATAATGCAAGCCGCTTCTCTCGCTATATTCGAACAGGTAGTCGATATTGCAGCAACCTGATCTGGATAATAGCAGCGGAGGGAAGCGGCATAGCGAGCCAAAAATACACAGGTGATTCAGGCCGCAACCCTCCACTTCAAGGTTGCGGCCTTTTATATGCTCAAAAAGAGAGCAGAGTATGGACTCACCAAAATTACTTGTGCAAAATATCACGAAAACATTTGGATCGGGACGCCAGAGCCTGGAAACACTTGCAACTATTGATCTGACCGTTGCACATAGCGAGTTTGTCTCAGTCATCGGACCCAGTGGCTGTGGAAAAAGCACCCTTTTTAACATCATCGCAGGCGTCGAGGAGCCAACATCCGGAACAATTGCCATCGACGGAGAAGCAGGCACCGTACGTGCTGGCAAAACGGGCTACATGCCTCAACAGCCGCTATTACTCCCATGGAGAACCGTAGAAGAAAATGTCATGTTGGGTCTCGATGTCCAGCGTGTCTCACGAGACAAAGCCAGGCGCGAAGCACGCGAACTGCTCAAACACTTTGGGCTATCAGAATTTTCCCAAAATTATCCATCAACTCTCTCGGGAGGCATGCGACAACGTATAGCGCTCTTGCGCACCGTCCTCTTCAACAAGTCTTTTCTTCTCCTGGATGAGCCATTTGGTGCGTTGGATGCCCTCACTCGCCTTTCATGCCAGATGTGGCTGCTGAATCTCTGGCATGAGTTTCACTCGAGCGTCCTCTTTATCACACATGATGTTCGGGAAGCAATCCTTTTATCCGACCGTATTTACGTGTTGAGCGCCCGGCCAGCGCGAGTCTTGCGTATTGTCAACGTCGATCTGCCTCGACCGCGACAACCAGAGCATCTCGCATTACCTCAATCCTTAGAACTTGAACAAGCATTAATGTCAATTCTCGTAAAGGAGCAAAATATATGACACTGCGTAGATTGGCTGGCTATGGTCCGGCTCTTGTACTCACCCTGGCTTTATTGGCACTCTGGGAACTCTATGTCCAAGCTGGCCACGTAAGTGTGCAGGTACTCCCATCGCCGATAGCCATTATCCAGGCTCTATTCAATAACTGGAGTGTCATCTACGACAACACACTCCAAACCTTGCTGGAGACAGTCCTCGGTCTGACGTTAGCAGCCATCCTCGGCCTACTGTTAGCAATCACACTGGATATCTCGAGTTGGATGCGGCGAGCGGTGTATCCCTTGCTCATCACATCACAGACTATTCCAATTATTGCGCTTGCTCCCCTGCTTCTGATCTGGATTGGTTACGATATCCGTCCAAAACTGATAGTTGTCACACTCTACTGTTTCTTTCCTATAGCCGTAGCCACCGTGGATGGCCTGGCGTCAGCCGAACCAGAACTGCTCAAACTCTTACAAAGCATGCGGGCAACACGCTGGCAGATATTACGCTTAGTCCGTTTACCAGGAGCAATGCCCGCGTTTTTCTCAGGCCTGCGCATCGCCGCCGCGTATAGCGTCATTGGAGCCATCTTCGGCGAATACGTAGGTGCGGAGAAAGGGCTTGGCATTTACATGCAAAAAGCGGCAAACTCATTTGCGACCATCGATGTTTTTGCTGCCATTCTCGTTACGACAATTCTCAGCCTATTTTTGTTTGGCCTTGTATCACTCATCGAACGCATAGCCCTACCGTGGTATCACGGCTCAAAAACACAATGGTAATGGAAATGGAGAGGACAAAGACCTTAAAGCAGGAATGCAGAGGGCGCAGCCTTCTGCTAGGGAGTGTAATTTACCTTATTTCCACAATTCTGAAAAGCAGGAGTGCAGAGGACGCAGTCCTTTGCCGGGGTTCGGGGTGTCCCCGAAAATTTCTTTTTAATTTTTTTGCCGCCGAAGGCGGCCAGTCAAAACCTATCGGAGGAATACTATGAACTCTCGCACACGCCTCTGGCTCAGCATGGGAATACCCATATTACTCATCATACTCGTCATTGGAGCCTTCCTCTGGCAACAACATGCTCTCAGCTCAGCCCCACAAACTACCCAACATCCCATAGTAACACCAACATCACAATGTACAACATTGAGCAAATCGACCCCGCAACAGTTGACGACAATGAATCTTGCCCTGGACTGGACACCCAATACGAACCACACTGGTATCTATGTCGCACTGGCCCAAAACTGGTACCGTGCCGAAGGCATCGACCTGCATCTGTTGCCCTATTCCGCCAGTGTAACACCAGATGTACTGGTGAGTACAGGTAAAGCAGATGTAGGAGTGAGCTTCACAGAAGGCATCGTGGCAGACGCAGCAGTTGGACAACCCGTAGTCTCAATTGCCGCAATTATCCAACACAACACCTCAGCGCTCGTCACACTCGCGGACTCAGGTCTCACGCGACCGCGCGACCTTGACGGCAAAACATACGGAGGTTTCGGTTCACCTTACGAATCAGCTGTAGTAGGTCAGGTTATCAAGGATGACGGAGGGACAGGCCAGTTTCGCAATATCACACTGAGCGTCGATGCAATGCAGGCTTTAGAATCCCATCGCATCGACTTCGTCTGGGTCTATGAAGGCTGGGAAGTCATCCAGGCACAGCGCCAGGGCGTAAAACTCAACATCTTCCCCATCACAAGTTACGGCATTCCAGACTACTACACACCCAATCTCATCGCCAGTCCCACGGAAATCAAACAGAAACCAGAACTACTGCGCAAATTTATGCTGGCCACTTCGTGTGGCTATGAATATGCGCGTACCCATCCTCAACAGGCAGCACAGATGCTCCTGGATTCCCCAGAAGTGCCAGCAGGCACGTTTCCCGACCCGGGATTGGTTCTCGCCAGCCAGGCCTATCTCAGTCCCCGTTACGCCGATCCCGGTCGCCAATGGGGTTTACAAGACACAGCCGCCTGGCACGCCTACCCACAATTCATCATGGATGCAGGAGGAGTCCTCGACGCTAACAACAAACCTGTACACAGCATGGACCTGAACGCCCTCTATACCAACCAGTTCTTATCTTAACGATGAGATTTATCTAATACCATTCAAAAGGTTACAGCAGATCACTGTTGCTAACACAAACATTTGGGGCAAGTCGGCTTCCACCGTCTCGCCCCAAACATCGATGTTATTCATCGACTCCTATGGAATAGTCACACCTTGTATCACTACAGGTCCTAGTGTGTAATCCAGTTCAGTAGACTGATTGACCCCCGAAGGAGTTATGACATCCATGGCCTTCGGCACTGTACTCGGATCCACCGTGCAATGCGGGTCAGTGCTCGCAGTAGCGCACACACCGAACGAGAACGCCCCAGGAGTTGCAGTAAAGGCACGTGCCTGGTCAGGACTGAAGCCATCCTGGCCCGTTAACACCACCGTAAAGCCCCAACCTGTTCCGGGTGTTCCCCCCAGGCTCGATGTTGGCACACTGAAGGTGATGTAGCGCGAGATAGCATTGGCACTAATTGTAATCGTACCCACAGTATTGCTATTCGCGTCGATGTAGCGCTGCCCGAACCCTTGTACCTCCAGGAGCCTGCTCCATGCCGAACCTGGTGCAATGGTGTAGTTGCGTTGCGGGAAAGAGGCCGCCGTCGATGTGGTCGTCGCGCTCGGATTGTGGACGTACACATCAGCCAGTTGCGCGCCTAGAGGGCTACCGAAGGTCGGCGACAGGTCGCGCGTCTGCAACTTAAAGGTGGTGGTCAAACCATCAGTGCTGAGAATAACTTTGAAATCTGTGATATCGTAGGCCCCTGCGTGGAAGTCGCTGGCTGTCGGGTAAGCGTAGTTTCCAGGACCATTATCATCGTTGGAAGGATCGGTTACATCAAGGAGCACTGTACCAGGCGTAAAGTCGAAGAAAATTGTCCGCTGGTCATGGGCGGTGGCACCCGTTGAACTCACAGCCACAGTATTGAGGACAGTGTTTCCACCTAGTATCGATACCGGAATGCTGAAGCTGCCATCGGGGGCAGCTTTAATACTGGCAACGGTGGTCTGGCTGTTGTTATCGGTATTGGTGGCCGCCACATAGATGGTATTACCTGGAGCGGAAGTACCAGTAACCGTTACCGGAGAGCCATTGACCGCTGAATTATTTGCGGGTTGCGTCACAGTGAGACTGGTCTGCCCTTGCTGATGCGCGACGTAGCGGTTGAAGGTATCGGCCGGCCGCTCTAGCACGCTGTTTTTCGTGAGGTCAACGAGGAGACGCACATACACACCTGCGGACCATGTCAGCGGAGCTGCTGAGCCAGCGGCTTGGCCGTTCTGGAACCCAATCGAAGCGACAGTTGGATCCGTCCCGTATGGCGAAGGAGCGAGGGTGGGTAGTTCCCAATCTTGTTCAGGGATCAGACCTACCCCCGAGGCAAAGTTTTTCATCGTGGAGAGCAGTGTCAGCGCTGTAGAGCTCTGGCCGGAATCCACATCGAACTCGCCTCGCTCCTCTGTGAGCACCGGCCAGAGATGGCCCGTCCCTTGACCAGAAGGTGCCCATGGATGGCCATCGGAGGCACCATCACCGTAGCCGTCTCCGTTATAGCGGTGCCAGCCTGTTCCACTTGTGGTGTCGGTCTTGATGGTTGCATCCACTACAGGCAGCGACTCGGTCACCGCCGTATCATTGAACGGCTCCAGACCAAGGCGCACCAATTCCAGGAAACCCGCATCGATGACAGAGCGTTGATCGAGCGTTGGACCTCCGTTGCCTACATTGTAGCTGATCGCCGCGTTCGGATCACCTGTTTTCGAGAGACGAATAAAGTAAGGATGGGAAGCGAGAGGCCCATTTGTGGTAACAGTCCATCCTTCAACAGAACGCTGCCAATCGTCGGCTACGCCCAGCCAGACCTTCGCGCTCTGCGTATCGCCATTGACTTTAGCGATATCAGCGGCTGCCACCAGGCCAGCAATCTCGGCCGAGATGGTAGAAGGGGAGTAACCACCCTGTTCTTCCCAGCGCTCGGGGCCAAATGACGGCCCATGGCTTATAACAAAATTCGCCGCCGGCTTAATGTGGTTCAGGTAGAGATTGCTATCTGTCATCCCCAGCTGGTACGCCATGATGATGGGGTAGCTGCACTCGTCGAGCTGCGTATTGAAGGTGTCGGGCGCAGGTTTCCCGTTGAGCAAGCTATTGCGGGGCATCGAGCCGTCGGCCAACTGCTGGTTATTAAACAGAAAGTTCACAGCATCGCGAGCTGTCACAAAGTCCCCGTCAAGCAGGAGGCCAGTCCACGCTTCATAGAGATCGCGCGCGAAGACTTCGCGGTAAGAGCCGAAATAGAGATTGTTGGGATCTCCGGCTGAGATTGCCTGCCCCCATGGGGAGGAGAGGCTTGCCACAATTGCACCTGGGAAGGTCTTATCCTCCGACGCCTTCACCACGTTCGCGCTCAGATAGTATTCTGCTACAAGTTGGTGCCACTGATTGCCCGACACCCCCTTGAAATTCGGTGGAGGAGCATTCAATCCGTTGTCGTACGCATTCCACCCTGACTCAAAGCTCTTCTTGAGTTGGCTGAAGTTGGTGGCGAGCGACGCTTCAGCTGCGCTCACAGAAGCAGCCTGGTTGGAGCCAAAGCCCAGTGCCAGAGTGAACATGCCACCCCGGGAAATATTCGCCTGCGCCGTTTGCACCAGGTTGCCAGTGGTAGCCTGGCTATAGAGAGCCGTGAGGCGGTGGGATGTATCGAGTTGTACCAGGCCGTCGCTTGGTTGACCTACGAACCCGTTGCTCACCTGGGTAAAGGGTGTTGAAGCATCCAGGGCGCTATACACAGGCACAGCGTAGGTCCGGTTAGCCGCCTGGCTTGTCGTGTTCGTATCGAAAGCAATAGGCACGTTGTGACCAGTGGAAGTGTCGATCGTGCCGCTATCGCCACCCCCGTTCCCACTGCCTCCACCACCGTTACCATTGATGCTAGGGTCGTAGCGCACATAGAGCTTATAGTTGGACAGGCTACCAACAAGTGGTATAAATTGCACTTTCATTACCAGGGTATTCTGATTCGTATCAGTCAGGTAGTCAGTAATGATGCTGTACTTCCCGCTCTTGGCGGTAGTCGTTACCTCGCAGTCAAGGGCCTGTGAATTATTGCTGAGCAATTTCACTGTATAGGTAGTATCGCGTGTCTGTAGATCGGTAAAAGTGCTGCCATCGGTAACGATATACTGCATGGTCTCGACATTCGTATTATCCGCTGTCGGATAATAGACATCGCTGAGAACACCGTTTGCAATCGTAAACCAGACCTTGGAGGTGGTGTTACGTGCCGTTCCCAGGCAATCCTTGCGTGAGAGGTCAAAGTGGGAGAGTGCTCCCGGACCATCAGGTGCAGCGCTTGCAGGTGACGCCGCAAATGCTAAGAGATGTGAACCAATAGAAAATACCGTAGAGATAAGAAGAACCAGGAGTAAGAAAATCATGGGGACCGCAGTCCTCCAACGTATGCGGGAAAAGGTGGGCTTAGACATACATTGCTTCTCCTTAAAATTGATTTAGGCTCTTAAGAACCAGGTGGATGGTTAAAAATTACATTTATCCACCCTTGAATATAGAAGAAGCATATGTGTTTTTAGTAGCGAAATTGTTAAGAATCGATTGCGAAAAGCGAAAGAAAGTGTATGTTTCCACCGCCTGCTCGTTTGGTAAGTAGGATCCGTAAATCTCTACGAATTCAAATTGTGTTCTTGCTCTTTAAGCTCCTCCACACTTGTATATATCACAAGCAACATCCCACTCTCCAACGATATCTCAGCATGTTTCTCGGTCAGCACATTGCTCACTCCACGTGGCTTCCCAAAGGAGAGCGTCTCACCATTCAATGTGTAATACAACCCCTTTGTACGTATGCCGCTAGCATCCCCTGTCAACGGCAACAGCGAAACCAGATCTCCCACCTGTCCATTGATTGTAGAACTACCTGGCCCACGCACAATCCAACATGTTGAAGGCCCATCAACAAGTGTAATGGGAACATCTTCAAAGCCAGCCAGCAGCAAAATATTCGCCATAGCATGGTCAAATCGTGTCCCTCCAAGCGCGCCAGCCAGCGTAATCCGCGTCGCCCCTTCGTCAATCGCTACCTGTACTGCCAGTTCTGTATCCGTCTCATCCTTCTCAACGGCAGCGCGCCGTGTCTCGCTTCCTTGCTTGCTCAGATCCTCCAAAAGCGATGCATCAAGAGAGTCAAAATCCCCAACAACAATCTGCGGTGTGCATCCATACTGTAGCGCCGTTGCAGCCCCGCTATCTGCCGCGATACACATATCGGCACTACCTATTGCAGTATAAAAAGCCTTTCCAGGTCTCACAGTTCCACCCGCGAAAATAACAATATGCATGTACTTAATCTTTCAAAAAACCATCTATATTGAGTCTACTTAACCTCTACGTGTCATGTGGAGCGCCTTAATTTGTCATCCTGAGCGCCAGCGAAGGATCTTGCGCGATGGGCTACGAGATCCTTCACTGCGTTCAGGATGACAATCAGGTATCCTCAATTCTAACCACAATCTCCCAAACCTCGGAATCTTACTTTACTTGGAAACAACTTTCTTGTAAAGAGATTCCTGCTTAGTTGTATTCTGAATACTCGACGATTATGCAAATCTGGAATAGAATGAGGCGATGTCTCGAACAAGGAACATCTTTAACAAAGGCTCGTCTCCTTCTCATGGAATGTAGTCTTCTCGTATAAGAAGACGCATTCCCACTAAATCAGGAGGAGCATCTACGTACATCAAGTAGAGAATCAGGCCGGGAAGGATGCAAAAACGATGGACCAGACAGACGATCAATTCTCACAAAGCCCTCATGATCAAGAACCTATCAGAGATACTCCTCAACACAGAAATGAAAGCGACGATGATTTTCTACTTCAAGGTCAACCTGAGGAACGGAGGGGCAGTCGATTAGGTGATACTCGCGTGCGCATCGAGCTTCCACAACATCCGACCTTTCGACGTGTTAAACAGGGTGTGCTTGAAGCAACAAAAGAAACATATAAACCTCGCACTCCCCTTGAGCAGGCCGTTTCCCTATCGAAGAGAGTTCTGATTGGAGTTCCGCTTGCCACAATGCAGGCGGAACACGAACGCTTGACCAAATTCAAAGCACTGGCTGTTCTCTCATCGGATGCTATCTCCTCAGTGGCATATGCCACAGAAGCTATTTTGATCAATCTGGTTGCCGCAGGCTCTGCTCATCTTGGTCTAACTTTACCTATTAGCCTGGTCATTATTGGTCTGCTATGCATCGTCACCATCTCCTACCGCCAGACAATTCCTGCTTATCCCGGCGGTGGCGGTTCCTATATTGTGGCCAAAGCGAACCTGGGAACACTGCCTGGCCTGGTTGCTGCTGCCGCTCTCATGATTGATTATGTTCTCAACGTCGCGGTGAGCGTAGCGGCAGGAGTGCTGAACCTCGCGTCTCTCTTCACGTTTTTGTCACACTATATCGTGATTCTTGATATCGCGCTGGTCTTGCTCATGATGATTCTTAATTTGCGAGGCGTGCGCGAATCGGGATCGATCTTCGCATTGCCCACCTATTTCTTTATTGGTAGCGCCCTCCTACTCATTGTTGTTGGTCTCTTCAAAGCACTGGTGATCCACCATCAACCTATTATCGGAACATACGCTTATGTACCAGCCATTGAACCCCTTTCGATTTTCTTGATCCTACGAGCTTTTGCTACAGGCTGTTCTGCGATGACGGGAGTGGAGGCCATTTCCAATGGTGTCCCTGCCTTTCAAAAGCCGGAAACACGCAATGCATCAATTACGCTAACCTGGATGGCAGTGATCCTTGGCACGCTCTTCCTGGGCATTACCCTGCTGGCCACTACTTACGCGGTTGAGGCCAACCCGGCGGGCAATCCCACAGTCATTGCTCAGATTGCCAAACTGGTATTCACCGGACCTCTGGCTTTCTTATTCCCTGTCTTCCAAATTGCTACTCTGGGGATTCTGACTCTGTCAGCCGAGACAAGCTACTCTGACTTCCCACGTTTGGCTTCACTCCTGGCTCGCGATCAGTTCCTACCCAGTCTGTTTGGCTTTCGAGGTGACCGCCTGGCATTTTCAGTAGGCATAGTGTTTCTTTCCGCTATCGCTATCATGCTGCTCATCATATTTGGAGGAAGTACAAACGCGCTCATTAACCTCTTTGCTGTCGGTGTGTTTATGTCCTTTACCCTCTCCCAGGCTGGCATGGTGCTTCACTGGTGGCATCTGCGCGGAGAACACAGTGGATGGCAACGCAGTATGGTAATCAATGGCCTTGGCGCCCTGACTACTGCAATAGTAGCCCTGGTGATCTCTTTCTCGAAGTTTCTGGAAGGGGCCTGGATTGTCATTGTATTGATTCCCTTACTTGTGATGATGTTCCTGGCTATACATCGCCACTATCAGCGGGTCGAGCGCGAACGCGTCGCGGATATTCCCATCCATCCGAGAGATATCCATCATCGATTTATCGTGCCAATTGCCGAGCTGGATCGTGCTTCAATCCAAAGTTTAGCCTACGCTCGCTCACTATCCTCGCATGTAACTGCCGTACATATCGCTGTAAACGCAGACGAGATCAATCAAATGCAAGCAGCCTGGGATAAGTGGCAGCAGCAGGTACCTGAAGAGGAGGATATCCAACTTCTCATCATCGAGTCTCCGTATCGTTCCTTGATCCGTCCAATGCTGGCCTACATGGACACTATACGCGAACGCCATCCTGGGGACACGCTCACTCTTGTTCTGCCAGAATTTCTGGTTGCACACTGGTGGGAGTATATCTTGCATAACCAGACTGCCTTTCGGTTAAAAGCAGCGTTGCTCTTCCGTCCTGGCATTGTCGTTACCGATGTTCCTCAACACTTACGCAATAGACCTGAAAAAGAACATAAATGAAACGCAAAGACGAAATCAACCGTGTCCTAATGATAAGAGGTGAAGATCATGTCAACTCAAACAAAGGAATCGACAAAGAGTACTGAGCTACAAAAAAATTCAGTAGCCAAACAAGTGGCCGAAAAGAATGGCAAATCTGCTCGAACATTTTGGACCAAATTTAATAACGACTGGGTCATGACCTTTGCAGCAGGACTTGCATTCAATCTCATCACTGCCATCTTTCCCGTCATCATAGCGCTTATTGCCATTGCAGGTTTTATCTTCAGGAGTTTTGATCCCACCATTCAACAAGATTTGATTAGCCATATTCAAAGTGTCTTTCCTCCACCAATAAATCAGGGAAATGTTCTGGGACCTGCACTCAACGCACTGAGTAAAAATGCTGGATTTTTCGCAATCGTAGCTGTGCTTGTCGCGATCTTTGGTGGTTCACGTCTCTTCGTTTCCATCGAAGGCTATTTTTCTATTATTTACCACACACGCCAGCGAAACATCGTTCCCCAGAATATAATGGCGCTGATCATGCTTCTCCTCTTCATCATTCTTATCCCACTGATGGTCTTTGCATCGTCAATCCCCGCTATTGTGCAATCAATTCTTCAAGCAACGCCACTGCACCAGGTTCCGGGCTACGGATTCATTTTTACTGCGATTGGCATACTTACAGGTTTGGTCTTTGCATGGATATTGTTTGAGGCCATTTACATTGTAGTGCCCAACCAGCGCATCAGTTTTCGTAATAGCTGGCCTGGAGCAGTATTAGCCGCAATCGCCCTATCAATCTATCTCTACCTCTTCCCGTTCTATGTGACCCACTTTTTAGGAAACGATACAGGTGAGGTTGGTTTTGCAGTAATCCTCCTGTTTTTCTTCTACTACTTCGCTGTCATCCTGCTCGTGGGAGCAGAAATCAATGCCTTTTTTGCAGAGGGTATACATGCTACACCTGAACCTCTTACGACTATTGTGCATGAATATACCAGTCATTTGCCGACTTCTAAAAAGGCAATACAGGAGCAGGCTCCCCCGTCGCATAAAAATCAAGAGCCAAAGGTCATTCTCCCAAAAAGCGAGGCAAGAAAGCTGAAAAATCAAGCATCTGAGGCTGAACTTTCACAAGAAGAGCAAGATGCTCAACCTGCTTCATCCAATCACACAAAAAACCATACACAGAAGGACAAGCGCAAACCCTCTTCCTCTGGAACTTCAAATGTATACATTCTTATTGAGGTTCTAGCAGGCACGGCTCTCGCATTTGCGCTTCAGTTCTTCAATATCAAACGAAAAAAGTAATCCTTACTCACAAGAACCATAACCAAAAGCAGTATAGCAGCCACTAACCTTACATGAGTGGCTGCTATATTGCTCTTTACACTACGTTTCTAAGCTACCGAATAGTATTGACCGTCTCCTGACCAGTTTGCTTTACCCTCTGTGTAGTTTGCTGCGCAGCTTGCTTTGCTGTATCACCCAAACTACTGCTCGTATCTTTCACCTTCGAAGCGGCTTGCTGTGAGTAGTCCTTCAGTTGGCTGGCAGTTTGAGAGATCCCGCTAGACAATTGCTGCCCTGCCTGCCTCAACTGCTCATTATTTGGAAGAGCCTCACGCAGTTCCACGTACCGTTCGCTCAACAGTCGGCGCATATCTTCACCCCTCAACGGAGCAACCAGCAAACCAATACCGACACCAATAAGTAATCCTCTAAAGAAGCGACCCATGTGTAACTAACCTCCTATATGCTACAAAACAATCAATAGACACAACAACACTCACATCATGGTATCCAAATTTTCATCTTCACCATGTAGCAAGCGAGAACATATCATCTTCACTCCCCATCTTTAAGTACACGACCCGACCCCACCACATAGTTTCATTATTCCTTTCTCCTAAACCGTAGCCCTAACCCCCGATATTACGTTATAGTAAGCAGGGAGTGCAGAGGGCCGCAGCCCTTTGCCGGGGTCTGGGGTGTCCCCAGAAATCATAACGAGGTATACTAAAATCAAACAGAACCAACCCCAATCATGGGGCCGATACCCAAAAATACACAACAGCCAGATACAAACCATCTACTGGCAAAACGAACTGTCCGACCTCACAACATACGAGCAGCTCATACTCCCCTACGCCTACGGCCGCAGCTACGGCGACAGCTGCCTCAACGAAAACGGCATAACACTCGACCTATCGCACCTGCAACGCTTCATCTCCTTCGACCAGGAAACAGGCCTCTTACGCTGCGAAGCTGGCGTCTCCCTGGCAGAAATCCTCGACATCTTCGTACCGCGCGGCTGGTTTCTACCAGTCACACCCGGCACCAAATTCGTATCTGTCGGCGGAGCCATCGCCAACGACATACACGGCAAAAACCACCACCGCAGTGGCACATTTGGCTGCCACGTCACCCGCTTCGAACTCCTACGCTCGAACGGCCAGCGACTCATCTGCTCGCCTGACCAGAATAGCGAACTTTTTCGCGCCACTATTGGGGGGTTAGGTCTCACAGGCATCATTCTCTGGGCCGAATTTCGACTCAAACCCATCATCAATCCCTACATCGACATGGACCATATCCGCTTCTCCTCACTCGACGAATTCTTTGAAATCTCAGCCGCATCAGACAAGGACTTTGAATACACCATGTCCTGGGTGGACCTCTTCATCGGCGGCCAAAACCTCTGTCGAGGCATCTTTATGCGTGGCAACCACAACCAATCACAAGCGCTTGCTTCCAAACCCGTCAAAAAACGCTTGCCGCTTGTCTTACCATTCAACCTGCCCTCCTTCACGCTCAACACGCTAACCGTAAAAGCTTTTAACGAACTCTACTACCACGCCCAGACGCGCAAAACAGTCCATAAAACAATCCCCTATGATCCATTCTTCTACCCCCTTGACTCCATCCATAACTGGTACCGCATGTACGGCAAGCGCGGCTTCCTGCAATACCAGTTCGTCGTCCCCTTTGACAATGCCCGCGCAGCCATGAGAGAAATTCTCGGGCGCATTCGACAGGCAGGCGAAGGCTCGTTCCTTACAGTTCTGAAAACATTTGGCGACATCCCATCGCCTGGCATGCTCTCTTTTCCACGGCCCGGCCTGACTCTCGCGCTTGACTTTGCCTACGGTGGCCAGAAAACCCTGCAATTCCTCAACGAACTCGACAACATCGTCATACAATCTGGTGGAGCGCTGTATCCCGCCAAAGACGCCCGCATGAGCGCCCAAAGCTTCCAAACCTTCTACCCACAATGGAAACAATTTGCCCAACACATCGACCCCCACTTCTCCTCCAGCTTCTGGCGCCGAGTCACAGGGGAGAGTGCAGAAGGCGAACCAAAGGGGAGTGCAGAGGGGCATCGCCCCTCTGCCGGGGTGTGGGGTGTCCCCACATAAGCTTTTTTTCTTTATAATGCCGCCGCAGGCGGCCAGAATCAATAATTGATAGGACGCAATCATGAAAACCCAAAAAATACTGATCATAGGAGCCACCTCCTCCATCGCATACGAAACAGCAAAACACTTCGCCAAAAACCACGCCCACCTCTACCTCGTCGCCCGCAACCCAGAAAAACTCCAGACCATCAAAAACGACCTCCAGGTGCGAGGCGCCACACGCGTAGAAACCCACCAGCTTGACCTCAACAACCTCGACCAGCACCAGCAACTCATCCAAACTGCCATCGAAACCCTCGATGGCCTCGATACCGTCCTCATCTCCCACGGCACCCTCGGAGACCAACAACTCTGCCAGCAAAGCGTCACCAAAACCATCGAAGAACTCACCACCAACTTCACCAGCGTCATCTCCCTACTGACCATCCTCGCCAACTTTTTCGAACAACAGCGCTACGGCTGCATAGCCGTCGTCACATCCGTAGCTGGCGACCGGGGCCGTCCCAGTAACTACGTCTACGGAACCTCCAAAGGAGCAGTCACCATCTTCCTTCAAGGCCTGCGCAGCCGCCTCTCCAAAAGCGGCGTAACCGTCCTGACCATCAAACCAGGACTCGTCGACACCCCCATGACAGCCAAACTCAAGAAAGGCCCGCTCTTTGCCCAACCCGGCACAGTCGGCAAAGGTATCTACAAAGCCATCAACAAACGCAAAAACGTCGTCTACCTCCCCTGGTTCTGGCGCCCAATCATGCTCATCGTCAAAAGCATACCTGAACCACTCTTCAAACGGCTATCTTTATAATCAGATGAATTACACTCCCAAAAAAAACACCTTCTCGACGTATATACTATAGTTCGTTCTTTCGATGCATAGAAGTTGATGTATATTCGCATGATCTTTTGCAGTAGATTTCTGTATCCTGAGAAATTCTTCTGATAGAAGTAAAAAATCTTCATCAGCCTGGAACGGAAAATGAGGATAGGCAAACAATGAGTGCTACAGTTCAGGGTGACAATAAGATAAGCGCTCCTGGAGCATCCTTTTCTAATTCTAAAACCGTGCCAGGCCGTACATCTATAGTATCCCGTCAAGGGATGATATTTATTGCTAAAGCATATGGCAGTTCATTAGTAATCACAAGCGTTGCTTTTCCCATTTTTGCTATAAGCGCAACCGTCTGTTTCTATCTGGCTCCGCCGGTAGCCTTCCAAATGATTCCAAAAACTTCCAATTGGTATGCTCCCGTGTATGGCTTTGTTGCTGCGTGTATCATCTGTCTCATTTTTGCTGCCTTTCGCTCCCGTTTTTCCACTGTTAGCGGAGCTAATATGTACATTTACCAGGAACTTATGAATCGGTATCACGATCTGTTAGCGCGTTTAGATCAAGCACAGATTGACAAAAATGCTCAAAAAAATCAGCTTCCTGCCTATTATTTAAAAGCTTTGAATATTGCCCAAAAAAACTTTGACAAGCTCCGTGACATACTTTTCCATGATCGAGCTGGCATTGAATGGACATTAGGAACAGGATACGTTAACGCATGGCATCTCGTTCATCGCGCACAGGAGGCGCTTGTCAGCGTCGAAACAATCTCAGAAGTCATTGGTGAAGTTGTTCACGACGTTAGAGCTATCCAGAAATCCACCATCTCTGATAGCAAGGACTTGATCAGGAAAATGCTTCAAGCGGTAAAGGACCTTCGACCCGAGGCAATGGTCTATTTCGACGAATTATGGGCAGATAAATACTATGCGGATATATTTCTCCCTCATTCAAACATAGATCTCGCGGATTTAAATCCGGTGGAAGAATCTTCAGGTCAAACAAATCAGACAGAAGAGCTTGCTCGTGAAACCATAAAACAGGTAAAGCATGCACTCAATATATATCAAGATAGTTTGCGGCGTACACTCGTGCGTGGTCGCAATATCATTTATATAGCCATAGCTATGACAGCATTTATCACTTATGTTCTTTTATGTGCTGTAATTCTGTGGAGGTCAGACCCGCTTTCCATTGGGTCAGTAACGGTATATTACATGATTGGCGCCATCACAGGTCTTTTTGTGCGATTTTACAACGAGGCAAACAGCAAGAATGATGATGCTCCACCCGACGATTATGGACTGCTTATCTCACGCCTGATCGCAACACCATTACTCTCTGGTCTTGCTGCTGTTGGAGGCGTACTTGTAACAGCTACACTCCCACTTTTAAGCGGACAGGGTGGAAAGGATACTCCCGAGCTTAACACCATTTTGAATGGCACAGTTTCCCTGGAATTCTTGATTGCTGCCGCCATTTTTGGTTATGCGCCAAATCTGATCGTCGCTAACTTGCAGCAGAGGGCGAGTAAATACTCCACCGATTTGCAGAGCAGCAAAGGTGAAGTGAGCAGTAAGGATGAATAGCATTTCTTTGCTTCACTCGAAAATCCCCCTCTTTTATCGCACAGTGTTGGGTGTCCTCCCTTAGTCAAACGTTCTATAAAATTCTCCTTTCCCATAATGATCTAACTTCACCTCTTTCACGTAAATAGCAATAATGTAACGTGCAGACATCCTATCAAGAAAGGAACAGCAAGCATTATGGACACATCAACCCGTTTAACCACCCTTGAACGCTGGCTAGTCGTAATCCTTATAGCAGCAGCCGTTGTCTTTGGACTCCTACCACTCTTAGCGCCAGTGCAGTTCGCAACATTGTCAGGGTATCCAGGCAACGACCCGTTCATCTACAGGCTCGCAGGAGCTGCAACTTTTGGTTACGCCGTAGGCCTGACGCTCGGGCTTCGACAGGGGACATGGGCCGCTGTCAAACTGGCAGTTATAGCAGTTCTCACATTTAATCTTGCTTCAATCTACACCTGTGGTGCGGAAATCATCCATCCCAATACAGCGGGTGGGACAAGACCCGTCGTATACCTGATCTTTATCACATCTATCGCATTTGTAGCTATTACTGCATTCATGCTCTATCGACATCGCCAGGATGCGAAAATGGCGCCTGATATTGCTTCCTGGATCGTCCCATTTATTGTGCTTGGAATCATCATGTCGGCCATTTTTGGTCTCGTGCCATTGTTCTATCCACAATTCAACCATCTCTTCGGCTTCAAAGTTACAGACATCTTTCTCTATGGTCAGGCAGGAGCCGCAACATTGGGATATGCCGTGATGGGCATCTTTGTGCTGCTATCTCGCAACTGGCAAGAGATACGCAACCCTGTGGTCATGGGAGCTATCTTCAACGGCCTGGCTTTTCTCGCTAGCCTTGCAACCATCGCCCTTGGCGAATCCCTCGTGCTGCCCGTTCTAATAGCCGTTGCCTCTCTCGCCGTAACCGTAGTAAGTATTATTGCCCTGCGAACAAGCGGAGGCACCTCCTCTTCAGCAGCACTTGCCACACCCGTAGCGCGATCCTGAAACCCAAAATACTCAAATCTCCTCATACATACCATTTGGGAGGCCTTCAAGGCCTCCCAATCGACAATTCCGTAGGGGCGAGGGCGGCTGGGTGGTTGGGTGGTGTGCCTTTAGACTTTGCTGGAGAATGCGAGACATACTGCAAACCCGCGCGAGGGCACCTGCAAGGGGATGCCCAATTGGTATCAAGTCAAGCAGCCACAATCCCCCCCCAGGGCGACCGCTGACACTTACCAGCTATTACGGGTAGAAGCGGTAGAAGAGTATGGGGTTGTCTGAGCGGGGTAGCCCTCTCGTGTAAAGAAGAGGAGGACACACACAGCAAAGGAGAAATCAATGGATGGAAGCAGCCTCACCGATCCGCTGGTATGGGCTCAGGAAACGTTCGGAGCGGCCGAGCTAGGCGATCGACGACGAACCAGGCGCTTGGTGCGCGTGGTGGCCGAGATGGCCGCTGATCCACAAGGCAGCTTGCCCCGAGAGATGAGCGGAAACTGGGCCGATCTCAAGGCGGCCTACCGTTTGGTGCGAGCCGATGGAGTGAGCATGAAGCAATCAGTCGCCCAGTCTGGCAGCAAACACGTCAGCAGGTCGAGCAAGAGCCAGGGGTCATGCTCATCGTGCATGATGATACGCAGTTGGATTATGGCTATCGTCCAGCCATCAGTGGTTTAGGGCCTATTGGCAATGGCAGCCATCGCGGCTTCTTCGTGCATACGGTGCTGGCGGTACGCCCGAGAGGCAGCGGTGAGCGCGTGCTCGGACTACTGCATCAAGAAGCCTGGGTGCGCCATCCCCGCTCCTCGCCAGGCCGATGGCCGCAAAGAGAGCAGCCGACAGCGACGAGAGCGGCCACGGGAAAGCGAGGTGTGGACGCGAGCGGTGGAGCAGGTGGGTTCGCCTCCGGCGGGAGAGGTGTGGATCCATGTGGCAGACTGGTATGCCGATATGTTTGCCTTTTTGCAGCGCTGTCGCCAGATGGGAACCTTCTTCCTGGTGCGAGCAGCCCAGAATTGACGGGACCTCAGTGAGGAGCAGCAGGCCGAGCCCGAACTGGATCATCTGCTCGACCTGGGCCACATCCTGGCCAGCCCAGGCGCACGGCAGCATCGAAGTGCCCAGTGAGCATGAACGGCGGGCAAGAACCGCACAGGTGCAGCTCAGTTGGGGATGCATGCACTGCCCCCCCCTTAGAAAGACACGGACGCTGGAAGTGCTTCCCTTCGGATCTTTGTGGTGCGGGTGTGGGAGCCGGAGCCACCTGGCAAGGAGGAAGCCCAGCGAGAGTTTGTGCCCAGCCAGAAACATCGGTCCACAGGCGCCAGGAGCCGCAGAGCGAGGAAGTGGAAGCCTTGGAATGGATCCTGCTGAGTGCTCTGCCGGTAGAGAGCGCCGAGCAGGCCTGGCAAGCCGTACGCCATTACAGTTCGAGGTGGCCGATTGAGGATTTCCATCGTGGAGTGAAAACGGGGTGCAGCTTGGAGCAGCGCCATCTGCAGGAGCAAGGCAGTTTGGAGAATTCTGCTGGCTATCGTCTCTCCCATAGCCGTGCGCTTGCTGCAGTTGCGCAACCTGTGTCGAGAAGAACCCGAGCAGCCAGCCATGGTGTGGGTCGAGCCAGAGGAGGTGCAGGTGATCGCCTCACAGCAAGGCGTGGCGGTCGAGCAGCTGACCATCGAGCAGTTCGTCTTCAGTGTGGCGCAACTGGAAGGATTCCTGCGACGTGCCTCCGATGGGCCACCTGGCTGGCAAACGCTTTGGCAGGGCTGGCTGCGCTTGCGGTGGTTTGTCGCTGGCATGCGTTTTGCTGCTGATGCTCGTCTCGACCAGTATGCCCGTTCTCCCTGAACTTCTAGGTAAGTGTCATGCGGTCGCCCTGGGGTGGGGCGCTTCCCCGTACTGCACGAAAGACACTGCTCAGCCTGCTGAGAGGAGAAAATACTCTCAAATCTCATCAGGTAAAAGGCACATGTAGATACCCTCGCTAACCCAACCCCAAATTTCGTGACAAACCTGAGACAAAGAACCCCCGTCATGTGACTTTCCCGTGAGAGTAACCTGCCATACTAGTAATGTCGAAAGATGTGAGCAATCACTAATCAGTTACCGTGTATGTATGAGTAAGTAAAAATACATGAAAAGAGGTGTGCAACATGACAAAACGCACAATCACCATTACCTGGCTAGTAGGTATAGGCGTTATGATTGGTGGCGGGCTATTAGCCCTCTTCACTGGTCTGGCTCTCGCGTCCCATATCGGGGCGTATACGAACAACTTTCAGCCGGGCGTAACCTATGTCCCCGATAGCACCTTCTGGGGATTGGTCAGCTTCGTCATACTGGGTGGCATCGCTGTCTTGGGCGGTATCGTCACCCAATTTGTTGCCTGGATTGGAGCCGTGATCAACACCAATCGGCTTGCGGACAGGACGTGGTTCAATGTCCTACTTTGGTGTGGAGTTGCAGGGATCGTACTAAACTTCATTGGTGGCTTTGGTGCCCTGCTCGGATGGGTCTTGATGATAGTTTACCTGGTCGGTGGACCTGACGGCATGGCAGCAGAGCCGATGACGCTGAGACCAACAGCACCAGTCGAGCCACCAAGAACGCTTGCACCTACTGGCTAAATTGTAGGGGCAACCCTTGCGGTCGTCATGGAAGCGTCAAAGCCACAACCCCCAGGGGACGCAAGGTCCCATCCCCCTCCTCACACACCGCCCTTACAAAGACTACGAAGCGGGAATTGTTGGGCGCACCCTTGCGGTCGCCCTTGGGGAAGGGAGGGCTTTTACGTCTATGGGTTTCCCTTCTTCTTACCCCAAAACCCTCAATGCCCCTTCGCGTGAACCTGCTCAATCATTTTCAATAACATCCCCGGTTTTACTATCTCATACCCACTTCCAAGTTGCTGTATCACCTGCTTGATATCAGACGGACCCATTTTCCAGGCCAACAAATAAACATTCAAAAAGAGCGGGCGCTGCTTCAAGATGAGCGTTGAGCTCTTCACCAGGTTAACCGTTGTTTGAACGCTATCGGCAAGGCCAAGATTATAATAGATTGGCAAACCGCCACTGCCATACGTCAAACCGGGTATCTTGACCCCCGCGCCACTCAAAATACCGTCGAAGCCAGCAGATGCGAGAGCCTGTGTATACAACGTTTGGAGCGCAGCATTAGAAAATAACTGGCTACCCCTCAAACCAGGGATTGATGCTTCAAGAGCCGGTATGACTTGCTGTAAGATATCAACAAGCGAAGCAGGAGAAGTCAGGCTCACCAGCGATGAAACAGCTTGCCGCAAGAGATCGAGCAGAGATAGTTCATTTGTGCCATCATCACTCACATCTAACACTTCCAGCGTTGTCAAATTCATACTTCTCATCATCTGCGCCGTTCGTTGCAAGAAAGACGAGAATTGCTGTTGCGGCCATTGCGAAGGATACATATATCCCGCTCCGCTCGGACCTGCGAGCAATTCATCTTGTGCTGTCGCCGTCCGTGCGTAATACGCGGCCATTGCTGGTGCAGCTTGCGACAACACTGGCGAGATTGTCCAGCCAAGTGGAAACGAACCGCGAGCCGCATCCTGCCACAGATGCAACATGCGGTGCTGTATAAACTGGAGGTTATCGCCATCGCTTATGGTGAAAGAAACATACACTCTGGAAGAATTTATTGACCCTACAGGCCCAATAGAATTTGACTGAGCAAGTGAGGTTGCATTCGGCACGCCAGTCCAGACCTCCAGGTTGGAGGATAAATCGGTAGCCAGAACAGGCAACGCAGCCTTCGAAGTCAGCTTAACACCGCTCGGCTCATCAATAAACCAGCCAAGGTGAACCGCTTCTGCTGGAAATGACGTGTAAATTTGCTCCATCAAGCTTTGTTCAGCAGAACTTGAATCAAGCCAGTACGCAAAAATGCGATTGGCGACCAGAAATGACCGTAATGCAGCAGTCGTTGTGGGATTAAGGCCCGCCACCGCGTGAGATGAGGCGCCATTGAGTAAATTTTGCCTTGCCCAATCATACGCTGCAGATCTGCTGCCCCAGTGCTGGCTGCGCAGATCGGTATGTACAGGCAAGTTGTACGGCTGCTGAAAATCTGCCGCCAGGTCTGGCGAAACAACAATGCAATCATATTGACCTGCCATCGTCGTAGCAATGTTAATGCTATCGACAAAGTTGGGATCATAGATAATCATACCCTGAATAGAACTGCGGAAAGGAATCAGCATCCCCTCTAGCACATCATTACCGCTGGTAGGCGAATTCTCCTGCGGAATTCCGCCCAGCAATTCTTTCAGCCAGAATGCATCCTCATCTGTAATGATCTGATACACCCTTGGTTCCGGTCGATTGATGATCCCGGCCATCGTCGCAGCGCACAACTGTACGTCATTTGAAGCGCCACGCACATCATAAATAGTGAGTTGTTTAGGCATTTGAAACGCTGGTAAAAGTCTATCCGCCGACCAATTGATGCCTGCAATATCCATACTGCTCATAAGCCCTCCTTTGCTCCACTCTCTTCTTCGTTATTCTGATCTGACTATACCAGAACCATTGTAGCACCAAATTGAGATAGAGCTATGTGGATAGACCTTCATGTTCACCCACATCGTATGGAATGCGTCGATATCCCTAACCAATGCACTATAAAAACCTGCGATGCATGGAATGCGTCGACATCCCCAACCGACCTGCGATGCATGGAATGCATCGATATCCCCAACCGACCTGCAATGCATGGAATGCGTCGACATCTCCGACAAACCTCGTAGGGGCGAGGGCGGTAGGGAGTGGTTGGGTGGGCCTTCATGGCAGACAATTCCAACTAATTGCTGCATGCAGCAGCAAGCTGAACAGACGCCAGAAGGAAAGAGGAGAGCTTTGATCAGCCGAGAGCGTTGCGTGGGTGATACAGAGCAGGCGTTGCCCTCTGTGGACGACACAGCGCCCACACCTACGAGCACCTCACAGCGTGACTGAACGTACCTCAGTTGTCCGAGACCTCCTTTCACCTGAATTTATTGAGCGATAAACGCATAGAGATCAGTCTCGCGCCACAACGGTGAACCGATGTTCGGCGTGTGTCGCGCGTTGGAATTCTTGCGACCAGGTTTGCCCGGATCAGCAGGCTAACACGCAGGTCGCTGGAGGTCAGGGCCACAGGTCGTGGCACGATGTCAGTTCCTGCAATGACAGGCACCTGCATCTGCAGACGACAGGATGGACGAAGGAAGCCCAGTTGCCTGCCTCGTTCTACACAGAATGCGACGGGATCCTGCCCGCGGAGCAGCAGCGTGGGGATCGCACGCACAACTAAAGCCATGGAGACCTCAAACGGGTCAACGTGGGCGCGGACGGCGATTTCCATGCGCATGGCTTGCAGGAGTTGTGCGATGATCAGCTACGCCCACAACTGTTGCAAGATGCCGGTCAGTTTACTATGCCACCAGAGATGCAGGTGCAGGTGCTCTTTGAGCAGCAGGAACGCCAGTTCGATATCCCATCTGCGCGCATACACCCGCACCGGTTTGCCCACCGAGAGCATGCGTGGGCCCAGCCATTGGTCAGAGACCCGTGGGCCCGGCAGCCCACACGTACCCGCACCAGTCGTGCGACATGGCCTGCTCTGGCCTGGTGCTTGCCTAGCCACACCAAGGCATCGAAGACCTCCTCGCTCTCGTAGAGCATATGCACCACCGTGTAACTCGCTCTCTCGCAAGCGAGAGACATACCCAGGCTGCGCATCGTCAGGTCGTCAAGCTCATGAAAAGCCAAAGTAGCCCAGATCGAAGAGCAGCAAGGGCCCCTTGGACAGCCCTTCCAGCATAGCTCGAGCATGCACTTTGCAGTTCTGCTGCACATCGGCCAGATAGTCAATGCGTTGCCACAGTTGTAGGCGCACATCAAAGAGGGTGGCCAGTTTGCCCGGCAGACTTCATCGGCCCCTTCTTGAAGTGGCGCAGGCTCTGCAGCTTGCGGGGCGAGGGGTCTAACGTCGTTTCATCCAGCGCCAGCACCGCATCAGCAAACGGTGCCAGCACGTCCCACGACTGCGCGCTCACCAACGGCTGCACCCAGGCTGCGAGCATGCGGCTGACCTGCTCAAAGATCGCCTGCAACGGCTCTGTTCCTCCATGGTCGAGTCGTGTATACACCGCTTGATCGCAGATGTCATAGCCTTGACACACCACCGCACGCCACACCTCGCGTACCCCGCGTACGCGCTGCAACACACTCAGCAACAACGTACTCCACAACACCTCAGCTGGGAGTTCACGAGGTCGACCAGCCTTTGCTGGCTCTGCTGACGCACTCGCGCTCTGGTCTGCAGTCTGTGGATCCACCGCTCGACATACGCTTGAAACTGTTCGACAAACCCAGGTGTTGCCAGAGCTGGCTGCGCTATGAGATTTTTCATGCGAGAGGGGTCCTTCTGGTTCTAGATGGGATCATTTCACAAAAAAGAGTATCCTCTCTCGATGCTGAGTTGCAACCCCTTCTTCTTTTTTCCTTTCCCTATTTGTTGGATTTTATGGCCTTCATGGTCGCCCGTGGGGCGGGGTGGACAATTTCTCCAGTCAACCAGAATGTCGCATGTTTGTCGCCCCAAACACACGTTGATTGTCATCCTGAGCGTCAGCAAAGGATTCGTCCCCACGAAACGCACCAAACTTCCTATTTGTGATCGCGAACGGTTCGTATATTTAGTCATCCTGAGTGTGAGCGAAGGATTTCTCGTCCCCCTGAACATAACCTTTCTACGTAGGTTCTCTCGTATATTTGTCATCCTGAGCCGCAGCGAAGGATTCCATCGTTGGAGCAGTAGAAATGCCAATTCACCTTGAAGCGAGTGAATGTCATCCTGAGCGTTAGCGAAGGATTCGTCCCCGAACCACAACCGAACATCCTGATTTAGCATATCACTAGAAGAACATCCACACCATAATGAACCTCAAATCCTCAATCAATCTGAGTAAAATGTACGCGCTCTACAGATAGCGAAGTCGATCAAAACAAGACTTCTACAAATGAATTAGTTGCGGCTCTCGAACGGGCTTCACAGGCCATCCCAACTCCAGTCTGGAGTGCTTTCTGTTTTGTAAATGGATAGTTTCAATCCCGAACGGGAGGGTCGGAAGTAATTCCTAACAAGCAAGCGGAGTAAGCATCTTCCCCCTGAAGAACTTGACAGTCGCCGCACTTGCAGGCACAGTAGAAATGAATTGTTTTCCCATGCTGTGCTGCAAGGAGCTTGTCGCTATGATACCATACTCACGGACCTTTGACCAGCAAACCATGATCCACATGCTTGAGCATGATCCCATCGTGCAACGCTACCGTACCTTCTTCGCTCTCTTTGATTGGTCGGTCGTCCCAGAACCGATCCTCGATCCCTCTCGCCCGGCAAGCGGCCTCATCCGCAGGCCACCTACATCAAAGCTCTGCTGCTCAAATTGGCGGAAGGCTTGACGTACTGTACGCGCTTGCGCCGCTTTCTGCTTGAGCATCCCTTGCTCGTGCTTGAACTCGGCTTCCGGCCTGTCCTCGACATCACGCTCCCCTACGGCTTCGATGTCGGACGCACCGTTCCCTCGGCTCGCTGGTTACGCCAACAACAACGCTGCTTCCCACAGTCGGTCTTGCAAGCCCTCCTCATGCAGACGGTGGACGCCTTACGTGAGGAAATTCCCGGCCTGGGGGAGGTCGTGGCCTTCGATGTGACACACATCTACGCCTGGGTGCGCGAGAACAATCCCCGCGTCTACGTCGAAAGGACCGTTGATGTGACCCATATTCCCAAAGGCGACCCCGATTGTCGGCTGGGCGTCAAAAAGAGCAGCAATCAGGTGCAGCCAGATGGAAGCACGAAGGAAAAAAAGGAAAGTGTGTTCGGCTATGGCTCAGGCATTGCTACCTCGACCGACCCGGTCTATGGCGATGTGATTTTCGCCCAGTACATCCAACCCTTTAACGAAGGCGACATCACCTACTTCTTCCCGCTCTACGTGGCAGCTGTGGCCACCCTGGGCTTCTTTCCCACCCATCTCACCGCTGATGCTGCCTTTGATGCCTGGTACTGCTATCAGGGCACCGCTGCTCGCCACGGCATCGCCGCCATCCCGCTCAACTCCCATGGCCATCCGGAGAGTCGACGCGACAGTGATGGCGTACCCTTGTGCGCCAAAGGCTTGCGCATGCATCCCACCTTCCAGTTCTCCCATACCTACGGCTACCACTCCCAACGCTTCCGTTGTCCGCTGCTCTCACCTCTGCGAACAGGGGAGACCTGCGATCATCCCCAGTTTGCCAAAGGGGGTGGGTGTGTCAAAGATCCTAATTGGGAGGTGGGCGGATAGATGCGCGTGACGCTGGATCGCGACAGCCCGCTCGCAGAAGGCCGTCTAACGGCAACGGACAAGCACGGAACGCGGCAATAGCCACTCCAAAGCTCTCGGCTTAGAACGACCGAAGGTCCGCAACATCCGCTCGGTCCGCAACCTCAACACCCTGACCTACTTTCTAATCAATGCCAAGGCGTTACAACGAGCCAGAACGCGCAACGCGTGCATGTTCACGACGCTCATCGGTCAGGTGATCTAGTCGCTGTGCCACGAACGGGGCACACGAACGCGCTTCCAACGCAGGTCGCAGGAGCTGTGGCAGCACAGCCTGCCTCTCGTGGCACTAGCCATCCCTTGCGTCCCATCCCCAGAGCTCCGCTCGTCCATGACACGGCCTCGGCGCTCCCAAAAAAGACGCCGATGGATTCTGGTGAACCTCACACGGCGCTCATCGATATATACTATAATTGCTGAAGCTTTTCCAACTCCCAGAATACTTCCGACCCTTGAACGGGCTTCCCAGGCCATCCCAACTGTGGTACTTTTAGTATAGCATGAGAAGCCAGTTTAGGCAAGCGTTTCCGAGAGTCTCTTTACAGTAGAGCTTTTTGGTCTTGAAAGACGGCGAAATTGTGACCTCTTATTCGTGTGAAGCGGCCTCTGAAGACTCCCGAGAGTCTCTGTTCAGAGACTCCGTCACTGAGACTCTCGGAAAGCTCAGCATTTACACGAGGAAGAGCACATCATCGGCTGGTGGTAGTCCTCCAACTGTTTCCACCTTGCTCACACAGTTCGAGCAGAGAGGATAGAAGCGCACACTGTCCTGCATGGCTACCATGTGCTTCTCTAACTTGGAGTATAAGAGGATGAGTTGTTTCCTCGTCAGGAAACACTCAAACAGGGAATACTGTGTCCACTTGCCATAGCCGAGCAAGATTTTGTGGATTTTCGTGCGTCTTCGATCGTCGGGGATATCGTAGGCAATCACATAGCACGTGATCTGATTGCTTCTAGTGGGGTGCCTTTTCATCGTTCTTATTGATCTCGCAGTTCTTATTTGATCAACAGTGGCGGGTATTCATCTATCTCCCCCGTGAGCGCCTTGGCGAGCAATCGCGCTTGCAGTTCGAGACAGCGGCGATACGTCACTCTATACCCAAAAAGCGGATGGATCACTTCTTCGTTGAGCCGCTCCTCAAACTGCGTGAAGAAGACCTTACGTCGATCATCTTTGAGCCGGTATGCTCCCAATTCGACGACGAAATCAGCAGGGGTGAGCATTCGCTTGTTGAGCATCGTCAGGACGATCGAATCAACAATAATCGGTCGGAACTCTTCCAGCAGATCAAGCGCCAGGGCAGGGCGTCCATAGACAGAGCTGTGCAAGTAGCCTACATAGTGATCGAAACCTACCAGTTGCACTGCATCTGCGACCTTGTTCGTGAGCAGAGAATACCCAAAGCTCAGCAAGGAGTTGACCGGATCAGTAGGTGGACGCTTCACACGTCCTGGAAAAGGCCACTGACTGGAGTCGTTCAGCAGTGTGCCAAAGCAGCGAAAATAAGCGGCGCTGCCTGCTCCTTCCATACCCAGAATGGTTTCAAGCGCTGTGCCTGCAACGCGATGATCCCCAGTAGCGAGCGGCTTCCTGGCTGGCGCATTATGTACTGAGAGCGTATCCAGACCATTGATGAGATCAGCCATCTGTTCAATCGATTGCCTCATGTCAGTGTCAACTTGACGGCGCTGATAGCGCTGTAACATCGTGCGCTGGTTCGACAGTTTCCCGATCACAAAACGCCGGGCCAGTTCGCAGCGCATCGACATATCCTGGTGCGCCCGGTACTGTGCCAAGCGTAAGATAGCATTCTTGGAGAGTGGCGGGGAAAGCCGGCCTTTGAACTGGCCGAATTGGTTCAAATACGTGATCTCGATGTTGCGATCCAGCAGGAGGTGTATGGCAGAGGCTGTCATGGTGATCTCACCCAGCACGACCACCTCGTCAACTTTCACAAGCGGAATATGTTGCTTGCGTGCACGTGATGGCGATGATCCATCCTTTCCCTTCCTTGCAGGAATTTCCACCAGCAGCATATTCTCGCTATCACGGCGCACAAACGAATACTCTTCAGTTAAATAGAGTGTTGGCACGAAAATACTCCTTTTTATCTTCTCTTGCCAGACCGGATTTCCCATGCCAGGAACCTACGAAATGTCTTAGTGAAGGTATTCATGAGGATAAAGTTGGGTACTCCTGCTGCAAACGCTTACTCGTGTACCATATTCTCAATGAGACCTGAGCTATCTGTTGCTTCATGCAGTCATAGTATATTGTTCAGATTTAGGTATGAGCAACATATACCTGATTTGTAATCGAACTTTGAAAGTTGGTGTCGCGGTTTCTTGTCGATTTCATGGTTTGTCGAGAGTACATACAGGGACATAGAGACCTTCTGCTTGTTTGTAATAATAAAGTGTGATTGGACATAGGGCGTTGAATTGATAGCCTATCATTACTGCAAGAGCAGCAGGCAAGGCGGCAAAGAGATGGATGTGCGTAATGCCTTGTCACATAAGTCTCTTAATTCTTGCCTGATTTGGTGTGATATTGCAAAAGCTTGAGAAGCACTATCAATCCTACCGGGTAGGCTGAAGTGGAGATGTTGTTTATATGAAATACCTAGGATGGGTATATTACGTGCAACATCCTGTGCTATATTGCGTTCAATAGTAATCACAACTATGGCTGTTCTCAAATCGCTGTGGCCATTATATGTTTGTTTTTGTAATGGTGTTGGATCTGGTTGTGCCTTTTGTACTCCAGGTTTCATTTTGTCCTTCGAGTAGCAATGTAAAGCGCGAAGTTTCTGGTATTGCGTGTCCCAGGGTAAAGGGTGCTGGGAGATATGCTTGCACGTCTATATGCAGTTTGTGACTTGGGATTTGGGCACTGAGCTCTCTCTTACATCTTCGAGGGCTGGTAATGGATTCATCCCACACTTTTTCAGGTGAGGTTCTTTTTTACTCGTAAACAATTCTGCCCAGTCCAGGTCGAGATCCAGGCTAGATACTGTAGGTGCGAAGTCGACGACTCGTAGAACTATATAGATTTCAGATAGGTTCTGCACCAATCCGACGCAACCGGAGAGCAAAGGTCGCTTTGAGGATACGTTGAGATATTTCTCTGAGTTTCTGGTTATAAAGCTCTATATCTTGGTTGGGATCGGGCAGAGAAACTGCGTTAAATTCTGTTAATGAGCGGTAGCCACGAATGGTACTGTTGTGCTGAACTTGAGCGAAAGTGACACCTTTTGTAATGTCGGTACGATGTTGAATGCCTGGTCTTGCTCCCATCGTTGTAGGGCGGCAGGAACTTCTTTTTCCCAGATATAGTCAGATTTAAGACATTCAGGTGTGATGTAGATTACGAAGGCATCGGACTCTTGTTTGATGGCTTGAATTATCGCGTGTTCGGTGAAGCCACCTAGAGGGATGTTAGTTACGTCGCGCCAGGTCTCGTCTTCCACGGACTTTGAGGTGAAGTTGTAAAGATTTGACCTGTTCAGCGTCCTCGCGTTTGTAGCTGAGGAATGCTGTTGCGGGACGCTCCAACCTAGCGTTATTTGCATTATTCGTTGTAGCGGAGAACGAAGATGATGAAGTTTGTGAAGTTGTAAAAATTTGATCCTTTTCGACTGTGAGGCTTTCAATTGCTCTGCGTATTTCTTGTGCTATTTGGTACAATGCTTCATCAGTGTTTTGCCATGAACTGATTGGTTTGCCATTAAATGGTAGAGCTTGCAGCTTACCGAAAGGAGCATCATGCCAATCGACCGGGCGAAGGAGAATGGGAATGACTCGCGCCTCTCCGGCATCATGCCTCTCCATTGCTCGTTTGATCTGGACATCGTTGCAATAATTAGAGGCCATAAAATCAGGGCTGACCAGCAATAAAATAATGTGAGCAGTATCGAAATGCTCATCAACTTCTCTTGCCCATTCTTTCCCGGCCACGATCTTGCGGTTATGCCAATCGGTAATATATCCCTGGTTTCTGAGAGCACTCAAGTGCTTTTCCAGTTCATTGCGTAGTCTTTCATCTCTACGAGCATAAGCGTAGGAATAAAAAAGCTGAAGGGGGATTGTTGGCCTGATTGTCATAAACTGACCTCTTCATATGACACATACTCTTCTACGGCACGTTCCTCGTGTCTCGAATCCGCTTGCCTTTGCTCACTTCCCTATCGAACCATTCGCGTTTACTAGGGTAGTAGTAGTTTACTCCTGCTTCCGGCGGCCAGCGCCAAATGCGCCGCAAATCTTCCATTGCCAGTGTTTGCAGGTACTTTTCTGAAGACTCATCGATATGTTTGTATAACACCTCCCACATTGGCTCGCCTTCCAGTAGCGTCTTTCCCTGCCCTGATCTCCAATTGGTGTAGCGTGAGGAGTAGTCTATCAGTGTCAGGCTTGTGGGTTGCAGGTAGATGGAACCCAGTCCCAGAGGTTTGCCGTAGCCGATTTTGTGGCGCATCTGCTCTTCCAAAGCGACCGCTGGCGCGAGTGCACCAAATTCGTCGACTTCCAGGTTAGTAAAGCTGAGATGGAAATGGAACTGGGTATGGTAATTTAACGGTTCAATATGGCGATTAGCGGGTCTGCCTCCCATCTCGATGAGTCTGTTTGCAGATAACGGACTTGCTTGCTGCGGATGATGAAAGTAAAATTTGCGACCCGCGACGTAGCGTTTCGCTTCATCAAGATAAAAATCCTCGTGATGTGGCTTAGGATCTACCAGCACAGCGGTATACATGGGTTCATAATGGTAAACCCTGTCCGGGTAAGCCACAGCATCGCCGATATTGACCTTGCCCAGGAATACACCGCCCTCGCGCTCTTTTAACATACCGAAGGTACGACAGGCAATACAGAGGTTCGTATTATTTGCGCAGTGCTGGAAGTCACCCGGTACCCTGTTTCTATACCTCACCATGTGACGTTCATAGTCTCCATCGAACAGTGTGAAGCAGCCATTTCCTAGCGTTTCCACGACATTGCGCAGCATTCCCTTGAGAGAACTGCCTGGAATAATATAGTCGCCATGATCATTTTGCATGGAACGCGCGGGTTTTCTATCATCAGCGGGATGGTTACGCGGATCGGCAATAAAAACTGGTGTTTCGGCGTAAACATCTAATTCCATCGATCCCGAATAAAGAGGCTGATCTGTCTTTCCTACCAATCGGTGATGCCAGATAGGTGTCTTCTTCCTCGGCGGTTTTGTCCAGTCGATACGCGCAAAATCATATGGGTTCATGCTTTTGCTTCTCCTCGCCTTTCAACGGCACGACCAGGTCTTGAAAGCGAAACAGTTGTACGCAATCAATCATTTCATCTACATACTCAAGCACACGTAGTTGTACACGGCGTGCACCTGAAAGGGTTGGGTAGAGCAACAAGCGTGGAATACGCGCTGTGGCATAGTAGCTATAACCCTCAGGAGCAAGGTCAACATTCATCGTATTAAACGGGGCCACTTGGAAATTGAGCCGTTCTCCAAAGAGATAGTAATATTTTGTTTGCCGTTGATAATGCTTAATGTTTTTTGACTCTCCCTTGTTTCTGCTTAGTCCCGAAATCTCACGTTAGGGCAAGAAGTAGATCACATGATACTGCGCATCGCTTTCTTTCTCCCACCGCAGTTCGAATGTATCGCTAAAGATACGACCATTGGTAAAATCTTGCGCCCTTTCTGGATTGTCCAGATCTCCAAACCTGGAAAAAAGCAATAAGCCTTGTCTCTGCTCCTGCCTGATGATCTGCGATGGCTGATGTTCCGCCAGGAACAAGGCATATTTCGGGAAATTGCACTTTTCAATCAGCCCTGCGAGATTTGTAACACTACCTGCACTGAGTATTTCACTTGTTTCCATAGTATGCTGCATCCCTTCCGAAGCTACTAGCGTCTGCCTGCTGGAGTGAATTCCTGCATATATTTATCTGACCATGCTTGCATACGTTCGACAAATGCATCGATAGTGGCATCACGCAACGTGTTGAGATCAGCGCCGGTAAAGGAGCGCATGGTGCGTATGCCTCTGGTGAGAGGCTTGACATCCACCTCTATAAAATCGTTCGGCAATGTGCCATAGCTTTCATCGTTCAGCCAGCGTCCCAGACCCCAGAGCTGGTTAGCCTCTTCCCCACTATCGCGAATGGTACTCGTGACTAATCCCCCTGGACGTCCATGCGATCCCTCGAGGCTGATCTCCGCTTTAACCTGACCCAGTCCACGCGAGCGCCCGGAACCGAGGCGAATCAGTTCATCCGCCATATCTTGCAAAACGACAAAAAGTATACCAAGCTGCCAGATTTCAAAATTTCGCAGGTGAATATCGGTTTCAAATAACACACCTGTGCTGACTACTTCTAGTTCAAACTTGGCGCCATGACTGGCACCTCCTGTGAGGCGATCAATACCGACGCCATCGCGCAGCTCCCTGCTCTGTTCCTGTCCAGAGGCAAGATAGGCATCGCCAATAGCGATGCGCCCAACAAAGCCCGTCGAGCCAAAGAGCCTGCACGTAGGGCATGAGGCGGCGTAGACAAGGTCCGTTCTCTCTTCAATCACCGCCGGTTCTCTTCACTTCTCTTCGCATACTGGTTAAACACACCACCACATGAATCCCGGTAATCGCTTTGCAACTGCTTCAGATCAGCTATCTTTTCCCTGGTCGTATCGCTCAGTTAAAAAGGATAGCACACCACACGCTGTTTGAGACTGCAAACGATCTTTTCGACATGGCTGCGAAACACCCCTTTGAGCGAACTACCTGGGATGAATACCTCTTGTTTGCCTTTGCGGAAAGTCAGCACGGGCGTCATATCTGGGCCGCTCACGCTGGCATGGCCGGATTTCACCGGGAGCGGTCCCGTCGTGGTAATGCGCAAGGTGCAAAATGCTTCGTTGACGATTTTTTTCAACATGTGATTGACTCCTCCGCTACTCAAAAATGCCGTTAATATGCTTTGTCAGGAAGTCCGAACCCTTAAATCTGCCGGGCGTAAAGGTACAATGGGGCAGGGTAATCCTGTAAACGCTGCCTGCGATCAGTCTCCTCGATACCTTTCTTTACCAGTTCAAGTGCGTCCACTGTAAACTCTTCCTCTTCCAGCTTTGCTACGCCGAGTCCGCGCGAACGCTTACCACCGATCACACCGAAACCTTGCATGTATTCGTTCAGGCCGACACATATTAGCTGTATATCTCGTGGTTCTGCATTCTCCAGCACGATTTCCATCTTAAAAGTGGCGCTAGCTGGCACAACTTCAAAATCGTATTTCAGACGGTTCCTGGCCTTCTCACTGTCCCGGTAAATCGCCACGCCGTCGCGAGTTTGAATGATGCCACTCCAAACTTCTTCAGGGATATACAGGTCGCTCACGTTCAGCCGGGCGGCAGTAAAGGGCGAACCAAACAGGCGGCAGGTGTCGCAGAGTTTTTCTATGATTTTCCTGTTTGTATCTGCGGCCTGTGCCTGCGTTTGATTGTTCCGTCTCATTTCGGCAATATGCCATTGTCGAACCGTTGGGCAGATGTCCTCGATGTTCCTACTATCGTTTTGCTCTGCTGCCCATGCTTCCCGGGTATATTCAATGAGAGCGCAGGTAGAAAAACCAGGAAGCGTGGCAGCGAGTTTCTCGACAGTGCTGCGCAAAGCGCCCTTAAAGCTGGAACCAGGAATAAACGGTTTCTGGTCAGGAGTGAGTACCACAGGGCTGTCGCTGCTACTCAAAGTGACTTTGCCACCGCCAATATGCAGCGCGGTTTGCATTACCAGTTTGCCTCTGAATACATAGCGATTGCGCATTTCATAGCGGTGTTCAGCCACCGCGGGTTTTATTTGACCATTGGTTGCCATCTTTACCTCCTGCTCGTTGCTGTGGCTGGCTACCTGTAGATTGCTTTGCTCGATACTGATTTCCCGATCTCGCCGCGATCACACCATTCTCCGCCAGGATATGCTGGATAAATTCGCGCGCCAGCAGCGCCAACATTTCGTTCTGGTAAGCATCGCTGATCGGTCGGCCATGTTCATCTTTCGTGAGACCAAACTCTACAGCGAGTCGCCGCTCCAGGTGTGTAAATTCCTGTTCCAGCCGGGTGTAGAATGTTTTGATGTCGCGCTTCGAGGGCGGCCAGTCGCGGTCTCGTTGGTGTTCCACGAACTCACGCAGCTCGCTATACCTGGAGGACTCTGCAATACTGAACAGCCCGTTGACCTGGCTTGTTGGCAGCGGGTTGCAGCCCTCTTTGTCTACCAGCCGCCGCATGAATGCTACCGCTTCGGGATAAAGCGCTGTATCACTCAACAGCGATATTTTTTGTAGTTGTGTCAGACTGGGCATCGCGTTTATGATCCCTTCTTGCTGCTGCCTGCCGTTAAAATGCCTACTGCGCTGACCCGAAATTCGTATTGTGCTACCATCTGGCGAATGAACTGGCGTATTAACAGCAGGTGGATTCGCCTGCGCTCCTGCAAATCTTTGTCGCTTGTGTTGCCAATATTCAGCTGCGCAAGACGCACAGATCATCCGCTGCTTGCTTCAAAGTTTGCTCTAGGAAGTCTTTTAAGCTCAGTTCGAAGGGCTGGTTGGCCTTTTTGTTTTCGGTTGTGGATGCATTTTCAGGCATGGATTGACGCCAGTAGGAGAAGCGCGCTGTCTGTTTTTTGATAAAATCAAAGACATCGCTGGTTTTGAAAGTACTTTCGGCAATGTTTTCCAGGCTGGTCATCTGAGAACGATGCGCTGCCTTCAAGACATGCGCCGCGTGATATCCCAGGTCAATAGCATCTTGATAATACTTTTCTGCCTGATTGCTTACCTCGTAAATGATTTTCATTTCATTGTTCATTGCAATTCAACCTCCAGGTGAAAAGGATCTGAGATATAAACACGTCCAAAGCCCTCTGCTCTACGCTTGCCAATGCCTTCTTCCTCAAGGGTGTAGAGCTTATTTGCGAGATCTTCCAGCGACTTTTCTGACTCAAAGAGAAACACAGAGCCGCTATCTATCGCTATATCATTGGCACGAGGCGTTCCCCATAACTCATTCAAACCGGTGATACGCCTGATGCTGGCAGACTGGTAAAGGAACTGGAAAGGATTTTCTTTCTCATCTAGCTTGGTCATGTTTGCCAGCATGTCTTCGTCAATCGTGCTTCGATAGCGTAACAACTCGTCGCAAAGAATAGCCGGTGAATGCAGTGTCAGCACAAAGTAGAACGGCTTCAGTTGAGGCTTGAAACCTTTTACCAGTTCTGCCCGCTTTCGCAACGCTCTATCGAACTTGTTCAGTCGCTCTTTGAATAATGCAAATCGGTCTGACTCGTCTTCAAACAAGCTTGTGGTAAGGTGTACCTTACCAAGCCCTCTTGTACGGCCAGTGCCAATGCGCACTAATCCAGAGGCACCAACTGCCTGAATAAACTGCTCAAAGTCTGACACAAGGCCATCATCTAACCTGACCAGGCACCAGAAACGGCTCTGGTCGTCAAAGACTCTACGATTATACAGGATGCTCTCCTGAACCGTTCCTGTCTCGCGATTAATTCCTATATGCGTTTGCAGGCGCGTATCTGGCCTGGCAATCATGCTATAGCCGTCTTTGCGGCAATAGTATCCAGAAAAAGGTGCTATCGGCGTCGGTTTATGACAATGCGGACACTTTTCAAATTTCTTGAATGGAGCGAGCAATATAGGTGCTGCGAGAGCAGGTTTCACTCTGTCTGCTAGTTTATACATGGCCCAGTCTAGCAGGCTATCGCGTATACCATGCCCTGGATCGTCCGTTTTTTCGTTGCCGGGTGCATTACGAAAGCCTGGAAAACGCTTACAAGACTCGGCAGTTTTTGGCAATGGATAAACGGGTAGCTTATTATCTGTCCGCTCGTCCTCATTGCAAAAGTTGGCAGGATACAGATTGGGATATTGCACCCCTCCTTTGAGAAACAAGCGCTCAAAGTTTGTTGTAGCAGTTGGATGATACATCCTGAATACCGCAGCCAGACTACCTGCTAAGGCTGTACCAGAGATATATTTTGCCAATTCTGCTCCTCCTGGCGCGTGATCGGAACGTATAGCCAGAGGAGAAATTGCCTGCACATTAAGGGCGACATACTTAATACACTATCCCTCCAGCGCTTTTTGATACCCGTCAAGCACATTCAACTGGCCAAACCAGGATTTCCACACGATTTCAGAACAGGTCTCTCCACGCATAACTACCTTACTAATTTTGCATTCGCATTGCCCTTTTCCCGTAGACTTATTGCCGCCAAGTCGCTCGATGAGTTGTAAGCCGGCCAGCAAGAGCAACGATGAGTACGTCGGAGCCACTCTGGTGTGAGGAATATACTCGAGGGAAACGCGAGGGTCATCAACCGGAATGCATGATAACCAGCCCTGGATCGTTCCGCTGAACACCGTATCTCTGGTACCGTATTCGCTGGTATACAAAGCTCCGGGAACGGCGGTATGTGTGGGTCGATCTATACGTACCTGTGTGTAAACACTTACCTGCATTTCCTTATACCGATCAGTCTCTATCACAGAAGCATCCTCACTTTGCATAGCGTAATCAAAGAAAAGACTACCGGGTACATTCTGAGCGCCAAAGATGCGCGTAATCATGGTCGGGTTTTTTCCTAAATTCAGCAACGCTATTTCCGCGTTATGGGGGCTGGCTATGCGTTGCTTTTCCTGCGCATTCTGTATATAAGCGCGGGCCAGTTGTTCGCATCTTTCACGTAAGATACCCTTAAAAGTGGATCCTGGTACATACAGATAGCCCCGATTATTGCGCACTACGGTACGATCAACCAGCCCTTCGCGGATACCCAGCACCGCAGATGAAAAAGCGTGGCCAATCTAAGGGTATATTCAATTTCAATTCTGTCAGTTCTCGGTTCCACTGGCTCACTCCGATGCTACAAAGTCGTAGAGTTCTACAAAATCTAACAGTGATGTGCGGTAGATAGAGTCTCCATCAGCAAACCAGGGAAAGGTAACGCGCGGGGATAGTGTCCCCGGTTTATCAATTTCCTGCTGCCGTTCCTGATAACGCCCACCCAGCCCGTAGACATGGTTGTAGATAAACTCGCGCTGGCTTTGCTTCCAGTTACGCAGAACAGCCAGGCTCTCTCAGACCGAGGTTGTCAGGTTCATCCTCAACACCGCTTCGCGCACCTGGTGCAATTTGGTGCGCCCCAGTGACATCTTTCTACCGTCACGAATGGCCTTTAGCAGGATTTCCAGTTCTTCAACAGTATAGGGGCGTAAGGTAGCATAGAAATTTACGTTTCTCGTATAGCCATCGACCTGCACACCTTTCTTACTTATCTGACTGTATATTTTATCGAAATCATGGCTGGTGCTGCCCGCGACGACCATGAAATTAATAGAGGTATCTCCATAGGCAGAGATGACCTTTTTCCCTTCCTGCGTCTCCTGTTTCCCACGCTTTTCTTAGCTGCTTTCAAAGTCGTTTCTGCAAGTTAGTCGAGCAACCCGAAGGGATATTTAATGGGGGCAGAATCACACCAACCGAGAGCCTATAACCATTGCCTTCACGTCCCCACCCGATTGTCAGCTCGTTAAATCTTTTTGCGATAGTTAATGCCACATCCATTGCTGAGGAGGCGGGTGTTACCATCACAAGGTCATCACCACCCAGAAGCAAGATGTCAAAGGGAAATACCCATTTCTGAGTATCACTTTTGTTGGAGGAACGAGTTGCGCCAGGTGGATTTTGATCAGGTAGTTGTTTCGCTGGAAGGCGCTTTTGAATAGCAAAGCATGCGGACTCATAAATGGCTGAGTCAACAGTCCTGGCAAATTCCTCCAGCTTATCAAGTTTGCCAAAGTTTTTTGTCTCTTCGCCCATCTCTAGCGTACAGCATAGATGAGCCCGATATACTCTTTTGCTTCGCCAAAATCGTGAAAGACGTTGAAATCATCCGGTCGATCTATGCTTTCCGGTAGTTCGTAATTTGCATCATGCAAACGCTTAATTAATTTTTCCCAGAGAGGGCTGGATGTGCCGGGTTCCTGTTCAGCTACGAGCTTTTTGATAGAGCCTTTCACGGCATTGTCTTCAAGACGCTTTTCGAGGCAAACCTGACAATATCGTTTCCCCTGTGCAATCGGGTCACCTCCTTCATCTTGATCCCAACTCTCGGCGTATCGCACACCACAGGAATCAGGACGCATTAAAACCTGGGAAGGAAGGGCGATAGGGTCTTGCGTAAGCTGCAATCCTTGGCTTCGCGCAGGCGATAGCGCAGGAGTTCGAGCGCTTCCAAGATCTTCGCTTTGAGGGTATTTGATGCTATCAGGTATCTCGAGCATGGCATACGTTACTGTAGCCACACCGGAGATCTTTTTCGACATTTCTGGTGGATATGCTGTTAAATATCTTAAACTTTATCCGTGGAAATGAGGAAGAGACCGGAGCCGCCATTTGCATATATTGTTTACGCGCCAGGTTCTTTCTGGCGAACAATTTTTTCCATATCTTGACGGTTGAGACGGTCAAGAATGGAAGTAGCCACGCGAATCTCTGTTAGTTAATCGGTCGCAAACACATATTGTTTGATGTGGTCTGTGTCGAGTGCGACGAGCGATTTATACCCCACGACTGTTTCACCTCCAACTTTTTAATACGTTTGATTGTGAAAAAGCCCGACAGCGATTTATCATAAAATATCTAACCGACTCTACAGTACCAGCCTCGCCCTTCCCATCCCCATAGCCGTCTTATACCCCACACCACAATAAAACGCCAATTGAGCGAGAAGTAAATCTGCTGTCGCACCGTCAAAGGAGCATCTTCTGTTGTTGCTTGGTGCGGGCCACGTAAGTGATATGTACACTTCTCCACAAAACCCGGTTGCCAGTGCGTCGTAAATTTTACCGTGTGAGGTTTGAGATAGTAATCAGCAATAATAATGCCGTCATCCATAGCATATTGCTCGATACGATCTGCCTGCACCATGCCTACCAATTCTGGCGGAGCTAATTCTTGCCAGCGCCTCGCTAAGCCAGGGAAAACATATTGAGGTAATGGCAACAGTGCAGGATGAGGGCCATACATTCTATTTTGCGTATTACTCCGATTAAATGTCGTGAGCGAATCGAATTCCAGCGTGAGCGGTTCTGTGCGTCCTGGCTTGATCGTCCTGGCCTTTTAAGCCAGTTTGTCAAACGATGTGAAGCCTGTCCATCCTGTAGTATCATCGTTATCCACAACTACCTCTTCAAGTAAGAATTGTTGTTTACCAAGTTTCATGAACGGCGGTTTTTTGCTATTTGAGCCTTTCGTGTTGAAGTCCATCAAAGCGCTGTGAAAGAGTGGAAATAATTCGCCAAGTAGCAGCGTAATGCGTATGCTATATGTTTTCTCGGGAGTCAGAGGCATATGCACATTTCCACGTTCTGCCTCGCACATTCTCGGCGGAGGAAAAGGAAATTGCAAACTGGAACAGGTAAAAAGCCGGAGTTTGTTGCCCTCATGTAGCCATGTTCCTACCTCTGGAGCCGCTGAACTTAACCAACTCAGCCATGCAGCATGTACAAGTTCACCCGAAAAAGGCATCAACGTCCCCTCTTGAAGAGGGCGTAATTTTAATTGGAAGGCATAGAGTTTAGCGGGAGATATAGGCGACAACGGCACATCCATATAAACAACATCCTTTCTCATCTATAGTATCAAATATTTCTGTAATTATCAATAGTTTAGTAGTATTAATTACCTATATTGTCCGAACCTTTTCCCAATGTATTTGCTACACAAGAAATGTAGTTTCTTGTAGAGAACTATCTCACGTGCTATAGTAACGTTGAGGTAAGCTATTCAATTTCTTATACCAATCAACTAAACAGCTTTTTGCAACTTTTATGATCAGTTTACCTGGGAATTCTGGGAATGCCATAAAACTTTCGGGAAAAACCAACCTATGCAACAATTTGGAGATTTCTTACAAACCTACGAAGTAATAAAGGACTAACACTAGAAGCGCTAGCAATGCTTGTTGGTAGCAGCAAAAGTACCTTATCGCGCTTGGAAAATAACGATATATCTCGACCATACAAAGGCGCTATACGCAACCTTATAATACAACTCGCGCAAACACTTTGTACCTCAAGGAAAGAAACTGAGCGTTATCTTACACTGGCATACGACATTATTCGTTGTTGACTGAGAATGAAAAGAAATTACTAGGCCTTCTTCACACCTCGCATTAAATAATCGGCAGCACCCCTCGCACACAACAATATACTTGTACTAAACTTTGCACATCCAATAACAGAACAACAAAAAATACAAATTGAAGAGCTAGTGGGTACTACAATAGAGAATATAATCAATATACCAACCCATTTTAATGAGGAGAGCCATTGGAACAACAAATTATTAGGCTATCAATGAAGTAGATTAATCAATCCAAGATTGGTATAAACGATATATGCTTATTAATCCACCAGGGTATGCGCCTGCAGCGATTTTACTACTAACAGAAATTCATGGCCGCATCGGCCATTTCCCCACAATCATCCGCATGCGCCCAAACCACACCTCGATTACCACCTACGAAGTCATAGAACTCCTCAACCTGCAAACCATCCGAGACGCAGCCCGCAAATCCAACGACACTTCCATCAAACCCACAAACCACAACAGGCAAACCTGCTGAACCCCCACCCAGAGTAACGTGACGAACTCGTGACGCCACCCCTCATAAAAGTGAGCGCATTGTGACACACATAACATACACTTTATATAGGAACAAATAGTTCTGAAAAAAGCGCATCATTAGAAGAAAGAGAGGCGCTATCATGATCGCAGAGAGAGAAATCGTAGATATAAAGCCTGTTGAAAAGGCACCAACCGCCGTAGAAGAGAGCCCAGCTGTTGCCGTCAGCGTAACACAGCCAAAATGGTCTGACAAATTGTTCATAGCCAGTAACATTTGCTTCCTCATTGGCCTGCTCGTCCTGGCCATAGCCGTGATGCTGCCCGTAGGAACGTTAAACACAGTACTGGTTACATTCCCCATGAGCGTAACGGTAAGCCTGGCTCTACTCATTACAGAGGTATCACTTTTTGCCGTAGGCGCAATATTGTTCGTACTAGGCTTTGTCTGGCCCAGGATCAAATGAACATCAGGTAATCGAATGTAAGTAAACAGGCTGAACAGGGGTTTCGTGTATAGTATGGGGGCATCACCTTGCGGGTGCCCTCGCTTTTGCGCCATTGCTCTAGCTACAAAAACCCTCAACTCACCGCACCCCCATGAAATGTAGGGATACCCCTCGCGGGTATCCTATGGACGTTGGCGGGTATCCTGTTTGTGGTTGTCAAGCCTGCGGGTGTCTAACCTCGCGTCTATCCAGCCTCGCGTTACCTGCCTGCGAACGACTCATATCACAACATAATCACAATCGAGCTTTCTACTAATAATTGGTCTTTCGAACTCTTGTTTTTATAATCTCTTCAAGGTATTGTTTCTAACATGGTGTACAATCTCCACAATTGAATAGCAGTGAATATTCTTGTCTTTGTCTCTAAGAAGAAATGTCCAAATTCAATTCAAGCATCTGATTAGGAGGTATACTATGCTCAAGGGGGCGCATATCTACCGGCGTTTAGTTTTGCCTGGAGTCCTCGTCGTATTAATGGCATTTGCCTTCGTGCCAGCAGCATTTGCGGCATCTAACCATAGTACACAACCTGATTGGTCCAATGGTCTAAAGCAGCATTACCTTGCACTGGGTGATTCGCTGGCATATGGCTACCAGCCCTGCATCAAAAATAATACCTGCACCAACAGCGAGGGCTATGTCTATCAACTCTTCCAGATATTACAAAAAAAGGAACCAGAGATGTGACAAATTATGGGTGTCCTGGTGAAACAAGTAGCACCTTGATCAATGGTGGCATTTGTCCGTATTGCCTTATTCGTCGCAACTTGCCGCAGCACTGGCCTATCTGAAGGCAAACGCTGGAAAAGTGAGTCCCGTCACTCTCGATATCGGCGCAAATGACGTCTTAACTGATACTGATCCGAGTACATGCACGGTGAACGTTACCAAATTTAACGCTGATGTTGCGACGCTTGATGCAAATCTTACTGGAACCATTTTGCCATCGTTGAAAAAAGCACTAACAGTCAAAGGTCGGATCACAGGCAAAATTGTGATGATGAACTACTATGATCCGCTTCAAAATATCTGTCCGAATTCTGTGAAATATTCCCAAACACTAAACAGGCATCTTGCCGCCGATGTTCACGGGTTTGGCTCAATCGTCAACGTATTCCGTGCCTTTGGTGGCCCAAAGACACCAAATCCGAATATCTGTACCCTGACCTGGATGTGTACAGCGCCTCCTCTAGGCCCAGACATTCATGCTACGAACAAAGGGTACAGTGTCATAGCTGACACCTTTGAGGAAGCTATCCTGTAAAAGCCAAATGTTGCAACTTTCCGATTCACTGTTAACTGAAACTTCCTCTTAGGGACGTTGAGGGTTGATTGGTAGACCTAATCAACCCTCAACGTCCCTTTACATATGGATATGATTATGAACCTTACACCGTTCCCACATGAAATGTAGGGATACCCCTTCTCCTTTCGACTGCCTGACGCGTAGCGTTAGACGCGCTAGCGTCGTTGGCAATGCCGTATCTGCGGGTCTCCCGTGTCTATGGTTGTCCTGCATGGTATTCAGCAATCACATCGGCTTCACGCTAATCGTCCCCAGATGCGTGCGCAAATGCACCATAGCGCGTGGTCCCTCTCCAGTATAAGAATTACCGAAAAGATTGCTCACTGTGCCCAAATTGGTTTTCGCATCCAGAATGAAAGCGGTGCCAGCCGGTAAAGCCATATCAATCGTGCCAGCATTGGTCTCGAAGGAGTAATCACCACCTGGATTGATAGAACCGGAAAACGAAATCGTGCCCGCGTTCGTCTCCATGCGCGCATTCCCCTCCAACTTCACATTCTGCATATTAATCGTCCCGGCATTCGTATGCATAAAAGACTGGCTAGCCAGCGAAGCATTTTTAACATCAATCGTTCCGGCATTCGTGCGAATGAACGTGTGGCCTTGAATACCATCAACAGTAACGGAACTGGCATCGCTTTGTACATGAACATCACTGGACTCGGGGACGGTGATATCCAGATCCATGCGTCCAAAATCACCCAGGGAGAAAGAACGTCGGGCCTGGGGATTCCAGACCTCTACTCTGACCTGGTTTCCTTGCTGTGTCGCATTGAGCGGATAAGATGGGCGGCTGGGGAAAAACGAGCTATAATAACGCGTGCCTCTCACCTCGACAGCATTGGCTAATCCCCGATGAATACGTATAGCGCCGAACGGATTATCGACGGTCAAGTTTTGATGCCCACTCACCTCGAAACGCTGCACTGGCAATTGTACTGCCTGGTTAAATGCGAGACGCCATATGACATAGCCCACGAAAACGAGACCGGCGAGAAAGAAAACAGAACCAAGGATCGTATTAAGAACAGACCCTCCGATAACAAGTAACACGACAACAGCAATAATAATCCATATCCATTGCTTCGAGGAGATCGACGGCGCTGGGCGCAGCTTCTCTCCCTCCGCGTGTACATCGTATCCCCGATAACCCTGCTCATACGAACCATACTCCGAGGAATCCCGCTGCGGAGCGGCTCATAAGCCTGTTGCTGCTCCCGAGGATCAATATTCTCTTGCATCTCCTCAGGCCGTTGTGGCTCATTCTCTTGAGGAGAAAACATCTGGCTTCCCACTGCTCAACTCCTTTATATTCTTTCCTAACTGTTCTACTCCCGTCATCTTTCTATTCTAGCAGACCTCGCAACTCGCTCACCTCTTTACGGATCATCCTGAGCGCTTTTACCATGTCATCCTGAGTACCTTTACAGTGTCGTACTAAGCACCTTCACTATGTCATCCTGAGCGCTAGCGAAGGATCTCGTAGCCCGTCGCGTGAGATCCTTCGTTATCACTCAGGATGACACTCAGTGGTCGCTTCATCACAATTGATGTTACTGACACTGCAATATTTTGGATTGAAAGTCCTTCAAGGTACAGAGCGGCAACAGTTATGGTCATGGATAGGAGAGCAATACCCTTTTTTCGTCGACCATCAAGCGAAAATAACGCGTCAGATTTCCTTAATTGCTCTCTCCCGACCCAAAAGCTAATAGTTTTATCCTGCAAAAACGTACCTGGCCAATAACCAACCACCGGAAAACTATGTATTTGCTGGATTAAATGATTTTCCCCAAAATTACCGCTCATTTTGAGCGCTATATGAGCGGTATTTTCGATAAAAAAGAGAGCATATGATTCACAATTGTAAATCATATATCAGCCTCTACCCTTGCCGCGAATAAACCACATACACAACAATCCCCGTCACAATCAGTATCAACCCTAAACCTCCTAAGACAAACACAAAGGGGTTTGTCCCGCCTCCACCATTAACATTGCCTCCCGTTCCCGGTGTGGGTGTCACCGTAGGAGCTATCGTAGCAGTGGGCGATGGAGTGGGAGAGGGTGTCGGAGAAGGAGTTGGAGACGGAGTAGGCGATGGTATAGGAGATGGGGTCGGCGACGGTGTCGGAGAGGGAGTTGGAGACGGAGTGGGTGATGGTGTTGGCGAAGGAGTAGGAGTAACAGACGGCGTGGTTGTCACAGTAGGAGAGGGTGTAGGTGCATTCGGACCCATATAAACGTGCGCGCTATAGACATTCGGAGGACTACCTCCCCCCACAACACTCATAACCCCCCAGAGAAAACACCCACAACAAAACAGTAAAATCAGCCCTCGTGAAAGTTTCTTTAACACTAAACAACTCCCGGAAATGTAGGGGCACCCCTCGCGGGTGCCCTGCTCCAGGGGGTTCCAATTCTCGCGGGTACCCCGCTCCAACGGATTCCAGCCCCAGTGGGTACGCCGCTCCAGCAGGTTCCAGCCCAAGCGGGTACCCACCTATGAAACTTGAAGAACCTCAACATAGTTTCAACAATACAAACGTTGGGAAGTCGAAACTTGTAACTTTATATCTACCGTGTTGTTTTCTCTCGTATGCTGCTTTGATGACTTCGTTGACGCAAAGCTTCATACAGCGCAATGCTCCCGGCAACCGCTGCATTCAGAGAAGAGATATGGCCGTGCATCGGAAGCTTAATCAATGCATCACAATGCTCCCGCACCAACCTGCTGATACCCTTTCCCTCATTCCCCACCACGAGCGCCAGAGCGCCTGTAAGATCAGCCTTGTCGTACTCCATCTTCGTCTCACTATCCAACCCGATCACCCAGATATTTTTCTTTTTGAGAAAATCGACGACATGTGTCAGGTTCGTTTCCCTGGCAATCAGCAAATGTTCGCTAGCTCCGGCAGAAGTTTTAACCACAGTAGCATTGACTTCAGCCGCGTGATGCTCAGGAATAACCACGCCATGCACGCCTACCGCCTCCGCGCTGCGCAGAAGAGATCCAAGATTGTTCACATCCTGGATGGCATCTAAAATCAACAAAAACGGATCTTCGTTTTTCCCCTCGGCAAAGGCTAAAATCTCATCGATCGTCGCATACTTTCGCTGTTCTACCACCGCCAGACAGCCCTGGTGTACCGCTCCCTGGCTGAGTTGTTCTAATCGGTGGCGTGGCACCGTCTCAATAGGAATTCGTCGCCGTTCAGCCTCATCCAAAATAGCAGCAATAGCAGGTGCATCACGTTGACCATCAGCTATCAAAATACGCTTCACCTGTCTCGTCGAACGCAATGTTTCTAAAATAGGATTCCGACCCCAAACATAATCAGGCATATGCTTCTTCATCCTTTGGAAAAACGAATTTCAACCAGCGTAATGCTCGTGTCCAGACAGAGTATAGCACACCTGCAAAGCCCCACGAGCAGTCCATTACCTCTATATGAAATGTAGGGATGACCCTTGCGGTCATCCAGTTTCCTTCTATGAAATGTAGGGGTAACCTTGCTGTCACCCGGTACTCCGCAAAGTTAAAATCTTAATCACCAATCGTCCATAATAATGCCAGTAATTCACACCAATCTGGCTATCCATACAAGCTGATTACTGCCCAAAAATAAAATCGTGGGATAATACAAAGAATGTAGGAGCATACTGAATTGCGTCAGTCTGGAGAGACAAACCTCAAATATCGAGGTGTATCATGATTTGTAACCAATGTGGATCCTCTAATCCCGATTACGCTACATTTTGTGGCAAATGTGGAGGACAAATTGCACAACCATTACATATTTCTCCGCCCAGTTCTCAGCAGCCCGGCAATAGCGCGATATCCAAACCAATACCCGTGCGAATGCTCATCGGTAGTATTGTGCTGGTCGCTCCTCCTACTTATCGTATTACAACTAACAGGCAGCGATTGGGCAACAGGTGCGATGCATGCAGGTATCGTAGCAGGTATCCTTGCCGCGATTATTCTACTCTTTACTATCGTCAATATGGCACTCGGAAAAGCTACAAGATCGAATCCTGCACGTTTGATTCAGCTTATCAGTTCAGTGCTGGTTATCTTGCTACTCTCATTACTCTGTCTGGTGGGTCTGACACAACAAACCTCTATTCACAACATGCAGGCTCACTCCTGGGAAGCACAACAGCAGTGGCAATTCGCCATTAATCAATACCAGACATCAGGTGAAGGCGCTCCCACCTCTGAAGACATAGCTCGGGTATATAACCTCTGGGGCGAGCAATTCACTATACATCAACAGTATGTGGAAGCCCTTGCGAAATACAACATGGTGCTAACTTACTATGGTTCTGCCAGTACAGGTGTCGCTCGTGCCCAATCTGATACAATCACAGCCTATGTTAGCTGGGGGAGGCAAGCCTCACAGCAGCATAATTATATGGCAGCAACAAGCCACTTCGATGCTCTATTAGGTTTATCGTACTGTGCTGCTACCTGCCAGGCGCAGGTCAGTTCCCTTGATGCTACAGCCTACTACAACCTGGCAGAAAGTCTGCTCGTAGCCCAAAATTATCACGATGCAATCGGCAACTTCCATACCCTGGTTTCACGCTTTGCCAGCTCGACTGAAGCGCATAAAGTGCATGGAGATTATGCAAAAGCATTGTTGGGAGAAGGGAAGCAGCAACTCAAGGGAGCAATTTGTTCCAGCGCCGTACCTACATATCAACAACTTTCCGCACAATTCGGGGATACGCCAGAGGGACAACAGGCTACCAACGCGTTAAAAGCGAACCAGCCGGTCAAGGGGCACTTCGTCGGCTCTATTCCGAACAATCCCTCGCTCACACCCATAGCTACCCTCATTCAGGGTCTTAACCATAATATGTCTGACGGTCAGTTTTTCCAATTGTTCAATACAGCCCCAACCGCGATCATCCAAAACAATGGTAATTTTCTGTTCGATCCTTTGCCTCAGGGTTCCTATGGCCTTGCATGGGGCACAAATCAAAGCGATGGGTCTAAACACTTTCAATTTGCATACAACGCCGATGGCTCGTCGACCTATGTTGCCAAAGTGGGTCCATTGTGTCCCTACGATTTCGGCGACCTCCCTGAAACTATCCCGACTTCTTAGACTTTACAGCCATACGAGAACTATTCAGCTCTTCTTCCTGAAATAGCCCATATAGTTCTCGTACTGGCGCAAAGCTTCTCCGATGATGGGGAGTTGCTCCGTGCTTATGTAGCGCAGTCAAATGTTCTTCTGTGCCGTATCCCTTGTGTTGGGCAAATCCATAGGCTGGAAAAAGCTCGTGTAATTGTACCATCATACGGTCTCGAGTCACTTTGGCAATGATCGACGCAGCGGCTATCGAAAGACACAGCGCATCACCCTTAATGATAGATCGCTGTAGAATTTCAAGATCAGGCAAGTGTATTGCATCAAGAAGCAGTGCTTGTGGTGGCGTCGTGAGTTGGGTAATGGCATCACGCATGGCATATTTCGTAGCCTGCAAAATATTACGCTCATCGATCAGCTCGACAGAGCCAATACCAACGCCAACCGCCAGCGCATGTTGCATAATAACTTTGTAGAGCCTCTCCCGTTCCTTTGCCGTCACTTGCTTCAAATCACGCACCCCAGCGAAGCATTCCAGGCACTCATTGGGGCTAAAGTGCAATGGGGATAGATCTCCAAGGGGTAAAATAACAGCAGCAGCTACAACAGGACCTGCAAGACAACCTCGCCCTGCCTCATCAACACCAGCGATAAAAGAATAGCCCTGACTGAGCAGGGCTATTTCTTCATCTAAGCTTGGTACTTGTTTACTATTCGTTGGTACTCTCATTGCTGCTAGTAATCGGGGTTTCATTTACTACAGTAGTGGCCTTAATCTTCTCAGCCCTGGCAGCTTCCTTAGCGGCAATCTGTTTGCTCGTCATTGGACGCAATTCCTTCAAACGGGCAGCCTTGCCAGTCAAGCCGCGCAAATAGTAGAGCTGTTTGCGACGCACACGAGCATGACGTATGACTTCGATCTTCTCGATACGAGGGGAGTTGATAAGGAATGTGCGCTCGACGCCTACACCATGCGTAGTTCGGCGAACTGTAAAATTCCTGTTTACGCCGCCGCCTCGCAGGCGCATGACCACACCTTCAAACGGCTGTAAGCGTTCGCGGTTTCCCTCAACAACTTTTACTTGCAGGCGCACAGTATCGCCTGATTTAATCTCTGGTATATCCTTACGTAACTCGGCGCTATCAACTGCTAGCAGCAGCGCCCGTCCGGCGGGCTTGGTTACGACTTGTTTGTCAGCCATCTCCTACAATCTCCTAATACGCGTCGTGCTCAGCCCGTGATAAAAAAGAGGAAGCAGAGCCTTAGCCGCGAGAACCTATTTTGCGTTGAGCTGCTTCATCAAACGCGATTTGCGGCGAGCAGCATTATTTCGATGAATTACACCCTTTTTGGCGGCGCGGTCCAATTCGCTCATAGCAGCGCGTACAGCTTCTTCAGCATTCTCATCTAAGGCAACAGCGGTGCGAGCTTTGGTTATTTGTGTTTTTACAAGTGATTTAACGCTGCGATTATGCAAGCGGCGCTTTTGTTCCTGGCGCATGCGCTTTTGTGCAGCGGCATTATTGGGCATGTAAGTATTATTCCTCCCCAAATCATCTGCCCCTTCACACGGGCTGATCTACATAAAATGCCGACTATTCGTCGGACGAGTGCCCATGGATTATAGCAGAAAGATATTGACTATGTCAAACATTCTTAGTACATGATCACCGGCGTTCCCCACCCAATTTGGGAATACAACCATGCTACATCGCTAGGATTCATATTAATGCAGCCATGGCTTCCATTATCGTTGAATGAGGTTGTGCCACTTAAATCACTGTGTGGAAAATTCATTCCAGGTCCATAGTCTGCCCTCCACCAGCTATCATGGAAGAAGTACCCACCGGAATGGTACTCCATCGCATATTGAATAGGAGTAGGTGGATACCAGAAAGCCGAACCAGGAGGCTCTGTTGATTTGAATTCTGTTGGATGCTCGCGTAGAATAATGCTCCAAAATCCTGGTACCGAGGGCCTCATATATTGTCCAGAGACAATTAAGAATGATCTGACTAACTTTCCGTTGTTGTAGTAGCGAAGTGTCTGCTCAACGAGAGAGACAACAAGTACTTGGCCAGATGAAGGGCCATAAACATTATAGTGTTTCATTAAGCTGATATCAGTAGCGTGTGGCTGATTCCACGCAGTTTTGTCGCTATAATCGGCTTCCATTGCCCGTAAGTGTAAGACGTCATTATTGATCAAATCAATTGCTGACTGGTAATCATCGATCGTTTGTGCTGACTGCACAGCAGCATCAGCATCCGAACCAATGCCCTGGGTGTCATACTCGTAATCCAGGTTATAAACACCGCCATCATATGCATCATGGTATTGATGTGAACTGCCCCAGTTCGAAACCTCCTGGTGAAACTGTTTCAACAAGTATGTCGCCTGGCCTTGCACAAGCGGGAGTTGGATGGAATTCGTATCACTGTCGATTTGAGCCGAAGCCTTTAGGTAATCGCTGATACTCTTTGCCTGTGCGAGAGAAGCCTGGTCAATTGTCAAGCGTTGTTGGAATGTGGTCGTATTTTGACCATATTTTTTGAGCAGATCAATCTGCGAACTGAACTCTGCCAATTTAGCCCTACCAACAAATGGAATCGCCTGAGTTGAGAAGACAGTCGTTTCCAGCAATTGCACATTTACCTGGTCGATCAACTGCGAGTAATCTGCTGGTGCGGTAGCCTGACGGAAGATTTGCAAGTCTTCCTGCTGCTCCTTGTTGAGTGCTGTTATATCCAGATGTGACGCCTGGAGCTGCTGGGTTACCTTCTTAAGTGACGTCAATGCAGCATAGGCAGGTCCCATCAGGTGAAGCGCTTGGGTAGAACTTTTGGCATCATTGCTGATTTGAATGTAATCTTTCGGAAATTGTGCTGTGGATAGTTTTGATTGATAATCTGTAAGCTGCTTTGCAAAAGTCTTAGCCTCGACAAAATTCTGCGCTTGTCGTTCGGCTAACGCATTTTCAAGTGTTTGAAGATCTTGACTGGCTTTGTAATCAAACTGTTGAGTAGTCTGTGAAATCAGGCCGTTTACCTCAACTGTTAGCATTGCATAATTTTGCGTCACATTGGAGTAATATTCATTCACGGGTTGATCATTAAACAGGCCAATTGGGGCATTGGTATGTGTTAGTTGGGTTTCCTGATTGATGATTGGCTGTAACATAGAGGTAGGCACACCAATGCTCTGCGCGTGAATAATAGCATTATCGAGTTCAACCTTGTTCTGGCTTTCTTGTTGTTGTAATTGAGGATTGCTGTTGCAGGCGCTAAGGAGCATCACCAGGAGTATTCCTAATGAGAAGATTAGCATACCCTTGCTGACACTTTGCCGGGCAAAGTGGGTATCCGTCATTGTCAATTGAGCCTCCCAATATTTATAGCATATAGATATTTATCAGAAATTAGAGATGTGAAGCATAAGAGATTACACATAGCCCTATATAGTACATCGGTTATTAACAACAAACGTAACAAACAATCTCTTTTTGCTTAGAGTGCGAAGGGCCATCTATACCGTATGTTCCTGGTATAAACAGCCCTTCGCACTCTAACATTTTCTTTGAGTTGCACTTATTTCAGGGTCTGTTCGAGATCTCCGATGATGTCTTCTATATCTTCGATACCCACTGAGAGGCGTAACAACGTGTCAGTCAGGCCACGAGACTCGCGAATTTCTTTCGGAATTGAACCGTGTGTCATAGATGCTGGATGGCACACCAACAATTCTACTCCACCTAGACTTTCGGCTAGAGCGAATACTTTAAAGCGACGCACCAGTTGAACGATATCTGTATACGCGCCTTTGTACTGGAACGAAACCATGCCACCGAATCCACTCATCTGACGTTTGGCAAGCTCGTGATCGGGATGTGAGGATAGTCCAGGATAATATACCTTTTCAACCCGTGGATGCTCTGCAAGAAATTTCGCTACAGAGCGAGCGTTTTCTTCATGCTGGCGCATGCGAACAGCAAGTGTTTTAATGCCACGTAACGTTAGCCACGAATCGAAAGGTGAAGGCACTCCTCCGGCTGCATTTTGATAAAACTTGATCGACTCATAAGTGTCTTCATCATCCAAAACTATAGCGCCACCAATCACATCGCTATGCCCGTTAATATACTTCGTCGTGCTATGTACAACGATATCTGCGCCTAACTTCAGTGGCTGCTGGAAATAGGGGCTTGCAAATGTGTTGTCGACGACGACAAGAAGATTGTGACGATGTGCCATATCCGCAATTGCTCGTATATCCACAATTCCAAGAAGTGGGTTTGTGGGGGTCTCCAGCCAGATCAATTTTGTATTTGGTCGTATTGCGCTCTCATAAGCATCAAGGTTACCACCCGCTGGTACATAGCTGGCTTCAACCGTGTAGCGGCGCAATACCCGCTCGAAGATACGGTAGGTGCCACCATACAAATCATCACAGGAGACGATGTGATCACCTGAATTGAGAAGACTGAGAATTGCGCTTTCAGCGGCCATGCCTGATGCGAAAGCAAGTCCGTATGCTCCGCCTTCAAGCGCAGCCATACAGGCTTCCAGAGCCTTACGTGTAGGGTTGCCAGTGCGAGAATATTCAAAGCCTTTATGCTCACCAAGACCTTCCTGGACATAGGTAGCAGTCTGAAAAATTGGAGTCATGACCGCACCTGTTGAAGGATCAGGCTCTTGTCCCGCGTGAATAGCTTTTGTCGCGAATTTCATATGAACACTCCTTTTATCTGAACTTTTGAATGCATGCAGTCTTATTACACACGCGACTATATCACTTTTGCTCACGAAGGGCAACGCGCCAGGGTTCTTCTTTGTTCAACTTTTTCCTATGTACAAACGTATATGTATCAGTATGTCAAAATATATATATTTATTTCATGAAGTATATTAAACAGGTAGCTATTACTTTCTATATTTGCATAAAGGATCCCAAATTATGGATACTTCTCCGATACAATATAATTTACGAACAAACTCGACCCAACCTGGCGTGGGGGTTTTACTTGTGCATGGCCTGAATGGCAACACAGGTGATATGGCTGAATTAGAAGAAATTTTTCAGAATCAAGGCATCATCACAAAAAATATGCTGCTACCTGGCCATGGCAGTAAGGTAAAAGATATGTTATCCATTGGTTGGGAAGAATGGGCACAAGCTGTACATGATGAGTTAGGTAAACTCAAAGAATCATGTGATGTAGTATTTCTTGTTGGGCATTCTCTAGGTGGCGCCTTGATTTTACATGTTGCTGCTCACGAAGAGGTAGCTGGAGTTGTGCCTATATGCGCCCCTTTGCATTTACATCCCTGGCTAAAGCCCGCAGTCAGTATCGGCAAATACGTTCTTCCATTAGTTCCTACGTTACGCGAAGATGTACGTGATCCAGAAGCTCGACGTCGCTATACACGCGATGTTTATCGTTGGACACCCTTACATCCCGTAGAGAGCATGGTGCGTTATCTCCCGCAGTTACGCACCGAATTGCCATATATAGCAGCACCATCGCTTATTATCACTTCTTTACATGACCACGTTGTACCTGCACGTGATGGCAGAGAGATTTATAAACTCATTGGTTCGCGTGAAAAGCATTTAGTCACCCTTCATCGCTCATATCATGTGGTTATGAAGGACCATGACCGTGAAGAGGTATTCGATAAAACAGTAGCATTTGTGTTGCATCATGCTAAGAATGCTAATCCACACAAGTATCAATCAGTAGCAAACCAAACGGCCTGAGTAATAGGGGCTTTTCGCTGATAATTGTTTCGTGTATACTCATGATGAATTACTAAGTAAGGGGATAAAGAGGGAACTTGGCTCCACAAGTGACTGATCCACCAAAACAACGATTGCGTCGCATCTCACAACCATTACCAGATACACATGTAGGCATGCGATTTACGAAAGCAGGGATATTTTCCTTGCTTATTCTTATTGCCTTATTATTAGTTCTATTTTCTGGACAACTACTCGTAAACCTCTTCCAGGTAAATAGCAGTCACGCCAGTGCAGTTGTTGTTAATGCCAGCTCAAACCCAAATCCGATACATAAAAACAGCACAATACCGACTCCGACCCCTACCTATGCATTGGATACCGCATCTCCCATCATTTTGCCTGGGAATGGTTCGATAACTCCTCTCCAGTTACCTGCTGGCTATTCAGTGATCTACCAGCAGGTAGATGGTCTTTATATTGTTTCTAGTGCTGATAATGTCTCTCACAAAATCCCTGCCAGTGGCTATGTGTATAGTCAAGGCGTGCCTCCTATACTTATGCCTTCAGGTCAACTTCTGTATAGCGGTAATGGCATTTGGTTAATAGATCCTTTCGAGGGAACTCCTATCCAAATCGCTGCTTTGCCTCCCGGGCAAGTAATCACTTCTATGGCTTTGAGCAAAGATGGCACCAGGATTGCGTGGAGTACCGATCCGGTGGATGGCACTGGCAATACCAGTATATACGCAGGACCTCTAGCGAGTCCCACTATGGTTTATGAACAACCTGCTTTGGACTGCCCCTGCTACCGCATTTTCTCTTTCGCTGGCGGATCAGGAGTACATGCAGATAATACCCTGTTGCTCACTGATGATCGTGGAAGTAATGAAGCTGTGCAGTATGGTTTGTGGTCGCTTGATATTACACAGACTCCTGCCGAGCCGCAATTAATTTTAGATGAAAACCCCCAGCAGGGTCCACTGGCACTTACACCGAATGGTAATGGCTTATTGTACTCATCAAATGAGGGTGCTGTACCTATGCCAACCGATAATAGTGTTCCTACCAGTATAGCCTCGCTTTCGTATGCGAATGACTTGAATTTGGCAGCTTTGTCTGGTTCATCGCAAACTATAGGTACTTCACAAACAGTGCTGGAAGAACAAGATGACCTGAGCAATATAGCACAGTATCATTGGGTCACTACGCCTCTTTTTTCACCCGATGCACATACACTTGCATACATCGAGTTTTCCAGTGATTCTCAAAATCCCTATGATCGCCATAGCGCATTGTATACTGTGCAATTAAGTGGTTCGGGAGCGCATATTCACGCGGGCAAACCGAAGCTGATTGCTACCTCGACGGAACGCTTGGTGGAGGTAGGTGCCTGGATCAATAACCATATCATAACGTTCTATTCGGATGGCTCTTTATATGCCATGGATTTACAAAATAACGCGTTAACAACACTTGTCCAGACGAACACGTATGCTAATGTAGTTGCTGTGATTGGCTCACCCTGAGGATAAGCGAAGATAAAACAACAAGAGGTATATATGTGAGTCGCAGGGGTAGATTATGATTTATTGCCATACCAGGTAAGTACAAAGCCTTGCACCAGCATAGTTGCCGTTAGTAGATAAAAAAGGACTTCTTCGATCGGCACAGGCCCGATCCATAATCCTATTAACGATGTAGTATCAAAGTGCCAGATATCCGCTCTAATCGCAACTGCATCTGCAAGTGTAAAGTACAGGCAAAGTCCCAATGCAATCCACATCCATTGACCACGCTCACGCCAAAGACATTTACCACCCACAAGCCACTGCACTACAATTACCGGGAGCGCCCAGACAAGCAAAAAAGGCATGTATGGCCAATGCATCATGAGTTCGCCTCTCTACCTATCTTGTCATTCTTCATTGGGATAGGCGAGTTGTAGGGTTTAGTGAAGGTGGATTCTCCATCTGAATTCACCTTCACTGATGATGTTGCTATGTTTAAATCACTTCGCGCACCCTTCCTTGTAACAACTGCAAATGTCAATGTGATAGCCAGTAGCGCCTCTAATACGCAGAAAAGATATTCCTCTGGCGGAATTGCCCACCATCGCAATCCCCATGTGCGATTATTTGTCCACGACCATAATCCCCACATAGCTGCAAAATGGTCCCAAGGGGTCATATACAGAAGGGCAACCAATGTCAATATACTAACTACAGTGAGATAGTGTCTATTGAGTAATCTTTTTCTTAGAATAGCCACCAATATTGCAAATGGTAATAGTAAGAAAAGCAGTAAGAAGCCAGCGTATGTCATGATTCCTCCTGTAATATGATGTTTAGCGTCCTATTTATGGGTAGAGTTGCGTAAAGTTTACTCTCTAGAAACACGCAGGTCGTATACAGAACAGACACGATAAAAAAGAAGCTGGTAGGCACTCGCCTACCAGCTTCTTTTTTATCGTTGTACGGTGGTTGTTTTACGTTGCTCTCCGCCTTGTCCTCGGCATGAGTAATGCAGCGATAATCATGCCAGCTACAAGACCGCCTATGTGATCCCATATGCCAATGCCTGGTTGAGAGAAACCAAACACCAGGTTTAGTCCTAGCCAGAATAGCCAGTTCGTAATTGCGCCTGTACCATATCTACCAAGTGCCTGCCGGTTGAATATATAAAATATACCCAATGCTCCGAAGACGCCAAAAATTGCTCCCGAAGCTCCTGCCGCTAAAGTGTTGATTGGCGATACATAGAACGTGAGGATGCCACCAACAATGCCAGAGCCAAGGTAGATCAACAGGTAACGCCATTTGCCAAAAACCATCTCCACCACTCCACCTATGAGGAAGAGTGAAAGCATGTTTAATCCGATATGCAATAGATTAAAATGTAGGAACATGGCTGTGAAGATACGCCACACCTGGCCTTGTGCGACTAGGGAGTTAAGCTGGCCACCAGCCAGAACGATTAAATTCGTATCGATAGCGCCTAGTTGACCCAAACCTGCACCGATAGTCATGCTCAATACGACCAGAATCACATAGACCGCTACATTGATAGAGATCAGTATGTTTGTCACGAAGCGAGGATGTTGACTCATCCAGAAACGCGTGCGAATTGCCTGACGCTGCATATTACTATGTTGTGACCAGGTAGGTATAGGCTCTTGCTCAGATCTGGCTGTAGAACCCTCTACAATTTGCCCGTTTGTGGGTGCTTGATCGGTGATTTTTGGCTGCACAGGTGTTGCGCTATAAGCAGGTGGTGCAGTTGGTTCAATCGGAGGGAAGCAATTATCAAAATGGCCTCCAAAAGAAAGTCGAGCGGCTCTTGCTCGGGCAAGTCCCGCATCATAACTTTGTCCACTGACCCGCAATAAGTACGAACGCATTGCATGCGCATAAGCATTACCAGGATCCTCGTTAATAACTATCTCAATATCCTGCAATGCTCGTTCGTAACGACGATCTAGCAAATTGAGCAATGCCTTTGCCATATCACTTTCAACACCACCCTGCGGCTGTAATTCTTGTACTTTTCGGCATGCCATATACACAACACCATAGGATCCGAGAGCGAGGTTTGCCTCTGCTAGTCCCAGGTGTACCATAGGATTATCTGGTTCAATTTGAGCAGCAAATGCGTATGCAATAGCTGCATCGCGCCCCTGACCTTGTGCTAGTGCTTGCTTTCCACGCTCCAGGTAAGTTTGAACATCGGTTTGAGCTTCCAAAGCATTATCCTCCACTAAAATGTACAGCAATGATTGCAAAAAGACCGGTAGCTGCAATTGTTAAAAGAGCCAGAGGCCAGCGACGAGTAAGACTATGCGTATCTATCAATACAGTTTTTCCTTCTTCTATTTGAGGTACATAAAAAGGTGCAAAAAACCAGCCTAATACACATCCACTTAGAAAACCACCTACATGAGCATAATTATCGACATTGGGAATAATAAGTCCAATACCGAGGTTTAATCCTATAATTAAAACGAGCCATGATAGTGCAGGGATACCACCTTTACGGAAAGCCTTGCGATGGATGAATACAAAAAGGCTATAAGCTCCGACTAGTCCAAAGATAGCTCCTGAGGCTCCAACACTAATCTCTTGAGGGGCAAAGTAGAAGCTTGCAATTATACTGATTACCCCTGTTATCAGGTAAATAAGCAAGAAACGTAAATGGCCGAAAATACGCTCGACAAAGATTCCCAGGACGATCAGATTAAGCATATTCAGACCCAGGTGTAGAATGTTCACATGTAAGAATATAGGTGTTACGAAGCGCCAGTACTGCCCTTCTAAGAATCGCTTGATTATATTTTGCCCCGTATGCTATCAATATATCGGCATTCTGACTGTTTGAAAAAGCATTTGCCAGAACATCACGCAGGGTATGCGCTCCGGCAGCAAGAGCCACTTGATAAGCAGTCAAACACCAGATTGCGGAGGTAATCAGAGCTATTATCCATGTAAACCAGGAGATAGCTTCAGTCCAATGTAACTTCCTATGACGAGTTATCGCGGTGCTATAGCTAAGTTGTATGCGTCTGGTTAATGCTGCTTCTTCAGGACGTAATGGCGCTTCGAGTATATGCTCGCTGCTACCAGGAGAATCTCTGAAAGCGTACCATTTGCGTCCGTTCACCTGTATTATATCGTTATCTCTTTCTATGATTTGACCCCTTTTGATACATCTCTATCTAATTATACGATTATCCCAGTTCAAGGTTCTTTCGTAATATCAATATCTGTTATAAGGATTTTCATAACGACGATAATTGCGACGATTACGTCTGCGGTAAAGTGGAAAGGTTAATAGATGCCAGATAAACACGAATAGTACTGCTCCAATAATAGCTCTTACCAGGTAAATTGGTGGAGTGGTATTGATCGCATAATCGGGAATACCAGAAATAACAATCACCTGTGTCATGATCCAGATACCAATGAGAGCTGCAATAGTTGCCCCAATGATTCCAAATGGAAGTCGCCAACCGACTAAAAATTCTGCGATAAGACCTACGATAGCTGCCACAGCCACATAGACGATTAGATTGGTACCCAGATAGAATACTGTATTGCCAATTTTAATAGTGATAGTATCGGCGAAAATCGTGCTGAACATTGGTTTTGAGTCCTCCCACGCAGTACGAACGTATTACAACAGAAAATCAATGTGCCTATTGTAACACATTCATTGTAGGGTATAAAGCAGCCAGACTTTCCGTAAACTCACTGCTCTTTTGCTTCATTGTCGCTGTCTGCTATAATTAAGTATTATTTTGACTTTAAGTATGTTAGGAGGCAATTTATGGAAAGCCCTGGGTCTACGACTGGGTCTATGAGTAGAACTATTAGGAGGATCAATCTCTATCTAATTATCATCTCAACACTCATCGTTGTGTTATTGATAATTAGCTTCATTGTTGCACGCATATTCGGCGTATTACTGCCAGTCTTCTATATCTCTATCATCATCCTGGCATCCCTTCTTATCGTCTCTACGGTAATGCTCATCTATGCTTTGTCGACGGCACTCCGAACTTTCGCAACGGTAACTGATGAAATAAACCCCCTGCTAACATCATTGCAGCATTCCGTCGCAATGATCTCCCAGTCAGTAGAGGAAACAACTGAAGTCGTAAAGGATACGACAAAGAGCGCTGGTCAGACGGCTACTACTATCAGCAGTACCACCCGCATGGCTACCCAATATGTGGCTGAACCCGGTGTACGCGCAGTTGGCTTCCTTGTGGGTGGGCAGCAAATGTTGCGCGTATTTGTGGGTAAGGGTCGTGCGCGACGTCGCTATGAAGATCGTCGGCAGCAACAGTTGGAGTTAATAGAGTTAAATTCCACCTCTGAAGGAGAGTAACCATGCTGCATTTGATACTGGCAGATGACGGAGATCTGTTTACTACTTTGGGGCGTATTGCAGCTCTTGTGCTGGTTATTTATATGTTTCTCTTTGCGGTACTCTTTTTGTTTGGTTCGTGGCTGCTCTTGGTTGCGAATGTATGGGTACGGGACAAGGTTAGGCTGCTACATCAATTACGTTCGGTTTTAGAAAGCATTGATACTGCCCTCCACTCTCCACCGACTGAGCCATTACCGGCTACCTTAGAAACTGATACCAGATTAAGCCAGGCGTTACAGGCGATCCATACAGTGCAATCGGTGCAAGTGGTAGAGATAGCCAAAAACACCCAAAAACAGGTCAATAATGTAGAAAAAAAGGTCGAACCGGTTGCTGATCGTATCACCGACGGAGTAATTGAGTTTCGTGCACGTACTGTAATGGCACAAAGTATGCTCAAGGCTTTTTTCCTTCCAGGACTGGTCAAACTGAAGCCTCGTAGTCCCTTGTTGTTGCCGGAAGCGGTAGACACCGAAAGCTCAATTCCAGCAGAAGTAACTGTGGAAAGTTCAAGCTTACACGATGGTTCTTCTAACGTCGTGGTTACCCAACTGGATTCATCTGATGAGAACGTCCATACACCAATGATACAGGAAACCAGGGGGTTAGAGAGCGAAGGAACCGAACAAAGCCATAATGCGCCTGGTCATTGAATATATACAGCAGTTCAAGCATTTTCAGCGCAATGCCAGACTGTTTCTTATTAGTAATGTTTTAAGTGGAGTGACGGCAGGAATTTTGCTGGTACTCTACAATCTTTACCTGATTTCACTGGGCTATCATGCCGATTTTGTTGGACTCGTATTATTCGTTGGAACGATAGGTGCAGGTCTTGCCATATTTCCTGCTGGAGCATGCATTGATCGTTTCAGCGGCAAATTCATTCTCATTTTCTCAAGTACTCTTATTGGTATTGCAGGCGCGGGCCAGATTTTATTTCGTCAACCTCTACCGTTACTCATAAGTTCATTTATAGTTGGTGTGGGCCTGGCTTTCTTACTTGTAATCACAGCCCCATTCTTAACTCTGAATAGCACACCTGAAGAACGCCCTCATCTTTTTAGCATGAATATTTCTTTAAGCCTGATTACGTTGGTGTTGGGTGAGGTTATAGGAGGTATATTACCCATCTGGTTTCGATCAATCCCCTGGCTAATGACTCCCTTGCCTTCATGGGCCTTCTCACTGCTTGCAACCCAGCCTGATGCTCGCTCCTACCAATTGTCGCTCTTGTTTGCTGGCATAATTGCTATTCCAAGTTTCATACCTCTCTTCATGATGAGCAGTGTCCGACCTCCTCAACGGATAAAAAGTAATTCATCTCTCCCATTGTCCCCAAATGATACAGCTAGCCAATCGCTCGGATCAAGTAGTCGTAGATTATTGCGGCCTTCCTCAGGTAGATGGTTACCATGGACTGGGCGAGGAGAGGTTTTCTCCTCTCATACAATTTCGCTTATCAACATCTTTCTTCGTAGTGCATTCTTTTTTCTGGTACTGGTATATGTACTCACTGGATTTGGCGCAGGATTGTTCATTCCGTACTTCAATATCTACTTCGTGCAGCATTTGAATGCATCGCCTGCGCTCTTTGGTTTGATAGATGGTGGAGCGAATGCCATAACTGCGCTACTCACTTTAACTGCGCCTCGACTTGCGAAACGTTTTGGTAAGATCAATGCGATAACTTTTACCCGGCTTGCCAGTATTCCTCTTTTACTCATAATTGGTTTGACAGGCATCTTACCGCTTGCGGCTTTCTTCTATCTTTTCCGTCAAGGCACGATGGATATGTCAGCAGGTATTCTTCAGGTATTTTCTATGGAATCTGTAACGGAGAAGCATCGAGGTTTAGCAAACAGTAGTTACCAGGCTGCATTTCAGGTACCCTGGGCTGTAGCTGCTCCGATTGGGGGATTAATCATTGTTCACTTTGGCTACACACCGATATTTCTTTTAGGTGCATTCTTCTATTTACTTACCATCATCATTCTCTGGGCAAGATTTGGGACGCGGAGACGAGTCGAAGCTGGCGAAGTCGTTCAGACCGAGGCTGTTCCTTCTTAATAAACACCTTCCTGATCTACATTTCCCTGGCTTTTTCCTTCATCCAGCATACAAGGCTGGATTAGATACACTTTTCAAAAGGCACCATCTTTGTGTGGAAGATCTTGTTGATACAGGTGTCCATCTTCATTTGTGCTTCATTTTCCAAATATCCTCTGGGGTTTTGATGTATGGTTAAAGGCCTGGTCTGGGTCAATTGATGAAAATGGTATAGATGAAATAGAAGAGGCCAGCTTAAATGCTCTAAGCTGGCCTCTCTCACAAATGCACTCTTTGCGAAGTTAATGTTTCGTTATTCGAATGAACACAATTGTCAGTTCATACAAGAATGTCATGGCAACTCCGAGAATGACGGGACTGTAAGGATCAGCTCCAGGAGTAATAAATGTTGCTGCAATCCACATTCCAATATATGCAACAGGACGTTTCCTGCGAAGTAACTGTGAACTTACAAGTCCTAACTGTGCCAGAAATGTCAGGATAAGTGGAATTTCAAACGCAATACCAAAGGCAAGCAAGAAAAATGCAACAAACGTAAAGTAATTGTCGGCAGTTATTAATGGGACAAAACTGTCTGATGCAAAATTTATTAACCACTGTACCGGGTATTGTAGAACGACAAATCCGAGAGCAATACCAGCAATGAAGAGAACGATGCCTGCCACGATAAAGGGAACGGCATTTTTCTTTTCTTTCTCATAAAGACCCGGCGATATGAATGCCCATGTCTGATAGAGAATCACTGGTAATGCAATGACGAAGCCAACTGCAAAGGCAAGTTTGAGGTATATTGTAAATCCTTCCCCTACGCCCGTTACAACAAGCTTGCCGCGCGTTAATGTATCTGCAGTTTGAGGTAGTGGAAGTGTTAGAAATGCCATAATTTGAATACGGAAAATGAATGCCACGATAGCTGCAACTGTGATCGCGATGAACGACTTTAAGATGCGCCAGCGTAGTTCTTCCAGATGTTCTACCAATGTCATGGTAGATTCTTCGGTTTCTTCCTCTTCAATTATGCTGTCATTAACTGCTGCCATAGTATCCTGCTGATCTATGTTACTAGTTGCCATATCTGTCCCTAAAAGGTAGGATCAAATCTATCTGCAACTGACACTAATCAATTTTTGCTTCTGAGCTAGCAACTTCGTTGGCGACTGGTGTTGCATTGACAACAGTTTCGGTTTCAGCAGCCGTAGTGTTCAGTTTACTCATTTCATTAGTGGTGGTGGCTGGTAACGTTTGTCTCTTCTACGTGCTCATCTTTTGGCCCGCCCAGTTCATTCATGCCTTTGCGAAATTCTTTGATACTTTTGCCAATCGCTGACCCCATCTCTGGCAGTTTTTTGGGACCAAAGATCAGTAATGCTACAGCAAGAACAATAATCAATTCTGGTAAGTGTAATCCTAACGGCATGGTTTGTACCCTTTCTTTGACTGTTTTATCTAAGCCCTAATTCCTACTACGAAAGATATTCGCTAATAGATGTCTCGGATCTATTCTTAAGAATATGCTGGTTTTGTAACATCCGGCCTTATCAGTGCTGATTCAATCACTCTGACACCTTCAAGCGCAAGACTCAATCCCTCCAGACCTGCTTCAATGGTTACGATGCGGACTGCATGACGACGACTTATACGTCTTTCTCTCAGTCGTGAAATGATTTGCTGCTCTTTCTCTAACTCTGCTTCTGCCAACCGTATTGAGCTACATAATGTCTCTTCAAGGTTACCAGGCGCTTGTGCTGTACTACCATAGTGGCGTAACAACAAGGTTTCGATTGTGTCGTTGTGCATAGTTCCTCCGACAGGATAAGAGCTGAGATATCGTTGAGATAAACCCGGTTAACTGGAGAATCTAACTCTGATATAGCTTATTAAGGGATCTGTCTGAAAGCTTTGTCTGACAGACTCGCCTTAGCCAGGAAATCTTAACTTGGCTTGCTCTATATTACTAAGATGATTAGGGGAGTGGTTTTGTGACATATTCAAGTTATGTACAGTTTCAGACTTTTCTATAATCTCTTCGCCATTCTCATGTTCGTAGAAGTTCTGAAATTGTTTGCGGGCGCGGGCGAGACGCTGGCGAACTGCTGCTTCTTCAATTTCTAGCATTTGCGCGATTTCTCTTGTTGAGAACTGGCCTACCACAGAGAGAAGCAAACACATGCGAAGTGGTTCGGAAAGACGCGTAAGAGATCTATGTACTGCATCCTGTTCAGCTACAAATGCTTCCAAATCGATATCCTGGATAGTGCCATAGCCTGTCGGCTGAACGGGTGCTGCTCGTTCGTTCAATACATCTATCCCGGTCGATTGTGTTGAGTTTGCCGAAACAGAGGTCTCTTCTTTTTGTAATCTTGAGAAGGGGATAAATCGAAAAATATTGCGACGACGACGTTGCATGCGCACTATATTTAATGCAATTTGCAATAGCCACGCTTTTGCATGGAACTGAACGCCGCTTTTTGCACGCGCAGAATCAATCGTTTTCAATGCCTGATGAAAAGTGTCCTGCGTCAGATCCTGGCTTTCTTCCCAATCACCGGTTAAGCCATAAATCGTTTGGAAGACAAGTTTGCCATATTCATGAATGAGCAATTCTACCGCTTGAGCAGCGGGCATCATTTCCACAGGTGAACCTTTTCGTTGACTATGTTCAAGGTACTCAAATGAGAACGATTCGCGAGTACAATTTCTATATGCATATGCATATTATACAACGCGCTACTCTGAGGAAGATAGAGGACCATAGAAATATGATGACCAAACGAATAAACTTCAGAACACACAACTAACCAGAAAAGCTATGCCTCAAAAGAGAAGGACGATCGAGATCAGTCGATTTGAATAGCCCTATAGAACCAGTTTTGCCACGGGCACTGTACATGGTCTCGGTCCAGTCACTCTGATCTCGGTCGATCTTCTATCTCTACCGTGTCATCAGACGCATTATGCTTCCCGTAGATGTTCTTCTATATACTCTTCCGCCTCTCCCACTGTTGTGATTTTTTCTGCATCTTCATCAGAAATTTGGAGTTTAAATTCCTCTTCCAGAGACATTATCAGTTCAACCAGGTCAAGGGAGTCGGCATTGAGATCCTCAGTAAAAGAAGCACCTGGAACGACCTCGCTTTCTTCAACGCCAAGTTGCTCGACAATAATATTCCTGAGACGTTCGCTAACTGTTGCCACTATTTCACCTCGCTTTCAGCTATTGGGGTGGGCTGCTGTTGTGCCCTATTAAATATCGTACCAAGAACGCCATTGATAAACCGGCTGGAAGTATTACTGCCAAAGATTTTGGCAAGTTCCACCGCTTCGTTGATGGCGGCTTTTGCTGGTACCGTATTATTAAACAGAATTTCGTAGATTGCAAGTCTAAGAATATTTTTATCAATTCTGGCCATTTGTTGTAAAGGCCATTCTTGTGCTGCACTCTGTATGTGCGCATCGATTTCAGCAAGGTGATCACAAACACCCAACACTAATTCTCGCGCATATTCAATTATCTTTGGTTGCAGGTGGCGATCATCGGTATGCCGCTGCAAAACCTCTTCAGGTGAGTGCTGTACTGTATCATATTCGTAGAGTGTTTGCAATGCGATCATTCGCGCTTGTCTGCGTATACCAATGGGCATGTTTTCCTCGAGCTTTTAGCTGCTAGGGGCAACCTGCGTTGTCACCCGTTCCTGGCTTCTTTCGGCTGTCAAACTGAGCAATTTCGTTACACTTGATGTAAACTTCGCGAAGGCCTCTCTCAATGTGTCGAGAGATGCTTCACTTTATTCAGCATGACAAATAGTGTCTCTTAAGAGTAACCAACTCAGGCGACATCTTGAATGTAAACATTAACTTCACGCACCTGCATACCTACCATTTCTTCGATCGCTGACGAAACTTCTTTCTGGATAGCAGTACCAGTTTCAACAATATCAATTCCCGAAGCTACTACAATGTACAGATCCGTTGAGACCATATTGTCTTTGATCGTCAAGGCTACACCATGTTTTGGTAGTTCCCGTCCAAGCAAGCGTGACCATTGATCGTTGTTCTGGGCAATTCGAACAACGCCAGGAATCTGTAATGCTGCGTTAACCACGATGGTTATAAGCACCTGGCGAGCAACACGTACAACTCCTAGCGGTTCAGTTACCATGTGTATTCCTCAGTTCTTGTTTCATCCTTTACAGCAAGGATAGGCGTTTATCAGCATCATTGTCAAGTGTATTGCCCCAAACGACACGATATATTTTGGAATAGTGAGTAGATCTCATGATGCTTCTAATGTTGAGATTATACCTCATCAACTAGTCCCATTTCACGAATTGTACCAACAACTTTTTCAATATCTGTTTTGCTACTAACATTCAAGGTTACTACACCCTTTGCGATTCGTTTTACCATACCTGTTAGCGCTTGACCCGGACCAATTTCAAGAAAAGTTGTTACTCCTGCATCTACCAGATATTCGATGGTCCGTATCCATTGTACTGGTGAAGCTATCTGCTGAGTCAGCTCTTCGCGAATAGCATGTGCTTCAGTTAGTGGTGTCGCATGAATATTGCCAATTACTGGTATAGTTGCGTCATGAACTTCGCAGCCAGCGATTGCCCTGGCTAATCCCTCAGCGGCGGGCTGCATTACAGGAGAGTGAAAAGCACCACTTACTGATAACGGAATGATACGTTTTGCGCCTCGCGCTTTCGCCAACTCCATAGCAAGATTTAATGCTCCCTTCTCACCGGAAATGACAATTTGTCCAGGAGCATTGAAATTGGCAATAGACACCTGCCCCAGCCCTGGATGGCTAACTTCACTGAGGGTAGCGACTGATTGAGCCGTTGCTTCCTGGCATATGTCTTGCAAAATCTCAGCATCCATACCAATTACAGCGGCCATGCTTCCAGGACATATCGTTCCTTCGTGATGCATGAGACGCCCTCGTTCGCGTACCAGTCGAACTGCATCCGGCAAGCGCAAGGCACCTGATGCTACCAACGCGGCGTACTCTCCAACACTATGACCGGCATTGTAACTTGGGATAAGCGGCGAAGACCAGGAAGAGGTGTGTTTAGTGAGGGCCTCTTGCAGTGCTACCAGCAACGCGAGGCTAACAGTCACAATAGCAGGTTGAGTATTGATTGTCTCGCGCAAAACATCGTCTGGGCCTTGAAAGCAGATAGTGCTTAGTGAGATGCCAAGCGCTTTATCAGCACTTTCAAATACGTTCCTGGCTGCGGGCGATGCCTCGAAAATATCGGCACCCATACCGACAGCCTGGCTACCCTGCCCGGGAAAGAGAAAGGCGACTTGTGTCGTCATGACTATACACTCTTGCGTGAAAAGGAGGCAGGGAACTATTCCCGCCTCCTTTTAAATTTACTTTTTCCGTGATTTAGGAAAGAAGACCTGGCGACCTCGATATGTTCCACAGTTTGGGCAGGCATGATGTGCCAGACGAGGCCTCCTGCACTGTGGGCATGCGACCAATTGTGGCAAAGTCAGGTGATGATGCGAACGCCTGTCACCCTGACGAGCATGCGAAGTTCGTTGTTTTGGTAATGCTCCCATAATTTCATTCTCCTCTTAACATCCAGACTGATACGTATCTAGCCTTTATGACTCATTTTGTAGCAATGTTTTGAGTACACTTAGCCGTGCATCAACTTCTGGTTCACAATCGCACGGACCGAGATTTAAATCATGCCCACACTGCGGACATAGTCCTTTGCAATCCTCCTTGCAAACCACCACCATTGGTAATTCTATCAGTAGATTTTGCCGTATTGCTTCGGTTAAATCAACATGATGGCGAGCATCGATAGGAAATATCTCATTCTCATCGAAAGGAGCTAGTGGCAATCCACTGACTACATCAACAGTTGGATAAAACTGTTCTTCAAAATTTATATGCATCGGCTGCTCAAAATCCTTCAAGCAGCGATTACATGAGAGTTCAATCGTAAGTTCTACCCATCCATCCACCAGTAACCCCTGGTTTGTGCGCCGCATGCGGACATGTCCATTTAGAGGGCCAATCACCTTGAACTCTTCATCAAGCTGAATATCGTCTTCTTGAAAATCGTTTACCAATGAAGTCCCAACCGGGGCCTTCATGAGCTGCGCCACATTAAAAATCATGCTTTCCAATCTTTTGATCCTTTGATTGATGATCATTGTTCAATCGTGCTTAAGGCGTTGCTGAATAAATAAATCATGGCGTTGGCGCAGCCATAGATGATATTCTGCTTGTGTGCTCGCTCATTATAGGTTAGCGTGTGGCGAGTGTCAAGCCCTACTGGCTGATATCCACTCATAATTTTTCATGCAGGCCGAAGGCCTGCATTGAGGAAAAAGTTGGGGTACGGCCCCAAACCGCAGGTTAAGGGCAACTGTCCTTCACAATCCCGCTTCTTACTGATTTATGAGTGGTTATCAGCTACTGCTATTCATGTTTTGCTATCAATTTGGTGCTGAATAGGTCGGTCCCCGATCGACCCGAAGCGACAAAGCGTCCCCACCCTTCCTGCATGGCCCCGGCCCCTACTTTTTGTGATGCATCGAATCTTGTTGATAGACAGGGCCTCCCATGGTGTCAGCAGCTAATGATGCGCTTCGGGGCATTGTTTTGGCCTGTGTTGCGATATCTGGTTGACCATTTCCAATTTCTTCATATACGCCTTCATTGCCTTCTTCATCAGGTAGCTCCAGACTGGCAAGACCTTTTTCGATGCTTAAGATAGAACGATCGATATCCATCTCGATGCTGGTAAGATGATCGCGCAAGGCTCGCAGTGTTTCCACGACATAGGCATCAGCTTCAACTTTAATTTGCTCTGCCTTTTCATCTGCCAGGCGTAACAAACCCTCTCCATGTACAGTATCTTCGGCCTTCTCGTGAGCATGCGCTAAGAGTTTGTTTGCATCAGCCTGTGCCTGGGCCAGGATGCGCTCTTTATCGTGAATGACAACTCGTGCCTGTTTAAGTTCATCGGGAATGGATGACCGCATCTGGTCGATAATGTTGAGAATATCCGCTTCTTTCACCATGATTTGATTAACCAGGGGGACTCTTCGACTATTAGTGATCAGATTTTCCAGGCGGCCTACAAGATAGAGTATATCCATATCCACGCCTTTTCTCCGTTCCCAATCAGGTATACCCAGTCATTGTTGACCAGGTAGTTACAACGCTCTACAACCCGAATTTTTTTTGTAGCTCAATCGCTACGATGGCAGGAAGCATATCGACTACGTCCCCTCCGAGGTGCGCCACTTCCTTGAGTAGAGAAGAACTGACAAAGAGCTGTTCCAGGTTGGTAAACAAACAAATAGTCTCAATATCAGGAGCTAACTTATGATTCATCAGTCCCTGTTGGAATTCTGCCTCAAAATCATTTGGTGAGCGCAAGCCTTTCACTATGGCCTGGCCACCAACGGATGTGACATACTCGACCAGAAGTTCAGTAAATTTGTCTACACTCACATTGGTCAACTCTTCTTCGGCAATAACTTTTTGCCAGAGTTCCATACGCTCTTCGACAGAGAAGAGCGGATTTTTTGCAGTAGGATAGGCATAAACAGCGATGATCAGCGTGTCGAAAAGCCTCGCCGCTCGCCGTGCGATATCAAGATGTCCATTTGTAAGTGGATCAAAACTACCTGGATACACGGCAACGCGTTCTGGTCTTTTTTCATTACTCACGCTCGAAAATCCCCTTAATTCAGTTGTGTTGAAGGAACAGCTTGATGCCTCCATTAAATCATATTAACGAGTAATCGACAATAGTCTAACATAAGTTCGATTTCTTTTCGCAGAGATGCTTCACTCGATTTTAGGGCTTGACACTATTGATGTATATTTCCTTCATTGTCGAAAATACCGCTCATATACCGCTCAAAATGAGCGATATTTTTGGCGCAATCATAGATGTGCCGGAAAAAGCAATCTTTGTTTGTTAGCTGGTGGCTTGTAAAATTATGCAGCAGCTTTCTTTGCAGTCATCCTGCGATAGCGTCCGCCAATCATTTCTGCTAAGCCAATGGCAGAAAGCCCGAGTAGAAGGTGGATTACTTGAATGATCCAATGATTAGAATCAACAAGCCACTGCTTCTGGAAAAGCCCAACCAATGCCAGTAAAAAGCCGACTACAAAAGTAGCCAAAGCCAGGCCAAAACTGCCTCCTTGAATCCCCTGCACAATTCCCAACGTCCATAGTGCGAGTACCACCAGAATGCCGATCAGTATATGCACAATCTGGAAATTATCTGCATTGCCTGTCCAGAATACTATGCCTGATGCAAGTTGTATTATCACTCCAATACGCACTATATTTACAGCTATTCGTACAACCAAGGTTATTCCTCCTAAAATATTATGCCTGTAACATGTATCAGCTCTATGGCAATCATAAAGCTAACTGGATATATCTTATAACTCTTATACTACAGGCGGTCAAGATAAAAGTTTCTGATATCCACTCATACCTATTCTGATGGCCCTGCGACCAGACCTGAAGGATAGGGTTGGGACTATGCTCCAAAGCGCGGGTAACGGCTATTGCCGTTACCCCGCAAGCTTCAATTGCTTCAGGCTGTTATAAGTGGATCTCAGAATAGTACTCTAGCAAAAGAATGCGTTTTTCCTTACCTGGGATAAAGAGAAGATATAGAGCTATCGTTCCCCAGCCATAGATTCAGTCTTGATTTCATTGATAGCCACTTCATCAGACGCTGTGATGGCTGGTTTCACTTCGCTTGAGCGCTACTGGCATCCCAGGGAATGCAATCAGCAGCGCCAGGAAAGTGAGTACACTACCGAGGATGAAAGGCGCTCCAGGTCCAATAAGTGAATAGATGCTGCCAGCGATCAGAGGGCCTACGATGCGCCCTAAACTTGCTATGCCTTGTGAAAGTCCCAATACTTTGCCCTGCGCGTCACGCGGGCTTGTTAGCGAGAGCAGTGCAGATGCTGTTGGTGTTACAGCACCATTGCCAGCACTCAGAATACCTAAAGCGATCAGCATGACCGCAAGAGTCGAACTGAGCGGAAGTAATGCAAGTCCTAAAGCTAGCATTAATAAACCTGCAATGAGTAACTTTTGTTCTCCAAAACGCTTCACAAGCTGTCCAATGAGTCCGCCTTGCATGATTACAATGATTAGCCCAACATATGCAAAGATGTACCCATTCTCTTTAGCTGTCCAACCAAACATATGTTGTGAGAACAGGGCAAATACAGCCTCCATTGAGGTAAAGGCAGTCGTGAATAACAAATTTATAACAATCAGGCGTGTTAAGGTTTTATTGCGCAGCAATTGCCCTAAACCTGAAGGCAATATACCTTTTTGCTCAGCCCTGGAGGCATTCGTTTTGGAAATTTCGCGCACCTTGTGGGTCTCTGGTAGGAAGAGCAACACAAGAAGCGCGTTGATGATTGCTACTACCATGGCAACTATAAAAGGCACGGCAGGTCCAATTGGTGAAAGAATACCGCCAATGGCAGGTCCTATCACGAAACCTAGACCGATTGCAGCGCCAATCATTCCCATACCGCGTGCCCTTCCTTCAGGAGGAGTCACGTCAGATACAACTGCTTGAGCTGAACCAATGTTTGAAGCTCCAATGCCTCCGATAAAGCGGGCTATTAACAAGACCACAAGTGATCCGGCGAAGCCAGTCAAGGCCAAAGAGAAAGCTTCGATCAATAATGAACCTATAATAATAGGTTTGCGTCCAAAGCGATCAGAAAGCGAGCCGAGAATTGGCGTGAAAATGAACTGTGCCAGCGCATAGATTGTCAGGATCAGACCGATTTCAGTTGGATTGGCTCCCAGATGCTCCGCCCAGAATGGCAGTAGTGGTAGGATCAGACCAAAGCCTGCAAAATCAATAAAAATCGTCAGTGCCATCAAAAATAATGGCGAACGAAACTTTTTGTTCATTAGTGATACTCCATTCGTAACTATTCGGGTTCTTTTTCGCTTATGCCGCCTTCGGCGGCAGGCTAGGGAGGTGAGCGGGGACACCCCGCACCCCGCCAAGGGGCCTGCAAGCCCCTTGGAACCCCTACTCAATAGTTACCTTCAATGTTAATAAATCAGGTCAGAGTTGACTTAATAATGTTTAACTTTCTGAACTTCAAGGTGGACTATTGTGCGAGCCAGCCAGTTGAGTTCAGCTTCGAGCAAGGCCAGTTTATGGTCATTTACCAGGTTATGTGCATCATCATGGAAACCCAACTCCTGCATTTGTTGAGCCATGGCTGTACGGTCGCGTGCGACAAGCTCGTAGCGTTCTTTGAGCAAGACTATTGCCTCTCCTGGTTCAAGGTATTGCAGAAAGAAAAGGCAAGCCTCCATCTCATTCAAGCCGGGGGCGTAAGTGCCCAGGGCTTCACGTAGAAGCGAGTAGAAATGCCTTCGGCCATTTTCCGTGATGTAATACACATCACGTTCACGAAGAGCGAGTTCGTCATGAGCGGCTCCAGTGCCAGGAGCTTCAACGTTCTCACGGCGCACCTCCAGGTAGTTATCTTGTGTCAGCCGCTCGAGCTGATAATAGATGGTTGGCTTCTTTATGAAATCTGCGAACAGATTATGGTGTCGCTCAATTACTTCACGGATTTGTTGTCCATACATCGGCTTTTCCAGCAACAATCCGAGTAACATTACTTGCTTGTACATATGTTTACCTTTAAGTCAGATTTGACTTAATTATATCTGATCTATTGTGAAATGTCAAGGAAGAGATTTGCTTTACTCAGCTTTAATGCAAAAGGTATAATGTGGTGAACCTGAACAGGTAAAAATGATAATTGAAATGTGGGGGCAGTTATCAATATCGTTGTTTCATGTGATGTGGAAGCAATCACTTCTTTCAAATAGTAATTGTTGAGGGCAATGCGCTATGCAGAATATGGTTGGGGGGCTGTTACATAGGTCAGACTCTGAGCTTTTGCAATTGTCAAAAGAAATTATACCTGTACAGTTTATGCCGTTGATTGGACGCGAGCAAGAATTAGCGCATGTTTGCAATCTTCTGAAACAACCTGATGTGCGTTTACTTACGTTGACTGGCCCCGGGGGAGTTGGCAAGACACGCCTGGGTGTTGCCACACTGTCGGCATTGATCGATGAGTATGTAGATAGTGTCTACCCTATTTCGTTAGCATCAGTGATTGATTCCGATCAGGTTATACCTGCAATCGTCAAGGCCTTTGGTTTGTGGGAAGGCGGAGAACGTCCTTTGTTGGAACAGCTACTGGATTACCTGCGAAATAAACGCATGCTGCTACTCCTCGATAATTTTGAGCAGATTACTTCAGCAGCACCAGTTTTGACTGATCTATTGTCATCATGCCTGCACCTCAAACTGCTGGTTACAAGCAGAGCAGCCTTGCATCTTCCAGGTGAATACGAATTTCCGGTGCTACCTTTGCCAACTCCCAATCTTAAGGAAGTAATCGAAAATGAGTCATTTATAACAAATCCGGCGGTGGCATTGTTTCAAATGCGTGCTCAGGCAGTCCAACCAAACTTTAAGGTCACACCTGCCAATATTCGCACGATTGCAGAGATATGCGTTTGCCTTGATGGGCTACCCCTTGCTATCGAGTTGGCTGCTGTTCGTATCAAAATGTTATCTCCAGCGGCTCTTTTGATTCGCCTCTCGCACCGGCTTCAGATCTTGACGAGAGGTGCTGGAGATCTCCCTGTGCGCCAGCAAACACTACGCAATACCCTACAATGGAGCTATGATCTGCTTAATCTCCAGGAACGGCGGCTATTCCGGCGACTTTCCGTCTTCGTAGGAGGTTTTACACAGGAAGCAGCGGAAGCAGTTTGTTATGGGACACAACGAGAGGCTAGCGTTACATTGGATGAGATTGCTTCTCTGCATGATAAGAGCTTAGTTTTGCAAGTCGAGGAAGAAGGTGAAGCACGCTTTAGCATGCTTTTGACAGTGAGAGAATATGGTTTGGAATGCCTGCGAGAAAGCGAAGAAGATGGGCGTTACCAACGAGCTCATGCCCTGTATTATATTACTCTGGCTGAGCGATTAGAACCCGAGTACTTTGGTACCCATTCAACAGAGGTATTAGATCAACTTGAACTTGAGTATGAAAACCTGAGAACTGCTCTTGCCTGGTTGATCGAATCAGGAGAGAGAGAGTTAGCCCTCCACCTTGGTGCGACTTTGTGGTGGTTCTGGTATTCGCGTGGTCACATGAGCGAAGGGCGTCAATGGCTTGAGCGACTTTTATCTGGGAGTAAAGATGTATCGGCGCCTGTGCGGGCGAAGGCTCTAAAAAGCGCCGGGTGGTTTGCCTATCAGCAGAAGGACTTTGATCAAGCAGAGGCCTTGCTCAAAGAGGGTCTCGACGTATACCGCTTCCTTGAAGACGAACAAAATATTGCGACCTCCCTCTACCGACTGGGGTTAGTCGCCTGGGCAAGAGGGGATTATTCGTCAGCACAATCATTGGCTGAGGATGCTCTTTCGCTCTTCTATCATGTTGACTCTAAAGAAGGGATTGCTGACTCACTTCTCGTGCTGTCGTATGCTGCTATTGAAGAGGGCGAATATCGTAGAGCACAAGAACAGGTAGAGCAGGCAGTGTCACTCTTTAGGGAATTAAGCGATCAATGGGGAATAGCGTATACCCTTCTTGGTCTGGCAAGGGTGGTTCTGTTGCAAGGAAATGCCGTCATTGCACAAACCCTGACAGAAGAAAGTCTTGACATCTCGTTCGAATTAAATAATTTGGGTGGTATTGCATCATGCCTGGAGCAACTCGCTGAAATATCAGCAGCGCAGGAACAACTCGTATGGGCAGCGCTACTCTGGGGTGCTGCTGAAAACCTACGTGAAACCACTGCTATTTCCTTGGAAAGTACTCAAGAAGCTGATTACGAGCGCGCAGTGAATGAGGTTCGGAATAAACTGGGTGAGGACGAATTCAGGAGCATGTGGCTACAGGGACGAAGGATGACACCAGAGCAGGCAATCGCGGCTAGAGAGTCACTCATTACCCGGACACCTCAAGATGCAAAGCAACAACCAGTATCAACAACGTCTTTGACGAAACAGAAAGTCGCTTATCCAGCAGGTCTGACGGCGCGAGAAGTAGATGTATTGCGATTGGTTGCAGAGGGATTGACCGATGCCGAAATTGCAGATCAACTTGCAATCAGCTATCGTACGGTCTCGACCCATCTCACATCTGTTTACAATAAGCTAGGAATAAATTCTCGGGTTGTCGCAGTTCGCATGGCCTTTGAAAATCAGTTGATTTGATGCAAGAATGCCACGTTAGAGGCCGGGTTTTTCCCAGGTATCATGCTGGTAGTAGTTTGATCTCAGGAAGGTTCGAAAATAGGGCCGAACATCAGCAGGCACCTACCTGTCTTGCCAACGACGCTCGCGAAGCTTGAGAGCATCTCTGCAACGAACGACTAAAGCCTCTAGTGCTTCGAACTCAAGCGAAGATGCAAGGAAGATCCGCTTGGATGTGGTGCTGCGACGTGAGGAGCGCGAGCAGAAGAGAGGCTGTGCCAACATTGCTGCTGGCTTTCTCGAGCTGCATCGCTGGCTCTGCGGGCAGGGCATCGAGCCACAGCAGACCCGCGTGGTGTTGGAAGCCACGGGCAGCTATTCAGATGCCATCGCTCTGTTTTTGTACGAGCACGACGATGTCGTGAGTGTACTCAACGAGGCGGTGCTGGTGGACTATCGCCATAGTGTGAATGTGCGCAGCAAGACCGATGCGCTGGATGCGCGTCTGCTAGCTCGCTACGCCCAGGAACGGCGTCCACGCGCCTGGAAACCGCTGCCCCCTGAGATGCAGACCCTGCGCTTCCTGCTGGCGCGTCGCGAGGATGTGCAACACATGCTCCAGCAAGAGCGCAACCGCCTGCATGCTGGCCGTATGGATGACTGGATCCGCACGCGCGTCCAGCAGCATGTCACGCAGCTCGACAAAGAGATGGTAGCCGTGTGGAAATTCGAACTCTCAATATCCCTCGCTTCTATGACGCAGTTTATGCTATGCAGCGACACGTACTACGATTGCAGTGACGTTATCAGGTCCACCCGCTTCGTTTGCACGTGCAATGAGATGCTTTACACTTTCTTCTGGATCATAGTGTTCGACGATGGCGTGCAGATCCTCGTCCTCTATCACACCAGATAGCCCATCGGTGCAGAGGATCAATGTGTCACCTTCCTGTACAGGCTCAGTGAAGATGTCGACCTCAACTTCGGGCAAGCCAAGTGCGCGATAGATCTGGTTGCGTTTCTCGTGAGTACGAGCTTCGGCGGGAGTAATTTCGCCTTGCTCAACTAACTGTGCGACTAACGAATGGTCACGAGTTACTTGCCGCAAATCACCTTCATGTAATACATAGACTCGACTATCACCGACATTAGCAGCATAGAGCGTCTTATCATGCAAAACGGCAGCTACGCACGTCGCTCCCATAACAAAATCATTTGCCCCCGGTGTTCTTACAGCTTCATTCGCCTCATAGATGGCAACGTTCGCCTGTTTGATAGCATCTTTTAGAGCAGTAGGGATATCGTTCTGGAGATCCTGATAGTAGTATTCCTTGACCTTCTGCACAGCGAGTTCGCTGGCGACTTCTCCATGGCTATGCCCACCCATGCCATCAGAGACCACAAAGAGCGCACCCCTGGCTTGCAAGGCATCATTATCCCCTGGCACATAAGATGTGAGATTATCTTCATTGCTGGTTCTCTTGCGTCCAATATCTGTACGTTGTGCAACAACCAGATTGAATTGTTTAGTCATAGCAAATTGTACCTCTCTAATTAGCGCAAAATTGCCTTCGCTACGCTGCATCCAATTTTGTATATGTTCTATACAGACCGTTTTTACGTAATCACAGAAAAAATCGCACCAGAGGCTCAACACACCCAGGGTACCCTGCTGTCGGGATGTTTCGCTATAGGCATCGCGGAAAGCCAGGAACATCTCATTTGCATATTCCTCGCGAAATCTACGAGGGTAGGCGAGTAGCATGAGATGGTAAAGGCGTTCGGAAAGCGAACTGTCGTGACTCGTAGAAGAATGCTTCATTATGCTTCTCCTGCCATTCTAAAGCCAGGAAGAACCTGCTTGCTCTGAGCGATATGCACCAATTGCTCCAGGCGTCGTGCTTCGGCTTGCAAGACCCGTTGTCCAAAACCTGTCAGGCGATAGTAGCGCCTGCGTTCATCGCCATTGGGCTGGATCAGCATGTTCCTGTGATTCGATGATGAGATTGTCCTTGAGCATGCGCTGGATCGATCCATAGAGCGTTCCAGGACCCATGCGCATCGAACCACCTGTGCGTGCCCCTACCTCTTGCATGATGGCATAGCCGTGCTTCTCGCCATCGGCAAGTGCCAGCAGGATGTGAAAAACTGCCGGGGTGAGCGGCAACAATGCCTCCGGTTCACGCTGTTCATCGTTTAGCATAAGCATCTACTCCTGAAACATAAGCTTGAGTGACCAGCACATTCCATATTTAGTACACTATATC
>CAVPEB010000073.1:0-81510 GCA_963702765.1 uncultured Chloroflexia bacterium
AGGATTGCCAAGATGATAATTCTTCTAATCAATGATCAAAAAGAAATCCATTCGTAATGTTTGGTTTGATTATTGGGAAGAAGGGTTGGTATCGAACTTCAAATTTAGTGGTACCACTAATTTGAAGAACTCATATAATCTACTCGTTGGGAGACTTATTGTTACCTTCTCGAAACATTCGCAATAAGTTTTGATTCAATCTGAGTGGCATCTATGGCTGAGGTAACCAGAATGTTGCCACTAATAGTACATGAAATACAGGGCGGCTCATCGAGTCGCCCTGTCCCATTGCTTCTTTGAGATGCCTCTTAATATACCTGTCTACTTACAACGTACGCCTGCGTCCTGTAGTGCCGGCAACGGCACGCAGAATTGCGATTAGAATACACGCTCCAATAAAGGCTACGATGATCGTTCCGATAAATCCGCCTGTGCCTAAGCCGACCAGGCTTGCCAGGAAGCCACCAATAAGCGCTCCCACGAGGCCAACCACGATATCACCAACAATGCCGTAACCACCGCCGCGCATAACCAGACTTGCCAGGAATCCAGCGATTAAACCAACAACAATCCACCATATAACTGCTGTGAGGCTAATATCTGCAAGAACTAAACTCGAAAATGTCATTTTAATTTTCTCCTTTTATTACTTCCTTAGTCAAAATCTCCGCAAATGCTGTGACTCGATAAACGATTATTCATGTCTATATATTTCGCTCAAAAGTCTTTGCTTTGCGCATTTGCTATTATTACTTTAAACTATACGGTTCGATTAAACAAGTCAACAATAAAAATGTTAAGCAGCTTCCAATCTTTTGTTAAGCTTTACTAAGACTTCATTCCATTCAAATGAATGGGTGGCACTAGCTGCTTCTGCTGTGGTTCTCAATACTCCTGGCATAATTTTATATTGGGTAAATTCCTGTCCTTTTGTCCATTGTTTAACTTTTGGTTGGTATGATAGGGTATGAGCATACACGTAGAAGCAAACCTGGAGTTTAAGGCATGTCTTTGGAGCCAAAGTCGGAAGTGGAAGAAGTGAATACAGTTCTGCCTCGGCAATCTCGTCCCACTCTGTCGGTGCTGCATTTACCTCGCAATGTCTATTTATTGCTCTTCTTTACCCTTGGGAAGGGCTTTCAGTTAACGATTGCGACACTGAATGTCAATTATTATGCTCATAGCCTTGGGTATCAACCTGACTTTATTGGCCTGCTAAGTGCGATGCCTGCCATTGGAGCGCTTATCAGCGCCGTACCCGCAGGCTTACTTGCAGATCGCTTTGGGCGCAAGCCGGTTTTAATTGCCTCTGCAATCTTTACACCTCTATTTCTTGCAGGCATTGGTCTTGGGACTGCTCCGCTCTGGCTACTCACTTGTGCTTTCTTGCAGGGGATGGTCTCAACAGCGTATTGGGTCACAAACTTGCCCTTGTTAACCGAAAGCACCACCGAGCAGCAGCGAGTTGGAGTCTTTGCCCTGAATAGTTTCCTCTTGCTTGGGGTTGGCGCATTTGGCAATTTATTGGGTGGAGCCATCCCTGAGATTGCGGCATCTATTTTGTACATTTCTCCTGCCAGCACCGTAGCCTTGCGCTATGGTGTGCTTGCGGCAGCGCTAAGCACGTTTATCTTTGGTTTGCCATTGTGGTTCTTGCATGAACCGAAACGCCAGCGGGTAGCCGCAGTTCAGGGAAAAACCGAGGTTGTATCAACACCCAAAGAGAAATGGCCAGTACCGCTCTTCGCGAAGTTGTTGATCCCAGATCTTTTGTTCACGATGGGTGAAGGAGCTGTTGTTGCCCTGATTCAACTCTATTTCATCTTGCGTTTCTTTCTCTTACCTGGCGCATTGGGTATCATTTTCACGATTTCAGGCCTTGCCGGTGGTATCTTTTCGCTGACAGCGCCGTTGTTCGTCAGGCGTTGGGGTAAGTTGCGCATCATTACCACGGTCATGTATCTGAGCGCGCCTCTGATGATACTCATTGGTTTTTCTCCTACACTTTGGTTAGCCGTCGTGGGTGAGTATACGCGTTCCTTTATGCGCACGTTGATCGAGCCAGTGTATGCTGCTTTTGCTATGGAGCAAGTCTCCGATCGTTATCGAGCAACCTTAAGTGGATTTTATGCAGTTACCTGGAGTATTGGATTCAGCATTGGTCCAACAGCCGCCGGTTGGTTGCAGACGAACGTTAATCTCTCCACTTCCTTCGTATTTGGTGCCATCTGTCTCTCACTCAGTGCAAGTCTCCTGCTTCTTTTTTTCGGTAGACACCGCTTTTCACTTGCATAGGGGGTCAAGAATATGACTTGAAAAGAGGGATGTGCAGCATGACAGGTGGGTGCTCTCAGGATGACACTGGGCCGCCGATTCGTCTCTCGTCACCTGATTTGATCGCTTGTGCGTCTCCTATATATTGCTCAAATTAGCCTAAATGGTCTACAATGCAACGATATGAACTCTTCTGGCGTATACTGTAAAAGGCCGATGAAATATACCTGATGGTCGTTAAATACACGTCAACCTAAGAAAAGCAGATACTATAGGGGCAAGGGTAGTCCTAGCAGCACTGCTGAGTGCGAAGCACTAGACGCGCGAGCGTCGTTGCAGTGCTGGATAGAGAACAGCGAAGAAGAAGAAGAGTTGATGGGTGAACCTTTATAGTTGCTCGTGCATGGGGGTGACGAGCCTGTGTCTCAAGTTGATGACTGCTAGCTATCCCTTTGCGTGAGCCTTCGGGATACGCTTTTAGTGTCTATTCAAGCAAAAAAACTTTGAGGAGCCTGTGAATGAGGTCTGATGTAGTTGAGTCTCGTCTCCCTCAGAACATTGAAATTCAGGGTTCGACTATACCATATCAACCTGGATATCGAAAGCCTGAATTTGATCCTCGACGCTACAAAGCATATTCATCAGAATACAAATCCCAGGAAAAGCAATTCAAACTTGTGCCGAGCGAAGGCTGGCTTGCCCTATTGCTCCTGGGAATAGCTGTTTATAGTGTCGTCTTCTCTATCATCTTAGCAAATTGGGTGGATAACAGCTACATTTTGCTTATTAGCACTGCTGTAGGATTGCTGCTAGGGCTGTGTGTAGCAAAAATTCAATGGTTTCCCCAGTCCATCTTACACCTGGCGGCGGTCTTGCTGGGTCATTGGTTTTCGATCTGGTTAGTCAGTACGTTCGCGTATCACATCTCCTGGCTGCTTCTCCTTGCAAATGTGCGCTCAGTCATATTTGGCGGCTTCACTTCTACGGTATCGTCTAATAGTGAGATGGTATTTCTCTTCTATCTGACATTCCTCAGTTACTTTCTTGCCTATTTTGGCGTCTGGTTGATCTATCGGGCGCATCTTCCCTGGCTAGTGGCGCTTATCTATTGTGCCATCATGCTGGTGAATCTCAACTATATTAAGCAAGATCTTTCTTACCTGATGATCATTATGCTGGCTGCTCTGAGCCTGCTTATTGCACGAATGCATCTTGTGAGCCAGTTGGATCAATGGACATCGGAGGGTTTATATATTGATCGTGTCTGGCTACATGGAATAACGCGCCGTTTTGTCCAGATTGGCGCACTCTTTACGCTGCTGATCCTCTTGACCAGTTTGATGTTGCCCATGGTGGCACAGCCCAAATCTGGAACCACTTTCTGGAACAATCTGGATAACATGTGGGCGAATATCACACATGGTCAGTTTTCATTGACGAACCCTGGTTCACTGCTCCAACCTTATCAAGCTCCTGCTAACTTTTTTGGGGACCAACTATCCATTGCGGGCGATGTGAACTTACCATCAGGCCAGATACTGTATTACACAACTAGCTCCCCAACACAACCACAATACCTGGAAGGTCTTACGTATGACAATTTTGATGGCCATACCTGGACTTCGACATCAAATACGGCTACTCAATATGATAAAATGTCGACCTTTCCCATAGAAGGCACCAACAACCGGCAACAGATCACAACCAATGTAACCATGATCAAACCGCCAGGTGGAACCAGATATTATATTTTTGCGCCAGCGCAACCAGTTAGCTTTAGTGTTCCGACGACTCTTTATGGAGATAGCATTATCAAAGCCTGGACACAGCAAAGCCCTCTGACTCCCGGCGAACATTATCAGGCTATATCCTTGATTTCTACGGCTACTGTTCAGGATTTATCGGCTGTACAATTTCCGTCGGACAACTCTGCTCTCTTATCCACTGTGGGCCAATCTTATGTTCAAACGCCTGCCGATCTCAAATATTTCCCAATTGTGCAAAGTAAACTCAATCAATGGATACAGAGTTCAACAAACGCGTATAGCAAAATTAAGGCAATAGAGTCACATCTGTCTGATAGTACACAATTTGCATATTCCGTCAATAATCCCCCGGTGCCACAAAATATAGATGCTGCCGCCTGGCTCTTGCAAACACAGCGCGGGTATTGCACGTACTATGCGACTACAATGGTTGTAATGGTTCGCATGCTGGGTATACCAGCACGTATTGTGAATGGCTTCACGCAGGGGAGCTTGCAGAACAAGAACACCAATACATGGGTCGTCAATGGGACAGATGCCCATAGCTGGGTACAGGTTTACTTCCCGAGTTATGGCTGGATCAATTTCGACCCCACTCCAGGCTATTCAGTTCCTGCAGCATCAACAACTCAGCAAAGCGCACCTCCTGTGAAAACTCCGCCACCAGCAAGGCCAACACCAATTGCAACCCCTGGACATCAGAAGCCACAGCCACAGCCTACTCCCAGGTCAGGCGCTATCGGCACTGGCAAAAACGCTTCCACCGGCAATGCAACAGTTCGCCAGAACCTGTTCTTGACTTTATCGCTTGTGATTTTGCTTGGTTCCCTTGCGGTGTTCAGCTTTGCTTTAATCAAAAGATATAAGGTTAACCATCCTAATGCTTCAATTACTGCCTCTATGGTCTATCGTCGCGTGTGTCGTCTTGGCTTCATGATCGGAATGCCTCCTCAACGATGGCAGACTCCTTATGAGTACTATCGTACGCTTGGTCGGCGTTACCCGCAGACGGCCGCGCCAATGCGTCGTATAACAGAGCTTTTTGTGCGTGAGCGTTGGGCGCCCTCTCAACATTCAGCAGATCCAGGCGAGGGGCCAGTCCTCGAAGATCTCTGGCACCAGTTACGCAACACGCTCATTCGCTCATTCTTCGCGCGTGGTCGAAGAACATCTTGAACATGTGTGGCACATACTTCAGTTATGTGAACAATGCAAGTGGTTCTGCTCATTGCAAACAAGCATGTAATGAAGAGCGGAAAGGCTTGTCGAAGCAGCGCAATGCGTTTCCTGTTTCATTTCATCAAATTCGAGACTGCCACAATGCTACCCGTGGTAGCTTCTGCCCCGAGAGAGCGGCGTCTCTCGCCTCGGCTGATGACACGACATGCACGATTTCGAATGCCACGAGGTCCTCCCAGTGATCTGTCCATTGCTGAAAAAGACGTGGATCCTCACACTCCATCAATTGAAAGCAGCGGTCGAATTGTCTTCAACCCAACTTCCCAGGTACGTTAACCCTTCCGGCAGACTACGTCCTTGTTCTTTGGCACGAAGATAAACTGCTTTTGCGTCACGATTCTTATATCGCTCAATCACCATAAATAACATGCAAGGTCTCCAAAAGTGTTAGTTGTTTTCCAGGTTCAATTGCCATGAAACCCCATACTTATCTGATAACCAACCAAACTTGTCACTAAATGGATAAGCTGCTAAAGGCATGAGCACCTGGCCACTCTGAGATAACTTCTCAAAGAGCAGTTTTATTTCCTCTTCAGTGGCACAGGTGACATACAATGACATCGCTGGAGTGAAGCTAAAGTCGTGCTTCATGTTGCTATCTATGCACATGAATACCTGTCCATATAATGAGAAGGTTGCACGGAGAACGGTTCCTTCTTCACCAACTGCGTTGGGTCCATATCGTTCGATACTCAGGATTTCTGCCTTGTCAAAGATTGAGACATAAAAATTCATGGCCTCCTCAGCCTTGCCATCGAACATCAAAAACGTCTTTATTTTTTGCTTTGACTGTTCCACCACAAATTGCCCCTTTCCTTTCAATGTTGCTCAAATCTTCCTTAACAAATGATTTGTGTTATCACAAATACCTTTGACATTTTGCCTTAAATATACTTGACGACACTAAACTACAGATCGGTTCTCGTTGGTCTTCAAGGATATTGAGGAATATGGGTTACGTGTCATGCTTGTCTTTCCACATAGGTCTAAAAATACATACATCTAGCGTCAACTCATCACTTCTGTATGAGAAGACCCATTCTGGGAAAGACGATACCGTGCCCAGACGCCCAAATGACAGTCATCAGTATAACATGATTGTTTATAAACGTTATAATTCGCCACTTCATAGCAAATGATTCCCTGGCAGACTCTTTGATTGTAGTCGGAAAGGCTAGTCGTATCACTGTGGTAGTTCGGAGATGAACTTCTGAGATATCTTTACACCACCACTGCAGGCCCCTTCAGGTCTCCGGCCGCGACAACAGGTCCTGCAGGCACATTCATACTCGCCGTCGGACCTGGCTCCCTACTCACAGCAGCAACCTGGTAACCTGCAATAGTGCCTGGATATATCACACTGGCAACACCGTTCTGCATACTCAGCAGACCAATACTCGTAGGTTGTTTCCCATGGATCAACCAGCCCTGGTATACCTGTGTCCCATGAAGTTCTGGAAGGCCATTGATAACCAGCATGGTGATATGCTGCTCAGGAAGATAGATTAACTTACCTGTTGTCCCACTGCCGTGCAGGCCATAAGCAAGAGCTACCTGATTTTGAAGAGACGCGATCTCCTTCTGAAGTGAAGCATTCTGCTGCTGAAGGGAGCTATTTTGATGCTGGAGAGAAACATTCCATGCGGTCATGCCACCAAACAGTAGTAGCGCCAGGACTGCCGCGATTGCTAAAACCTGCATACTCCAACTACGTCTGGGTCTTGATGGAGCGATTATAGGAATCGGAACAGGTTGAGTTTGAGTGTTTTCCATACGGATTGCTTCAAAAAGTCGCCCTTTCAAAGCTGCCGGTGGATTCACCTGCTGAGCGGAATAAGGCAGCAAATCTACAACTGCCTGTAATTCCCGCAATCGACGTGTACAAGCTGCGCACCCTGCCAGGTGTGCCTGTGCTGCCTCACGTTCGGCTGGTGTAACGGCTTCAAGCGCATACGCGCCTGAAAGTTCTTCAAATTCTTCGCAGGTCATCAAAAGCTCTCCGATTAATCTATCTGACGTGTATTACGATTGGCACAGCTTCCTAGATTACTGTTCCCTGAAAACTCCGTATCTCCTTGTCCGACGTACCTGCATGAAATGTAGGGGCGGGGCTTGCCCTCGCCCGTTCTACTAATGAACTCGGCAACTCTTGCAACGTCCAAAGAGAGTGAGCGAGTGGCCTTCTATATCAAAATTTGTCTTGTTGCCGATTGCATTTAGTTGATCTACAGGAAGGCAAACATCTATTTCTACTACCAGGTGGCATTGGGTGCAAGTCAAATGATGATGATGATGGTTTTCTCCACACACACGGTAGAGATGTGTTCCGTCTGCAAAATCAACCCGATCCAGCAGGCCCATGGTAACCAGCTTCTCTACTGAGCGATAAACTGTAGCTCTTCCCAGGTGCGGATCCAACTCTCTCATTTCCTGCCAGAGCTCGTCAATCGTGAAATTTTCTCCGCTTACAGCAAGCTCTACGAGCCTATCAGCGATGAGCCTTCGCGGGCGAGTATGTCGCTGGCTAACCTCGTCAAAAGCTGCGCGAATTTTTTCCTCTAGCAGAGCTTCTTCTTTGTCACGTTGACTCATGTGTTTTTTGTCCATAAGATGTGTCTGAACACTCCATTCTAGCCGCGTTAATGGGTATGTACCGGAATGTGTTCGCGGTTCGGGTGCGGTAATTCCCTGTAGCGACGGGGTGAGCGAAAACGAGCGATCAGCATAGATGCAAAGTAGGTCAGGGCCGCCATCGCTGAGATATAGAAACTAACAGGTAAATTATGCCCTATTCCAACAAAGGCAAGTATCAGCCCACCCCAGGTGAAAGTCAGTCCCAGGATGATCGATAGGATAATTGCAGTCAGCGGTCGGTGCGTCAGGTGCTCTGCCGCCGCCGCCGGGGCTACCAGGAGAGCGAAGACGAGCAAAACGCCAATCACAAGCACTGCTTCGGCTGTTGCAACTGCAAGTAATAACAGAAAAACAATCGAGAGCAGGCGTACTGGAACCCCACGTGCCTGCGCCACCTCCGGGTCTATTGAGGCAAAGAGCAGCGGACGAAACAGAAAGGCAAGTATGAGGAGCGTCACACTCCCCGTTATGAGGGTAATGATCACATCTCTCCGCGTCACAGTTAAAATCGAGCCAAAGAGCACGCTCACTCCTGCATTGGCATTGGCTCCATTCTGAATATAAATGCTCAGGAATAAAACACCCAGGCCTAGTGCGAATGAGAGTACCATGCCAATCTCAATGTCACGTCCTCGTACGCGCTCTCCCAGTGCTCCTATTCCAAGCGCAGCCAGTAGAGAAAGACCAAGCATCCCCAAAAGCGAACCTATGCCAATAATTGCAGCTCCGGTTGCTCCTGCAAAGCCAATGTCGGCCAGTGCCTCTCCGGCGAATGCCTGGGCGCGCAGGACGACAAAGTAGCCTATTGTAGCTGCCATAATTGCGATCAAAGTGCCTGCGAGAAAGGCATTCTGTACAAAATCATATTGTAATAGCTGAAACATTGCTCTGTAGATCTCCTTTCAGCGGGATATTCCAGAAACTCGCCCTGATGCTCTTGTTGCATCGCTTTGCTCGTCCTCGCTGTTTTGGACGTCGGATGAGAGAGTTTCTTGTTTCGTTGCCATGTTCTTTCTTGCTCGATGTCCAATCCACAATGGCGAAAGGAGACGAATTGGCAAATAGACCGCGAACGAGATAGTTGCTATATAAAAACTCACAGGCCATGTTCCATTGGCTGCAAAGAAAATCCCTGACCAGGTATAACAAATCCCCAGGATAATGGCTAGAAGAATAACCCAGAGCGGACGCTGGACGATGCGTGCAGTTGTCGCTGCGGGTCCGATCAGGAGTGTAAAAAAGAGCAGAGCGCCAACGATCTGCACTGCAATAGAAACGGTGATCGCCACGAGCACAAGAAAGGCTAGTCCGAGCGCATTGACAGGCACCCCACGCGCTTCTGCCACTTCTGGATCGAATGAGCTGAATAAAAGAGGACGGTAAAGGATCAGCAATACAGCGAGTGTGAGCAAACTGGAGACAGCAGTGAATAGCACATTCTGCTGGCTGATGCCCACAATTTGTCCGAACAAAATACTGTAAACGCGCTCGGCATAGCCAGAATAGAGCGAAAGAAAAAGTATGCCCAGCCCAAGTGCGAAGGTCATAATAATACCCACAGCAATATCACGTTCGCGCATAGCCTTTCCAAGTATACCAATGGCTATAGCAGCGCTAATGGTAAACACGAGTAGACCAATTACCGGATCAACGCCCAGCAGAACCGCGCCTGCTGCACCAGCAAAACCAATATTCGGTAATGCGTGACCCGCAAAGGTGAGTCCCCGCACAATCAGGAAATAACCCATAATAGCAGCAACTATCGCGATACAGGTACCTGCAGCAAAAGCATTCTGTATAAATTGGATACTGTAGAATATCAAACAATTCGGTTTCCCAGAAATGTAGGGGCCGGGCTTGCCCCGCCCTGGCTCGCATTATTCTATGTTTCTGCGCCAACAACAAAAAGCCGACCCAGCGCCTGCACGACCTCAACCTGCGATCCATATAACTTGCTGAGAGTAGCGCTAGTAATCACTTCATCTGTTGTCCCAATGGTACTTTGCCCATGTGCCATATACAGCACGCGATCTACGACAGGAAGCAGCGGGTTGATATCATGAGAAACCAGCATGACAGCAACATTGCGAGAACGGCAAATGCCCTGAACCAGCGATACAATTTCCTGCTCGTGAATGATATCCAGATTCGCAAGCGGTTCGTCCAGCAACAACAAGCGGGGGTTTGACAACAGCGCCTGTGCAATTAAAAGGCGTTGCTGCTCTCCACCCGACAATTGCCCAACAGGAGCTTCTGCGAAAGAGGAGGCATCAACCTCCTTTAAAATAGTATCAATGGTGGCTTTTCGTTTATGACTGGGAAAACCTGTTCCCCAGCGATGTCCATCCAGGCCAAATCCAACCACGTCACGCGCGCGCAGAGCAAGATCTGCCTCGAGGACGCGATGTTGAGGCGCATACCCAATGTCACTATTGCCACGACGCGGAGGACGTCCCAATACTCGCACACTACCTGCACTCGGCTTTATCAGTCCAAGTAAAAGTTTGAGCAAGGTACTTTTTCCCGCCCCATTTGGGCCAAGAATGGCAATGAACTCCCCCTCGTTGATTGTCATATTGACATCGTCCAGGATAGTTCGTTTGCCAAACTGAATTCTCACGTGTTCTAGTTCTACAATTGGATCTTGTCGCTCACCCACAAGCTACTCTCCCATGGCTTACCTTTTATTTAGTTCCGCCAACTATATGCTCACCTGGCGTTTTGCAGGTGCTTGCTCTAGTGCATTCAGTTGATCAAGCATCCACGTCTGATAGGTCTTCCCAGGAGGCATCGTTTCGGTGACAGGGACAATTGCAATGTTTTGCGCCCTGGCATCGTTCTCTAGCTTGGTCGTGGACGGTGTGACTGTCTGCTCATTATAAATCAAGACCTTGATCTGGTGGTGGGTTATCTGATTTTCTGCCGTTACAACAGTATCCGCTGGCGGCTCGTTGCCCTCAGCCATAGCTTTTTGAAACTCAAAAGGAGTCAAAACATTAAGGCCAAGAGGAACGGCTTGATAGAGATAAATTGTCTCGGTCAATCCGACAGGTGTTCCCGCGTACTTTGACTTGATTTCAGCAATTTTCTGCTGAATAGGTTGTAGCGACTGCTTGAACATTTGGAAATTGTTCTCAAACGTTGCTGCATCCGCCGGATCAAGCTTCTTCAGATCATTGGTAATAGCCTGCGCGATTGTCGCAGCATTATCAATACTATACCAGACGTGCTCATTTTCTGGTAGTTTTACCTGTGCGATATCGAAGCCCTTTAACACAAAGCGGTTCGGATTCGGTGAGCCAGAAAGGATTTTATCCATCCAATCATCATAGCCTCCACCGTTTTCAATCACGAGTTGCGCTTTACTCACCTGGATTGCAGTTTGCACGTTAGATTCATATTCATGTGGATCAATATTTGGATCGGAAATGATGCTCGTTACTGAAACATGACTGCCACCCAGTTGTTTCACAATATCGCCATAGAAATTCTCTGCTGCTACAACATTGATTGCCGTTGACGATGAAGGCGTCGTGGAGCCAGTAGTGCCGCCGCTGCAAGCACACAATAAAAAAACCAATATGAACAAACTCGCCAGCCAAAGTGAGGTTTTTCTCATAAGAACATCTACACATTCCTGAGTTTAATGATACAACGTCTCATGAACAAATGATACATCGTCTCGATAGGTCGTGTCAAGAGGGTTATGGGATGAGTTGGTGAACACCTGGGATTGAATGGCAAAAGTAGTAAGCTTTAGAGAGGAGATATGAGAAATCTACATCAATGCTTCTAATGCCTTTGCCAATTCCGGACCATTCCTAAAGCGTTTATCTGGCTCTTTTTCGAGGCAACGCATGATAATTTTCTCAAGCGCTGTTGGAATATTGGGACTGAATTGACTCGGCGGCTTTGGTATATCTTGAATATGCTGCATAGCAACTGCTACTGGACTATCACCATCGAAAGGAGGGTGACACGTCAGCATCTCATACATAACAATGCCAAGTGCGTATATATCAGTGGCAGGTGTGACAATTTCACCCATGGCTTGTTCTGGAGGAAAATATGGTACGATGTTCAATGACGCGCCAGTAGTAGAGAGGTCCTCATCATTTATGCCTTTCACACTGGCTATAGTAAAGCTGCTTAGTTTAATCAGCCCTGCATTATCCATAAGAATATGTTGCGGAATAACAGCACGATGTACAATGCCACGTCGATGAGCTTCGCTTAAACCTATAGCAACATCACAAGCAATCATAATGGTGCGATTAGCATCAAGAAATCCTCGTGAATGCATGTAACGTTTTAGATCGGTTCCCTCAATCAGTTCCATAATAATGAAATAATCGCTGATGGTATGCCCGTAATCATAAACGTGTACAATATTTGGGTGCTGTAATGAGTACATTAACTCAGCTTCATGTTGAAAACGTTTGACAAACTTCGGATCGGTGCTATAGGTATCTCGTAGCACTTTGATGGCAACAACTTGATCACTATGAGTATCTATGCCACGATAAATAATTGTCATGAGACCACGACCTATTGGTTTTAGCAACTGATATCGGTTGTTCAGCAACATTAAGGATTTTCACTTCTTTAATTAGGCATGATTATTTGCGAATATTCTTGATGAATATTTGCTCCTGAGAAGTTTATCACAAAAACTAAAGTATATAAATTTTAGAGAATGTTCATGACTTGTGCCATCTTGTCATGGGTCGATCTCCCGAAACTCCTGACTCAAAGAAGTCTAGGTGGTATATTAAAATGAGAAGAGCAAGTTATCATCAAGCAAGGAGGGAGCCATGTCGCAAACTTCGTACAATGATATTGCACAGTGGTATGACCAGTTTCTTCGAGAGAGACCTATCTACTCAGAAGTAATCCTGCCGAACCTGTTGATGCTCATTGGAGAGATCGAGGGAGAAGTCATTTGTGATCTGGCCTGTGGGCAAGGCTGGGTGGCACGTGAGTTGGCACGGCGTGGAGCGCAGGTTACCGGTTTAAACCTGGCACCAAATCTCCTGACGCTCGCACGAGGCTATGAAGTGCAGGAGCCTCTGGGCATTGTGTATGTGCAAGGTGATGCAGAGTGCCCTGAGTCGCTTCACGACCGTCAATTTAGCGGCTGTGTCTGTGTCATGGCGTTGATCAATATTGCTGATCTACAAGCAACTTTTCAGAGTGTCCGACGTATTCTCCAACCGGGAGGCTGGTTTGTCTTTGCCATTCCTCACCCCTGTTTCGAGACTCCTCACGCACAGTGGACTACTTTGCTTGATCCTGAGCATAAACTTGGCCGAATAGTCACCGGCTATTTTGACGAACGAGTATGGTTCTCAGCAAATCCGGACGGAGTCCGGAGCCGGGTTGCTGATCATCATCGCATGCTCAGCACCTACCTCAACCAACTCTATGCTGCGGGTTTTGTGCTTGAGCGTGCCCTCGAACCAGGCTCATCAGTCAGACAAGCTGAACGGGTGCCGGGCAACAGTGAAGTCCCCACGCTCCTGCTAATCCGTGCTCATCTCTCAGACGATCGAAAGACTGAGCGAGGTAGCAAAGACTGAGAGAACGAGTAAAATGCACCAACTAAAAATCTGCACCTTTAAAGGAATACAAAACCTGCCACTCTACGTGGCCACTCAGCAAGGATTCTTTGCACAACAAGGTCTTCACATAGATATCACCTACACGGTTGGTTCAATCCCACAACTGGCGGGTCTGGTTCATGGAGAATACCAACTCATTCAGACAGCTCCAGACAACGTCATCAATGTAGACAATAATCCCAGTGCCTTCGGGTTAGACCAGGCAATAGCTCCCCACGTTATTATGCTGCTAGGAGGTAGCGTTGGCACTTTGAGTGTATTTGCTCAGAGCAATATCACCACATTTGATCAATTGCGTGGTGCTATATTGGGCGTTGATAACCCGACTTCCGGCTTTGCAATCGTGCTCAGAGATATACTTGCGCGAAATGGACTACTCTTGGAGCGTGACTACACTTTTACCGTTGAAGGTGGTACAAGTAACCGTCTTGATGCGCTCAAAAATGGTTCTGTTGCAGCAACTATACTCTACGCTCCCTATGATGTGCAAGCAACTCGGGCAGATTTTAACCAGCTCGCTACCTCAACTGACTACTACCCAGCTTATGCCTCGCTTGCTACTGCTGCTATCCAGTCCTGGATCGAGCAACATAGTGATGAAGTGACCAGTTATATTACTGCTTACCTGAGAGCATTGCGCTGGATATATGATCCCGCACATATCAACGAAGTGCAGGAAATTATGCAAATAGAGCCTGCTCTTGGCCTTGATGCCTCTCTAACACCCGATGTCTATGCTGCTTTTATTGATCCAAAATCTGGCTTTGGTATCGACGCACCGCTTGACGATGCAGGACTTGAACAAGTTATCGATCTGCGAGCCAGATATGTTTCGTCTTCTGCCATCGAACGAGATTTGTCTTATTATCGCGATCTTCATTGGATGTCATAGGAAAGTATAAGCTATAGATTGTTCAGACAGGTAGTGAATACATTCCCGTAATGATTTGCTTCCTCTTTAGATACACAACAAACAGTTGGTTGTGCTGAAAAATACCGTGCATTTTGAGCGGCATATGAGCGGTATTTTCTATAAATACGTAAAAAGCGAAAAATAGTCGTAAAATAAGACTGAAGAGTGGTTTTGTGGAAATATGCTACAATTATCGAGGTGCCTCATCAAGAAAAAACTGTACTTCTTACGAACCAGAATGAACCATCTTTGTCGCGTAACATATGTATTGAAAAGCTGTTGTATTTCTAAAAGGAGAGAGAAATTATGTCACGTTTTGTTTTTTCGGGTGAAAGCAGTGACTACCAGCGGCGCAGGGAAGAACTACTGGCTGCAGAGATTGCGCTGAAGGATCAGGTAGAACACGTTGCCGCGCTCCGTCGTTCTTTGCCGCTCGGAATGAGTGTTCCTGACTACGTTTTCCGGGAGGGTCCTATGGATCTTACCCACAACGACCCAGGAGATTTCCACGATGTACATCTCGCTGACCTCTTTACAGATGGACACGACACGCTGATCGTCGATCATCTCATGTTTGCGGCAGAGGATGATGAACCATGCGTGATGTGCAGCATGTGGGCTGATGGATACAGCGCGGTGACACCACATGTTTTGCAGCGAGCAAGTTTCGTACTTGTCGCGAAGGCAGATATCCATAAACTACGCAGTTGGGCCAGACATCGTGGTTGGAATCGCATCCGCCTCCTCTCCTGCCATGACAACACGTTTAATCGCGATTTCGGTATGGAGGAAGCAGATGGCTCGCAGAACCCTGGTTTAAGCGTTTTCACACGCACGCCGGATGGTGTAGTCTATCATCGTTACACTATTGGCGCAGAGTTCGATGAACACAATAACCGTGGCATTGACCCCTATTCTCCCGTCTGGAACCTGTTCGACCTCTTGCCGCAAGGGCGAGGTGAATGGTATCCCAATCACGACTATATGGAGCGCCACATGTCATAAATTCTCAGCTATACAGCTTTTTACGCATCCAATCTGCTTGTTGGGGACGATGCTTGAAAGGAATGTTGTTGCAGACATGATTACCATCTTCGAACATCCACAACTCTGCCTCGCCTCCAGCCTCTGCCACCATTTGCTCGGCAGAGGCTGGAGAAACAATTCTGTCCTGGCGACCCATGATAACCAGCAGCGGGCAAGTGATCTTCTCCATGACGCCTTGCAGGCTAAATGGCTTCAACAAAGTACGTGCGGTTGACTCGTCGGTGGCTTTCAGACGATAAACGAAGGCTTCCCGTGTCAGTAAGGGGCGTTGTTCAAAGCCATCAGCAAAGCTATACGCTCCACAGTTACCGATGACTGCTTTGACACGTGGTTCAAATGCTGCTGCGCGAGGCGCAAAATAGCCGCCGAGGCTTACTCCCATCAAGCCAACGCGTTCAGCATTCACATCCTGGCGGTTTTCGAGAAAATCGATGGCATAACGAAGCGGTACTTCGTAGTCATAGCGTAATGGATACTCGAACTCCATCTCCCCTTGTCCCGGACCATCAATAGCCAGCACCGCCATGCCACGTTTCAGAAAGTCATCACCGTAATTATGCAATTCCTCTTTGACGGAATCCAGGCCGGGTATCAAAATAACTACTGGAGGTTTAGAGGTATGCCATGGCTTTCTGAAGATACCATACATAGTGCCACCATCTTTATATGGGATAGCGACTCGTTCTCCTGGGAAATCGAAATAGGGCAAACCTTTCTGATAGGTATGTACGACATGTTCATGCGCAATTCGTAACTCATCAGGATGGTGTACAAACAAGAACTTGCCGAAGTGATACGTGATCGCTGCATGAAAATAATGGTACCCTGCCGATTGATAGTATTCTTGCTTCTCCGCTTCCTCTCCCATCCGTTCATGCACTGCCGCGCATGCTGACCATTCACAATTCCAATCGTCCCAGCGCTCAATATGTTTTGTCACACGTTGAAAGTCGTTGGGGTCTACCCCATTAGAAAGAAATCTAGGAGCCCAGTTATTCACTGCGATTTGCACTCGTTCTTCAACCGTCATTGGTTTGTCCTTTTAAACAAATAGCCCGTCTTCCCCTGGTATGCCTTTTATTCTCTCCAGATTTTATGCGCCGGACAGCGTCCCACCAAGGTAGAGGTGACTGATCTGCGGATTTCCCATGATTTCATCGTGAGTCCCTACCAGTCTTACTCGCCCGCTCTCCATGACTACCCCAAGTGTTGAGATACCCAGTCCTGTGCGAACATTTTGTTCTACGAGCAGAATCGTTCTGCCCGTGTTGTGCATCAATGTAATGGTATCGAATACCTGTTTCAGTGTTTTTGGATCCAACCCCATAGAGGGTTCGTCCAGTAAAATAAGAGTTGGATCAAGCATCAAGCAACGGGCAAATTCGACTAAGCGTTGCTGACCACCTGAAAGATTTCCAGCTTTCTCTTTTGCTCTTTCTTTTACTATGGGGAAAAGATCTTCGACCTCTTTCAAACGTCGATTCACAAGTGTTGTGTCATGGAGCATAAATGCGCCTAGCCTGACATTCTCTTTGACTGAGATTTCAGGGAAGAGACTGTGATTTTGTGGTACTTGAACGATACCATGCGAGAGAACCTGGCGCGGCTTCATCCCTCCGATTGATTGTTCATTAAATGTTACTTTCCCGAGACGAGGTTTCAGCAGGCCGCTAATAACTCGTAGTACAGTTGACTTCCCTGCGCCATTGGGTCCAACGATACAGGTAATCGATCCTTTCTCGACCGTGAGATCAACCCCTTTGAGCACATCACCTCCATCATACCCTGCGAACACATTCTGTAATCTCAACACCATCTGTTCAATCTCCCAAATAAGCTTCCAGCACTGCCGGATTGGCCCGCACTTCCTGTGGCGTTCCTTCAGCAATCGGTGCTCCACGATGCATGACGGTGACCGTATCGCACAGCCCCATAACGAACTCCATGTTATGCTCCACCACCAGGAATGTCACTCCCTGTGTGTTCAAGGTACGAATGCGCTCTCCTAATTGGTGAATAAGCGTCGGATTGATGCCTCCTGCTGGTTCATCCAACAGGATCACCTGTGGTTCAGCAATCAGCACAAAGGCGAACTCCAGCAACTTTTTTTGTCCGTAGGACAAGTTGGCCGCTGGCATCTCCTTGAGCTTCGTGAGTCCCACGAAATCAAGCAGTTCCACTGCGCGTTTCTGTTCATGGGTGGAACTCCAGCGACTGAGCAAGGCTCGTGTGCCTTCGCGCTGTGCTGCGACGTGCATATTCTCCATCACCGTGAGTCTGGAAAAATGCGGGTCAGTTGAAAGGTTCTGCCAATACCTAATCTGAATACTTTGTCTGGTTTCGCATTGGTGATGGTGTGACTGCCAAATCGAATAGTTCCGGTATCCACCTTTTCATATCCGGTAATGACATTAAAGAGGGTGGTTTTTCCCGAGCCATTGGGGCCGATCAATCCAGTGATGCTGCCCTGCTTCTACGCTGATGGAACAGGTGTTAAGAGCGTGAATTCCTCCAAAAGCTTTCGAGACGTTCTGTACTTCTAGCAGACTCATTGCTCAACCCCTTTCCCCGAACTCTCTACAACGATTGAATCTTCAGAACCTGGAGAAGTCACAATGTCAGGCGTTGGTTCCGAGCTATTGCGAGAGGCCTTCCACTTGTTCCACCTCTTACTTATAGTGGGTATGATACCCTCGGGTAATAATAGAATAATTGCCAGGAAAATAACGCCGTACATAATCAGATTATAGCCACTACTTTGGGAAATGATAGTCAAATATTGTTGAGCGGGAACCAAAATGAGCGCACCAAGAATAGGGCCAAACAGCGTTCCCATACCTCCCAGAAAAGCCATCAGGGCAATAGCCACATCAAAAAGCGCGTCGAACGCAAAGGGTGGGAAGATAGAACTGTTGAAATAGGCGTGTAGACCGCCTACCATCCCAACAAAGAAGGCGGATATGACAAAAGCGATCAACTTGAATGGACCTGTATTCACTCCTAATCCAAGCGCCCTATCCTCATCGTCTCGAATTGCCAGCAGCCCAAGTCCATATTTTGAGTTACGCACCCACCACGAAGTGCCAAAAGCGAGTAGCAGTATGGCAAGCGCAACAAAGTAGAAAGGTAGATTGAAGAAATCCGCACTCCAATCAAATGGTATGGGCAAACTAAGTCCTGCTGAACCCTGGGTAATGGCGCGAAGGTTGTAAGCCATAAGCTGCATGATGAAGAACGTCGCTATGGTAATAACCACAAATGTGTGCCTGCGCGTTCGCAGCGCAATCCAACCAAATGGTACTGCGAAAGCAGCAGCTATAAGACCTATCAAGGGGAGCAGAAAGAATGGAGCATAGCCAGCCGGAATTTTCCAGTACTGGCAAAGCAATGCCATTGCATAGGCGCCTATCCCGAAATAAACAGCGTGTCCTAGTGCAATATACCCGGTATAACCCGAAAAAATGTTCCATCCAACTGCTGCTGCCGCGAAAAACAATGTAAAGACCGCAACTGTAGTGGTGGCAGGATCAGAAAATACAAACGGAAATGCTATGAACACAGCAAGAAGGGCTATAGAGCAAGATTATTTTGAGTAGTTTCATTGCTTTCTTCCTTCAGGCTGTCCAAAAAGTCCCTGCGGACGGATTACCAGAACAGCAACAAGTATGATAAAAAAGACCGTGCTTGACCATACCGGGGACCATACAACAGCGGTTACATCACCTATTACAAGCATAGCAACAGAGGCGATTAAAGCCCCTCTCAGACTTCCCAATCCACCAAGAACAATAATCACGAGCAAGCGCGAGATCAGGTCGTAGTGGCTGGCTGGATTAAAAAGATTCGTCGCTCCAAAGGCGGCGCCTCCTGCTGCTGCCATTGCAACACCTATGCCAAAAGTAATTGCCGAGACTCTTTCAATGTCGATACCGATTAGTTCTGCCGCTGTGCGATTTTGCATTGAAGCGCGCAGGCTGTAGCCAAATTTTGTACGATATAACAACATATAAAGACAACCCAGGAGGAATACGCTCAGTAAAAATCCGAAAACGTAGATGTAAGGTAGATAGAAATTACCTATTTTGAATGATGCATCTACATACCAGGCATTCAATTCTACATAATTTGCCCCGACTCGATTTGTTAATACTCCTTCGATGATCATTGCGATCGCAAACGTGACCAGAATGGACAACATCGTTCGATTGAGCTTTAGCGGGCGAATAAATGCCCATTCGATGAAGACACCCAGGATAAACATGATTGGCATCGTGATAAGTAGTCCCACGATTATATCGATATGGTAGTTAGCCTGTAGCCAGTAACTGAGGTATGCCCCTAGAATGACCAGGGCGCCCTGGGCAATATTAATGATTTCCATTACACCAAATATCAATGTCAGTCCTGAAGCCATCAAGGCATAGACGCCACCAGTCAATATTCCTGTGATGACTGCTCCTATAATTAAGTTTGCCATAAACCCCCTTACTAGCTGGTGTGTCGCGAACTCGAGGCTTATCACAATGATCGTGGTGGGTCAGTTAACCCACCACGATGCAAAGTCATCGTACAGTACGTTTTATGGCCAATTGGGCTTTGGATATACGGGCTCCGCGGATGCTACATTTGCCGGGTAGACGGGTACTAAATTCCCATTCTGCCATTGGAACAGGTATGCAGTTGCTGCAGTGTTCTGGCCTGTATCATCGAATTTCACCGGTCCCTGGACAGTAGTAGTACGTAACGCTGGAGTGAAGTTCTGCAATCAACTTGGTATTATCAATGCTGTTGATCTTAGTGGCTGCTTGCTGTACCACCTGTCCAACCGAGTAGGCCTCGGCAACATCAGAACTAATATCTGCAGCCGTGCCACCATACTTGGCAAGATATTCTTGTACCATTTGAGCATTGCCGGTGGTATTAGCCTGCGGGAACCAGCCGCCATTGGGTACCATGATTGCTTCGGCTGACTTGGCTCCGCCAATGGCCTTGGTGAAATTGATCGCCCTGGTCTGGTCCAGCGGTGGCAATCAATGCCTGTGGGTTATAGTGCTGCTGCTTGAATCGTCTGAATGAAAGCGCTGACATCAGGAAGCAAAGTCCCAACAACTACCACCTGAGCGCCAGAGGCGATTATTTTATCGGCAATTGGATTATAGTCTGTTGTCTCTGCTGGATATACCTGATACGAAGCTGTCTTAATACCCTCCTGCTCAAACAACGTCCTGGCTGTGTCTACCTGAGGCTGCGTAAACGGATCATCTTCGGTTGCATAGGCAATTGATGTGGGCCGCTGAGTAGATGGTAAGGTCTGAATATAATGTGCAAAGGCGACCAGGTTGTTGGCCACTGGTAGGGAGACATCAAAGATATTGTGCAGGCCACGCGTAAAGACTGAAGGACCGCCACCGGCGCCCTCTACAAACGCGTACCCATAACGACTGGCTACAACTGATGCCGGTTTCGTCAAAAGTGTGGAGAACGGACCAAAGACTAGGTCATCTTTATGAACGGTAATTAACGTCTGATAGTTGGTTTGTACCTGATCTGGGCTGCTATTGTCGTTAACGATGTCCAGTTGCACCTGCCGACCCAGCAGTCCCCCTGCTTTATTAATGTCAGCGGCCCAGAGTTGGTAGCCCTGCTGGAATGCCTGACCATCTGCGGAGAAATCTCCTGAAAACGAGAGCGAGATACCGATCTTGATAGGGGTTGTGTTTGCTGGAGTTGGTGTTGTGCTCGCGGTTGATGATCCACCGCAGGCCACAACAAATAGTAGGATAAGGCTTGCGGTAAAAGACGCGAAGAGCGCCTTCCTCAGTCGTGTGAAATAATGTAGCTTCACTACATTCCTCCTTCATGATACTACGCTGACTCTAAGTCTTGTGTCAGCTTCAAGCGAGTTACTGCTCCCCGGGAAGTAGTAACTTAAATCTACTGCCAATAGGGTAATGTACTTCGCCATAAATACGTATTTATTCTGAACATTGTCTCAGAATTTACACTTTCTTGATGAATAACTCATCCTAAAAGTCCTAGAGGCTCTTCTACCAGATCGGCAAACGTAGCTAGAAATTGTGCTCCTCTAGCGCCGTCGACTACACGGTGATCACATGAAAGACTGAGTACCATCATAGGTTGCACTGAAGGCTGGCTCGAGATGGGCACAACGCGTTCAGCTATGCGACCCACGGACAGAATAGCAGCTTGAGGCGAATTGATAATTGCGTTAAAGGCATCTACTCCGTACATGCCTAGATTACTGATTGTAAACGTGCCTCCCTGAATATCCTGTGGTCTCAGTTTCCCTGACTGAGCCTTGACAATCAACTCCTTGCGCATCAGAGCAAGGTCCTGCACGCTATACTCATCTGCCCCACGGATAACTGGCACGATCAACCCTTCATCGATAGCCACAGCCAACCCAATATTGATTTCCTTGTGAAGGATAATTGAACCTGCTTGCCACGAGGCATTGAGTCTTGGATGTTCTCGTAAGGTCGCTGCCAGCACCTTTATCAGCAAATCGGTATAGGTCACCTTTTCAGAAGATCGCTTCTGAATTTGCTCTCGCCAATTTATGAGATGGCTTGCATTGACCTCTCGGACAAGATAAAAGTGGGGTACACTCGTCCAGCTTTGAGTCGTTCTTTCTGCCATAATGCGCCAGACGTGACTAACCGCGGACTCTTTTTGCGCTACAGTAACTGGCATTACCGGTTCTACGACTGGTAAGGGTGACGACTTCGTTTTTAGATCTCCCAAATCCGTAACCAGTACTGCTCCTTCGGGTCCGCTGCCCCGGATTGTCGCGATATCTTTCCCTTGCTCCGCTGCTAATCTGCGTGCTTTGGGAGATGCTGGCGCCAGACGTGGTCGACTTGTGATGATTGGTTCTACCGTTTGTCGATCCTGAATATGCGCCAGTACATCTGAACTTTGTATACGCTTTCCCTCTGGTTTAATTGTCTCCAAATCCAGGTTATGTTCAGCCGCAATGCGTGCAGCTAATGGGCTGGCTATCACATTGGAGAATCTATCGCCAGATTGTGGCGGCGTATGACCGTCGGAAATGGTATTTCTATAGGCAGTCCCTCCTTTAGCCAGTGTATTTTCCGGTGATATTTCTGCGGAATCTGTGATAGAGGCAATCACCTGTCCGACTGGTATCTCGACGCCCACGACGCCGGTTACGTTGGTCAGTATGCCAGTTGCAGATGCCTCGATCTCCACCGTGGCCTTGTCAGTCTCGATTTCGACCAGCGGTTCACCCTTTGTGACCTTCTGCCCTTCGGCTTTAAGCCATCGCACTATTATCCCTGTCTCCTGTGCCATACCCAGAGCAGGTAAGATGACCTGTGTTGCCATGAATGGTCTCCTGTATGTCCCTGATTTACCAAGAGGTATCCTTACGCCCTCAATAGGGTTTCCTGATCCTTTGAACGCTGAGCGAGATAACCATTGGCCAGTGTGTTTTGTTGGGACTGCGCTTCACGTGTAGTTGGGAGCGGTCCGCCTGCGGTATAATAGCGTACTCCTGCTACCAACAAATCTTCGGCTGGAAAGCGCGTAATAACTTCACATCCATCTTTTGTAACCACAAGCTGCTCTTCGATACGCGCTGCGGACCACCCATCGCTTGCTGGCCAGAACGTCTCAAGCGCAAAGACCATACCTTCTTCGATAACTTCTGGATGGTCAAGTGAGACCAGGCGACTAAAGACCGGCTTCTCCCAGATTGAGAGTCCTACACCATGACCATATTGCAAAGCAAAAGCTGCTTCTTCGTTCGGAAAGCCGAACTCCTCTGCCCTGGGCCACAGCTTTACGATATCCGCAGTCGTCACGCCTGGTTTGATTGCATCGATGGCAATATCGAGAATATAACGACAACGTTTGTATGCATCCACCATTGCCTGGGATGCGCTACCAACTGTGAATGTGCGATAGTAGCAGGTTCGATACCCGTTGAAGCTGTGTAGGATGTCAAAATATGCAGGATCACCCGGGCGTAAAGCACGATCACTAAAAACATGCGGGTGAGGACTGCAGCGCTCACCAGAGATAGCATTGACACCCTCTACATGTTCCGAACCCAGATCGTATAAGACTTTGCTGACTAATCCAACACATTCGTTCTCTCGTACGCCTGGTTTCATAAAGCGGTAAAGTTCGTCGTAAGCTGCGTCCACCATCATGCAAGCTGAGTTGAGAAGTGTAATCTCATCCTGTGTTTTGAGAAGACGTGCTTGCTGCATCAACTGCTGTCCGTCTACCACTTTGATGCCTTCTGCCTGCAATGCGAACAAAACAGGTAATTCAACTGCGTCTATCCCTACAGGCTCGTTGAGCAATCCGCGTTCTTCCAGTTCAACACGTATCTTGCGTGCCACGTCTTCAGCTCGACCAGCAGCAGGTAGCATAGCGCCACGCAGCGTCGAGATACCAGCTCGTGAACGCTCGCCTAGCCATGGGCAATAGAGTTGATGGTGACGTGCTGCAGAGCCAAAGTCCCACATAATCGGTTCATCATCTTGTGGTAGCAGAGTGAAGCGAGCAAGTTTGTCCATGGCCCAGGTACCAATATGCGTTGCGGTAATATAGCGCACATTGGTCATGTCAAAGCACAGGAGCGCACCCATCTCTGATTCTTTGAGTAGCTTCTTTATGCGAGCCAGCCGTTCGTTGCGTAACCGTTCGTAGTTTACACGTTCCTCCCAATCTACACCCATCAAGCCGTACGTTTTGATAGCCATAATATTACTCCTTAAAGATTTCTCCGACTTCAGGCCAGGGTTACCCTGCATTCGACCTACTCGAAACAACCAACTTGTAAACTTCTAATTTTGACCACATAATGTCCTGGCTAGTTCTACTACAGATGAAGCAGTCGGAACCGTAAGATCTTCCAGCACAGGCGAAAAAGGTATTGGTACATCCATCGCACCCATGCGCTTTACGGGGGCATCCAGATAGTAAAATGCTCCTTCAGCAATCACCGAGGCAATCTCAGCAGTGACACCATAACGTTCATACCCCTCATCGATCACGATGGCGCGGCTTGTCTTTTTAGCAGATTCAATGAGCGTCTGTTTGTCGAGGGGGAAAGTAGTTCGTGGGTCAATGACCTCAGCGCTGATGCCAGATTTGCCCAGTAGCTCCGCGGCCTCCAGGGCTACCTGTACCATGCTACTTGTTGCTATTATGGAAATGTCGCTCCCAGAACGCTTGATATCTGCGACACCGAACGGAATGGTATACTCTTCCTCCGGTACGAGACCTTTGAGCTGGTACATCATCTTATCTTCGAAGAAAATCACCGGATTGCCATCTCGAATTGCGGTTTTTAGCAATCCTTTTGCATCGTAGGGTGTCGATGGAAGCGCAACCTTCAGACCAGGTATGTGACTTACCCAGGCATGCAAACTCTGGCTGTGTTGTGCGGCAGATCGGCGACTTGCTCCAAGTGTTGTGCGCACAACCAGTGGCACTTTGAGCTTACCGCCGGACATATAGTGCACTTTAGCGGCCTGGTTCACAATTTGATCCATTGCTAAACCAATGAAATCACCAAACATAATGTCTATTACAGGGTGCATGCCAGTCATTGCAGCGCCAACGCCCAGGCCGGTTATGCCCGCTTCTGAAATCGGCGAGTCAATTACTCGTGCTGGCCCAAACTCATCGACCAGTCCAGCCAGTACCTTGAAGGGCGTTCCAGCTTCAGCGACATCCTCGCCCATGATAAACACTTTCGGATTACGGCGCATTTCTTCAGCAAGAGCTTCGCGAATAGCCTGCCCGAAGGTAATCTCTCGAGTGCGCTGATTGCTCCCCGATCCCGAATTTTCTTGACTTGCAGTTGTACTAAGCATAGACATCTTGATCTACCTCACTAAGATCTGGGAAAGATGCATGAAGCGCAAACTCAACACCAGCCTCAACTTCAGCTTGCACTCGATGGTCAATCTGCTCAAGTGTCTCATTGTCTGCGAGTTGCTGTTCAAGTAGCCAGGTGGTCAGCAACTGAAGTGGATCACGTTGCGTCATCCACAATTGTTCTTCTTCCTTTGAACGGTAATACGATCGTTGAATATCGCCAACGTGGTGTCCATGATAACGATATGTATGACAGAGCAGGAAGGCTGGACCTTCTCCGTGCCGTGCTCGTTCAACGAGCCTCTGTGCAGTGTAGTAAACTTCCTGTATATTCTGCCCGTCCACCTCTTCTGTGAAAATGCCGAAGGCCCTGGGTCTCGCGCTCATTTCTCCGGCTGTCGTCTCGGAAAAGTGCGTATATTCGTTGTACATGTTATTCTCACAGACGTAAATAATCGGTAGTTTCCACAAAGAAGCCATATTCATCGCTTCGTAGAGCACTCCCTGACCAAGCGCGCCATCTCCAAAGAAGCAAACCGTTACCTGGTTTGTGCCTTGCATTTTACTCGACATGGCAGATCCAGTGGCCAGGGCTGCACTACCGCCGACGATCGCGTTAGCTCCGAGATTCCCGTTCTCCTGGTCGGCAATATGCATAGAACCACCTTTACCTCGACAGTATCCTGCTTCTTTACCAAGTAATTCGGCAAACATTCTATCGATAGACGCTCCCTTTGCCAGGCAATGTCCATGGCCACGATGAGTGCTGGTAATAAAATCATCGCGATTCAATGCTTCGCATACACCCACTGCTACAGCTTCTTCACCCGTATATAAGTGAGCAAGGCCGGGCATTTTAGCACTAAGATACAGTACGTTGACATGCTCTTCAAAGACCCTGATCTTCAGCATCTGCTCATACATACGCAGCCACTGCTCACTCTGGGCTTCGGAACTTGCGGCCCCCATATTTTCCACAGAATTGGATGTTTCAGAATGAACCAAGATTACATCTCCATTTTCAAATCCCGCAGGCGGCGAGTATCAAACGCTACAAGTCTAAACCAGCCAACCTGGCCAGCACTTTATATACGATGGCAAAATCTTCTTTCTCCAGGCCCATTGCTCGCGCAGATGTCAGTAACTCGTTGCTAACAGCCACCGCTGGCAATGGCATATTCAGTTCCCTGCTCATCTCAAGCGCCAGCAGCATATCTTTCTGCATCATATTCACATTGAACCATGCCTCATCAGGAGGCTGAAGTATAAATGGCGTGCGATATTTCAGTGAAGGGGAAGCAATCACGCTATTGAGCATTACCTCGAGGGCCGTTTCGAGTGGAATTCCACCTTTTACTGCCAGCAGAAGTCCTTCATAAAATCCCTGAATTTGAACTTGCAGGTTCAAATTGATCGCGATCTTCATTAAGACGGCCTGACCATTCTTACCAACATAATTCACCTTTGGACCAATATCCAACAGGATAGATTTGACCTGCTCAAAGATCGCTTCTTCACCACCAACCATCAGCGAGAGGTTGCCTTGTTCCAGAGTAATTACACTACCAGACACCGGCACATCCAGCATCCGAGCGCCTTTCGAGGCTACCCGTTCGGCTAGCTTACGTGAAGCATGGGGACTAACGGTGCTCATATCAATATAAATCTTGCCTGGACCTAATCCGTCCAGTATGCCATCCGAGCCTGAAACAACCTCGTGCAGAGCATTCGTATTTGTCACCATCGTAAATATGACATCAGCCGCTTCTGCTACCGCTCGTGGTGAATCTGCCCATTGCATACCAGCATTAAGCAGCCACTGTGCTTTCGACTTCGTGCGGTTGTAACCTGTAACCGTGTGGCCGGCATCCAGGAGTCTTTTGGTTACTCGCCCACCCATAGCCCCCAGCCCTATAAATCCAAGATTAGCCATAAGCAACCTCCGAAGTGAAGATAATGTTTTTCTATATGGTCGAACTTTTTACATCTTCACGAACTTGATGCAAATGATCACGCATAGCTTCACGAGCCGCTTCAACATCATGACTCATAACACTTTCAAGAATGCGCTTATGATGTATTTGACCTCGTTCAGGACCGCCGTTTGTAGAAAAAATTAGTTTGCGTTGTTCGCTAAGAAGATCGACGATTGAGTCTATAAGTGAGAGGATAAGTATGTTCTGGGTTCCAGTTGCCAATGCGCGATGAAAGTCATTATCAGCTGCAATATAAGCAGCAGCTTCATGAATGTGAGTATCCATAACCTCTACCGCATCGCGCATTCTGGCAATTTGCTCATCAGTTGCTCGTACAGCAGCCAGGGCAGCAATCTCAGGTTCAATAATTTCTCGCAACTCGACAAGGCTCACGGAATTGCCTGCCTGTCCCACTTTCATCATCAAACCCATTGAGTGGCGCATAGCCTGTGAAGTCCCATCAATGACAATAGTGCCCCGTCCAGGTCGCATATCAACCAAACCTCGCTGAGCCAATGTCTTCATCGCCTCTCGTACAGCTGTTCGGCTAGCATGAAACTGCTGGCTCAATTCGCGTTCAGTCGGCAATCGGTCCCCACTTTGTAACTCACCACTCAAAATACGTTGTTCGATCTGCTGTGCTATCTGTTCAAATACCTTATTTGACTGGATGGGGGTATACATGTTTTCCAGCAAGTGATATTCTCCTACAGGCTAATTGGTATGATGGTATGATGAACAGACTATGGCGTAAAAGGTACCATGGGTATTCTGCATTGTCAAGGTTTTGGTATCTGATATCCACCCAGAATTGGGAGTGTAGAGGGCAAAGCCCTTTGCTGGGAGCGCGAGGGCATCCCTCGCCTCATTTTTATCTGGGGTCGCAGGCCCGCAAAAAGAGATATGAGTGGATGTCAGTTTGGTGTGATTCAAACGGGAAAATGTGGAGGGAGTATAATCTGGTTTTTACATTAACCCCCTTTCCAGCACGATGGATGGAGGAGCGTTACTTCCTCCATCCATCGTGCTGGAAAGACCTTACCTTATGCTCGTTGCGTTGAACCCGACTCTTCTGACTCTCGCAAGTCGCGGGCTACCTGCGCGCGTTGCGCACTCAAGGCATGAGCCTTAGGCCAGCAGGCTAGCGCTATCACTACAACCAACAGACCTGAATTGAAGTCGGTCGCCATACCAGTCAGGATCATACCGAAGGCTTGCGAGAAATACCAGAATAAGACACTCACAATAATCGATGCGATCAGGAACAGGTGCACCTGCTCATCCTTGACTACGGCCAGGCCAATGCCGATCGCCAGAAAAACGACGATCAGTGCAATATTGAGTGGGATCTCAATGTTGGCCGTGGCATTTGAGATCTGCGTGAGAACAGGGTCTACCAGAACAGCATTCAGGCCACCTTGACCGACCATCGCGCCTATGGCCTGAGAGATCTGGCCATCTTGCCACCAATAGGGCTGCAACTGGAGCAGCGCTGCGAAGCACCAGAAGCCAGCAAGGATATAGCGCAGCAGTCGGCGTGAGACCAGCCCATCATCGCCTGCTATCCTGGTTGCGCCTGTAGAAGTAGTAGATTGATTGCGTGGGTAAACAGCAAGACCTAGTAAAGGATAAAGTAGTACAGCTCCTGGCGCACCTGTGAGAATGCTGGCCGTTCCGGTCAGAAGCATATTCATGCCCTCACCACCATACCAGACAATGAAAGCCCACACAATTGAGGCCAATACCAGCCATTTCACCCAATCACCAGAGAGAAAGAGGAAGCCGAGTCCAAGCAGTATTTGCACAGTAGCAATAAGCAGGTTGACAGCTATGAGGTGAAGCGTCGTCTGGTTGACGATAAACTGAAGGCTTGGCTCGAAAATACCAGGTTGCCCTTGCAGCATAGGTTTCATGATACCATTCACCATATTCATCGTGAACATCTGTGGTTGCAATTGCAAAAGCCCATCGATGAGCCACAACACGCCAATGATGCGTTGGAGGGTTTTGCGTGAAAGTAACATAAAGTTGTCGTTTCCTTTCAGTTCAGTCCGAAATAGAGATGTATGTATAGCAAACGTTTATAGCATCTCTAATGCTGAGTGCTTGCTCCACCTGGCGATACTATGAATTGGGAGCAAACCACAACTGAGACTATAAATCGGAACGTATTGCTTGTCTATTGGTATGAATCCCTAAGTTTTTACCCTAGGGTGTTGACAATGGCACGACAAGCATAGGGAAGACTGCAAAAGTGAAGAAATCCTATATTCTTGTTCTCCTTGAAACACAGGCGTTCAAAACCGATTTCAGAGAAACGGAGTGGCAGGGACTGACAGCTTTGCTATAATACAAACGACTATAGTTTTTCCTAACAAAGAGAAGAGGTTGTTGCAGATGAAGTTGATCTATCGCCTGTCAACACTTATGGGAAGCTTGCTGCTAATCAGTACAGTTATGTTGCTTGCTGCATGTAGCACAACTGGCAGCACCCCCTCAACACCAACAGAGACAGCAGCATTTCATTCCACTTTAAAAACGACGGATGGTAAATATGTGATTCAGCTCAGTGTGACACCGAATCGACTCGGTCTCAATGATTTTACTGTTGGGGTGGAGAATGCTACCAGCGGAAAACCTATACCCACGATGCAGGCCCAACTATCAACCACTATGCTAGATATGGACATGGGTACCGATGAGATTGGTTTGCAATCGAATGGACAAGGTCAGTACAGTACTCAAGGGACACTCTCAATGGCAGGCCACTGGGAGATTCGCATACTACTACACACCCCAGATGCTACTCTGCACGAAGCCAGTGTAGAGATCGACACACAAACATAAAAGGAGTCGACATTTCTGAGCACATTAGGCAAGTTGATATCTGCACGATAGGATCGCTCGTAATATCCCAAGGTGTTCTCATAATCTTTCTCATGTCGGTAGATACCGCCCAGAGAACTCAGGGCATCTACGTAACCTGGCTGTAACTCAATGGCTTTAGTAGATGCTCTTTCGCATTCTAATAGTCATTCTTACGCAGTTCTTGCTATTAGTGCGTCAGATGATGTAACGACACGGACGGCCTCTGGTGTTTTACCATGATTGCCACGGCATCTTCCGGCAGAACAGTCGCGCCACAGAAGCTGATATGCTGAGGGAACAGTTAGCAGGCAAGCAAGACCCGACCCAATTTAGACGCTTGTTGATAGAATTGGAGATCACCTCGATTGCTGCCCGTTCGCCACAAGCCAAAGGATGTGTGGAGCGTCTGTTTGGAACCAATGCCCTGATCGGCTGGTCATCGAATTGTGTTTAGCCTGAGCCATTATACGTGTACAAGCCAATGAGGTCTTGCATGCCTTTGTGACTACCGCTCTAGCGGCCATGTACGCTATGAGATATCTCCTCACAATTACTGCACCGTGGGAAGCACCCGAGTTATGCGCACACCTAGACTCTCCACGTTGAAAAGGAAGATGTTGCTCGTTCCCAAAGGAAAGTGCAGTGGCTCCGTTCCTGGGTTTGGCTTGATCATCCATGGCACAAGCTGTTGCTGAAGGCAACGGAGCCACCAGTTCGTTCCCAGATCAGCTAAGACATCTCTACAGCGAAACCCTGCTGTTTTTTGCGTTCTATCAAATGCACCAACATCTGGCCATGCGAAACGCAGCCTTGTCAAGGCGAGTGGGTATAGCATACTTTTGCACCAGCTGATGGAAAGAAACTGAAAGCTGGAACGCGTAGTGACATTTTTACTGGTTATTGACAGGTTTTGGTAACGAAGCACCAGCTTGAAGTGTTGGCTCTATGAGGACAAATCTATTTTTACTATATTTGTCCTGGAGAAAAGTGATGACAGACCAAATATTGTTTACTAACTGCCACGGCTGGCTCGCTCACGAACAGCCAAAATCCAATCGTTGAGTGCAGTTTTCGCTGGATCTACCGACCAGTCGCCGTCCAGCAAAAGTCGGAACACAGACTGCTCTGATATAGTTTTATCAAAGATTCCTTGGTTGAATTCTCTCAACAACATGACCAGAAGGGGAAGATCGAGGACGAAAGCGATACCTGCCTCAATGTGGTTCCAAGGCGTAGGAGTTAAATGCTGTTGAATCGTTGGAGATTTTGTCTCACTGGGAAAGGGGATGTCCTCATTATCTTGGAGTCGGGTGAAACCGAAGATCGCAGCGCCGGAGCAACCGCTTATCCGCCGTCGCACTTCGCTTAGTTGGCCAAACTGAGAGTACTCGCTTCTTGGTAGTTCGCCATGCTCCTCAAGCATTTTGGTGAAGCGTACAACGTGCGCCTGTTGCTCTATGGTGCGCTGTGAGGGAAGACTTAAGAATACACGGGAAGCGTTGGAAGATTCTGGCTTGCCTGCCGAAATCCTTACCTGTTTCGGCCCCGGTTGGTCTGAGATATAAGTGCCATTCTTGTCGAGAAAAGGAAGGAGTTCCTGTGGCACATTTCGGGCATCTTTGAAACTTGCGCCCTTTAGCGCTGCTCCATCAAACTGTGCCCCAGTGAGATCGGCCTGAAAGAAATTTGCTCCTCGGAGATCAGTTTTACTGAAGACAGTATGACATAGACGAGACTGATAAAAGATCCCATAAGGGGCAGAGGCACCCTTGAGCGTTGCGCCACTGAGGTCTGCTCGATAAAAATCTACTCGTTCCAGTGTGACGCCCTTTCGTCGGGGCAGTAGGTATGAATTCTGTAAATTCGTCTTTTGGAGGTCTACTCTTTTAAGATCAGGCGCATAAGCAAGACTATCAGCGAGGAGCTTTTGGAAGTTGCCGCTTTGTAGCCCTCGAAGTACAGCAGCGATCACACTAACTGCCTCTTGTGCGTAAGGTGCCCTTCTTCTCGGCGGCAACAACGTACTTAGTCCGAGTTCGCTAGTTTCATCAAAGAAGCGCCTGAGAAGAATTGCGCCAGCAAGACGCTGTTCTTCATTGTTCGATGCAAGGATCCCAATAACGTCGTCAAAGGTCTTCCTTATGGCTGCCAACCGATCTCGTCGCCTTTGGTATCCGATGTAACCAAAAGCTGTTACTACTAGGCCACCGACGGCAGTGAAGGTCGTGATGCTCGTTGAGTCCATACAGTATCACCCCAATCAGACTTCGCTAGTGGCTGCCTTAAGGCTTTAGCGGAGGAGGTGGGATTCGAACCCACGGCTCGATCCAACTCGTCCACAGCCGTCCGCGAACGTCCGTTCCGTGCTCAAAAAGCGCACGGTGCGTCCACAGAGGTCCATAGAGATACGGTATCATCCGCCGGTTCTGCTGTCAAGTCTGCTGTCAAGAAAAAGTCTTCTCATGTGAGGCTATAACGGCTATGATAGCTCCTTCTGAAATGCGGATGAGCCTCTACTTCGCAGCATGGCTTCATCGGACAACAGCTCATCCAGAGCAACGACTCCATCCAGGCCCATAGCCTCGATCGCGTCCAACTTTCATCCGCCGCGGTGCGCTATCCAGTGATCATCTTCGAGCCTGGGCTGGACACTATCCCGATGGACGGGTTGCCTCTGCAACGACCGCTGGCTCGCTCGAAAACGTTGCAAACCTGATAGCCTCGGGCAATCGGCAAAGAGTATTAAAAGATGCCACTCTCACTCTCATATATGCAGATAATTCAATCATGCGATACAAGTAGAAGAAAAGGAAAAAGGCAGAAGCGCCGAGAATCCCGTCGTAATTCGCTCACCATTCGCTCATAATCCGCTCACGCCTGCTAGCTTATTATTGCAAGTTGTTGTACAATCGAGATGTTTAGAGAGCGAGACAGATGGGAGAAAAGGTGCGTATGCCTACGCTGACAGATGCGGTTCTGCGTCGGACAATCGCTCGTGGCGAGACAAGTACTGTGGAACTCAAGAAAGCTGTACCAAGGCCGGGCGAACTGGCGGAGCGCATGTGTGGGATGGCAAATGCTCAGGGTGGCATCATCATTATTGGGGTCGAAGATAGCAGCCTTAAGGTTGTGGGTGTAGCGGACTCGCGTATGACGCTCACACAGGATATGATATTGCGGGCTGCCCGGCAGATTGATCCGCCCTTGTTTCTGGATCCTGCCGAGCCGGAAGTCTATGTGCTTGATGGCAAGCAGGTAGTGGTGGCGACAATTCCGCCCAGTCGAGGCCCGGTGTATCAAGCGAGTGGAGTGTTTTGGAAACGACGCGGTACGCACACCGTTCCACTCAGCGCCTCGGAAATGCTGGAACTCGCGAGCGACCGGGGGCTACAGGACTGGGAAATTCTGCCTGTTCAAGATGCCACGATGAAGGACATCGACCCGGAGCGAGTCGAGGCCTACACTCGACAGCGTTCAGCGCGAAGCCGGAGCTTCCGACGGTTCGAGAATATAGAACAGTTTCTGGTTGGGCTGAAATGCGCCAGGATCGTGAAGAGGAAAGTTGTCCCGACTAACGCTGGCCTCCTCTTCTTTGGCTATGACCCACAACTGCACATTCTCCAGAGCGAAGTAGTGTGCGTCCTGTATCGCGATACATTGGGGGTAGGCGGGTATGCCGATCGCAAGATCATTACCGGGACCATCCAGGAACTCATCGATGAGACTGAGGCATTTCTCTCCCAGCACGTTCCTGTCGAGGGAAGAATCGAGGGATGGAAGCGCATTGACCTGCCAGACTACCCGCTGGAGGCGTTGCGCGAAGCAGTCGTAAATGCTGCAATTCACCGCGATTACAGCAGGCGCGGTGAGAGCATTCGTGTGTTTTACTATGCCGACCGGATCGAAGTGCATAGCCCTGGCCTCTTGCTTCCAGGTGTGACCGTCGAACAGATGCGGCGCGGGGAGGTGACCTCGAAACTACGCAATCCGATCATGGCGGGCCTCTTGCGAGATATACCGGGATACATGGAGCGCGTTGGGAGTGGAATCAGGCTGATGCTTGAGGAGACAAAGCAAATGGGTCTCCCGCCGCCGCAGTTTCGGGAGATGAGCGAGTTTGTCGTAACCTTTTCCAAAGCCCCTGCTATGGCTCCATCTCCCCTCTCCACATCCAGTGGGACGCTATGGGACACAGAGACCCGGCAAGTACATATCACTGCTAATGAACCCTTGTTGCTCGAGCAGGAACGGCGCATGCAGCAAGCAATGCAATACGTTAGAGAGCAGGGCGTGATTACGAATACGATGTACCGGGAACTTACCAGTGTTTCTGAGGCGACGGCCCGCCGTGACCTGGAAGCACTTGTAGAACGCGGAGCACTGAGAGGAACGGGGAAGACCCGTGGACGACAATACCGACTGCCGTAGACATTGCTGACATCCAGCATATCCACAGGGTGGTGAGTTTCGTTTCAAAGATGCATTCAAGAAGCAATCATGTCATTTCCCAACGTCTGTAGGGTTTTGAATCTCTCCGTGCATACCGAATAACCAGCAGCTTAAACGCCTGGAATACATTCCTCATTTCACAGCATGAAGTACTATGTGAAGCGGAAGATTCATGCACATAAACTTTTCTCACACACAATCTCTTCATAACCGTTCGCTCACAATTCGGTTGTTATATAGACTCGTAGCTGGAGAAGGAAGAGCTTCTTGTGTGTTGTCAAGGACGATCGCCTGCAAGAAGATAGAAGGTCCATTTGATTCAAATAGTGGAGTGTCACAACGAGATTGGTTGAAAATAGCATGTGAGAATCGCATCCAATGAAAGAAATTATGAAATCCCATTTGTACTTGAAAATTGGCTGAGGTATTGATAATCCGGTCGTAATTCGCTCAAAATTCGCTCATACGGTCAATATTGAACGATATTGATGACTAAGTCGGGAAATGCGAAGAGGTCTATCTGTCTCAGTATCGAACCTTCGAAGAGGCTCAAGTTCAAGTGCAGACGTTTCTGCAGGACGTGCACAATGCCAAAGGCCTCCACTGATCTTTAGCCTATGTACCCGCCTTTTGAGTTAGAAGCGGTATATCTCAAGTGTGAATGTTGGAGTGGTATGGATTTCTTGGGGGCACTCCAACTGGTTCTGCTGTCCACATCGGTGTCAAAAAAAGTCTTCTCAAGAGACCTTCATGTAGGGGTACACCACCCTCCATGAAAAAGGATAGAATGAAGAGGTGTTCCAGCACAGAGATCGTGCCTCACTAGTGCCGAAGAGCCAGATCATGAGACTGATCGGGATGGGCGCAGGAACCACCCCTTGTTGCGCTGGCGAGAAGGCGCTTTTTGCCAGCAGCACGCAGAAGTGTCAATAGCAGCGAAAAAATCCCCAAAAGTGCCACTCCAAAAGTCTCCAGGGGTGGGGAATTGTACATTGGTATGTGCGAGTGCCAACATAAAATTCCCCAGAACGTCTGTTCTCTAAAACGGTGTTCCTCCTTTGTCATCTACAGGCCTTCATAGCGGCTATTGGTTTCGCTTTGCCCTTCCCCCTGTGTCTTTTGGGAAGGAGCGGGGCTTCCTTTCACCGGCTTTGTACTGAGGTCATGGAACACGCCAGCCTTGCGTTTCTCCCGAAGGCGATAACTTTCGCCTCGAATGTAAATCGTCGTCGAGTAATGCAACAGGCGATCCAACATGGCAGTGGCAAGGACATAGTCCGACACCACGTCACCCCATTCGCCATAGGATTTATTACTGGTCAGGATGATGCTCCCCTTTTGATAGCGACGGCTAATCAAGCGAAAGAGAAACTGAGCTGAGCGTTGATCTAAGGGCACATAGCCCATCTCATCCAAAATGAGCAGTTTTGGTTTGCACAAGGAGTACAGGCGTCGCTCCAGTCGATCTTCTTTGAGATCCTGTTGCACTACGTCGACCAGATCGGCAACCGTGAAAAAGACGACACTGATCCCTTGCATGATCGCGGCGACCGACAGCAGCTGACCGCGAGATGCGTTTTCCCAACGCCTGGCGGGCCAAGTAACAAAATGTTTTCTCCGTGAGCCACAAACCGAGCGGTCGCCAGTTCACGGAGCTGCGCCTCATTGAGCGCTGGCTGAAAGGAGAAGTCAAACTGCTCGAGCGTCTTGACAAAAGGAAAGCGAGCCAGACGTGTTTTCATGGTCACATCACGCTCCACACGGGCGCTCACCTCGACGTCGAGCACGCGATCCAGAAACTCCACGTAGGTCCAACTCTCTTTGGCTGCTTCTTCGGCGAGCTGATCCAGGCGCTCTGGCACACGCATCAATTTCAAACGTTCCAGGATTGCCTGCAAGTGCTCATAGCGGTGCTCGTTCATGACACCTCCCCGAGCAGTTGGTCGTAAACGGAGAGCGAGCGGACTTCGACGACTGGCGCATCCCAGAACATCGTGCGCGAAGCCTGTCGTAGCTCCTGCACGGCGGAAGCCTGCTCGACGCGTGGGACAGGTGTGCCCAGTCCTCGGTAATGATCCGCCTGCACGCTGCGCTCTTGCCTGCCACACAAGACGCGATGGCGTGCCACTTCTTGACCAACTTCCGAACAAATCACCAGTTCCTCCGCTTCCGTGATTTTGACCTGCACTGTCTTGCGGGCATAGGCAGCTGGAACCGAGTAGAGATTGCCAGCGTACGAGATGAAGCAATCCTTGCTACTTCTGCGCGTGATGAGGACGCTCGTATCATAGGTCAACGCCTTGTCTGCCGCTTGTAATCCCTCAGAGCGCAGCCGCGTAAACGGCACCTCTCCGGTCGTGCCATGCACCCGCGGATTGGCGGTCATGTTGAGCCAGGCCAGCGCCTGGGTGTTGAGATCGTCCAGGTCCTGAAAATGCAAACCCGGCCAGAAATTTCCCCGCACATATTTCACCCCATTTTCGACTTTGCCTTTCGTTTGAGGCCGATACGGCTTGCAGGCTTGCGGGCTGAAGCCCGCCACATCGGCAAAGTCCAGAAAGCGCGGGTTCCACTGCACGACATCCTCAGCATCACGCCTGAGCACGACACTTTTGAGGTTATCGTAGAGCAGCCTGCTTCCGAACACCTCCCAGGTACGCAAACGCGTGGAGATGACATCGAATGAACCAGGTGGTATCCGATGAGATCGTAAAACGCAGATAAGAGGCTCGCGACCAGCCCAACGTCATGACAAAGGCATAGAGCCGATACGTGCGTCCATGGTGCGTGATGAACCCGAAGGACCCCCAATCGACTTGCCCCTGCTCTCCAGGAGCCGTTTCAAAGCGAACCGACCCAACCGGTTCCTTGTCTGGGCGCCGCTCATGCACAAATTCGCGTACCTTACTTTCTTTCCCCGGATAGCCCTGTGCCTGGATTTCCCCGTACAGCTTGCGGGCGTTGAAGACGCCTTCTGCCATTCGCCGCTCCAGGTAGGGGGCATAGGGATCGATTTTGCACGCCTTGGCTTGACGTTGGTGCTTGGCTGGTGCAAGCTCAGGCGCGTTGACAACCTGCCGAATGGTTTTGCGATCTCGTCCAGTCCGACGGGCAATCTCGCTGATCGAGATACCCTTGCGATACATCTCTCTGATCATGAATCGTTCCTCGAGTGCTAACATGGGTTCCCTCCTTCACGCATCGTGACCACAGAAGCCACGTTGCTTTGAGGATATCCCATGCTCCCCAACTGGGGAGTTTTCCTCTGGCACTTGTGAGGATTATATCTCTGTTATTAACAACAAAGAATTTCGGACCTATGTGACCACGACGGAAGAGTTGTTGAAGCTCTCGGATTGGCTGCGCGAACAAGGGTGTACCCATGTCGCCTTCGAGGCAACGGGCGTGTATTGGAAGCCCATATTCAATCTGCTAGAAGGCCATTTTGAACTGCTGGTGGTCAATGCGCAGCATATCAAAGCCGTCCCCGGACGAAAGACGGATATCAAGGATGCTGAGTGGATTGCCGATTTGCTGCAACATGGCCTGCGGCATCCGCCAGCTTCATTCCTTCAAGCCCTCAACGGGAGTTGCGGGATTTGACGCGCTATCGTGTTCGCTTGACGGAGGAGAAGGCCAGAGAAGTGAATCGCGTCCAGAAAACCTTAGAAGATACGAATCTCAAGTTGGGCGATGTGGTCAGCGACATCATGGGGAAAGCTTCTCGCCTGATCCTGCATGCGATCGCCGATGGAGAAACCGATCCGGTTCGCTTAGCCGCCCTTCCCGTCGGTCGGGTTCGTGCTCCTCAAGAAGCATTAGAAGCCGCCTTGACAGGCAAGGTAACAGAGCATCATCGTTTCCTGCTTGGGGAACATTTAACGCAAATCCACCATCTGGAGCAAGCCATTGATCGCGTCACTGCAGAAATTACCCGACGCTTCACTCCCCCGGTGCCTCCCGAAGACACCTCCCCCTCTGAGACAAAAGCCAGTGCGACTCCAGAAAGACTGTCGGATTCCGCTCTCTTACCGGAAGCACCCTCCGCATCACAAGCGGCATCGAGTTGGGCACAAGCCGTGGTCTTGCTCTGTAGCATTCCCGGCATCAGCGAACGTAACGCCGTTGGCATCTTGGCCGAAATCGGGTTGCATATGCAGCAATTTCCGACTGCCGCCCATCTGGCCTCGTGGGCCGGGGTGTGTCCGGGCAATCATGAAAGTGCCGGCAAACGGCTCTCGGGGAAAACACGCAAAGGCAATCCCTGGTTACGATGCCTTCTCGTCCAGGCCGCGCATTCGGCCTCTCATCAGAAGCAGTGTTATCTGGCTGAGCAATATCGTCGTCTCGCCAAACGACGAGGCTCGAAACGTGCTGCCCTCGCCGTCGCTCACAGCATCCTAGTCATTATCTATCACCTTTTAACAAACCAGACGACCTATCGGGAGAAAGGCGAAACCTTCTTTGAAGAACGAGATCGTCAAGGAATGGAGAAACGCTTGGTTCGTCAACTCTCCAGTTTAGGCTATCATGTGGAACTCCAGCCAATCGCTCTGGCTGGCTAGCTCTCGGTCTGATCTCGTCGGCCAAGGTCTTTTTCAGAAGAGCCAGCCATGAGCCGCAGGCTCGCCACAGGGCATGAAAAGGGGTAGAATGGGGCAAGTTCTCCATGGTCGAAGATCGGGACCTCTCTGGTGCTCGAAGCCCGAAGAAGAGTCTGATCTGGGGTGCGATCAGGCACCACTGTCTGTTGCTGGCTCAGCAGCCAACTGCTGGCCCAAGCACGTAGAGGAGACTCTTTGCAGCCTCGCACCCTCCTGGAGAGCGCACCAGCAAGGATATGAGGAGCAGAAGATGGAACTGATCTACCAACGGTGCTGCGGCATTGATATTCACAAGAAGACCCTGGTTGCTTGTCTGATTACTCCAGGCCCTGCCGGAGAGCGCCACAAAGAGATACGGACCTTTCGGACAATGACGGCTGATTTGCTGAACTTGCATGATTGGCTACAAGCAGCAGGATGTAGCCACGTGGCTCTTGAGTCAACCGGAGTCTATTGGAAGCCGGCATATAACCTGCTCGAAGAGGATTTTGAGGTGCTGGTCGTCAACGCGCAACATCTCAAAGCGGTTCCAGGGAGAAAGACGGACGTGCGCGATGCCGAGTGGATCGCGGACTTGCTGCAACATGGCTTGCTGCGCGCCAGCTACATTCCTCCGGCTCCCCAGCGAGAATTGCGCGAGTTGACGCGCTATCGGACCAGCCTGGTACAGGAACGCGCCCGTGCAGTCAATCGTTTGCAGAAAACGTTGGAAGATACCAATCTCAAGCTGGGGGATGTAGCCACTGATATCATGGGCAAGTCCGCACGAGCCATGTTAGAGGCGCTGCTTGCTGGACAAACTGATCCCGCCAAGTTGGCTGATCTGGCCCGCGGGAGACTGAAAGCGAAACGTGCTCAGTTAGAAGCAGCCCTGGTGGGGGTTCTCAAACCGCATCATCGCTTCATGCTGACCGAACACCTCTCGCTGATTGATACGTTGGACGAAGCTATCACGCGAGCCAGCCAGGAGATTGCCCAACGTCTTGATCCCCCTCCCGATCCGGCCAAGGCCGATGCGTCGCAAGCTGCGCCAGATCAGCAACCGGGGGCTGAGCCAGAGACAAGCGATCGGGAAGATCAGGAGCAAGAGCAAGACCCACCATCTCTGACCTGGGGACAAGCCATCGTCTTGCTCTGTAGTATTCCCGGCATCAGTCAGCGCGCTGCCGAAGGCATCCTGGCGGAAATTGGCATCGACATGTCTCGCTTTCCTACTCCGGGTCATCTCGCTTCGTGGGCAGGCGTGTGCCCAGGCAATCGTGAGAGTGCAGGCAAACGGCTCAGTGGGCGGACGCGGCATCCGGCAGTCCCTGGTTACGCCAACTCCTGGTGGAAGCTGCTCATGCCGCAGCTCATACCAAGCAGACCTATTTGTCAGCGCAATATCATCGCCTGGCTGGGCGACGAGGCAAGAAGAAAGCGATACTTGCGGTGGGCCACAGCATCTTGGTCATCATCTACCATCTATTGGATCAACGGGTGAGTTACGAAGAACTGGGAGGCAATTTCTTCGATGAGCGCGACCGGCAAGCCACCCAGAAACGCTTGGTCCGCCGCTTAGAGCAACTCGGCTATCACGTCGAGTTGCAAGAGGGAGTTCAGGTTGCCTGAGTACCCCTCGCACAGGTATTTTTCAGAGGAGAGGCCATGACTGCTATGACAGCCCACTCCAAAGTGCGGTTTACGCATTTGTTGGTGTTCACTTTTAAGAGTAACGATATGTTTGGCTGCATATTTGACACTATATCGGCAGTTTTGAGCGATGTGTGATACCATTGCGACATTGATACTGAAAGATACTCGACAAAGTAAAGCGTTAGGCTTCTCGAATGTGTGCTTTCAAACATCGGCCATGCTTTCAAGCGATCACAAAGGGGCAGGGCCAGATATATTCAGGAATATCCAATCTTAACTACAGGGGTGTCACTCCATTTTTAGAACCGCTCGTCGACGAGCGGTTCACAAATCTTCTTGGGTAATGTGTAAAAGCCTTCCATTGCAGATGCAAGAAGCGCTACGCTGGCATGAGGTGCAGCGTATAAGACTACATCATTCACCATTCTCCCGTACCAATCCCGCTATCCACGCAGCATGCATAGCCTCGGTCCGGTCGGCAACCTGCAGCTTGCTCAGAATGTTAGAGACATGGTTGCGCACCGTCTTCGGACTTAAGACGAGGCGTGCAGCGATATCAGCGTTCGATTTACGCTGTGCGATCAGCGTGAGAATTTCGTATTCGCGCTCTGTCAACTCCGGGAAAAACTGTGCTGGTCCGCTCTTCGCGTTTGGCCGAGCGCTGCCGAAGTAGCGTATGAGGCGTTCGGCAATGGCGGGACCGAATATGGCCTCGCCGCTTGCCACCGCACGAATTGCGCGCAGGGTCTCCTCCTGCACAGCGCCTTTGAGGAGGTAACCGCGCGCTCCAGCGCGAACGGAAGCAAAAACGGACTCGTCATCCTCAAACATGGTGAGGATCAAAATGCGGATATGCGGGCTTGTTTGTAAGATACGGCGTGTGGCCTCGATGCCATTGAGCCCAGGCATTTTGATATCCATCAAGATGACATCGGGCTGCAATGCTTGCGCCTGAGCAATCGCATCGTCGCCAGTTGACGTCTCACCAATTACTTGCATATCCGCGACGGATTCCAGCAAGGCCCGAAGCCCATCGCGGAAGAGCGGGTGATCATCAACAATCAGGATGCGAAATCGGGTCCATAGCTTCTCCTTTTATGCTTCTTCCACATTGCCCGCGCTGCTTTCGTCCACTACAGCGCTTTTCTGATCAGATTTGGCTACGTCAGGAGCAGCAGGTGAAACCTCATCCTTTACCTGTGGCAGTGGTAACTCGACCTGGATCACTGTCCCGCCGGAGGAGCCTCGTGTGAGAGTACAGTTTCCTCCCAGCTCACTAGCCCGCTCCTGCATGGTTTGCAACCCGGCGCCGATGTGATGTCCAGCAGGAATGCCTTTCCCATCATCACTGATGTCGAGATGCAGTGACTCGGAGTCAATGCAAAGACAGAATCAGGCATCGTTGCGCCTGGGCATGACGTGCAGCATTCGTCAAGGCTTCCTGCACGATGCGATAGACGGCCACTTCAACAGCGGCCGGCAACGATGGTAGCGAAGATGGCATGTCAAAGTCCACCTTGAGTCCCTGGTGTTGGTAGTGCGCAGCTTGTTCGCGTAGCGCCGAGAGCAGACCTAGTTCGTCAAGAGCTGGCGGGCGCAAATTATAGACCAGGCGCCGGATATCGGTGATAGCCTCTTGCGCTTGCTGTCTTACTGCAACCAGCAAGCGATCTGCCTTCTCCATGTCTTGTGCAAGCACATTACGAGCCGCATCAACTTTGAAAGTCAGGCTGGCAAGTGTTGGCCCCAAACCATCGTGCAAGTCGCGGCGCAAGCGTCGTCGCTCTTCCTCGCGTGTGGAAACAAGGTGTTCTCTGGCTTGTTGGAGATTGGTCGAAAGATGTTGGAGATGAGTTGTCAGCCGTACGGCGTAGACTGCCACACCCGCCTGTCGCGCCAGGTCAGTCAGCAGACGAGAATCTGCCTTGCCGAACGTGTCGCCTGGGCGAGCAACGAGGAGCAGGTATCCCAACGTCTCTGTTTGGTAAGTAAGTGGTACCTGCACTGAAGCTTGCGTTGGCGTGCCAAAAGATGCCACGATGTCTGCCTCTTCTTTTCCTGTTCCGGGTGTATACTCAGCAGTCCTGATTGCTGTTACGTTAAACGGTGCTTGCTCTGGGAGCAGCGCAATGGCCACATAGGGGAGCTTGAGAGCCTGTGCAACGGTTTCCACGATTGTCGGCAGCACCTGCTCAGGCACGATCGTTGCTTCCAGGCGATTTCCCAGGCGTGCCAATGCTGCATACGGGTCGTCACGCTCACCATAAATCAGGTGATTGACGGAGCGCTGGAGCAAGTTGCGTAAGGGTTGAAAGAGCATGGCTACAATGCCTGTTGCAACAAGCGAGATCACCAGGTTGTTCGACGTACGAAACAATGTTCCGAAATAGCCGACGACCAAGATATAGATCCCGATCACACAGGTCGAGAGCGCACCATAAACGAGAGTGCGATTGATGATAAGATCGATATCCCACAATCGATAGCGCAGGATAGCAATCCCAATACCAAGGGGAATAAACACATGGAATAACTCAAATACTGTTGCGTTGAGGAGTAGATAAGGTGAGTCAGAAGCAGCGAGTGAAGGAAAGAGCCCCTGCAGACCATAGTAAGGGATGTAAATCAGCAAGGCGAGAGCGAATCCAAAGATCAGCCATTTACATTGTTGTCTCTCGACGAGATCAGAGACGAGCGTGTAGCGATAGATCTGGATACCCATCGAGGCCCCCAGGAGCACCAATTGTTCACCTGCGAAAAGCAGATGAGGCCAGTGCCAGATCTGGTATGAAGAATCAGGTGGCAGTGCCCAGGGAAAGATCTGGATCAGCCAGAGGAACACAAGCGTCCATGCCCAGTTTGGGATAGGTCGACCGGTAGGAAACAACGAGAAAAAAAGGCCCAGCCCACAATACCCGCCAACGCCAAGGATGAGAGTGGCGAGCACAAGGAGCAGCGTATTGGAAGGGGAATCTGGTGACCAGATTGCGCTGGCACGCACATCACCAACCCCCGCAAAGATAATTAGTACGGTCGAGGCAAAGACCGCCATCCAGTCATCAGACCTGCGCCAGAAGAGCGCCAGGCCCACAACTAGGAAGATCGAGGAGGCAAGGATGCTGATGGCAAGCGTATAAGCTGCATAGCTATTGATAGAGATGCCTAGATAATGCAGCGCCTGTAAGTTTCCTGGCGTTAACTGCCCCGTGAAGCATTCTTGCGTGTGATCAGTACAAATAACAAAGAGGTGGGCATAATAGGCAGGAATGCTCACGAAAAAGACCACAAGGTTATAGATGGTAAGGAGCGTCCACCCCAGACGCATCAGCAACAAACGTCTTCCTAGAACCCGTGTGCTGGTCGCACGGGGTGTCGCCGTGCCAACCTGAAACTGTCCCTGTAGCGGTGCCTGACGCAGGCTCATCTCACATCTCCTTTGTGAAAAACCTTGTAGAAGCCCTTTGGCTCACACCTGCTGTCATTCTGCTCGGCTCTACTATACCACATGCACGAACAAGCAGCGCTGCTCTTTCTGTATCTAGACCGTATACACGTTTCGAGTCAGGAAAGAGCAGCAATCTTCTCATTATCACTAGTTGCGTTGCAACACAGACTTCGAGGCATGTGTAGAGTTCACTCGTGAGCTGCAGACCGCACCTGCCCATGCCAGGCCAGCAAACAGAAGTGCTGCGGCACTGTTCTTGAGAATTAAACCAGTAACCCCAAGAGTGTTACTTACGGGGAGTGTGAGTAACATGAGTACAGAGCCTATGAGGATCACCCAACCGATCACTGCTGTGAAGACATGGGCCTGGATCGTCGTTATCCCCACGATTAAGCCACCAACAAAGAGTAGCACACTTCCCAAGATCGCGGGGATGAGTGCTAACAGCGGTGGGCCATCGCCTGTATGCGGAATCGAGCCTGGTATAGTGACATCAAGGATCTCGACGCCACTGAGGACTAGTAATACAAGGACTATAGCTATCCCTAGGAGTACTACACTGAGTAATCCCAGGATGCCTATCTGTTTGGCCTGAGCGCGGTAAATCGCTGGCAACCCAACTAGCAGTAATAATCCGCTGAGAATCGCAACAATGTTCGTCGTGATGGATCCAGGGCCGGTGACGCCTTGTGGACCCGGGATGAGAAAGGTGAGTAGTAACCAGAGGATTGCACCAATGGCACCAGTTAACAAGAATTGGCCGTTCCGACGTAAGGACATATGTGTTATACCTCCTATCACAGAATACTGGGCGTTGGGAGCGTCTTGCACTTCCAGGCGCACCGAATTGGGGTTAGTACATCAATATGAGAAAGATGTACGCTCAGGTACGGGCCTGATGTTTAAAGTATAGGAGAACGGTCGTCCCGCTGTCATGAGGCTCAGTCCCGATTGTGTCCCGATGGATGTCCCAATTCTACGGAAAGGCATGCTTCCGTCGTTCATACTTTGGAAGTGGAGCCTGAGATCGTCGCAGCAGGAGCAGCACGCCAATCACAATCGGGATCAGGTGATTGAGAAAAGGAGGGACATTCCCGGCGGTGAAAGCTGCAAGCACCAGGCCGGTCAGGCCGTAGACGATGCTGAGCCAACCCACCCAATGCGGCAGCATATGTGTAAAGAGGATAGCTCCTCCATAGGTGGCAAGGGCTAAGAAGGCAAGGAAAGTGTAGATCACGAACATTGGCTGCGTCCACAGGGTAAGCTGCACATAGTAGTCAGGTACAACACCCGTCCTTACCGTTTCCTGAGCGGCCAAAGGAGCTATGCTTAATGGAAAGGCGATGTAGATAACCAGCAGTATGTCGCCGAACAGAAAGGCGATCAGTGCCACGTTGGAGAAGATAGTATCCCCAGCGTCTCTGAACAACGTGGTGAGCATGGTTAGCCCTAGTAGCGTCAGGATTATCCCACTGATGATCAGGCTGAAATACCACTGGAAGATAGACGCCTGGGCAGCAATGACGAGCAACTGCTCTCGCAGTGGCAGGTTCACCAAGAAATTCCCCGTTGCATCCCTGGGCATGAAACCGAGAGACCCCAGAAACAAGCAGCACCCCAGAATCAGGATGATACCGGTGAAGTGATGGCGTGTCCAAAAGGTGCTCTTTACCATGAGATCCTCCTCTTGCCCTTATTCAGAAGTATAAGGAGATGATTTTTACACATGCGTTCTCAACCTACTGCACAAACTCGCCATGCTCTCGCCTGGAGAGCAGTTTCGCCCAGGCCAGCAGGTGCGAACTGGAAGGTGGCAAGTTCCAGCTATATGGTTGATCATGATCTCCACTTGAACCGAGTTCTATCTCCAACCGTCTAATCTCGATCCAATTAACACAGCGACTGTCCCAGAGCTGATCGGCTGTGATTGCGGTTGACAGCAAGCTTTTGTTTGCTCTGCTGAGCATCACATCCATCAGATCTGGCGAAGTGGTTACAAACACGCGGATCTGCTCCTGAGGCATACAACGATATAGATTGAGCAAGCCAAGCACTTGATGCAATGAGGTAAACGGGCTGGACTTCCAGCGCCATGTGATTGATTGGTTGCCATGTATAGCCACTCGATAATAGATCATGTTACATCTCCTCGCTTCGACTGCTGTCACTCTCTTACATCTGATCCCTTGTACCTTCAGTTATGCACTCTACTCCAAAGCTGCGAATCGATGAATAGTCTTCATACTCATATGCTGCTCTCGCCACCAGAGAAAGATGGTATCTCCACTTGACGACTGTATCAACGTCTCTATGTTCGAGGCACCATTCGGATCACACGAGGATCAACATTGAGGGAAGCTCGATTTCTCTCAGAAAGTGAAAGCAGTTATGCATGCTGTTTCGCTGTTACCTCAGGAATGTCTTGCCTTTGCAGAGGTCTTCGAATGATGATCCAGCCATATCCCGCAAAAGCTGCCGATTGTGCCAACAAGCTGATGACTCCCATCGTAGTCGCGATCAGACCAGCAGGCATTAGCCCACTTGCCATGTTCAGGATGCCTCCCACGATCAAGAGCCAGCCGACCGCAGCAGGAAAGACGCGCGAGCGAATGGTTAGCCAACCCACCAGGATCGAGCCGACCAGGAAGAACAGGGCGCTGCTGAGCGGGATGAGAGGATGTACCTGCCATGTGCTCAGGTGATAGACCAACGTCACGACAAAGGCTATCCCCGCTGCCATACCTAAACACCACAACCCGACCTGGCCCAAACGACCTGTTTGAGGCTGTAAGGCTCCAATAGCGAGCAAGCCGAAAATGAACAACAGGGCTAACACCTCATCCACGATGAAGAGGGGCGTGTTCCCTCCATTGAGGATATTCGCGATATCCACGAGTCCAATGATGGCAGTGATGAACAGCGCCCACCCTTGCAGAGTCCGAAGTTTCATGGTTTGATCCTTTCTGTGCGATGCTCTTTTTCTCGGCTTGTGGGTACGCACGGCTTTGTTGATGTCTGATCTGAATAGTAGTAGACTGTGCGTCCCTTTGTCATGAGGCTATGTCCTGGTTTTGTCCCGATGTGTGTCCTGATTTGTGGAGTCTGGATTTGACGCTCATGCTGCAACCTCTCTCACAACAGGTGTGTTCACGCTACCCATCAGCGTGCAAGGTCAGTAGCGTGAGAACCACTGCATCCGGATCGCTCTTGGTGGAGAGAGCCAGCAGCGCGGCGAGGGCTCCCACGATCCATCCGAGACTACCCAGCCCTAACAGCCCTGTTCCGATTGGGTTGCCAGAGTACGTAGTAATCGCCTGTACGATGCTCGATTGTGACCCAAGGCAGACGCGAGCAGCCAGCGCGAGCGCATCGGCGTGCGCCACCAGCAATCCAGTCCCGATGCAAATCACACCGGCATAGGCCAGAGAACACAACAGAAAGAGGAGCAAACCCGGCCTGCTGAGCATGGCGAATGTTCCTCGCCTACCAGTTGTCAAGCGAAAAACCAACATGGTGAGCAGACAAAACATGGCGATCTGGAGTAATTGGAATGTAATCCACCAGTCAGTCTGCAAGTGAAGCACCTGATAGACTGTGCGTCCATTCTGGATGCCAGGATGAACCAATTCCAGGAACAAGAGCATCAGAGGCGTGCTTAGAATGAGAAGCCAGAGAAGATGAACGGTGCCTGAAACCCTTTTGCCTCGCTCCCACGGTATCACATACTGGTTCTGCATTGAATCTCTCCTTGATGATATACAAAACGAGAACCGACCTACACTGCTGGTTCGTGGAGAGGAGGGATGACATTTCATGCGTCCAGCAGTAAAAAAGCCGATATGTCACCCGCTCTTTGATACATAACGCCCGATCTTTCAGCCTGTTGAATAACCCTTTTCAAAGCTCATAGGGAAGCCAAATGAATGTGCGCTTGCTTAGGTGTGATGGTGAACGAATAACTGTGGCAGAAGCCGCATACCATGCCAGTCTTAGCTGATCGCGCGAATAAGGGTTGGACGCAGACCTGATGCTTGCGCAAGGCTTTTTTAGGGCTGCGGTTGATCGATAGGCACGCACTCATTCCAAACAGGCTTCATCGACACTCCGGCAGAGGCAACCGTCATCGCTGCACCCCTATTTCATCCTGGGTGGTGTCCCAACGACAGAGTTGACTTCAAGCGCTCGAACCTCTTCTCATCGCTGAAGCGGACACACCACCCATCTGGAAGAGTCCTCCATGCTCTCTGTGTGGCGGGAAGTGTCGGAGCACTCACCAGGGAGCGACGCGGGTTCCGCTCCCACTGGTACCCATCGTGTAATGATTACAGCCACTGCACCCTCCCGGAGCCACGTCGGGTCCATGCCCGTTATGGGTGCTATAGGCCAGCCCAGCTACGAGCGCAGCCACAAGCAGCGGCACCAGCAGGCCCTTGACGATCCGTCGCGCAAACGTTCTTCCCAGTAAAGACTGCATCATATTCTTTCTCCTTTGCAGATACCCCGTGGTGTGGGGTCGGTGTAGTTTGTATTCTCTTACGTCCAGCGTTGTGAACTTCTTGCTCTCAGTATCCAGACAACTTGTCTGGAAACAACTGTTCAACACCTCATTCTCTTCTCTTGATCATATGATGTATTCGTCCCAAAATCGTTACGAAAAGCGTTACGAACGATCCAAACCTGAGGAAACACCGATCCATCATCTCATTCTCTATAGGAGCAACGATTTCGCGTTATTCAACAGACTGCTTTATGATGGGAGTGCGAACATTGATGGTTCGTCTCCCACTCTGTGTTCGTGCTCTAGGATTGCGTCAAGGTTAGGTGGGGCAACACCAGGTTTGAACCAGGCGACTTCCACCTGGATCCCATTGTTGTCGAGCAACCCGAAGTTGTAGATCGGCTTTTGTTCCATGATTTCGGTCGTCTGGATGTCCAGTGCATTGAGCCGCTCCCACATTGCCTGACCCGCCTCTGCATCTCGTAGTTCGCGAATGATGTTCTGTTCAGAGTCTACCCCTGTGCCCCTTATTAAGCATCGGTAGGATTACGTGTTGTGATTACGTGTTTTTTGAGCATAAGAAACCCTCATATGAGAGCCTTCCAGGTAAAATTACCTGCTGTTACTCGGACCATGGAGTGACGGGTTTTTGCAGCAGTTCGTCGTCCACATAGATCGCATCGACTCGCTCATTGAAAAAACAAAGCAGTCCGTCAATTGGCGAACAGGCTGGGAGCGGATCACGATAACTCCACACGATATCTTTGAAGTCCTTTGCTCCGATTCTGACAGACCAATAAGATGCCTGACCCTTGTAGGGGCAACGCGTGGTGGTTTCAGTTGCCCGAAGACACTCTAATCGAACATCCTGTTCAGGGAGATAATAGCGAGTCGGACCACCTGTTTCGAGTAACAGTCGAGGATGATGGGTGTCTGCTATGGTCTGCCCACCCAAAACGACACGAACATGGCGGGAACTGGGCAGAATATCCACACGCTTGTAGGGGTCGCGCGCGTGACCATAGACCTGCTCGTCCTCTTCGTACCAGGCATCCATCAGATGCCAGTAAAAGGCGACATAGCCCTTGACTTGCGGCCCACCATGTAGCGGATCGGGATAGCTCCACGCGGCATTGTGCACCAGACGGTCGCCTACGCGTATCGTCCTGTAGGATGCCTCCCCTTTCAGAGGGGAATGGGTAGAGTGGTCGGTTGCCTCCAGGGCGTCTTGTCGCACATCTTCCAGCGGGAAGTAGTACACAGGCAAACGTCCATATTCAATTAACCGCTTGACTTGCTTGCTGTCAGCGACCGTCAGCCCAGCGAAGATCACCCGTACCCTCCTCTGGCTGTCTTCCCAGCGAAATGGGATCTTCTGGCTCAATGATGGAGTCGCCAGAGGACCAAAGAACAGGTCTTCAAGTACTGGTTGCATCGTATTTCCTCTCCTTCCTGAAAATCCCTCTACATGGCAGTCCCTTCTCTAACGATATGCCATGTCCTATTACATCTGAGACAGTTGTACTGCTTGTCTTGCCTTCTCCGCCTGGAGCTTCCTCTCATGTAGAGCGAGAAGAAGGTTGGAGAGAAGAGGCCCAACGCGCGAGGAATCATCGCGAGCCCATCACAGGGCGACATCGGGCGTTCAACAAGATAGATATTTGAAGACCCACACTGTGAACAGTGCTCTCGAACGTGATTTTGCTGCATACTTCTCTCCATTCCTGTCAGTAGTGCGCAGGTCGCACCCGCGTGAACAGGTTCTCTCTTGCATGTGTAACCAGACTGCCGTTATAACTGAGGTCACACCAGCAATTGCCTCTCCCTCATTAGAGGTGTTACAATTGCTGTACACTTCGACTGGAGAGTAACATGTCAGCGGGAAATCATCGTGAGAAAGGCGTGAGATGGGCCGATTGATTTCAGATTGCTAGGTACGCCAGAAGTGAGCCATGCTGAGAAGGCACTTGCGTTTCAGACCCGCAAGGTCCTGGCGCTACTGGCCTACCTTGCGGTAGAGCCGGGAATCCACACTCGCGACAAGATCACTGCCCTCCTCTGGCCGGAGAGTGATGAAGAGCGGGGTAGGGCATCATTACGCCGCGCCCTGGCTTATTTACGAGATACCCTCGACGAAGTCTCTCATGGGCGTTCAAGTAATCAGCCTCTTCAGCTATCACATGTACTGGTCGACCATGAAACGCTCAGGTTCAACACTGCTTCTGCCTGCGAAGTAGACATTCAAATTCTACAAACAGCCTTTTCGCTCACTCGTCGCTCGTCGGCTAACCTGCGCACCCACCTGACCCAGTTACAAGTAGCGGCTTCCAGTTACCGCGGGAACTTCCTGGAGGGCCTGATGCTTCCAGATGCCCCCGACTTCGACGACTGGCTGTTGCTGCAACGCGAAGGCTGGCGCCGCCAGGCGAATGCTGTTTTCGACCACCTCTCTCAATTACAGGCTGATGGAGGCGAACTGGAAAATGCGCTTGATACAGCAAGTCAATGGATCACGCACGATCTGCTCAATGAAACGGCTCATGCCCGCCTGATGCAACTGCATTTTGCCCTTGGAGATCGAGCGGCTGCCTTACAAGCCTATGAATATTGCCGATTTATCCTGGAGCGCGAGTTGGGTGCCGAACCGGCAGCAGAGCTAAAGGTGCTGGCAGCACGCATTCGTTCCCAGTCTTCACCTCTACGACAACCCATGGCGTACGAATTGCCCACGTCACAGACTGCATGGGAGCCGCCACTCATCGGACGCATCCTTGAATATCGCGCTCTGGTCAGGATGTTTCACACTATGCAGCAAGGTCACATGCAGGTGGCAACGCTCGAGGGGGAACCGGGCATAGGCAAAACACGGCTGGCCAGGGAATTCCTAATGTGGGCAAGAGCCCAAGGGGCTGATGTGCTTGCGGGGCGCGCCTTTGAGACGGGGAGCCGTCTGCCCTATCAATCACTTGTCGAGGCGCTGCGCAGCCATCTGGAGGATGAACAGAGTCTGAAGGAACTGCTCAGCGATGTCTGGCTGTCTGAACTGGCTCGGTTGCTGCCGGAATTACGCGAGCAATTCCCTGCTTTGCCCCCTCCACTTATGCTCGACGAAACAGAGGCGCGTACGCGCTTATTCGAATCTGTGGCTCGCCTTGGACAGGCTCTGGCAGGTCGTACGCCTATTGTCATATTCATTGACGATATGCAATGGGCGGATGCAGCGTCTCTCGATCTGTTGCAGTATGCCAGCCGGCGCTGGGCGACAGCACACATTCCTGTGTTCGTGCTCTGCACTCTTCGCTCGGAAGACCTTGCGAGCAGTGTATCACTTGCCGCTTTGCTGAGCGGCCTGGAGCGTGACCTATCTGTTATGCGGCAGACCCTGACTCCACTCTCCTATGAACATACTCTGAGAGTAGTGCAATCCCTTTTTAGTGTCGACGATAATGGAGCAATAAGTGGCGGAAGCGTGAGAGTAGTGGAACGAGAAAGACATATCGAGACACTTGGTCGATGGTTATTCACCGAAACGGGCGGACACCCCTTTTTTCTCGTCGAGAGCCTCAAAGCGCTCACTGAGCAGGGAGGACCATTCCGTGAGGAAGCAGGAACTGTGACGATTCATCCTGAACTGATCACCCGGCATGATGCGGGTCGGTCTCTCTTCCTTCCATCGAGCGTACGTGACCTGATTCATGCACGCTTAACGCATCTCAGTCACAACGCACTGACCATGTGCAAGGCCGGAGCTGTTCTGGGTGATGGCTTCACCTTTGAACAGCTCTGCCACGTAGCTGACATCGACGAAAGCCAGGCTCTACCCGCCCTGGATGAGTTACTTACGCGCGGACTCCTGCGAGAAACAGACGAGAAATGTTTCTTCACCCATGATAAAATACGCGAAGAAGTCTACGCCGAAATAGGGAAGATCAGGCGGCGCGTTTTTCATCGTCGTGCACTTACTACACTGCAAGCATCATTTTCTCCTCCAGCCGAACTGGCGCGTCATGCATTTGCGGCAGGGCTTCCTGCAGCTGCTCTGCATTTGAGTATCGCTGCCGGTAATGAGGCGATGCGCGTGTTTGCCGCCAGTGATGCTATCGCACATTTCGAACAGGCACGGCGACTGGTGAGGAATGTAGATGAATATAAGTTGCAAGCATCGGAGAAGCACGTTGCTCTTTCACTCGCTGACCTGTCCCAGCTGTATCTCCAACTCGGTTGGGCTTATGAACTGCGAAACGAGTTCGTCAAGGAGAAGAGCATCTATGAAGAGATGCTGGCAGTGGCACGGGAGATGTCTGAGCCAGCAATGGAGTGTACGTCCTTAAACCGCCTGGCAACTCTGGCTGCCCAGAATGGCCAAGATTTTGCAAGAGCGGAGGAACTCCTCCAGCAGGCTCTGAACGTGGCAGAGAGCAGCCAGAATAAGGCAGCCGTTGCTGAAACTCTATGGAATCTCGCACAGACAGGCTTCTATGCCGGGAAAATGCAGGCATCACTCCCGCATGCAGAGCAGGCACTTATACTCGCCCGAGAACTGCAACAGCAGGAACTAACCGCACGCAGTCTGCATGCATTCGCTACCTTAGAAATGGTTCTGGGGGAGTGGGAGAAGAGCTTGTCCCATGCGGACGAGGCACACATGCTCTATACGGCTTTGGGCAATCATGTGAGGGAAGTGGGTTGCCTATGCGTTATAGCCCAGTCCTTGATCAATATGGGACAGCCTCAAGATGGTATTGATGCGGCTACGGCAGCTCTAGTGATCAGCGTAGAAATTGAAGACAATTGGGGGCAGATCAATGCTGCCATCCAGATGGTGCCAGGCTTACTCGATACTGGCGCCTACACTGAGGCACGTTCAGTTATCCAGCAAGGCGTTAGCTTAGCACGCGCTCTCGAGATCACACCCTTGCTCGTCATCTCCCTCAACGAATGGGGCAATGTATGCAGAGCGATGTTCGAACTGGATGCGGCTAAGGCAGCTCATAATGAGGCGCTCACACTCTGTGAAGGTTTTATGCCGCCTCACTACGTGGGATGGATTGCTGGAGAGCTCTGTGCAGATTGCGCATCGGCCAATCAATGGCAGGAAGCATATACTTACGCTGTAATTGCAGAAACAAGGAGGGACATTTCCATCATGCATGGAGGACTCGCCCGCTGGCATGAGACTGAAGCCTTATTGTGGGGAGGCAGTATTGAGCAGGCAAAAGAGGTGCTGCGTCGTTTTGGCGAGCGAGTTGAAGACAAGCGACGCTATCGCATTCCCTATCTTCAGGCTTGCGCGGTGCTCGCGCGATGGGAGAACAAAACTGATCATGCTATTGCTCATCTGGAATCAGCCCGAGTCCTTGCTGAGCAGCTTGATTTACCAGGAGAACTTTGGCAGATACTGGCAGCCTTGGGCGTATTATACCAATCGAGCGAGAATGATAGTCAGTCGCTACCAGTATTTTCACATGCTGTCCAGGTAGTGCAGTCACTTGCCGATAGGATCGAGGACGAGCAACAACGTCTTTCGTTCCTTTCGGCGCAACAAGTTCGGGCCTTGTTTACGTGGAACACAACAGTGCAGTAGCAAATTCGTGATCTTGCCCATAAAAGCGGGTCAAGGTCACCAATGCCTCGGCCAGGAAGTCTATACATAACAGGAGCAGATGCGGGAGTCTTTGGAGATGTCTTCTGCCTGACACAACACTTCCTCCATGCTTTAAGCTCTGTTGTGCGTAGTAAAAAATGAGAACGGCCTCGTTACACACGAGAGACGAGCGTGGATCCAGGAAAAAGCTTCCTGCTCAAGGAAGATGAACTTCCACATCAGTTAAACAAAAGCGAGAAGTGACAAGAAACACAACAATTTCCACGTTCTGCTGTCAACGTTACTGACAAACTCATCAGGAGAGAACCTTCGAATCAAGGCGTAGAGCCGATTGAGAGGGGTGGCGGAGGAGGTGGGATTCGAACCCACGGAGGCTATTCACCTCACACGATTTCCAGTCGTGCTCACTAGGCCACTATGAGACTCCTCCAGCACAGCGGAGAGAGTGGGATTCGAACCCACGAGGGCTATTCACCCTACCGCTTTTCGAGAGCGGCACATTCGACCACTCTGACATCTCTCCGCTGCGCAGTATAGCATAACTCCCAAACCAGGGCAAGCTTTAGTCTACTTCAGCCTCGGCTTTATGCCCATTAGTAGGCTCGAGTACCTCAGGAGCCTCAGGAGTCTCAGGAACTTGTGGCGTTGTGTACACCTCTTCACGAATGAATGCTTCAGTCATTTCACGTGCAATGTCGTCATGGTACTGAATAGGTGGGGACTTCATCAGGTAAGCGCTTGGCCCTTCAAGCGTGCCGCTAATGCCACGATCCAGAGCCAGCTTTACCATACGAACAGCGTCGATCACGACACCGGCTGAGTTTGGCGAATCCCATACCTCAAGCTTCATTTCCAGATTCAGAGGCACATCACCGAACGTGCGACCCTCCAGCCGTATGAACGCCCATTTGCGATCAGTGAGCCATGCAACATAGTCGGATGGGCCAATGTGGACGTTATCTTCACCTAGATCATAATCAAGCTGGCTCGTAACGGCATTGGTTTTGCTGATCTTTTTAGACTCCAAACGCTCGCGTTCGAGCATATTGTAGAAGTCAGTATTACCACCCACGTTGAGCTGCATCGTTCTCTCCAGCTTTACGCCGCGCTCGCGGAACAGCCTTGCGAGCATGCGATGCACGATTGTTGCCCCAACCTGGCTTTTGATATCATCGCCGATCATTGGCAGATTGGCCTCTTTGAAGCGATCCTGCCAGTATTGTTCGCGCGCAATAAACACGGGAATACAGTTGACGAAACCCACTCCTGCCCGGAGAATCTGCTCAACGTACCACTTTGTCGCTTCCTCAGAGCCAACCGGGAGGTAATTTACCACTACATCCGTGCCACTATCCTTGAGAATTTTTACAATATCATTCGTCTTCTTGGGGGACTTGGTAATTACCTTTGAGAGGTATTTGCCTAACCCATCATGTGTCATTCCACGGTAGACATTTGCTCCCAATCGGGGAACTTCGGCAAAACGATAGGTGTTATTTGGTGCAGCGAAAACTGCTTCGCTGATATCTTTACCCACCTTGTTCTGATCGATGTCGAATGCTGCTGAGAACTCGATATCGCTAATATGATATCCACCCAGGTTTACATGCATTAATCCTGGGACAAAATCCTCTGGTTTTGCTTCGCGGTAGTACTGTACACCTTGCACTAGCGAACTGGCGCAGTTACCTACCCCAACGATTGCAACACGCACTTTCTTTTTACTTGTCATACGAGTAAGACTTCCTTTCCTGGGATCATTTACTTATCCCAATTCACAGGTTTCAAAACTATACATACTATACCCTACCATTTTGCTTATTAGCTATAAGCATTTTTACACAATTATTGTGATTAAATTAACATTAATTTGACATAATTGCTCTTGATTTAAACAATCATGGCATTTAAGGCAAAACAATAAGGCTTATTCTGTGAACGATTGAATACCTGAATTTTTGTCAGGTACTCCTGATCAGGCTGAATGCATGTGATGAATGTTACATTTTTTCTCTTCCAGGTAGCCATTTTATACTGGTAAATCGTCTGGAAATACGCAACGCTCGTTACAATTGAAATGGGAAGCTTTTTTCAGGGTGGTTGTGCAATCATAACTGCGACCGCCAATTTGTAACCGCATCTTAACTTGTAACAAGATTGATCACGCAGCTAAGTGCTATGCTCTCATTCAGTAATTTCAGTGATCTGCAAACTGGCTTTATTTTAGTTCCTTCAATGTGGAATAACTGATGACTTTTGGAAGAGCATAATCCCTGAGTGTTGGAACGTGCTAGAAACTTGTCTTAATACAGTCTACTTCCCGGGTGCCTGGATCTGCTTCATGCAAACTCACCCTTCTACATGAAATAGTCGGACTCTACATATCGAAAGGTAGATGTTGATGAATCGGCGTAATAAAGTTCTGGTGATTGGGCTTGATTGCGCGCCGCCAGAACTTGTGTTTGAGCAATGGCGCAATGACTTGCCAAATTTCAGGCGTGTCATGGATAATGGGGTGTGGGGAAAGCTAGAAAGCTGTATTCCCGCTATCACCGTCCCTGCATGGAGTTCTATGCTCTCGAGCAAAGATCCAGGCACTTTAGGGTTTTATGGTTTTCGTAACCGTGGCGACTACTCATATGAGAAACATACCCTGGCCAATGCGAACTCGGTAAAGACTGATCGCGTTTGGGATATCCTTTCGCAGGCAGGGAAGAAAGTGATTACAGTAGGTGTGCCTCAGACATATCCACCAAAGCCGGTCAATGGCATTCAGGTGGGTTGCTTTCTTTCTCCTTCTACGACCAATCCCGACCGGCCATATACCTATCCCGCTTCAATAATGCGGGAAATCGAGGCAGCTGTTGGAGAATATCTCGTTGACGTGCCTAACTTCCGTACCGATGATAAAGAGTACCTGCTACGCCAGATTTACATCATGACCGAAAAACGCTTTAAGCTGGTCAAAAAGTGGATAACAGAAAAAGATTGGGATTTCTTCATGTTCGTCGAGATGGGCACAGACCGGATTCACCACGGCTTGTGGAAATATCATGATCCCACTCACCACAAGTACGAAGTAAATCCCAAACTCAACCAGAGCATCTATCAGTATTACCTCTATATCGATAGCGAGATTGGGCGTATTCTCGATCTCGTCGATGAGCAGACCACCGTTTTCATAGTTTCAGACCACGGAGCCAAAAAGATGGATGGTGGTATCTGCGTCAATGAATGGCTCATCAAGGAGGGATACCTGACACTGAAGAAACAACCTGCTACCTTGACCGCAATCGACAGGTGCGAGATTGATTGGAGCAAGACGAAAGTATGGGGAGATGGCGGCTATTATGCACGCATCTTCCTCAATATTGAGGGTCGTGAACCTCAGGGGATCGTGAAAGCAGATGAAGTTGAATCTTTACGGAACGAATTGAAAGCAAAATTTGAAGCTTTGACTGATCCAGATGGTGTCAACATTGGCACTATTGTCTATAAACCGCAAGATATTTATCACGAATGTAATGGTGTCCCACCTGATTTGATCGTCTATTTTGGCGATCTCTCCTGGCGTTCAGTCGGAACGGTTGGTCATGGTTCAATATACACCTTCGAGAACGACACGGGGCCTGATGACTGTAACCACGCGCAATATGGCATTGTGATCAAGCACGACCCATCAGTGCATGAGGGTCCAGGAGGACGAGAACTGAACGGTCTTCAACTGATGGATATGGCTCCCACCATACTTCAACAGCTAAACGTGCCGGTCCCAACCGATATGCAGGGAACACCTTTCTAGAAGCAGTGATGGGTGGGGAAGATCCCCCGAAACGCGCTTTTTGAGTACTTTTGAAACGAACGAATGAAATTAATTGAAATCAAACTTGGAGGATGAATGAACATGACCCAAAAAGGATGTACCATCTGGTTTACCGGATTGTCAGGCGCTGGTAAGAGTACGCTCTCTGAATTGCTTGAACAACGTCTTAAAGCGCGAGGGTGCAACGTGGAAATCCTGGATGGCGACATCGTGCGTACCCACCTGTCCAAAGGCTTAGGGTTCAGCCGCGAAGATCGCGACACCAACATAAAACGTATTGCCTTCGTATGTGGACTGCTGTCACGTAACGGCGTAGTCTGCATTTCGGCAGCTATTTCTCCCTACAGAGAGGCACGGGAGTGGGCACGTCAGGAAATCGGCAAATTCGTGGAAGTGTATGTCAAATGCCCTATCGCTGTTTGTCGCCAGCGCGATGTCAAAGGACTGTACAAAATGGTGGATGAGGGCAAAATCACGGGCTTTACCGGGGTGGATGATCCCTACGAAGAGCCGGAGCATCCCGAGCTTATTGTTGAAACAGACAAAGAAACAATCGAAGAGAGCCTCGGGCGGATCATGGCCACTCTTGAATCTCTTGGCTATTTGGAGCCGGAGGTGCATTCCACATTTGCATCCACAGCCGGATTGCTGTAGGCACATAAGAGTGCTCTGGATTTGCCCTCTCCGAATGGTTGAATCTTGATTAACCATAGGCAGTCATTTGAAAGAACTTAGGAATATAGTATGACCAACGGATTAATCGCTCCTCATGGAGGAGAAACAGAGGGGGATATACATGTTAATAGCCAGAGCTCCGATGCGTATCAGTTTGGGAGGTGGTGGCACTGACCTGGAGGCCTACTATGCCACATACGGTGGCCTGGTCATCAGTACTGCTATCAATAAATACTTCTATGCCATCCTGACTACTGACGAATCGGATGACCTTCAGGTCATCTCGGCTGATTATCGCTCTCTGTTCCGTCACTCACCATATAACGACCTGTTCTGGAATGGTGATCTCGCGTTGCCAAAGGCTGTTCTGCATCATTTTGGCATTCGCCGGGGCATTAACCTCTTTGTTGCCAGTGAAGTGCCTCCCGGTACAGGTTTGGGTTCCTCAAGCGCCGCCGCTGTAACAATGGTCCGAGCCATCTCGACCCTGATGGAGCAGCCAATGACCAGGCCGCAAGTGGCTGAAGTGGCATCGTATATTGAGATCAACAAAATGGGCATGCCGATTGGCAAGCAAGACCAGTATGCTTCTGCATTTGGAGGCTTCAATAAAATCACGTTTCGTAGCGAAGGTGTCACTGTTGAGCCATTGCAGATTGCTCCAGATGTGCGGCAGACTCTGGAGCGGCGCTTAATGCTCTTCTTTACAGGTAGTTCCCGTGACTCGACTTCGATTTTGAAACACCAGCGTAAATCTACCCAGGATCAAGACGATACCGTCCTACAGGCGTTGCACAATATCAAACAAGTTGCGTGCGAGGTGCAGGTCTGCCTGGAACAAGGAGACCTTGACGAGTTCGCACGCCTGTTGGATTATTCCTGGCAAGAGAAACGCCGCCTTGCGCCAGGGCTTTCAACTGGTTTCATCGATGAATGTTATGATCTCGCACTACGGCAGGGCGCAGCAGCAGGCAAGATCACGGGGGCCGGGGGAGGAGGATTCCTGTTGCTCTACTGTGAAGAACAATCTCAGGAAAGCTTGACACTCGCTTTAGAGGAGCGGGGATTGAAGCGCATGAACTTCCATTTTGATCAGCAAGGAGCAACGGTTGTGCTTAATGTGGCCAGCTTTAACCCGAACTGGGTAGAGCCATACGCAGAGCCATAAAGACACATGATATCAGAAAAAGGGAGTAGATAGTGGAAGCACAGGCATCAATAGACAGGTATTTTAGTGAGCTTCAAGAAATGGTGCGATCGGTCTCGCACGAGCATCTGCAAGTAATATTAACACTGCTGGAAGAGACCTACCGTCATGGTCATCGTATATTCATCATAGGGAATGGTGGAAGCGCTGCCACTGCCTCTCATTTTGCGCTCGACCTTGCAAAAAACACTATTATGCAGGGAGCGCCGCGAGTAAAAGCTATTTCGCTGACAGACCATGTACCCCTCATCACTGCCTGGAGCAATGATGCTGCCTATGAACGTATTTTTGCAGAACAACTCGTAAACATGATTGAGCCGGGTGATGCTGTGATTGGTATAAGTGCGAGTGGAAACTCTCTCAATATCATCAATGCACTGAAGATTGCAAAAGAAACGCATGCTACGACCATAGCTTTATTAGGGGCGAAAGGGGGGCGTATCAAGCAGATGGTTGATGCCTACGTGCTAGCTCCAGGCCAGAATATCGAGCAGGAAGAAGATGCCCATTTGATTATGACCCACGTCATTACACGCCATATGCGTGAAGTGGTGCGTTGCTATGCACAGCAGTTAGCCATTGCCAGCGCTCATTAGACGCAAACAATAGGGGTGTAAACTGGTTGCACCCCTAAACTTTTAATCTATGCTACTTCTTGAAAAACTCCACAGTCCTCGCTATTCCCTCATCTAGCGTTACCTGTGGTTTCCATCCCAATACCCGCTCTGCTTTTGCACAATTAAAGTAGGAAAGATAGATGTCGCCAGGACGTTTGGGGGCACGCACGATTTCTGGTTTGTAGCCGATAATAGTTGCGAGTGTGTTATATAGCTCGTTTACTGAAGCTCCCTTTCCCGTGCCTATACAGAAAATATCGTTATCACCGTGCTCCATTGCCAGTACATTCGCGCGTGCCACATCTTCAACAAAAACATAGTCCTTCTGTTGTTCGCCATCCCAGTCGATACGCACAGACTCGTGATTCAGAAAACGCCTGGCGAAGATTGCAATTACGCCCGCTTCACCACCCGGGTCCTGGCGCGGGCCGTATACGTTTCCATAACGCAGTGCTGTATAGCTCAATCCATTTGCCTCTTGCCAGTAACGTAAATAATGTTCAGCCACCATCTTGGTGATGCCGTAAGGTGACTCGGGACGCTGGAGAACCTCTTCATCGACAGGCAGCCGCGCTGGAGTGCCATATGTGGCACCAGATGAAGCAAAAACGATCTTGCGGGTTCCAACGCGCGTGCAATTGGTTAGAACATTGAGCAAACCGAGTACATTCACCCTGGCATCAAATTGCGGATTTTTCGTCGAGATTGCTACGCTATGCTGCGCTGCTTGATGACTGACGACTTCTGGTCGCACTTCGTCAAAGATCGATTGCAACGCCGCATCGTCGGTAATATCTGCACGGAAGAAACGCGCCTTAGGGTTGAGGTTTTGCTCTTTCCCTCCTCCTTCTGCCCATAAGCTATCTAAAATAGCGACTTCATGACCCCTGTCTATGCATTGATCAACGATATGAGATCCAATAAAACCAGCTCCACCCGTAACTAATATTCTCATGAAAAGTGAAAACCTTTCTCTAAACACAAACAGAGGAGATGAGCCTCCTGATGGCAAACCAGGGCAATCTTCGAAGTAACCAGGGCAGTTTTGTTAAACCATGGCAGCATCGTGTACTTTTATTATAGCAACGTGGGATGCACTCTATCAAACTAACTGTTCTAGTGCAACTTTTAAAGCCTGAGGATGCGTCAATACAGGGAAAATGTGTAATCCTGTCTCCTGTTTGAGACGGTCAAGTGCAGAATGATCTACCGGGTTTAGCATTGCAACAGTGAGCATATTGCGCTCTCGCCCCAGAGGATAACAATGCAACTCGTGCGCCAGTTTGGGATTAACAAGGTGTTGTAGACTCTGAGGCAATTTTCTTGGCAAGAGCGTAAGATAAGGAATGCCAAGTTTACGTGCTAAAAGTGGTAGCTCCTGGTCGAGTTCATCCTTTGTTCGCTGACCTTGTGCCACTTCAGCATGCTTGCGAGGTTCTTTTTCAGATTGTGTATCGAAATGGAACATGACTTCTTCGGCGGAAGTGATGCATTCGCGTAGAGTTTTATTTCGAAGAGGAAAAGCGCTATACCCTATTGCCATGCTTTGTGGAGGCTCCATATCGTGTTCGGATAGATTATGCACTCGCCAGAGCAAAGCTTCCCACAGGCGGTCCTGGACAATGTGGCCGCCCTGTTTATTTGCACCATGCAACAAGAAGTAAAGGTTGTGACCCAAAAGTAAGACATTATCAGTTTTGCGCACAAGAACACGCAGATCATTCAACAGGTATTGAGTAGTCTTATCGGCTATCTCTTTTTGATGAGCGTTGATCGCATCTTTACTTTCATAAGACAGATGAACTGTTACGAATGCGATTTGTTCAACACCTGTAGAAAGGACCTGATCGGCAATTGACACAATATCTTGTATTGCATGTATTTTAGAAGGGCTGATTGTCAGACCATGTATCAGAGGAGCAGCAGCTGCATTGCTCATTACTCGACTCCTATTAGATTAGTGTGCTTACCAGATGGGTAGTGAGGATAATAATACACAAAAGATGTTAGGAAAAAAGCTTCAATCTGGTTGTATTTCTGTTAAGACAACGCCTTTAAGGTTAAGATAACTCCAGCCTCTACAGCATTTTGATTCACACTCTGAGGCCTCTCCGGCATACATGCACGGAGGTTCCTGTTCCTCACCCACCGTTTCCGGCCTCTCCCGAAGGAGAAATCGGCTCTTGGTGGAGATAGGCAGGACTTTGAAGCCGACGCGCTCCGGCACGGGCAGCTCCGCCGTTGCGTCGAGCCACTAAGCCCATGCTTCGGGGCAAGTGCTGCCCCTCATTCGCACGTTGTTGAAGCTCCTCCATCACGGCTTGCAGGCGCGGCTCCGCACCTTCCCAGACAGGCTGGGTGATAGAGGGGATCGTTTGCTGCGGTTCCAGGTAGGCCAGCAAGAACGCCGAGTAGAGATCACGCTGCACCGGCCCGATTCCGCAAGGACATTGGTGCCAGCGCTCTGATCTTGGCTTCTTGTGATACTGCCGACACTGATGGCAGTACTGAGAGAGTCTGGTCTGGTAGGCTGAGGCTTCGTACAGGGTGCCGCCAGTTTTTGCAACTATGCGAGTCAAATGCGCTACAAACATCCCTGGGGCGCGCAGTCCGATGCTCCGACCATACTGCTTCTGCCATCCTTTGAACGATGTTTTCTCGATGGTGATCGTGTTCCCCACCGAAGCGATGCGATGCGCCAGGTTGCCATGCAGACTCTTGCGGTGAGCGGCGAGCTGGCGTTCTATGCCGGCGTGTTGTCTCCTGGTCGCCTGGTATCGCTTACTCTCCTTCCATGTGAGGCGACCCTTGCCCTTTTTGACACGGCCCTTTTCGTCGTAATTCTCTGGATTATTGGCACGACGCTGCCGCTCCATCTTGCGCTGCAGTCGCCGTTTTCTCCTGGCGTCAGGTGCCAGCTCCTCGCAGAACGTGACCAGGTCCACCTTTCCTTCGCGGGGCACAATCGCCAGCGTGGACGGGCCAATATCTAGCCCGATGGTCTGCTTGCTGACTTCCTCGTGCTTTGGCAAAACGTATGCATGGCCCTCTAAAACCAACTGGACGTAATAGCGATTGCCATCGTGATCGGCCCCTTGAGCGGATGGCGAGGAAGCCTTGCGGCGGACCAGGCGGACATATTTGATCTTGTGGCGCAGTCCATGCTGTATCACGGGGTCAAGCCAGTTGATGATGGCCGGGATGACCTGCTCATTCCAGATCAGGAAACCGCCATCGCCAGCGTTGGGGTCCAGCACGAAGCGCATGCCGGCGTTGTTGCGTAGGTAGCTGGCAGCGAAGGTGACATTGCTGCTCCTTTTCTGACAGCCCTCAAATGAAGTAGGGTACCGGCGAGGTACCATAGAGAGAACTCATGGTCCTGTTCGGTTACCCTCTTCCAGAACGGACTGGACTGTTTCCGTGTCATCGGGCTCTCCGGTCCCTGTTTCCGAAATGCTGCGGTGGATGTCCCTGCATGGATCTCCTCATGGCATTTCCGGCACACAATTAAGGTTTTGCGTCGGCGGGCTGCCATTTGTTTGACGCACACTGGTTTCTCTCTTCGTACTGGCTTTTCCAGATCGGCCAGCTTGCGGATATGATGGACTTCAACTTTCTCGCGTGATCGGCAGAGTTCGCAGGTGTCCGCTAACATCGGTTGGAGTAACTCACTCCGGTTGGTCATGACGAATTGAGGAAGGCGATCAACAAGGATGGCGTCTTGTTTGCGCTTGAGGGGAATTCCCCCAAAGTGCGTCACAAGCGGCTTCTTGTTGTCGCGTGGAACCACGACTTGCAAGCCTTTCCTTGGTCGATGAGGCGTTTCGATGGTGGCTTTGTACTTCTTTGCCACTTCGTGACGCTAGACCGATGTTTGCCTGCCAGCGTTTTGAGTAGCGATGTTTCTGCGATCCAGTGCAATTTGTTGAACCAGCCAACATTGTGAGCTAAGAGATAGTACTGAACGATCCCTCGATACTCCGACTGATATTTGACTTCCAATGCTGTAGTCACTGTCACCGATCAGCATGCCCCGTTGCCTCGTTTTCCTCGTCGCATGTACAATGCACATTTTTGTTCAATGACTTCCTTAGGGACTCGTAAGGCCACCATCTCGTTGACTTGTCGTTGCGCTCGATGGTCGAGTTTGTCATCGGCATGCTGGCTCACGATCTGATAACCGAGGAATTTAGCCGCTCCTGTTCGAGCATGCGTCAGTAACGTTTTCGCCTCGGACAGTTCCAGCTTGAGCGTTTCGCGCAGGAACTCTCTGAGTTCGCATTTGATTTCCTCAGCTTCCTCCTTTGGGCCACTGAAACCAAGCACCCAATCATCGGCATACCTCACATAACGGAGTCTGCGGTAATCAGGGTCTTGAGGATGTTGACTCGGTAACTTTCGCCGCTGTTTACGCAACGTGCGAATAGCTTGTCGGTCTCCTCGGCGTTTGGCACGGGCTATGGCATTTTCAATTTTCTGGTACGCAGGATTTTTGGCACGTCGCTTCCCTCGGTTGTATTTGGGAAGCAGAACTGTTTCGACAAACGTGTCCAGTTTATCCAGGTAGATATTGCTGAGTATTGGACTACACACTGCGCCTTGCGGTGCCCCACTGAGCGTCTCGTGCCAGCGCCATTCCTCTACATAGCCAGCCTGGAGCATGTGTCGGATCAATCGCAGAAATCGGCTATCGTGGACGCTTTCTCCCAGGATATTCATGAGTACCCCATGATCCAAACTGCCAAAACAGTCGGAGATATCGCCCTCAATGTACCAATGAACGCCCTTCCAGGTTGGCACAATTTCGCTTAATGCCGTGTGGCACCCGCGTCCTGGGCGAAACCCGTGAGAATGCTCGCTAAAGCGCGGCTCAAAATAGGCGTCGAGCAGTTGACGCACCACCTCTTGCATCACTTTCGACGACCAAGATGGAAGTCCGAGCGGGCGTAGTTTCCCATTACGTTTGGGGATGTAGATCCGTTTCACGGGAGTCCATCGCCACCGTTCATGACGGATGAGGTCAATCATGGTGTTAATTTTCTCTCTGGACATGCCATCCACGGTTTCTCCCGTGGTGTCTGGAGTCATCGCTCCATCATTGGAGTAGAGACGCACATACGCCTGGAAGTACAACTGTGGATTGTAGAGTTGTCGATACAGCCTTGTTAACGGTAATCCTCGTTCACCGCGATTTCGGATAATACTCAGGACTGTTGTGGCGTCCTGCATTTTCGCATACCTCGCTTTACTGAGTATCTAGGTTCCTGTGCCTCTTTGCCCTGCACGCTGCTTTCCAGCGCTCCCTGGTAGGACGTGACTCCCACGACTCATATGGGCACTCTGTTACCCTAAAGGTCGCCCTTCGTAGGTAATCCTGTGGTACGTCTTTGAGATACGTTCTAGCCCACTTTAGGGTCTCCACTCATCTCTTGATCTGACTTCGTTAGTCTTCCTTCACCTTCAGGGATTGCCTCGGCCTACGGTTCAGACCAAAGCAGAAAGTGACATCGTTTTCAAGCGTTCTTCCGATGGGCGCGCACGTACACCAAGTCGAGATTGGAGTTTAAGCAGTCTAGCTTTACCATGGTGGGCGAGCCATACGACAGCCATGCTTTACAACGCCTTCAAGCATGCGCCGCTTCACCAGCATGCTCTTGTACCGTTTGGCTTTCGCCGCAGGGTGAGCTGGTGGCTCAAGAACACCTCCCTAGTTCTTCCTGTCTGCGACAGGGATATCTCAAAGCGCCTCACGGCGCACACCGGACGTGCGGCTTTTACCGCATCAGGCTTTCCAGCATTCATCAGGTTGAGACCTGTGCGTGAGCGTGATACCAATTGCGTCTGTAGTGTGCGTCCGTGTTGTATGTCCATATGGCACGTATGGCAGAGGACCAGCGTTTTGCGTACTGCGTGCGGCCATGATCTGGACCAAAGCGGCTTCTCTCGGCCTGTGTATTGTTCCAGGTCTTTGAGCGCCCGGATGTGATGCACCTCGATTTTATCGGTCATGCGAGTCGCCTACACATTGCTCACACACCTGGGCCAGAAGCCGTTGTTCTAGTTCTGATCGTTTCCACTGAGTGTTGCTGTATACTGGTCCTTTATGGGCGCGCTGGCATCCCAGGTAAGCGGGATGCCTCCCCATGTAGCTACCAGTGGCTTCTTTACTTCGCGTGGGACGGTGACTTGAAGAACTTTGTATTTCCTCCCTTCTACTTCTATTTCTGTTCTGTACTTGTCGAATATCTTCGATCACCGTTGTTTTGTGTTTGTGGGCTAAGGTCTTCGACGAGCGATGGTCTCCATGACCCACTTAAGTTTGTGGAGTGTATGGAGGTTGTAGGCCATCTGGTAATAGTTGACCTAGCCCCCGATATTCAAACTGATACGTTGCGACGATCGTGAAGTCGCTTTCATTGAGCAGTTCTGACCGATGGGCGGGCTTGCCTTTTCGCATGTATCGCTTGCATTTGTCTTCAATGACGTTTCTGGGACTTTCAGGCCGATTTCTCCATTGACTTTGCGAGCCTTTGTGTACCGTTTTTGTCGGGGGTTTGTTTGGTATCGCTTTGTATGGTGGTGATTTCGTAGTTGAGAAATTTGGCTGCGCTGTCCCGCGTATGGGTTATCAACGTTTTTTCCTCCGATAGCTCTGAATTTGAGTTCTTTGCACAAGAATGTTCGGAGTCGTTGTTTGATTGCCTCTGCCTCTTCTCTTGGTCCCACGAATGCTAACGCAAAATCATCAGCATATCTACAATACCTGAGTTGCCGGTAATCGGGGTCTTGAGGGTCGATTGAGGAAAGTTTCTGCGCCTGCTGTTTGATCTTTTGAGCAGCCTCCTTCTGCCCTTTCTTTCGTTAGTTTCCGGGCGCGGTTTATCAGGCGAGTATAGGCCTGATGGAGTTTCCTTTTGCTTCCCTTGTTGTGCAGTGGCATGAGTTCGTTCTCTACAAACCTGTCGAGTTTGTTCAGCAGGATATTGGAGAGGACTGGGCTGAGTATCGAGCCTTGTGGAACTCCGCTCAACGTTTTGTTCAGCTTCCAATCCTCCATGTACCCCGCGTCCAGAAGCTTTTTCACGAGATTGAGGAATTGCCCATCCTGGATATGCTCAGCGAGTGCTGAGATGATGAGATCGTGATCGAGGCTGCCAAAGCAGTCTGCTATATCGCCCTCGATGATCCAGGCGGTGCCCTTCCAGGTGTGGTAAATCTCTCTCAGGGCCGTGTGACATCCCCGTTCTAGATCGGAAACCGTGGGAGTGGTCGCTGAATGTCCCATCAAAATAGGCATCCAGAATCATTCTCATGACCTCCGCTAGGAGCTTGTCGCTCCAGACGGGCATACCAAGCGGTCTCTTTTTCCCGTTCTTCTTCAAGATGTAGGTTCGTCTCGCTGGTTGCCATTGATACCGTTCCTGCCTCAGCGCTTGAATGATGGTATCAAAGGTGTCCAGCGAGGTGCTGTCAGCCGTTTCTTCCGTCACACCGGGCGTCATCGCGCCAGCGTTACGGTAGATGCGACCGTAAGCCGAGAGGTACAGGTTTGTGTTGTAGAGTTGCCGGTAGACGCGTTGTAATGGCAAGCCGCGCTTGCCGCGCTCACGGAGAAGCCCTACGTACGTTTCGGTTGTCTGCAATTTCGCATACCTCCATGTGTTAGAGACTTCCTGATACCTTCCCTCTGTGTGGGTATCAATCACACACTCTGGCCCTCCTTCGAGGGCTGCCCCTTCATTCCCCTTGGAGCGTCGTTGCTCTTCGAGTCCTTACTATGGGGGTTCCGTCGCCATGCATCTCTCGACGTGTAGGCGATCCCGCTTTTGCGCATATGAAACGTGTAGTGTGTTTAGGTGCCCGTTTGTTCCCTATCGGGTTCATTCCCCGCCATACATCGGAGAGAGTATTGGGATTGCTAAAATGACGTAGCAACCTGTTTGCCGCATGGGCAAACGACATGCGGTTTTCCGATGTCGCCATTACAGACATGGTTTGACGGATGGTGGATCTCATCATGCGAGAACTAGAGTTTAGCAATTGACCAGCTTCACCATGCACACAGGACTTGCGGGTCTACGGAATACATGCCTTCTTCCGTCTCCCGCTTTACGAGCATGCTGCTGTCCGCCTTTGACTTTCGTCGCCGGGTAAGCTCTTGTCCTAGAGGTGTTCACTCTCTCCCTCTCCCGTGTTTCACGGGGATTTCATATGCACCGATGCGGCGCACCTTGCCCTCCACGCTATCGATGCCTCTGCCTGTACTACGAAACCGCACTCGGCTTGGCCTTGCCTGCACAGACCCGATTAGCAGCTTGATAGGCGCGTGTAGCGAGGGTCTGAGCCATGGTGCTATCGATGTGATCGGCGATCCAGGAGACACGGGCAGACCTGGCATACTCGTGCATCTCATATTCTGAGAAGCGGTATTTTGTGCGTAAGGCAGAAAAAGCCTGAGCGCGTTTCTGTTTGTGCGAGCGTGGGATAGTCCTCGCCTTGTTCCATGCAGGATCATTGCGCATGCACCGGAGCCGCTTCATGGCTTCAGAAAGCAGAGCGTTATACAGGCACCGAGCCGCTTCCAGGTGCGCACGTACATGGCGTTCCTGGCTCCAATCGACCTGGAGAGGGAGTTCAAGAAGAAAGGTCGGTGTCTTTGCGCGCTTCATGACTTGCTTTGCCTTCCGATGCAGAGTATCGCTTCAGAAAGAGACGGGACTGCTGCCCGTCCCTGGTGTCTTTCTACACTTTCACATGCCTACACAGCTATTCCAATTGGGCAGGCATCTTCTGGTAACTCGACGACGTACAGTTCGGAAATCAATTCGTGAGAAGCACCTCCGTGCTATGCAGTTAGGGCGATGAGGAGGATACCGTATCCGGCGCTCCGACTTCCATGAGTTTCTTCGCAAGCGTGAGACAATATAAGTTGATGATCTTTCTTCATCCTGTGGAGAACACAGTACGAAAGAAGAGTGATGCTTCCCCTCCACCCACCCAGCCCGAAAGGAACGCCCATTCATCCCCGCCTTAGAAAGAGCGGGGCTTTCTGGACCGTTCTCTGTAATATGCTTGTTGAAATTATTCGTTGACGGGTGGTGCGCTGCCCTGTATACTTCGTGCAAGAAGCATTCCGAAAGGTGTCTAAACAATGACAAATACCACCTTTGCTGTTGATCCTGCGAATATAGGTGTTGTGAAGCGCTGGTTAGCAACACAGGACGATCCTCAAGAGCAATTACGTTCTATCAATATAGATGAAATCCTCATCGGTCCCGGCGTTTTACTGGATTTACCGTTTGTTTTGCAAAGAGCTGGTGTTAATCCTGGCTCGAAGGTCTTGTTGGTGGTGGACGAAACGCCAATGTTTCGCGAGGATGTCGACCTGAAGCGTTTTGTGCGTGATTTGCTCTATGTAGCCGGATACCATGAAACGACGTGTCATCTGGAACATGACGAGTATGGATTGGTACACGCCGAATACGAACATGTTGAGGGGATTCTCTGGGGACTTGAGCCAGGTACAGCGCTCATTGCCCTTGGTTCAGGGACTGTAACCGATATCGCCAAACATGCAGCTTATCTTTTTGATCAGCAACATCCAGAGCTCTCGCCGATGGTATATATCTGCATTCCTACCGCCAATTCAGTGACTGCTTATGCCGCAAGTATGGCAGTGTTACTCAAGGATGGTGTGAAAAGAACGCTCCCATCGCGCTTTCCAACGGCGATCATTTCGGACTTGCGCATACTTGCCTCGGCGCCAAAGGCCATGACGCTAGCGGGCCTGGGAGATTGTTGCGCTCGCTTCGTCGCGTATGGCGATTGGTATCTTGCCAGCGCGCTTGGCCTCGTCGATTTTTATAGCGAGGTTCCACTTGCGTTGCTCAATAACCTGGACAAGATTTTATTGGAGGCAGCTTCTGCTATTGGCCAGCGATCACATAAAGGGGAAGCAATCCTGGCACGCGCACTCTTGCTTGCCGGTATTGCCCAATCAGTGGTCAATATGTCTGCTCCTATCTCAGGTTCCGAGCATGTGACTTCGCATGTACTGGATATGATTGCTAGCCATTATCACCGCGGCCTTGCTCTACATGGCGCTCAGGTTGGTGTAGCCACGCTTACTGCAGCGCGGCTCTACCAGAATTTCCTGGATACGTTCAATCCGAGAGCGGTCCGTTTCGATACCTGCTATCCAAAACCTGAGCATATGAAAGCGCATATTTACGAGCTCTTCGAGGAGGTTGACTCAACTGGAGCAATGGCTGAGGAATGCTGGCGCGATTACAGTAAAAAACTGGCTCAATGGCAAGACAATCGTGTCCTCTTCGAACAATTCTGCCAATCCTGGCATGACCTACATCGTGAAAAGCTCGCGTCACTTGTGTGTCCACCCACAATAGTGCAACAAATTCTTGCCAACGCCGGTGCCCCTCTCATTCCACAAGATCTGGAACCTCCAATCAACTGGCAAGAATACGATTTCGCTGTCAATAATGGCCACTTCATCCGTGAGCGCTTCGTGCTTAGCGATTTATTATATTTTCTTGGTGCATAAAATACATTTTTAGGGTATAATAGATTATACAAAAGATATGCCAGAAGGCTACTATGCAACATTACGATTTGAACATCCCAACAACAAATACTCCACAGACAAACAATATACTCACTGAACGACAATCTGCGGAACTCAACAAAGAAATGCAAGACGCGGCTCGCGCAGCAGAACGCGCGCGCCTACGTCAAGGCATTATGCATGTGCGTATACGCCACTTTTATTGCACGTTAGAGGAGATGTTCGACCCTGCGCTTCGCGGACAGGCATTTGTAGTGGGCACCGGTACCGGGCGTCCAAACGAGCCTGGTCGTGTCATAGATGTTTCACCTGCTGCATTACGCCTGGGAGTCAGCCCTGGCATGCCCCTGCGTCGTGCGTATCGCCTTGCCCCGAGAGCACGCTTCCTTCCGGCTTCTTATGACCAATATCAACCGGTGCTGTTAAAGTTGCGCGAGCGATATCGGGCCTATTCGCGTATTATTGAGACAATACCTGTTGCTGATGCATTCATTGATTTGCGTGGTTGCGAATTGTCCTTCGATTCTCCGGTCACCCTGGCCGAGCGGCTTTGTGCAGAGATAGCGGATATGCACCTGTCAGCGCTCATCGGCATTGCGAACGGTAAGGCAATTGCAGAACTCGCTGCTCTGATGAGTCGCAAGGATGGACGGCGAGGAGTGCTCTATATTCCTCAAGGCCGTGAAGCCTCATTCGTGCAAACATTACCCCTTTCGATGTTACTTCAGATGCGTGCCGCAGGGACAGGAATTCCAGGCGCCTTACCCGAATTAGGTGAACAGAATAGCCATGGCTCTCGTCCGCCTGAAATTGAAGGCAAGAGTGAAAATATAGATTCAGTGGCAGTTGCAGAACTTGTGGCGCATCTGAAAGATTTTGGTGTCACAACATTCGCGCAGGTTGCAACATTAACTGAAGAAGGCTTGAACCGGCGACTGGGACGCCTCGGTGGCTGGTTGTACCATGTTGCAAGTGGTCAGGACTCCAGTCTTGTCGTTCCTGATTCTCCCCCGCTGAGCCAGAATGCCCGCGTGCGTCTTCACCATGCCGCCGATGCCGACGAAACCTGTGCAGCTATTCGCAAACTCGCGAACTATCTCGGAGAGCGACTGCGCGAGCAGCGGCTCAAGGGTCGTATTATTGCTCTCATGCTCTGGCCAAATCGCCTGGTGCGCCAGGAAACACGTAAACTTGTCATCGCCGAAGATGGTGAAGAGGTAGCAGTGACATCTGCTGAAGATACAGTTGGTGGGCAAATGATACTCTCAAACCATACCGATGATCCCGATGTGATTGCACATCACGTGCTCATGCTCTTCGCGCATTATCATCGTCCTGGTAATAGCTACCTGCAAGTGCAGGTGCGTATCGGTGATATTATAGCTGTAACTCCAACGTATTATCCACCTCCAGTGCGGACCCGAGGCAGACCTACACGTAAACTCTAAGCAATTGACACATCAGAATCAACTATTACTTCTGATTTGCTTCAATTTCTCAAGTTCCCTCTGTCCTCGTGCCTCCAATTCAGTCTTCCACTCATCCTTATATTGCCGCATGCGGTGTACAATCGTATGTGCTACTGCCAGATTGCGATACCATTTATGATTTCCGGGAACTATGTACCATGGCGCACTGTCCGAACTGCACATCGAGAGGGCATCCTGGTAAGCTTGCTCATACTCTTTCCAATTCTTCCGATCCTCCCAATCCTCGGCAGAAAGTTTCCAGGACTTATCTCTATCCTCTTCGCGTGCCAGCAAACGTCGCTCTTGCTCGTCGTAGCTAATATGCAAAAAGAATTTTAGCAGGATCATTCCGTTTTTCGATAGCAGTTGTTCGAAGTGATTGATTTCTTCGTAGCGGCCACTCCACACTTTTTCCGGCACCAGCTTATTAACTCGCGCAACCAGCACATCCTCGTAATGTGAACGATTGAAGATACCCATTTCGCCTAGAGCAGGCGTGACCTTATGCACGCGCCAGAGAAAATCGTGAGCGAGTTCTTCCTGTGTTGGAGCTTTAAACGAATGCACAAAACATCCCTGTGGATTGACATGCGAAAGCACATGCCGGATCGTACCGTCTTTACCGCTTGTATCCATCCCTTGCAAGACCACCAGCAGGCTATTCTTTTGAGCGGCTGAGAGTAACTCTTGTAACTCGCTCAGCTCATTACTCAGTTCCTGCAACTTTTGATCAGCAGAAACGTGATCTTCATACGTATCGGTATAATCTGCATCATAATCCTTTAATTTAACTTTGCTGCCTGCATCCACTTTCCAAACGTGATTCATTAAATGCTCTCTCTTTCTACTTTTTAGACTCTGCTCCAATTTTCATAGGCACATGTATGCGAGCACACATTTCCACTGAATTTCGTTGTTGCTGCTTCCATCCCAACTGCCTCAATACCAGGGGTATTTTTGGTCTTACGTCAAGTCCACAGCCGAGTTAACGTCCGCGTCTGAGCCAATACCGCTGACGGCTTGATCAACGAGCCCGATCAAGCGCAGGGCTTCGTATAAGATGTTCAAGGCTGCGTTGTGATCTCGATCTTGCGAGAATCCACAATAGGCGCACTTGGGGTTCTGGCATATGAAGCTACGATCTGAGAGCCCCATCGCTTCCCACTTCCACCCGCACGCGTGGCAGGTTTTGCTCGAGGGAAAGAAACGTCCCACCTGGATCGCCTGCCCACCACGCTGTCGCACCTTGTTTGTCAAGAGGTGCAACAGCGTGCCCAGTGCAGCATCGGAGAATGAGCGTGACAAGTGTCTGTTCTTGAGCAGCCCTTTGAGATTGAGGTCTTCAATGCCAATGATCCCATAGCAACTGGCGAGTTGTGTCGTCACCTTGTGGAGCACATCGTCTCTCATACATGTGATCTGATAGTGCAGTCGAGCAACCTGGCGGCGGGCTTTCTCACGGTTCTTGGAGCCTTTGACACGCCGATGGAGACGTTTATTGGCCCGACGCAGCTTACCTAGTGCCGTTTTGAGGAATGCTTGGTTCTCGTATTCCTCACCGGTGCTCAAGGTTGCCAATCGGTTGAGGCCCACATCGATGCCTACGGCGTGCGTACCCTGGTGCCATGTCTCAGGAGGAGGATCCTCCAATTCGACAGTAATGCTCGCAAACCACCAATCGGCGGTTTTGGTGATCCGTACGCCGGCCACCTTGCCTTGGAAGCGTAGGTTCTCCGCCATATTGACCCACCCAAGTTTGGGGACCCAGATACGATGATCACCCAGCTCGCATTGATCATTGGCGAGGTAGAACGAGGCGCGCGCACGTTTTTTGCTTTTGAACCTGGGCCGACCTTTCTTTTTCCCGTTCTTTAGTCCTTCAAAGAACGCGGTGAACGCTTTGCCCAGGTCCAGAAAGGGTTGATCGGAGGCGTTTTTCGTCACTTCCCAGGTCCAAGGGAAGTGCTCCCGTCTGATGGCATTGAACTGCTTTTTGAGACCCAGCGCCGTCGGTTTCTCACCTGCTGCATACTGCCTGTTCCATTCCGCCAGTGCCCAGTTCCACACGAAGCGGCTGGTGCCTGCGGCTCGGACAAAGTAATTGGCTTGCTCAGCAGTGGGATTCAGGCGGATCTTGTGCGCGCGAATCATGAACGGTCCTTCTTCAATGTACACCACACTCAATGCTCCTCGCTTATTTTAGAACATTTCTTCTTCACATACAAGCAGCAAAAAGGTGCTCACGTTGCCAATGAGTGCCTATATTCTCCACTCTTTTCGTGAATAGTTGCTTTCTCTAATCCGCGCGAGTGTGGGGGATTCTGACCCTTGACGGAGCGCGGGATATTCCCGCCTTGCCGCTGTCGGCATGAGTAAATGACCTGAATAGTTATGAAGTAATTGTGACAATCATATATCGTCTTTGCTCTAGTATGCAAACAAGTAACGTTCATTCTTGTTTGCGCGTTATAATACATGTTAAGGATACAAGTATAAGGGGAAAGCTTATGTCCATTGACTGCTAGCGAGCAGGAAGCTGCAGTGTATTATTCTGTAATTTCTTTCTGCTCTCGTTGGGGTAATATGTATGACAATCACATCACACGATAATAGTTCTGATGCTGCTGGAGTTTCTAACAATCCAGGATCACTAGAATCACCACCTCGTAAGCCACGCTCGACTCGCTATCGTGTGATTTCACGTATCCTACTGGTTATCTTACTGCTGGGCATACTTACCCCCATCGTCATCGCTATTGGTTATGGCATTAGTGGTCTTACCACCTACAATGATATACGTAGCCAGGCTCAGAGCGGGGTACAACACCTGCTCAATGTCAAAACTATTTTCACCGGGGTCAAGGCCCATCCGACAGGTTTTTTAGACAACAGCAAGCTAAGCAGATCTCGTGAAGAATTTGTTGCCTCCTATGCCGATTTTCAGCAAGTTGAATATAAAATTGATCATACAAGTCTCATCCAATCCATCACAACCTACTTCCCGCAGTATCTCACGCAAGTTCGTTCTGCCCGCTCTGTAAGCCAGATTGGCATGGATATATCTGTTATTGGACAGCAGCTTACTGCAACCGCTCTTGCGCTGGCGCCGACTTTTCGAGGTCCTCTGCTGACCGATACCACCAAACCTTTGATCACACAACAAATGCTTGATCTTGTAGGCGCGACCATCAATCAGATACTGCCGAGCCTCAACGATATCCAGACGCAATCACGTTTCGTATCACTCGATAGTCTACCGATTAGTGAGCAGCAGCGCAATGAAGTGCAACAACTTCTACAAGCGCTTCCACTGATTCAAACCGATCTGGTGCAGGTACTTGATCTCTTAGGTGTGGCTAACTGGCTTCTGGGAGTGAATGAACCACGCACCTTCCTGGTGCAAACAATGGATCGATCAGAACTGCGACCAACCGGTGGATTCACCGGCCAATATGGCGAGCTACAAATAAACGGAGGTCGTGTTGGCCCTTTCAATCTCAGGGATATCTCTCTCGTTGAGTATGTTGCCAATAGCAAAACCTTGGGACAGATTGCTCCACCACAATATCGTTCCTGGTGGCCTTTCGCAAACTGGGGCTTGCGTGACTCGAATGTCTCTGCCGACTTTCCTACTTCGGCTCAGATTGCCATAAACCAGTATGAACTCGAAGTTGGACACCATGTAGATGGTGTCATATTAGTTACACCATTCTTAATCGAGCATATTTTGCAGATTATTGGACCAATTTATGTTCCTCAGTACAAGGACACAATCACTGCGCAAAATCTGGAGGACCGTCTCCATTATTATCAACAGGATAACGCGGGCATATACAAGCAGATTGTCATTCAGTCTGGCGATACATCTACATCAGACCGCAAGCGCTTTACTGGGCTGCTGGCTCATCTCCTTCTGGACAAAATACGCCATGCGCCACCAGATGAAATCCTGGCCATTGGGCAGGATATGTTGCATGATCTGAAAACCAGGGATTTACAGGTGTATTTCGCCAACCCACAGGCTGAGGCTCTACTTATAAAGTACGACTATGCAGCACAGCTTGATCGATCTACTACCCAGGACGGTTTATACGTGGTTCAGGCCAATCTCAGCGCCAGTAAAGCTTCTCAGTATGTCAAAACCATCATGCACGATACTGTCACACTCGATGCTAAAGGCGGCGCGACCCATGTGCTGCAACTTCGTCTTGTATATAATCAGATCGGGCCGGTATATGGCTATGATACGTATCATGACTACGTACGAATTTATGTCCCGCCAAACAGTCAATTTCTATGGGGGGATGGCTTCGATACGGGCATTCCCCTCTGTGGTGGCAGCTACCAACAATGTCAACCCAATGGTGTCTATCCGCAAGGCGAATTACTTTGTCCGACGGGTCAATTCCAACCAGGTGCGGCTGCTCCTACCCTCACTGCACCTGATGCTTCGATCTGGCATCCCCTCGATACTATAGGCCCACCCACCAATCTTACAAGTGATGAACCTGGACGAGCTATGTTTGGCGGTTGGGTGATCGTCCCCAAGAACTGTACAATGACTGCTACCGTGTCCTGGTATGTACCGCCTTTGAGTGCCATGCCATATAGCTTGCAAGTTCAACGCCAGTCAGGCACATTTCCTGAGTTGGATCTGACAATTCTGCCCACTCCTGGTAATTGTAGTGTGCTCAACACAGCAGGCCTGCATTTTGATGGTGTAATGAGCGAGGACATGTCCTTTACTGCAAAAGGTTTCACATCCTTGCTACCCTCTACATCAACAACGTGTTATCCTCAGCCTGGAATATGACCTATCCTGTTTTACCCATTATTTGGATCTCCATTGGCTGCACGTTCACTGCAACTACGTTTAAAGGACCCTGGGTTATGCTTCCATCAACTTCCGTTACCGTGACACTTCCTGCAGTTTTCTCTTCTACTGCACCAGGAGGGGTTGGCTGCGCCTTATTGCTGAACAAGATACTGTAAACTGACCCTACAGGATTGAGCGAAAAGTCGATGATTACCTCACCCTTCCATGAAGCTTGAGTATCAGCGTTAACTACAATAAGCACCTCTTGATCATTCAAAACGCGCGAGAATGCCAGCACACCTGGAGCTGTTGCAGAAACACCGAAATGTGATCCATCACTGGTAATTGGGCGGAAGTAGTATCGTCCGTAGCGTAATGCCGGTGTTGCACTACGTAATGCGGCGAGTTTCGCGATTGCCTGGTAGAAAACTGAATTGCGATCAAATGCTCCAGGCTTCCCCCATAATGCTTCACGAACCGCCTCCACAATATTACCAGAGTTAGACAAACCTTGCTCGGTTCCGTAATAGAGGCAGGGAATGCCGGGTAATGCAAAGAGACAACCAACACCCAGAGTGACCTGGTCATCGAATGCATCAGGATTGGTTGTATTGCGATAATAATAGCGCGAAGTTTGATCGTGATTATCTAGAAACGTCACAAAGAAGTTACTCGCGTCTCCATGAGTACTGAGAATGTCACTTTCGACGCTCTTGCGTAGTTCATAGAGATTGGCGACGTTGATTGGCGCGCCCAATCCCTTACATGTATCTGGAAGATTATAAAACAGAGGATAGTCGAGCGCGGCATCTACTCCAATAGGATCCCCTTCTTCCGAGTGTAAAGTATTTCGCCCAATAAAGTTAGCGATGGTCTGTTCGCTATCATAGACCTCACCAAATGTAAAAAAATTCTTCTTGCCGATGCTCTGTGCAAACTCTCGTATCAGATTGGCAAAGTTGCGCGCAAAATCAGGACTGACATATTTCAGCGTATCGATGCGAAAACCATCAATGTCGAATTTCGCAATCAGATACTGGTACGCACGGATCAAAATACCATGCACAGGATATCCGCTACTGTCCTGAAAATCAGAGGCTATTCCCTTGAGCGAATAGAAATCACCACTCGCGTCAATAAGCTGGCTCGATGATCCAAAGGCATTGCCCTGGCGCCGAAAGTAGGTATTCGCGCGCAGTTCTTGTGGCCACACAGCGGCATCTAAAGGTGGATTAGCCGGGGCTTCAGTCCAATCCGTGCGGGCATTGCCATTCTCGTCGCGCCAGTAAATCGTATATGGCTGACCATTCCAGGGTGCCACTGAACCGTAGTCTTGATACGCAAAGACGTCGCCAGCATGGTGAAGCACAATATCAAAAATAATATAGATGCCGCGAGCATGCGCCTCATCCACCAGTTGGCGTAACTCGTTCTCCACGAATTGCGGATCCTGCTTTGCCTGGGCAGGATTGGAAGCGAAGCGAGGCTCGATAGTCAAGAAATTTTGTATTCCGTACCCATGATAGGTCGGACTATACTGGCAGTTCTTCTGCACCGGCGAAATCCAGATTGCGCCAACACCAAGTGCTTCCAAATAGTCTAATTGCTCGCGTATCCCGTTGAAGGTACCACCCTGAAAATCGCTAAACTCACTATCCCAGGGCAAATTATTCGGCGGCGCCATCGGATTATTGAAGCGATCCACCAGTAGAAAGTACATGATTGTATCGCGCCAATCTTCTGGTGATGGAAATGGTGAAGGAATCTCTACAACGTTGTTGCCTACCTGCACACTTTTGATGCCTGGCACTCTGGCCTTGTCCAGTTCTGCCTGAACATCAGCCCCCATAATAGATGTCGGCATATGTTTTCCTCCAATTATGTAACTATTCGGCAGGGGGTTCCAAAGGGCCAGTAAAGCCCCTTGGCGGGGTGCGGGCCGCGCATCTGGGGGATGCGATAGCGGGTACCCGCATTTAATCCCCTCCTCGCCGCCGGAGGCGGCGCAAGAAAAAATGAACTGAATAATAACAATCTCATTATATTTCCACAACAGTTCCAGAAAAATTGTATCATATCAGATAGGTTCACTAATCTTAATTGGATGAGATTATACATGGAAAAATTTTACAATTTTTTCATAACTTCTTGAGGGTACTTTGCTATACTAGTCATTTGTGAGGATAGTATTCTTCTGCTGCTAGCTTAAAAAGACATGATATAAGTCGATGCACTCTTAAGTTGGAAGGGCGACCATACAACCCCATGAAATGTAGTCGAGGTAATACAATGAGGAGATAGTTCTATGCCAGATACATCAAAACCCTCGGCAAGGACAGCAACAGTATCAAAAACAGTTTCCAATAAGTCATTAGCAAAAATTCCTCCTGCTAAACCAGTGCCGAAGAAAACCTTTGGTCAGAATGAATGGCATACGAAACCCAGGCGTGGCGTAAAACTTGATGCGATATTGGGTAGCGCCCTGGAAGCTCTCCAGGCCAATCGCATGCGTTCATTCCTGACCATGCTTGGCGTGATTATCGGGGTATCGGCCGTTATTGCCGTTGTGTCATTGACAGAGGGTGTGAATCAGAGTGTTAGCGCGCGGTTCGCCAGCCTGGGCACAAATGTTATTACTATCTCGCCCGGTGCTGCATCAACCAATGGTGCGCGCAGCGCCGCGGGAACAGAACAGACGCTTACCCTTGCTGATGCCCAGGCGGTGTCACAGGTTGACCACGTAGTCGATATGACTCCTATTCTTACAACCTCCGGTCAGATAGTCTACGGGAGCCAGAACTGGAATACAACGGTACGCGGCGTCTATCCAAGTTATCAAACAATCCAGAGCTGGCAGATTGACGAAGGCTCATGGTTCACCGATCAGGATGAACAAACAAGTGCCCCCGTCGCAGTGCTCGGGCAGACAGTCGTTCAAAATCTCTTTACAACTACAGGTACTGACCCGATTGGTGAAACGATTCTCATAAATAATCAAGCTTTCAAGGTAGTTGGCACCCTTCAGGCCAAAGGAACGCAGGGCTTTGCCAACGTGGATGACGCCATCTTTGTGCCTTATAGCGCGGCCAATGAGCGCTTGAAGCCCTCTCCTATCTATGTCGACCAGATCCAGGTGCAGGTCGATGACGTCAACAATGTAGCGCTGGTGGAGCAAAACATTACTACACTGCTCAGAACGCGCCATCACCTCTCAGGACCAGCAACCTCTGCTTCAGGCCAGCAATTCGGCGCCGGCAATCCTCTTCGTGGACTGGGCGGTGGTGGAGGCGGCGGCGGTTTTGGTGGTGGTGGTAATGGTGGAGGCGGGAGAGGATTTGGCGGAGGAGGCACTGGTGGAGGTGGAGGTGCAGGCTTTGGTGGAGGTGGCAATACAACTGGTGGACAACGAACTGGTGGAGCTACAACTACAGGTAGTGGAACTGCTACGAGAGGAACGGCGCAAGCCAGTGACTTTCAGGTGTTCAGCGGAAACCAGCTCGTCCAGACGGCTCAGCAAAATACCGCTGAACTGGCAATCCTGCTCATAGGTATCGCAGCCGTTTCGCTCTCGATTGGTGGCATCGGTATTATGAATATCATGCTGGTTTCTGTCGCCGAGCGCACCCGCGAGATTGGCATTCGCATGGCTATTGGCGCGCGCCAGCGCGACATCCGCAACCAATTCTTGCTTGAGGCACTCATGCTCAGTATCATCGGTGGCATAATTGGTATCGTAGTAGGTTTGCTCGGTGGCTATGCGCTCACTCAGGGTCTTGGTTTCCCGTTCGTATTCAGTATTATCGCTGTTGCCATTGCGTTCGGCGTTTCAGCCATTGTTGGTATCAGCTTTGGCCTCTATCCAGCAGTG
>CAVPEB010000074.1:0-43035 GCA_963702765.1 uncultured Chloroflexia bacterium
CTAATCCGCGCGAGTGTGGGGATTCTGACCCTTGACGGAGCGCGGGATATTCCCACCTTGCCGCTGTCGGCATGAGTAAATGACCTGAATAGTTATGAAGTAATTGTGACAATCATATATCGTCTTTACTCTAGTATGCAAACGAGTAACGTTCATTCTTGTTTGCGCGTTATAATACATGTTAAGGATACAAGTATAAGGGGAAAGCTTATGTCCATTGACTGCTAGCGAGCAGGAAGCTGCAGTGTATTATTCTGTAATTTCTTTCTGCTCTCGTTGGGGTAATATATATGACAATCACATCACACGATAATAGTTCTGATGCTGCTGGAGTTTCTAACAATCCAGGATCACTAGAACCACCACCTCGTAAGCCACGCTCGACTCGCTATCGTGTGATTTCACGTATCCTACTGGTTATCTTACTGCTGGGTATACTTACCCCCATCGTCATCGCTATTGGTTATGGCATTAGTGGTCTTACCACCTACAATGATATACGTAGCCAGGCTCAGAGCGGGGTACAACACCTGCTCAATGTCAAAACTATTTTCACCGGGGTCAAGGCCCATCCGACAGGTTTTTTAGACAACAGCAAGCTAAGCAGATCTCGTGAAGAATTTGTTGCCTCCTATGCCGATTTTCAGCAAGTTGAATATAAAATTGATCATACAAGTCTCATCCAATCCATCACAACCTACTTCCCGCAGTATCTCACGCAAGTTCGTTCTGCCCGCTCTGTAAGCCAGATTGGCATGGATATATCTGTTATTGGACAGCAGCTTACTGCAACCGCTCTTGCGCTGGCGCCGACTTTTCGAGGTCCTCTGCTGACCGATACCACCAAACCTTTGATCACACAACAAATGCTTGATCTTGTAGGCGCGACCATCAATCAGATACTGCCGAGCCTCAACGATATCCAGACGCAATCACGTTTCGTATCACTCGATAGTCTACCGATTAGTGAGCAGCAGCGCAATGAAGTGCAACAACTTCTACAAGCGCTTCCACTGATTCAAACCGATCTGGTGCAGGTACTTGATCTCTTAGGTGTGGCTAACTGGCTTCTGGGAGTGAATGAACCACGCACCTTCCTGGTGCAAACAATGGATCGATCAGAACTGCGACCAACCGGTGGATTCACCGGCCAATATGGCGAGCTACAAATAAACGGAGGTCGTGTTGGCCCTTTCAATCTCAGGGATATCTCTCTCGTTGAGTATGTTGCCAATAGCAAAACCTTGGGACAGATTGCTCCACCACAATATCGTTCCTGGTGGCCTTTCGCAAACTGGGGCTTGCGTGACTCGAATGTCTCTGCCGACTTTCCTACTTCGGCTCAGATTGCCATAAACCAGTATGAACTCGAAGTTGGACACCATGTAGATGGTGTCATATTAGTTACACCATTCTTAATCGAGCATATTTTGCAGATTATTGGACCAATTTATGTTCCTCAGTACAAGGACACAATCACTGCGCAAAATCTGGAGGACCGTCTCCATTATTATCAACAGGATAACGCGGGCATATACAAGCAGATTGTCATTCAGTCTGGCGATACATCTACATCAGACCGCAAGCGCTTTACTGGGCTGCTGGCTCATCTCCTTCTGGACAAAATACGCCATGCGCCACCAGATGAAATCCTGGCCATTGGGCAGGATATGTTGCATGATCTGAAAACCAGGGATTTACAGGTGTATTTCGCCAACCCACAGGCTGAGGCTCTACTTATAAAGTACGACTATGCAGCACAGCTTGATCGATCTACTACCCAGGACGGTTTATACGTGGTTCAGGCCAATCTCAGCGCCAGTAAAGCTTCTCAGTATGTCAAAACCATCATGCACGATACTGTCACACTCGATGCTAAAGGCGGCGCGACCCATGTGCTGCAACTTCGTCTTGTATATAATCAGATCGGGCCGGTATATGGCTATGATACGTATCATGACTACGTACGAATTTATGTCCCGCCAAACAGTCAATTTCTATGGGGGGATGGCTTCGATACGGGCATTCCCCTCTGTGGTGGCAGCTACCAACAATGTCAACCCAATGGTGTCTATCCGCAAGGCGAATTACTTTGTCCGACGGGTCAATTCCAACCAGGTGCGGCTGCTCCTACCCTCACTGCACCTGATGCTTCGATCTGGCATCCCCTCGATACTATAGGCCCACCCACCAATCTTACAAGTGATGAACCTGGACGAGCTATGTTTGGCGGTTGGGTGATCGTGCCCAAGAACTGTACAATGACTGCTACCGTGTCCTGGTATGTACCGCCTTTGAGTGCCATGCCATATAGCTTGCAAGTTCAACGCCAGTCAGGCACATTTCCTGAGTTGGATCTGACAATTCTGCCCACTCCTGGTAATTGTAGTGTGCTCAACACAGCAGGCCTGCATTTTGATGGTGTAATGAGCGAGGACATGTCCTTTACTGCAAAAGGTTTTACATCCTTGCTACCCTCTACATCAACAACGTGTTATCCTCAGCCTGGAATATGACCTATCCTGTTTTACCCATTATTTGGATCTCCATTGGCTGCACGTTCACTGCAACTACGTTTAAAGGACCCTGGGTTATGCTTCCATCAACTTCCGTTACCGTGACACTTCCTGCAGTTTTCTCTTCTACTGCACCAGGAGGGGTTGGCTGCGCCTTATTGCTGAACAAGATACTGTAAACTGACCCTACAGGATTGAGCGAAAAGTCGATGATTACCTCACCCTTCCATGAAGCTTGAGTATCAGCGTTAACTACAATAAGCACCTCTTGATCATTCAAAACGCGCGAGAATGCCAGCACACCTGGAGCTGTTGTAGAAACACCGAAATGTGATCCATCACTGGTAATTGGGCGGAAGTAGTATCGTCCGTAGCGTAATGCCGGTGTTGCATTACGTAATGCGGCGAGTTTCGCGATTGCCTGGTAGAAAACTGAATTGCGATCAAATGCTCCAGGCTTCCCCCATAATGCTTCACGAACCGCCTCCACAATATTACCAGAGTTAGACAAACCTTGCTCGGTTCCGTAATAGAGGCAGGGAATGCCGGGTAATGCAAAGAGACAACCAACACCCAGAGTGACCTGGTCATCGAATGCATCAGGATTGGTTGTATTGCGATAATAATAGCGCGAAGTTTGATCGTGATTATCTAGAAACGTCACAAAGAAGTTACTCGCGTCTCCATGAGTACTGAGAATGTCACTTTCGACGCTCTTGCGTAGTTCATAGAGATTGGCGACGTTGATTGGCGCGCCCAATCCCTTACATGTATCTGGAAGATTATAAAACAGAGGATAGTCGAGCGCGGCATCTACTCCAATAGGATCCCCTTCTTCCGAGTGTAAAGTATTTCGCCCAATAAAGTTAGCGATGGTCTGTTCGCTATCATAGACCTCACCAAATGTGAAAAAATTCTTCTTGCCGATGCTCTGTGCAAACTCTCGTATCAGATTGGCAAAGTTGCGCGCAAAATCAGGACTGACATATTTCAGCGTATCGATGCGAAAACCATCGATGTCGAATTTCGCAATCAGATACTGGTACGCACGGATCAATATACCATGCACAGGATATCCGCTACTGTCCTGAAAATCAGAGGCTATTCCCTTGAGCGAATAGAAATCACCACTCGCGTCAATAAGCTGGCTCGATGGTCCAAAGGCATTGCCCTGGCGCCGAAAGTAGGTATTCGCGCGCAGTTCTTGTGGCCACACAGCGGCGTCTAAAGGTGGATTAGCCGGGGCTTCAGTCCAATCCGTGCGGGCATTGCCATTCTCGTCGCGCCAGTAAATCGTATATGGCTGACCATTCCAGGGTGCCACTGAACCGTAGTCTTGATACGCAAAGACGTCGCCAGCATGGTGAAGCACAATATCAAAAATAATATAGATGCCGCGAGCATGCGCCTCATCCACCAGTTGGCGTAACTCGTTCTCCGCAAATTGCGGATCCTGCTTTGCCTGGGCAGGATTGGAAGCGAAGCGAGGCTCGATAGTCAAGAAATTTTGTATTCCGTACCCATGATAGGTCGGACTATACTGGCAGTTCTTCTGCACCGGCGAAATCCAGATTGCGCCAACACCAAGTGCTTCCAAATAGTCTAATTGCTCGCGTATCCCGTTGAAGGTACCACCCTGAAAATCGCTAAACTCACTATTCCAGGGCAAATTATTCGGCGGCCCCATCGGATTATTGAAGCGATCCACCAGTAGAAAGTACATGATTGTATCGCGCCAATCTTCTGGTGATGGAAATGGTGAAGGAATCTCTACAACGCGGTTACCTACCTGCACACTTTTCAAGCCCGGTACTCTGGCCTTGTCCAGTTCTGCCTGAACATCAGCCCCCATAATAGATGTCAGCATATGTTTTCCTCCAATTATGCAACTATTCGGCAGGGGGTTCCAAGGGGCCAGTACTAGCCTCTTGGCGGGGTGCGGGCCGCGCATCTGGGGGATGCGATAGCGGGTACCCGCATTTAATTCCCCTCCTCGCCGCCGGAGGCGGCGCAAGAAAAAATGAACTGAATAATAACAATCTCATTATATTTCCACAACAGTTCCAGAAAAATTGTATCATATCAGATAGGTTCACTAATCTTAATTGGATGAGATTATACATGGAAAAATTTTACAATTTTTTCACAACTTCTTGAGGGTACTTTGCTATACTAATCATTTGTGAGGATAGTATTCTTCTGCTACTAGCTTAAAAAGACATGATATAAGTCGATGCACTCTTAAGTTGGAAGGGCGACCATACAACCCCATGAAATGTAGTCGAGGTAATACAATGAGGAGATAGTTCTATGCCAGATACATCAAAACCCTCGGCAAGGACAGCAACAGTATCAAAAACAGTTTCCAATAAGTCATTAGCAAAAATTCCTCCTGCTAAACCAGTGCCGAAGAAAACCTTTGGTCAGAATGAATGGCATACGAAACCCAGGCGTGGCGTAAAACTTGATGCGATATTGGGTAGCGCCCTGGAAGCTCTCCAGGCCAATCGCATGCGTTCATTCCTGACCATGCTTGGCGTGATTATCGGGGTATCGGCCGTTATTGCCGTTGTGTCATTGACAGAGGGTGTGAATCAGAGTGTTAGCGCGCGGTTCGCCAGCCTGGGCACAAATGTTATTACTATCTCGCCCGGTGCTGCATCAACCAATGGTGCGCGCAGCGCCGCGGGAACAGAACAGACGCTTACCCTGGCTGATGCCCAGGCGGTGGCACAGGTTGACCACGTAGTCGATATGACTCCTGTTCTTACAACCTCCGGTCAGATAGTCTACGGAAGCCAGAACTGGAATACAACAGTACGCGGCGTCTATCCAAGTTATCAAACAATCCAGAGCTGGCAGATTGACGAAGGCTCATGGTTCACCGATCAGGATGAACAAACAAGTGCCCCCGTCGCAGTGCTCGGGCAGACAGTCGTTCAAAATCTCTTTACAACTACAGGTACTGACCCGATTGGTGAAACGATTCTCATAAATAATCAAGCTTTCAAGGTTGTTGGCACCCTTCAGGCCAAAGGAACGCAGGGCTTTGCCAACGTGGATGACGCCATCTTTGTGCCTTATAGCGCGGGAAATGAGCGCTTGAAGCCCTCTCCTATCTATGTCGACCAGATCCAGGTGCAGGTCGATGATGTCAACAATGTAGCGCTCGTGGAGCAAAACATTACTACACTGCTCAGAACGCGCCATCACCTCTCAGGACCAGCAACCTCTGCTTCAGGCCAGCAATTCGGCGCCGGCAATCCTCTTCGTGGACTGGGCGGTGGTGGAGGCGGCGGCGGTTTTGGTGGTGGTGGTAATGGTGGAGGCGGGAGAGGCTTTGGCGGAGGAGGCACTGGTGGAGGTGGAGGTGCAGGCTTTGGTGGAGGTGGCAATACAACTGGTGGACAACGAACCGGTGGAGCTACAACTACAGGTAGTGGATCTGCTACGAGAGGAACGGCGCAAGCCAGTGACTTTCAGGTGTTCAGCGGAAACCAGCTCGTCCAGACGGCTCAGCAAAATACCGCTGAACTGGCAATCCTGCTCATAGGTATCGCAGCCGTTTCGCTCTCGATTGGTGGCATCGGTATTATGAATATCATGCTGGTTTCTGTCGCTGAGCGCACCCGCGAGATTGGCATTCGCATGGCTATTGGCGCGCGCCAGCGCGACATCCGCAACCAATTCTTGCTTGAGGCACTCATGCTCAGTATCATCGGTGGCATAATTGGTATCGTAGTAGGTTTGCTCGGTGGCTATGCGCTCACTCAGGGTCTTGGTTTCCCGTTCGTATTCAGTATTATCGCTGTTGCCATTGCGTTCGGCGTTTCAGCCATTGTTGGTATCAGCTTTGGCCTCTATCCAGCAGTGCGCGCGGCAAAACTTGATCCCATTGTTGCCCTGCGAACAGAATGACAATGTCAGTCTGAGCAATAGAAGTAGAATCAGATGAGAGAGTAATCGCCTCATAGACGCGGACTTAAGGGGTACATGAGACGAAGTCCCTTGCCAGGGAGCGAGGTACCTCGATACCTTTTGGGGGTACATGGGGCGATGTCTATTGTCAGGGAGCGAGATGCCGTGCATTCTCCTCGATACCTTTTGGGATACATGGGGCGAAGTCCCTTTTCGGGGAGTGGAGTGCTGCGCACTTTCCTCTACACTTTGTGGGAATGCAGAGCGGCACGAAGTCCCCTTGCCAGGGAGAAGCAGGAGATGTACCGCGCATTCTCCCCGACCCTTTGTAGGAGTGCAGAGGGCCGCGCCCTTTGCCGGGGAGCGGGGTGTCCCCGCCAACTCATCCCTCCTCGCCGCCTGCAGGCGGCAAGGAAATCGCTTCTCATTATCGCGACATTTTACATTTTGACCCTGACATTTTACAAATTCCAGAGAAATTTCTAGTTTATTGGTTCGTTATAAACATTGACAATACCATTGACTATCTTATAATGGTAAGGGTTAAAAAACGAATGTATCTTATGCGTTGTAGGGGTCAGCGCAGAAGAATTATTTTAAAAAAAGAAGACCTTATGAACTAACTAAATATCAGCCATCTTATGTATTTATGGGTCTTCATCATATACCTCTATCAGCAAAATCGATCGAGAGGAGTATGAAAATGTATGATGCAGCAAACTCAAAGTCCTGAAGATCAGGTACTTAATCTACCAGATTTTAGCGCAATGGCTCCCGAAGACGAGGGAACTCCATTACCACCAAAGCCACCATGGTGGCGTCGCCGGGGGGCGATTATCACCTTCATTCTCATAGCTTTATTGATCCTCGCAGGTTTCCTGGCCTTCTTTCTGATACGAGGCCGCCAGCGCCCTATTACCTATGAAAAGCAGCAAGTGACCCAGGGCAACTTCTCCCTCACTGTCAGCGCCACCGGACCAGTACAAAGTTCTACATATAATGTGGTATTTTCTGGCTCGGGTATCATTGATCAAATTGACGTCACTGTTGGGCAAACAGTGGTGAAGGGTCAGGTGCTTGCCAAACTGAATAAGACTTCGCTTCAGGATGCCCTCAATGCTCAGCAAGCCACGGTCTTGTCTGCGCAAACGGGGGTGAACAATGCCGAAGCTAATTTGAACAAGTCTGAGGCTTCATCAAATGCGAGTGTGCAATCCGCGCAGACCGGGCTTACCAATGCCCAGAACAGTCTGGCCACGACACAGACCCAGTCTGCGACTAGCATCACTGTCTCGCAGACGACGCTGACCAATGACCAGACTGCTCTGACGAATACTCAGGCAGAATCGTCGGCCAGTGTCGCTGCTGCTCAGACGGCGCTCAGCAACGCTCAAACCACGCTGAGCCATACCCAATCGCAATCGTCGGCCAGTGTCTCTGCCGCGCAGACGGCGCTCAACAACGCACAAACCGCCCTTGCCCATACCCAGACGACGGCAGCGGCACAAATAGCGCAGGCTACCGCTCAAGAGAATCAGGCACTTATTAACTGTAGTAGTACCCCTACGCCTACCCCTCCTGCAACTCCCCCTCCGACAAACTGTACACAAGTGGCAATTACTACATTTAACACTGCGGTGGCTCAAGCCAATGCCAGCGTTGCAACAGCGCAAGGCAATGTCAGTGCTGCCCAGAAGGCACTTGCAACGGCCCAGACGAATGCCAACGCCAGCAACGCTACAGCACAAAACGGAGTCAACACTTCTCAGAAGGCACTTACATCAGCCCAGACGACTGCTACCTCCAACAACGCCACGGCGCAAGCCAAAATCTCAAGCGACCAGGTGAATTTGACGTTAACAGAGGCCCAGGCTAACTCAAGCAATACCACAGCGCAGAACGCGGTCAACTCTGCGGCCAACACGTTAGCTTCTGCTGAAGCTAGCGCCGACGCGAGTAACACAAGCCTGCAAGGGATGGTCAACTCGGCCAACAGCACGTTGCAAAGCGCGCTGGTGGGGCTTCAGACTGCCCAGCACAACCTGGCCAACGCCACGCTCCTGGCGCCACATGCAGGTATCGTTACCACCATCAATGGCACCGTGGGTGGAACACCTGGTGTTCCTTCGAGCTCTGCGTCTACTTCTTCAACTGGTACTGGTACTGGTGGAGGTGGCGGCGGCACCTTTATTACGATTGCTGATACCTCAACATTGCAGGTTCTGGCCTCTGTAAACGAGTCTGATACTGCGAACCTGAAGGTTGGAGAACCCGCGCAATTCACGGTCAGCGCCTACGGCAGTCGCATCTTTACTGGAACCGTCAGTGCCATCTCGCCATTAGGGCAGACAGTCTCCAATGTGGTGACCTTTCCTGTTACCATCGATGTGAATAAGGATGACTTGCAGAACTCGAACCTGTTACCTGGTATGACAGCGAGTGCCACGATCGTTGTGGTGCAGCAACCCAATGTCACGCTTATTCCTGTCAACGCAATTAACTTTGCGCGCACGGCAGTTACTACAGTCAACAACATCCCTGCGCTCATCACACCTCAACAGGCAGTCTCTGCACTTGCCCAGGCACGCCAGCAGCGCACTGACTTACTGAATCAGAATCCATCCCTGTCGCAGGACAATCCCATTCCAGCATATGTGATTGAACAACCAGATGCGACAACTTTTATAGCTGTTCCAGTTGTATTAGGATTAACTGATGATACGTATTATGTAGTGCTGCAAGGCGTCTCGCCAGGCGACATTATCGTTGTCGGTGCGACGCGCGGCTAATGTACAGCGTTGCATGGCCTGGAGCGCGCGTGTAGCGCGGGGGTGATGGCAAAACCTCCCCTTCGCTATTCGCGCGTGTTCCTGACGTGCTATAATAGAGGAAAGGCATCGTTTTACGATGGTCCTGGTAACCTGAACGTGAAAATGAGAAAATATACGTTGATGAACGACAACTCAGAGCCGCCAGAGGATGATAAACAAGCACCGGCTTCTCAGGCTGGCTCTTCTGATACAGAACCTGATGGTGTCAATCAACAGTCGACCGGAACAGATCAAACTGTTGGCAATCAAAGTACGTCTTCTATGCAGGACGTGGAAACTGTACCACATAAGGCTGTGACAAGGCCAGAAGACGCGAATACTACTATAACTTCCACGCCGATTGTCGATGTTCGTAATTTGACGAAGACGTACATAATAGGTCGGACGCGTATCCCTGCCCTTCAAGGTATTTCGCTCAGAGTGGACCAGGGAGAGTTTGTTGCCGTTATGGGACCCTCAGGCTCTGGGAAATCCACGTTCATGAATCTCGTCGGATGCCTTGATCGTCCCTCCAGTGGGGAGTACTGGCTGGCTGGAAAGCTTGTCAGCCGCTTGTCAAACGATGAGCTTGCCAATATACGAAATCGCCAGATTGGTTTTGTGTTTCAGGGTTTCAACTTGCTCAGCCGTTCGAATGCGCTCAGTAACGTTATTCTCCCGATGGTCTACGCGGGAATTTCGAGGGAGGAGCGCGAGCGTCGTGGCCGCAGTGTTCTCAGGCTGGTTGGGCTTGGAGAGCGAATGAGTCACAAACCATCTGAACTCTCAGGTGGACAACAACAACGGGTCGCTATTGCGCGCGCATTGGTGAATGGGCCAGCATTGTTGTTAGCTGACGAACCAACAGGCAACCTGGATAGCCGCACCAGTCTGGAGATCATGGCTGTGATGCAAGCGTTGAATGAGCAGGGATTAACGATTCTAATGGTAACCCATGAACCAGATGTCGCAAAATTTGCAAAGCGCCAGGTTGCGTTCCGAGATGGACTTATTGTGCATGATGAGCCGAATCCCTCGCCTGAATCGGCCAAAGAAGAATGGACAAAGCTGATTCATAAGACAACTGCCGAGCACAAGGTCAAGGTGACGGAGGAAACCCATTGAGCAGTTCCCTACAGAAGGATAAACCAGTTGTCTCCCCGGCAAAACCACAAACTCGCTCTTACTTTGCTGTAGATGCGACTCAAGATTTTCATACAAATGGTACTCATCGAGGCGTCATGGTCGGCGCTAATTTTGCCATCGCGCTGGAATCTCTCTGGTCGAACAAATTGCGTTCGCTCTTGACAGGACTTGGCATATTCATCGGCGTGGCTGCAGTCATTGCCGCACTTACCTTGACTCAGGGAGCTGGCCAATTTATCACCAGTAATATAGCAAGCTTAGGCACCAACGTTGTTACTATTATTCCTGGCGCTACAACTTCGAGAGGGACTTTCGGTGGCGCTGGCACGACCCAATCCCTCACACCGCAGGATGCTATTGCCCTCGAAAAACTGCGACATGTCGCATCAGTCAGCCCTATCATCTCGGTGAGCTCACAGGTCGTGTTTGGCAAACAGAACTGGAATACTCGCGTCCAGGGTGTGAATACGGCGTTCCAGGATATCGAGGGATGGGAATGGCTGATGGAGTCTGGTTTAGTGAAGCTGATGTGAGTGGCGGGCAACCGGTTGCGATCCTGGGACAGACAGTGGCGCATAATCTCTTTGATGCTACGGGAACAGACCCTGTTGGTCAGACGATTCGCATTCGCGATCAAGAGTTTCGTGTCATCGGTGTGTTACAGGCAAAAGGTGGCGGCTTCAACGAGGATGACATCGTCTTTGTCCCATTTAACACTGCGCTCACCCGCTTGAAGAACACGACCTTTGTCGATGAAATCCTGGTGCAGGTGGATAGCTCTGACAATCTGAATCAGGTGCAGCAAGATATTAAAACGATCCTGGAACGGCGACACCAAATTCCAAGTGGAGGCCTTGACGACTTCACGGCCATCAGCTCCACGCAGCTCTTGCAGACGGCACAGCAGTTCACACAAATTCTGACCTTCCTCCTGGTGGGCATTGCCGGCATTTCTCTCACAGTAGGCGGAATCGGCATCATGAATATCATGATCGTCTCGGTGACAGAACGCACCCGTGAGATCGGTATCCGCATGTCTATTGGCGCGAGACGCAGGGATATCCGCAACCAATTTTTGATTGAAGCTCTCGTTCTGAGCCTTTTTGGAGGCGTGATCGGCATGCTTATTGGCTTCCTCCTGGGCTTGATGATCACAAGAGCCACAGGACTTCCCTTTGTCATAACTGCGGTTTCACTTCTTCTACCATTTATCATCTGCTCAATCATCGGCGTAGCCTTTGGCCTCTACCCTGCTATACGCGCTTCAAGGCTTGACCCGATAGTAGCGCTGCGCACCGAGTAGCTGTTCTTAATCTCCCCCAATTAGTGTACTACTTCATGAAGATTAGGTGATATGGATTATAGAATTGCTCTCCGTTCGTTGTTACAATTGTAGCAAGGAAGCAACCATTTCAGGGGGAAGTGAGATTTTATTTAGAACCTCCTCCTTATTATGTACTAATACGCTCTAAGGAGAACGGCCATGTCACAAATGTCCGGGCGTCACTGCCCAACATGCGGCATCTCGATCAGCGCTGACCAACGATTTTGCACGAACTGTGGAACAGTGCTTGAAGCGCAGGCACCACCACCCAGCCAGTATGGAGCACCACCTCCATCTCAAAGTTACCCTTATCCACAGCAAACGCCTCCCTATGCGCAACAACCGCAACAGGTGCAACCGTATGCACAACAGCAGGTACCTTCATATGCACAATCTCCTCAACAACAGGTACCACCCTATGGGCAACAGCAGCCCCAACAGCAAAGCCCGATCGCCGAAGCGTTTGGCGCTCTGGGCCTGCTATTTCTGTTGCGAGGCTTCGGCGGGCGCAGATATGCCGGATATCGACCACAACGCCAGCGCAGTAGCTGTTGTGGATGTCTCGTGCTACTTGTCGTCTTGTTCCTGTGTTTGGGGGTACCGTCCTTATATTATGCCAGCAAAAATTCTTTGAGCAGCTTCTCCAAAGGTTTGAATTACAGCAGTAGTGATACTAGTAGCAATAACAGTAGTGATAGCAGCTCAATTACAACCCAACCTCCAATCACTACCGTACAGATCAATCAGACAGTGCCCTACGGTGGAGCGGATACCACCATCGTAAACGTCCAGCAGTCAAAGGCATTTATGGATGACCTCAATGCAAGTACAACCGGTGTAGTTCGGCTGAATATAAAAGAAAGTAATTCGACTACAACCGGTACTGGCTATGTCTATAGTGATGATTTTCGCTTGATATTGCCAGATAAAACTAGCGTTGCTCCGACTGGTGAGGAACTAAGCGGTAGTCCTGATGCAGGGGTGACACGCACGAACTGGATAGATTTCCCTGTCCCAACCAATGTCCAGATCAGTCAGCTTACGCTACAGCTTGGCAAAGAAACTGAGGCTCAGGAATTGATTGCTTTGAATGGCAAGGCAAATGTGGCGCAATACCAGACGAAGACAACTCATCCCAACAATACAACAACACAATATGCTGGATTGACCTGGACAGTCACCGCAGTCACTGTCTCCCTGGATTATAAGGGTCAGCAAGCAGCGAAAGGTACGCAATTTGTGACTGTATCGTTGAAGGTGGATAATCCTTCATCTCAAGATTTTAGCGCATACTGGGGCGACTACTTCCGTTTGCAGTCAGGTAGCACCATAAGCCCACCTTCAACAGATACCAACTTCCCAACCTCCTTTGCGGCAGGTTCGACAGGAGGTACAGGTGATGTGGACTTTGTTATGCCAGCGGGTAGTACTACTTATACCTTGCTCTTCAAGAGTACCGCATCTTACCCAACGCCTTCATCGGTGAATTTCCAGACAGCGTGATTGCGTAAACGTGAGTTTTATACTCCTAAAGGATGCTAGAGCTGTGAAAGGCTCCGGCATCCTCTCATTTGTTGTAAAATACCCATCAAAATCGAGTTGGAGTAAAACAATGTCAAGACAGGTCGCAGCGAAACGCTTTGATAGGCCTCATAGCTTGCCCGGCAGCAGCTTTCGTGCAACGAATCTCGATCTCGCGCTGGCTACTATCATTGCGCTTGGTTTGCCATTCGCTTGTCAATGGCTGTTCGATCATACCGGTGGAGCATTGGCCAGCTTGCTTTTGTACTATGGGGTGTGTTGCGTTGCTGTCGTGTGGTGGCGCAAAGGTACGCTGGATTACCGCTGGCCACGGCGTTGGCCATGGTTGCTCTTTGCACTGAGTTTGCTTGTGCCACTGGCCATCGCTGCCCTCAACTATGGTTCTCTGCCAGATTATCATGCACCACTGCTCGGTTTTGTGCTGACGATCCTCATCTGGGTTCCCCTGAATGCCGCGATGGAACAACTCTCCTGGTTCTACGTACTCGATGCCTGGCGCAATCGCTGGCAAAGTGGTGTACTGCGCTGGCTTGGTCTGATAGTTGGCATTGTGTTGTTGGTTGTACTGGTAACTCTTATCCACCTGCTATTCTGGGTGCATTTCTTACCAACATCAAAGCCTACACCTTATTCGTGGCTAAGCATACCTCTCAATCTGTTGCTCACCGCATCCTATGCCGCATTGTACTACCGTTCAGGCTCGATGTTTCCAACCTTTTTTATCCATTTGCTGGCCGACCTGCAACTCGTGCTGCTTGCCCATTATTCAATTTGGCCTTATCTGATCTAGACAAGCTTCAAGTGTTAAAGAATAGTTCTTGATGCTTATACGGTCGCATATTGTCATCCTGAGCGTCAGCGAAGGATCTCGGTTCCTCGCATGTGAGATCCTTCGCTGACGCTCGAGTGTGCAATCCGCGCAGACCGGGCTTACCAATGCCCAGACGAGTCTGGCCACGACACAGACCCAATCGCAAGCCAGCATCACTGTCTCGCAGACGACGCTCAGCAATGACCAGACCAACCTGACCAATACCCAGGCACAATCGTCGGCCAGTATCTCGTCCGCGCAGACGGCGCTGAGCAACGCTCAAACCACGCTGAGCCATACCCAATCGCAATCGTCGGCCAGCGTTTCCGCCGCGCAGACTGCGCTCAGCAACGCGCAAACCGCCCTGAGCCATACCCAGTCGGTATCGGCGGCTAGCGTCGCAGCCGCACAGACGACGCTGAACAACGCGCAAACCGCCCTGACTAATGCTCAGAATGCGGAAGCGTCGGCTCTTATGGCGATGCAGACGGCTTGTGCTCCTCCAAATCAGACTTCTGCAAACTGTATGACAGCGACAACAGCGTATAACACAGCGGTGGCCAACGTGGCATCGGCGCAAGCCACGGTCAATAGTGACCAGAAGGCGCTTGCGACAGCGCAGGCGCAGGCCAATGCCAATATCGCCACGGCGCAAGGCAATGTCAGTGCTGCCCAGAAGGCGCTTGCAACGGACCAGGCCAATGCAAGCGCCAGCAACGCGACGGCGCAAAACGGAGTCAACACTGAACAAAAGGCACTTACATCGGCCCAGACGTCGGCTACCTCCAACAACGCCACGGCGCAGGCCAAAATCTCGAGCGACCAGGTGAATTTGACGTTAACACAGGCCCAGGCCAGCTCAAGCGATACCACTGCGCAGAACGCGGTCAACGCTGCGGCCAAATCGTTAGCTTCTGCCCAGGCAAGCGCCGACGCGAGTAACACCAGCCTGCAAGGGATGGTCAACTCGGCCAACAGCACCTTACAAAGCGCGCTGGTGGGGCTTCAGACTGCCCAGCACAACCTGGCCAACGCCACACTCCTGGCGCCACATGCAGGTATCGTTACCACCATCAATGGCACCGTGGGTGGAACACCTGGTGTTCCTTCCAGCTCCACGTCTTCTTCTTCGGCAACTGGTACTGGTACTGGTGGCGGAGGTGGTGGAGGTGGCACCTTCATTACAATTGCTGATACTTCAACATTGCAGGTCCTGGCCTCTGTAAACGAGTCCGATACCGCGAACTTGAAGGTTGGAGAACCCGCGCAGTTCACGGTCAGCGCCTATGGCAATCGCATCTTTACTGGAACCGTAAGTGCCATCTCGCCACTCGGGCAGACAGTCTCCAATGTGGTGACCTTTCCTGTGACCATCGATGTGAATAAGGATGACTTGCAGAACACGAACCTGTTACCTGGAATGACAGCGAGTGCCACTATCGTTGTGGTACAGCAACCTAACGTCACGCTTGTCCCTGTTAACGCTATCAATTTTGCGCGCACGGCGGTTGCTACAGTCAACGGCATCCCTGCGCTCATCACACCACAACAGGCAGTCTCTGCGCTTGCCCAGGCACGCCAGCAGCGCACTGATCTACTCAATCAGAATCCATCACTGGCACAGGACAACCCCATTCCCGCATATGTGATTGAGCAACCAGATGCGACAACTTTTATAGCTGTTCCAGTTGTCTTAGGATTAACTGATGATACGTATTATGTAGTGCTGCAAGGCGTCTCGCCAGGCGACATTATCGTTGTCGGTGCGACGCGCGGCTAATGTACACGTTGCATGGCCTGGAGCACGCGTGTAGCGCGGGGGTGATGGCAAAACCTCCCCTTCGCTATTCGCGCGTGTTCCTGACGTGCTATAATAGAGGAAAGGCATCGTTTTACGATGGTCCTGGTAACCTGAACGTGAAAATGAGAAAATATACGTTGATGAACGACGACTCAGAGCCGCCAGAGGATGATAAACAAGCATCGGCTTCTCAGGCTGGCTCTTCTGATACAGAACCTGATGGTGTCAATCAACAGTCGACCGGAACAGATCAAACTGTTGGCAATCAAAGTACGTCTTCTATGCAGGACGTGGAAACTGTACCACATAAGGCTGTGACAAGGCCAGAAGACGCGAATACTACTATAACTTCCACGCCGATTGTCGATGTTCGTAATTTGACGAAGACGTACATCATAGGTCGGACGCGTATCCCTGCCCTTCAAGGTATTTCGCTCAGAGTGGACCAGGGAGAGTTTGTTGCCGTTATGGGACCCTCAGGCTCTGGGAAATCCACGTTCATGAATCTCGTCGGATGCCTTGATCGTCCCTCCAGTGGGGAGTACTGGCTGGCTGGAAAGCTTGTCAGCCGCTTGTCAAACGATGAGCTTGCCAATATACGAAATCGCCAGATAGGTTTTGTGTTTCAGGGTTTCAACTTGCTCAGCCGTTCGAATGCGCTCAGTAACGTTATTCTCCCGATGGTCTACGCGGGAATTTCGAGGGAGGAGCGCGAGCGTCGTGGCCGCAGTGTTCTCAGGCTGGTTGGGCTTGGAGAGCGAATGAGTCACAAACCATCTGAACTCTCAGGTGGACAACAACAACGGGTCGCTATTGCACGTGCATTGGTGAATGGGCCAGCATTGTTGTTAGCTGACGAACCAACGGGCAACCTGGATAGCCGCACCAGTCTGGAGATCATGGCTGTGATGCAAGCGTTGAATGAGCAGGGATTAACGATTTTAATGGTAACCCATGAACCAGATGTCGCAAAATTCGCAAAGCGCCAGGTTGCGTTCCGAGATGGACTTATTGTGCATGATGAGCCGAATCCCTCGCCTGAATCGGCCAAAGAAGAATGGACAAAGCTGATTCATAAGACAACTGCCGAGCACAAGGTCAAGGTGACGGAGGAAACCCATTGAGCAGTTCCCTACAGAAGGATAAACCAGTTGTCTCCCCGGCAAAACCACAAACTCGCTCTTACTTTGCTGTAGATGCGACTCAAGATTTTCATACAAATGGTACTCATCGAGGCGTCATGGTCGGCGCTAATTTTGCCATCGCGCTGGAATCTCTCTGGTCGAACAAATTGCGTTCGCTCTTGACAGGACTTGGCATATTCATCGGCGTGGCTGCAGTCATTGCCGCACTTACCTTGACTCAGGGAGCTGGCCAATTTATCACCAGTAATATAGCAAGCTTAGGCACCAACGTTGTTACTATTATTCCTGGCGCTACAACTTCGAGAGGGACTTTCGGTGGCGCTGGCACGACCCAATCCCTCACACCGCAGGATGCTATTGCCCTCGAAAAACTGCGACATGTCGCATCAGTCAGCCCTATCATCTCGGTGAGCTCACAGGTCGTGTTTGGCAAACAGAACTGGAATACTCGCGTCCAGGGTGTGAATACGGCGTTCCAGGATATCGAGGGATGGGAATTGGCAGATGGAGTCTGGTTTAGTGAAGCTGATGTGAGTGGCGGGCAACCGGTTGCGATCCTGGGACAGACAGTGGCGCATAATCTCTTTGATGCTACGGGAACAGACCCTGTTGGTCAGACGATTCGCATTCGCGATCAAGAGTTTCGTGTCATCGGTGTGTTACAGGCAAAAGGTGGCGGCTTCAACGAGGATGACATCGTCTTTGTCCCATTTAACACTGCGCTCACCCGCTTGAAGAACACGACCTTTGTCGATGAAATCCTGGTTCAGGTGGATAGCTCTGACAATCTGAATCAGGTGCAGCAAGATATTAAAACGATCCTGGAACGGCGACACCAGATTCCAAGTGGAGGCCTTGACGACTTCACGGCCATCAGCTCCACGCAGCTCTTGCAGACGGCACAGCAGTTCACACAAATTCTGACCTTCCTCCTGGTGGGCATTGCCGGCATTTCTCTCACAGTAGGCGGAATCGGCATCATGAATATCATGATCGTCTCGGTGACAGAACGCACCCGTGAGATCGGTATTCGCATGTCTATTGGCGCGAGACGCAGGGATATCCGCAACCAATTTTTGATTGAAGCTCTCGTTCTAAGCCTTTTTGGAGGCGTGATCGGCATGCTTATTGGCTTCCTCCTGGGCTTGATGATCACAAGAGCCACAGGACTTCCCTTTGTCATAACTGCGGTTTCACTTCTTCTACCATTTATCATCTGCTCAATCATCGGCGTAGCCTTTGGCCTCTACCCTGCTATACGCGCTTCAAGGCTTGACCCGATAGTAGCGCTGCGCACCGAGTAGCTGTTCTTAATCTCCCCCAATTAGTGTTCTACTTCATGAAGATTTGGTGATATGGATTATAGAATCGCTCTCCGTTCGTTGTTACAATTGTAGCAAGGAAGCAACCATTTCAGGGGGAAGTGAGATTTTATTTAGAACCTCCTCCTTATTATGTACTAATACGCTCTAAGGAGAACGGCCATGTCACAAATGTCCGGGCGTCACTGCCCAACATGCGGCATCTCGATCAGCGCTGACCAACGATTTTGCACGAACTGTGGAACAGTGCTTGAAGCGCAGGCACCACCACCCAGCCAGTATGGAGCACCACCTCCATCTCAAAGTTACCCTTATCCACAGCAAACGCCTCCCTATGCGCAACAACCGCAACAGGTGCAGCCGTATGCACAACAGCAGGTACCTTCATATGCACAATCTCCTCAACAACAGGTACCACCCTATGGGCAACAGCAGCCCCAACAGCAAAGCCCGATCGCCGAAGCGTTTGGCGCTCTGGGCCTGCTATTTCTGTTGCGAGGCTTCGGCGGGCGCAGATATGCCGGATATCGACCACAACGCCAGCGCAGTAGTTGTTGTGGATGTCTCGTGCTACTTGTCGTGTTGTTCCTCTGTCTGGGGGTACCGTCCTTATATTATGCCAGCAAAAATTCTTTGAGCAGCTTCTCCAAAGGTTTGAATTACAGCAGTAGTGATACTAGTAGCAATAACAGTAGTGATAGCAGCTCAATTACAACCCAACCTCCAATCACTACCGTACAGATCAATCAGACAGTGCCCTACGGTGGAGCGGATACCACCATCGTAAACGTCCAGCAGTCAAAGGCATTTATGGATGACCTCAATGCAAGTACAACCGGTGTAGTTCGGCTGAATATAAAAGAAAGTAATTCGACTACAACCGGTACTGGCTATGTCTATAGTGATGATTTTCGCTTGATATTGCCAGATAAAACTAGCGTTGCTCCGACTGGTGAGAAACTAAGCGGTAGTCCTGATGCAGGGGTGACACGCACGAACTGGATAGATTTCCCTGTCCCAACCAATGTCCAGATCAGTCAGCTTACGCTACAGCTTGGCAAAGAAACTGAGGCTCAGGAACTGATTGCATTGAATGGCAAGGCAAATGTGGCGCAATACCAGACGAAGACAACTCATCCCAACAATACAACAACACAATATGCTGGATTGACCTGGACAGTCACCGCAGTCACTGTCTCCCTGGATTATAAGGGTCAGCAAGCAGCGAAAGGTACGCAATTTGTGACTGTATCGTTGAAGGTAGATAATCCTTCATCTCAAGATTTTAGCGCATACTGGGGCGACTACTTCCGTTTGCAGTCAGGTAGCACCATAAGCCCACCTTCAACAGATACCAACTTCCCAACCTCCTTTGCGGCAGGTTCGACAGGAGGTACAGGTGATGTGGACTTTGTTATGCCAGCGGGTAGTACTACTTATACCTTGCTCTTCAAGAGTACCGCATCTTACCCAACGCCTTCATCGGTGAATTTCCAGACAGCGTGATTGCGTAAACGTGAGTTTTATACTCCTAAAGGATGCTAGAGCTGTGAAAGGCTCCGGCATCCTCTCATTTGTTGTAAAATACCCATCAAAATCGAGTTGGAGTAAAACAATGTCAAGACAGGTCGCAGCGAAACGCTTCGATAGGCCTCATAGCTTGCCCGGCAGCAGCTTTCGTGCAACGAATCTCGATCTCGCGCTGGCTACTATCATTGCGCTTGGCTTGCCATTCGCTTGTCAATGGCTGTTCGATCATACCGGTGGAGCATTGGCCAGCTTGCTTTTGTACTACGGGGTGTGTTGCGTTGCTGTCGTGTGGTGGCGCAAAGGTTCTCTGGATTACCGCTGGCCACGGCGTTGGCCATGGTTGCTCTTTGCGCTGAGTTTGCTTGTGCCACTGGCCATCGCTGCCCTCAACTATGGTTCTCTTCCAGATTATCATGCACCAATGCTCGGTTTTGTGCTGACGATCCTCATCTGGGTTCCCCTGAATGCCGCGATGGAACAACTCTCCTGGTTCTACGTACTCGATGCCTGGTGCAATCGCTGGCAAAGTGGTGTACTTCGCTGGCTTGGTCTGATAGTTGGCATTGTGTTGTTGGTTGTACTGGTAACTCTTATCCACCTGCTATTCTGGGTGCATTTCTTACCAACATCAAAGCCTACACCCTATTCGTGGCTAGGCATACCTCTCAATCTGTTGCTCACCGCATCTTATGCTGCATTGTACTACCGTTCAGGCTCAATGTTTCCAACCTTTTTTATCCATCTGCTGGCCGACCTGCAACTCGTGCTGCTTGCCCATTATTCAATTTGGCCTTATCTGATATAAGCTGTGTCTATATAAAATACGACAGTTTGCGGATGAAACGGCTCAATCTCTCCACAAAATGCCATAGGTCCTCTGGGGCTGTCCTCGCGACTTCGTTGCTCGAATGGTGAAACCCGATTAGGGGCAGATACCACCTGTGCCTTTCGGCAAGCCGGAGCAGATGTCAGCAATGGTGACGAAGTTATCGGCGATCACTGTGGTTTGGATATTGGTCTTATCAACCGCGATCGGCATTTCGAGAACGGAAGCTATGGCGGTCCCATCGGCAGTCATCACCGTTGCCCCTTTCGTCATGGCCTGCGGGTCGGTGCCATCATGGAGGGCTTGAATCAAATCGGCGGTGCCCTGAGCCTCTTTCTCTATGGGCTTGTAGACGGTCATAGCCTGATAGCCGGTGAGAATGTTCTGCAGACCGGCAACGGTAGCGTCCTGGCCGGTTACCAGCACCCTCCCATTGAGCCGTCTGGTCTTGAGAGAAGCGATGACCGCATTGGCCATGTCATCGTTGGCAACGTAGGCGATCTGGAGATTGTTCTGCTGAGCGGTCAGAATCCCATCCATCTCGGTGCGAGCCGTGTCAGCATTCCCGCCCGGCGTGTACTGATCATAGATCTTGTTGAGCGTCCCATTGTCGAAGAGGGGCTGCAGTGTGTTCAGCACCCCCTGCCGAGTCAAGAGCGTATTGCTGTCTGTCTGCGACCCATTAATCATCGCTACGTTCTTGTTCGTTCCTTGAATGTAATCTTTATAATGGTCGACGATGTACTGACCCTGCAGTTGACCGACCATCACTGCATCGAAGGAGACGTAGAAGTTGAGGTCCTTTGACTGGATCAGGCGGTCATACGCGATGACAGGCACCTTGCGCGCCTGTGCCTTGGCAACGATGGAGGCTGCCTGTATGGCATCCTGGGGTGCGACCACGAGGATACAATCGCCCTTGCTGAGTGCTGTATCGGCCTGGCTTTGCTGCTGAACTGCATCACCTTGCGCATTGTAGTAGTCGATGGTCACTCCGGCGATGGCCTGGATCTTCTGTATCAGCAAAGGCCTATCCTGACTGTCCCAGCGTGCTATCTCAGGAAGCAGTACCCCCACCTTTGTGCAGCCCTTGCCGCCTACAGGAGCGGCGGTAGTTGACCCAGTTGGGGTAGGGGTCGCGCTGGTAGTTCCGCTGTTACCACAGGCGGCTAGCAGTATGGTGATCAAGGCAACGCCGAGGACCAGGTGGAATGGCCTGGTTTTGCGAAAGAATGTCGTCACAGGATCTGTCCCTTCACTCTTCACGGTGCTTCTCATGTGCGTGTCTGAAACCTCCCCTTCAAAAAGACTCTTTCTCTGTAATTTGAACATGGAAAGAGTTGGCTGTCAATGGAGAGACACTCGCAGAGTTTACAACCATCGCCCTGAGCCGAGACAGCACACTAAACTTGTCACTTACTTTTCCTGCTCCAACTGGAGCTAACGGCTAAATGTTTTTGGCAGGCGCGCTAGGAGCCGCGATAGTCTCTATCGCGGCTCCCTTCTTAACTTGTGATATTGAATGTACTAAATTCCGGTGCGGAAAGCTCTACGAACATTGCGATCTACCAGCAGGTAGATCACGATAATAATGGAAATGATGCCACCGCTAATGATAGCGAATAGTGAATGGACCTGGCTGTATCCGATGAAGTGAAGCACGATATTGACGATTTCCAGTATCAATGTGACCCAGTATGCCCAGGGTTTGAGCGTCCATAGCCCCCAGGCAAGAATTAATACGAGGATGCCGACGGCAAGAGGAACCCACCCCACCAGAAGCCCAGTTAGGGGATCGTGGATGACGTTGCCGAAAAAGGCAAAGAATCCACCAATAATCTCAAAGATGGCCTGAATGAACAGGAGAATGGAAATGATCGTGATGCCGAGGGGACGCCTTGCTGTGCTGACGTTTTGCATGAAATCCTCCTTGTGTGAATCTTCATGATCAAAAGTAGATGAGAAGCCAAGAATGTCTGGAACAATGACGTGTTATAAGTGTGTTCATCACCTCGCTTTCTCTGGCACTCAGGCAAGGATATTCTGAACGATAAGAGTGTTTAACGAAACATTTTCGGGTAAGCTGAGGACACCTGTCTAAAGTATACAATATAATTTTATCAAATCGGCAATCCAGTGTCATCCCGATCTCACTCTTGTCATTCTGAGCGTGAGCGAAGAATGACACGCCAAAGATGCACAGGTCAAGCGAGTGCTTTCCATTGCATTGTTACAGTATCCAGAACCTATGACACTTCTGCCATAGCCCTATAGTTTAGACGGCAAGCCGCCTGGGCCGAACTGCGGTGGCCTCTATCCCTGGGCCAAAGGCTGTCGGGAATACTTTTCGTCCGATGTTAAAGGACCCATTCACGTCGGAATGGATGGGAGCGCGACCTTTGACGCGATACCAGCGGCCATCGCGACGACCAGAGAAACGAGGTTTGTCCTCTTGCTCGGCTCCCTGCGTTGGATCATAGGTGGGAAGTGGGTCCAGGTCCAGGAAGCTGGCTTTGCTCGTGTAACTCTCTTCGGTCACGATCACCCGGATGCCTCGTGCCTCCGCTTTATACGTGAGCATCGCTAGAAACTTCGCGTGCGGAATGTGTACAAACTCCTGGTTGTGCTTCTTTCCTAACTCCACGCTTGTTTTCCAGAACAAATTTTTGCCCAACACCAGGACTCCGATCCCTTCCTCTACCAGCAGCTCGACAATCTGACGGCTGGCGGTGTGCAGGTAATGCATCACCCGCCGGTTGCGCTTCGTCGTGATCCGATCTAAGCGGTGGGACGTGTATCGGGGTTCTTTGCATTTGGCAAGCTGTTTCTGCTCATGCTTTCGTTGTTTGTTATACAGTTGATTGACAGACTTCACGGGTTTGCCAGAGACCAGCTGCGGGACAAAGTTGGGCTTATTCGAGGTGAGCGCTGCCAGGATATTGATGCCTGGGTCAAGCGCCACAAACAGATCTGGATCAAGTCTCTGGGCGAGGTGTTCCTTGGCGTCATAGACCACTTCGAGCACAAAATGATCGGCTTTCGGAACGATACGAACCTGTTGGACTGAGGCTGGCTGCTGCTTCGTTTCCCCGATACGCCCAAGCTGGGTGACGGCAAGCTCTCGCCCGCGCAGTTCGGCCTTCCAGATGCACCCCAGTTCAAAGACGAGCAGATTGCGCCCCTGCGTTTTAGGCAGGTAGTTGGGCAGCTTCGGTCGCCCAAGAAACTTCCTCGGGTGCTCGCGATAGACCTCCATGGCCTCAAAGAAGGCTGTCCAAGCCCGATGCAGTTGCAGGAGGACTTGATTGGCGACCTTGGAGGGAAGCGCCTTGTAGGCATCCGTCTCTTTGAGCAGATGAAACGTCGCCGTGTTATTGAGGTAGTGCTTCTGGAAAATGAATGACTGCCGCACATGGTAATTCGCAAGGTTCCAGAGGTTCTTTGACGCGAATGCCATCTCGTTTATCGCCCGAAACTGAGGATGACTCTTTTCGATCATCTGCTGTTCTACGCGCCTCATGGCTCTTCTCCCTGCTCCTCTTCTCCCTGTGCCAGGATCTTCCCAATCAGCACGTGTTTTCGTTTTGCCTGTCTTTGCCCGTAGAGTCTGGCACACATCGAATACACGATGCTGGAGAGATCCTGTAGAAGATCCTCTCGATCATTCTCGGCCAAATTGGTCACTTCAATGCTGCGTCCAACTTGCTGCAAGAGCACTTCCAGGTAGCGAAATCCAAACCGGGTGGCTCGATCCTTGTGTTCGACCACAATGATATCAGCCTTCGGGTCAGCGAGGAGCGCGAGGAATTTCCGGCGGCTGTCATTGAGGCCGGAACCGATCTCTTTGACAATGCGGCCTACCTGATAGCCACGAGCGGCGCAATAGTCCTCTAACCGTGCCACCTGTCTATCCAGATCTGCTTGTTGCTTTGGGGATGACACCCGCGCATAAATCACGACAGGCGTGATGACCTTTTTCGCCACCGGGACCTCTTCTTCGCCTTCTGTCACAATGATCGTTCCCGAAGGCTTCTGAAAGCCTTTGATCTGGCCGTTTTGCCACCAGCGGAATGCCGTCCGGTAGGTGATCCCATATTTCTTGGCGTATGCGCTCAACTTCATGCCGTCAGTGTACCATCATTTATCGCCGTATGTCAATATTTTTCATCATTCCGAGCGAAGGTTCTCTACACATCATCTCGTTTGGGAGGAATCAGAGGCGAACCGTGCCACGATATCATAGAGAACACGTGTGCCCCACAGGAGAGAAAGAATATTGATGCGCTCATCGTGACCGTGAACTCTATCCCAATCATGCAAACCGCTGATAAACATTTCAGGAGCGAAGCCATACACTTTTATCCCAAGACCCGCCACGCGCTGGGCATCAGTCCCTCCTACGAGTAGCGTTGGGATTACCGTTGCTTCAGGATCGTGTTCTTTGACAACTTCAGTGATGACATCAAAGAGCGGTGATGCTGGATCGGCCTCAAGTGCCAGGTCAGGATCGATGAACTCAACGTCGATATCCTCGCCAAAAATGGCTCGTATTTCTTCCAGAAACATCTCCGTAGTCCAACCGGGCAGAATACGTGCATCGAGTGACACCTCGGCTTCGGATGGAATGACGTTGATCTGAGAACCAGCGTGCAGTATCGTTGGCGCAATCGTATTGCGTGACATTGCGCGCAGTTCTTGTTTGAGAAGTTCGTCCATTGGTAACGCATCGATGGCAATATCAGCAGTCTCCTCGTTCGCGAGAATAGCCATGATTGATTGGGCAACTTCCGTGGGTTGAGCGCTTGCAATACCTGTTATATATCCTCGGAAGGAAGCGCTGAAATGGACCGGTGGTTGCCGATCGCCTAATCTGCAGAGTACTTCTGCTAGCTTGAGGATGGCGTTCTGCCCATGTGGCATCGACCCGTGTCCTGGTTTACCCTTCGTACGTAACCGAAAGCGTGTCGCGCCCTTTTCCGCAGTCTGTACAGTGTAGTAGTGACTTCCATTGATTTCAAAAGCATTGCCGCCCCCTTCGTTGAGGGCATATTCAGCCTGGATCAATTCAGGTCGGTTTTGCGCTACCCAGCCTGCTCCATCATGTCCACCGACTTCCTCGTCAGCAGCAGCCATGAAGATCACATCACGTTTGAGCTGAATGCCAGCGCGTTTAAGCAGCAGCATCGTCATCAATTCCATGGTGACCATATGCTTCATATCAAGAGCGCCGCGGCCATATATAAAACCGTCTGCAATCTCGGCTGCAAAGGGATCATGTGTCCATTTGTCTGGCTCGACAGCCACAACGTCAGTATGCGACATCAACAGTAATGGAGGCTCAGAGCCATCGCCTTTAAGGCGAGCTACAATTGTTCCGCGATTCGGAGCAGGACCGACTATTTCGCAAGCTATACCCTCCTGTTCAAGGACTCCACGAAGATACTCGGCTGCAAGCGTTTCATTGCCTGGTGGATTGCGCGTGTCGAGGCGTAGAAGGTTGCGTAAATGAGTCACAACCTCATCCCTTACCACATCCCAATCAACGTCGCTATGCTTGCTCGAAGTTGGCATCAGAATCTCCTTAATAGTACTCAGCTTTCAGTTCTAATCAGGCCTGAGCGTTATTGATGATACATAAAGAGGTACCATTAAGAAAATTATATCGCGTAGTGTATAAAGCCGACAAACGTGAGTTGAGAGGAATCGATTGGTATGTTGAAATCAATCTTACTCTATACAAATTGGAGAATGCTGTATTTCATTCCACAAGAGAAACAAGGAAGCGTCTCCTCGTTTCTCTTCAGACCTGTGCGAGTTTCTCTGGATTGGCAATGATACGAATGGCTCGAATCTGCTCTGCCTCCACCTCAATGCTCAAGACAGAGAACACCCGGTCTCCAGTACGAATGATCGCTGTTGGTTCGCCGTTGACTTCAGCCACCTCCACCCGAGTGTTCTCAGGCCAAAAGCGCCTCGTTCCCAGACTAAAGCGTGCCACCGCATCACGCCCGGTAATTGGACGCAACGCTGCTTGTTTGACTTTTCCTCCACCATCGGCCCAAAGCGTTACCTCTTCAGTAAGCAGATCCGTCAAAGTGTTCATCTCCCCATTCTCAACTGCCCGGAGATACCCGCTGAGCAGTTGCTTGTGGGTCTGGGCAGAGGCGGGAAATCGGGGTCGATGCTCAGCAAGATGCCCTTTTGCTCGGCTAAACGACCTGCGACAGGCGGCTTCACTCTTGTCAAGCATCGTAGCAATCTCGGCAAACTCGTATTCAAAGACCTCACGCAGCAGGAAGACCGCTCGTTCGAACGGTTGGAGCTGCTCTAACAGCATTAAGAATGCCAGCGAGATCAATTCCTCAGTCTCGACGCGTTTTTCTGGATCAGCCGCTTCGGTAGTCGTAGCTGTAATAATCGGCTCCGGTAACCAGGGACCTACGTATAGCTCGCGCTTCCTGTACGCTAAATCGAGCTGATCCATACACAAGCGCGTGAGGATCGTGGTGAGATATGCTTTGAGCGAGTGAATGATGTCAGGCGTCGCAGCCTGATAACGTATATACGTTTCCTGTACCATATCCTCAGCATCCATCGCACTGCCGAGCATGCGGTAGGCGATGGAGAAGAGGTAGGTGCGATAAGTTTCAAAGGCTTCCACTTCTACATGCTCCTGCTATTTTCCCTCCAACACAAACAGCGGATGGCTTACCGCCGCACTCTCAAGCTCCTCACGTGAAGAGTTCTTTGTAACGCCATAGTAGTTCATGAATGGGTTGCCTCCCTCAATTTCTTCCCGCAACACAACGGCTGCCTCACCTGCAGGCAGTTCCTTTGCAGTGACCGTTTCTGAACGAAGCCTCCGTGTGAGGACGGCCTCTCCCGCTGCCCGCAGATTGCGCACCCAATCCACGATTCCATATGGGGAGCCTATATAGCGCTTGCCATTGCGCTTAATAATCGCGAGCGGGATCGTACGCGGTTGCCCACTTTTGCGCCCACGTACTGTGAGCAGGTACATGGGGTAGTTTCCAATGACGAGACCGGGTCCGACGAGCGGCACGCCAACGCGCAACAGGGTCGTTATCAGAACATTTGCCACACGGACAAACCGTGGAGCCTTAGATGTTTTTGCCATATCTTCTTTCCTCTTTGTGATCATGAACACCAGTTTTGATGCTCATATATATATAGAGGGTTGACCTGTCCTTTTTGGGACAGATGCTGTGTCTGATTTTGACCTATTTGAAGACAATATATTGATTCCTATGGAATTATAAGGAGCAGATGGTTTCAGTGCAAGCAAAGCAATACAGGGTAAGACTGGCAGGTTTTTGACTTCCGCAGAGTGGAATGTAGCACGATGTGTTTTACGCCCCGATTCTAACCCGCCCTCGGGTTCTTCTTGCTCGTAATGCCAATGTGACAACAGCAAACACGAAGATGGCAATACACATAAGCATTGTTCCAATGGAGCTTAGCAGCCCGATTACGCCTCCTGCCAGGATGGCTTGCTGCGCATGCCCAAACTGCAAGACAATCGATGACGCGACAATGCCTGCCACAGTTAGAAAGAAACCAATTGAAGAAAAGATAAGAGCGAAAATAGCGAGAGCAGTGCCATTTAACCATCGGGATTTTTGCGGATAAATCTTCTGCTCCTGCTCAAAATCATATTGCTCTGAATAATCAACACTATCCGCGCTATACCCCTGACTATACTCTTGGCTTGATTGCCATTGTTCTGGCTCCTGCATGCGCATAGTATTGCTCTTTCCGGTGTTGCTGCGCAGAGTTACAAGTCTACTCTCTTTACTTACGTTTCTGTGTTACAAACATTCCTTCGCCCTCACAATTTCCAGTGCTGACATGCAACAACTTTAAGATTTAATCATGGTCAATACCATCTTGAATCGTTCAATAGCCTTGAGGGAATGAGGACTGTGGGCAGGCATCAGAAGCATCTCTCCGGCATTCATTTCATGTTTTACTCCTGAAACAATAATTTCTGCCTGGCCATCAGTTATCATCACGAAAGCATCATACGGAGCAGTATGTTCACTTAAGCCTTGATTTTTATCAAAAGCAAATAACGTGATGGTACCGGTAGTTTTGTGGATGAGTTCACGACTAACTACAGAATCTTCTTGATACTGAATAGCGTCGTTTATCGATTGTGGTGTCATCAATTTCTTGTTTGATGGTTGCTCTTTGTTCATGCTAAACCTGAATAATTCTAAAATCAACTCGTAGAGCAATGATCCCTGTGTCTAATACATGTGACCCACTACAGACAACCATCATGGCGTCAGGTCTGAACGCATACTGGAGGACGCCCTGCGTTGCCTCTTCGCTGGCCATGGGTAGGAGTTTGTCGTACAAGTGCTAATCGTGCAGGATCCGTTTTCTCGCTGATGGGCAGGGTCACAGTCAGAACGCCATTCCCATAGGTAACATTAGCGCACACAGCATCGACCGCGACTGGAAGAACTAGCTCGCGGTGATAGACCCCCGCGCTCCATTCATCAAGTAGTAGATCTTTGACCTCCTTGAGCATACTACGTAGGTTCCCATGGATAATTAGTCGATCATCAACGGTGACTTCGACAGAAATGTTCTCGGGTTCCAAACCAGCCATCGGGGCCGCAATCATTAAGCGTCCTTCTGTCCGGTAAACCTTGACAGGAATGTGCTGTTGCTTCAACTGCTCTTGCATGCTTCTCGCCTCTCGTTTCTTTTTCTTTTAGCCTCTCTTATTTTTCATTCTATCACACCTCGTGAGGACTTTGATATGGCCAGTTACGGCATAGTCAAGGTATTTGAAAACCGCCTGGGTCACACCTACCCCGACATGCCCTGGGAACCCAAGGCCGCATTTACCGCCCTTGCGGACTACTACCGCGGCTAAATACACCTACCTGACCTGCAACTTCCCTAGCAATGAAGAGGTATAATGGTTGCAGAAAAAACGAATGTGGAGGATGGAGTCATTTTAAGAGGCACTGTAGGAAATCGGGAAAGATATGTTCACTAACTTCACCAGGGCATTCAAGGATCACTGGAGACATCTTGTAAATGGGTTCTGGTTTGTCCCTTTACTTGTTTCTCTTCTTGGCCCATTGCTTGCTCTCTTCTTTCTAGCACTCGACCATTATGTTGGTGTGGTAGATCGGACCTTCCTCTTTAGTGGGGGCGCTGCGGAGGCGAGTATTATTCTCTCCACAATTGCAGGCGCGCTGATTACCGTGGTTGCTCTCACATTTTCGATCACCATTCTCGTTCTGCAATTGGTTTCCAGCCAGTATACTCCTCGTGCCCTGCGTGGTTTCCTACAGGATCGCGTCACCCAGGTCGTTGCAGGATGCTTCTTTGCTATCTCAACCTATTGCTTGATTGTGCTCACCACCTTGCCTGATTCTTCCTCAAGAAACCCTAGCTTTTTCCCGACAATAAGTATCACTGTTGCTATGGTGCTTGGCTTACTTGGGCTAGTTCTCTTGCTCATCTTCGTTCATCACACTGGCTCTGTAATACAGGTGACGGATATTACAGCACGCATTGCCATACAGACGATGGAGGCTATGGATCTACAGTTTCAAACATTGATAAGCGAACCGTTTGAGGTGGTACCCTCCCTTCCCAGCCGAACTCGGTATATGGAGGAGACTCCAGCCCATTTTTGTGCGACTCATCCAGGTTATGTCCAAAGAATCGTGTTTACCCGTCTTCACAACATTCTCCGACGTCCGGGGATTCACCTCCATCTGCTTGTTTGCCCAGGGGACTTTGTGACTGAGGAAACGGTTATAGCCGAGATTAGACCGGCAGAAGCGGCTGACGCGGCATGCAGGAAAGCCATTTATGAGAGTGTTTATATCGAGCGCGAGCGCGATTTTTTCCAGGATGCCCGCTTTGGGGTTCGCCAACTTGCCGATATCGCACTCCGGGCCCTATCACCTGCGGTGAATGACCCGACAACAGGAGTCCTTTGTATCAAGTACTTGCAAGCTGTTTTCGAGCATTTTGTGCGTTGCAATCCACAGCCAAACGTGTTCCATCTGGCCAATGGAGGAAGTAGCCTGGAGATCCGCCAGCCGACATTTCGCGAGTATATCGAGGTGTTCCTGGAGATTGGCCACTATGCGGGGGGCAACACGCGTGTTAACAATGTGCTTCTTATAGCCATACAAAAGATCATGGAGCTTGCCGAACAACTCGATCTCGAAGAATATCAGGCGTACCTGGCAGAGTTAAAGTCAAAGCTGGCAGCGCACCTTTGTTAACAATTACATCTGCCCAATCAACCTCAGTAGTCGCATCTGCTCAATCTCTGGATCAGCAATCTGCATATTCATTACGAACAATTCATCCAGACCCGCTTCCAAAAGTTCAGTGAAGCGTCCTGCAATGGTGGCTTCATCACCTGAGATCACCAGGCTATCGATCAGAGATCGGTCATTGTCCCATCAGGGGCGATAGGAAAACCCGCGTCGGCGAACATATTGGCATAGAAAGGGAGCTGCCCATACCGGCTGAGTTGGCTGCGTGCCGCTTTCAGCACAGCCTGGCGATCCTGGCTGATCGCTACCGGAATGCCAGCCACCAACGGGGGCACTGGGCGCCCACTTTTTGCTGCACCAGCGCGTAAGGCGGGCAATGCCTTTTCGAGCAAATATTGGACTGGACATACCCATGAGATTGCGCCATCAGAAACCTCACCAGCGAGATGGAATGCCCCTGTACGCAATGCCGAGATCAGTATGGGCGTGCGTGGTGTACGTGGAAAGGTGGTTTTGACCGTGAAAAAACGCCCGTGATAATCTACCTCACCCTGCCAGAGGATTGAGCGTAATATATCCACATACTCTCGCAAGTGCTCTAATGGAGCGCTCATAGGAATGCCATAGAATCCCTCGATGGCTGGACGATGACTCGTCCCAACCCCGAGACGCAGTCGATTTGGAGCAAGATCACCCAGCGTCAGAGCCTGTTGTGCTAGAGAAATGGGATGTCGTGGATAGGTAGGCACAATAGCCGTACCCATACGCACCCTGCTCGTCTGCAATGACGCGGCTGCAAAAATAGCCATGGTGTCAGGTGCTGATGTAAACTGGGTCATCCAGACCTGTCGCACATCGGCTGCCTCTGCTGCTACAATAGCCTTTGCAGATGCTGCTGCATCTGCTCCATATATTGCCAATCCAATACGCTCGCGATTCGGTCGCTGCTCATACGCTTGCGAAGCTATCGGGAACTCTCCATTATTTTGCATGCATCAAAAGCCCCCTCAGATGGTTTGTGTACTTTCTCTAAAACATAGCATGTTGCCTTTTGCCATGTCAAACTTATATACAGGTGTGATAGGGCTTTTCCAGTGGGCAAGGCGAGCAATCACCTTTCCTCTCTTGCTTCATCCTCTGAAGGGACAGAATTGGTAGCTTTCCAGAGAGCCTGACGGTTTCCATGGTATGCGTGTGGACGCAACCATAAGGAGACGTGCACCGGTTGCATCGTCTCCTGCACCACCGCCACTAACTGCTCGCTCAACTGGTTCAAGTCCACCTCGCTGCGCAGTGTCGCACTGAAAGCTGCCAGCGTGCGAGCCGCGTCATACTTGCGGCGATAGAAGCGTCGGTCAATGATTTTTTGAAGACGGTGGCGTAAAGGCTGGAACAGTGCGGCAATGGCGAGGGTCGAGATCACAATAGCGACAGCGTTATTCTGATGGAACATCCCCTGGAACAGGAATTGCAAAGCAAAGATAAGGCCAAAGTATAGCAATGCCAGTACTGCCGTCAGCAGGCCATAGACCAGCGCCTTGTTGATAATAGTGTCAATATCGTAGAGGCGCGAGCGCAGGATGGCGATGGCAATCGAAATAGGAATGAAAAGCAGCAGGCTATTGGTCACAGTGATCGGAATCAGAACTTTTGCTACCGGCGAGTTCAGCAACTCTAAGGGGAGGAAGAGATTCCCAAAAATAAGGAACAGCGCAAATCCGCCAAGGGCCACAGAGAGACCAAATACCACCCACTTGGTCTGTTGACGCTCCCTGTATACTGAGACGCGTCGATAGCGATAGATCTGCAATCCAACCAGGCCGAGTAGCAGTACCGCAAACACCAGAGAAATCAACCCGGAAAGCTGACCAAGATATGCGTTGGTGAGAAAGATATACCATACAAAGTAGAGAACAAAGATCAGCACGCCCCATCGGCTCCAGCGGGGCACAAACCGGCCAGAGGGGAAGAGCAAGAAGAAGGTCGGGACACACACCTGAGCCAGGAGTTCCAGCCCTCCGACCAGCCAAAACCAGGCAGGAGATACCGTCCGCAGACCGAGGTCCAGGAGACCGGTATATGTGGCACCGCCGAATAGTACCAGCATGTAGGCGCAGAAGAGCGCCATCCGATCAAAGGACCGGCGCCAGAAAATGAGCGCGGCTAGCGCCGTGTAGATCAGCGTCGTTCCCACAGACCACCCGATCTTGTAGGCTGCCAGCAATCCAGGTGTGAGGCCAGACTGCTGGATCTGGCTCACCTCAGCCGGGGTCCAGCCATTGATGCACAACGTACCTGGCTGGCAGACCGCCAGCATCAAGGCGCTAGCCTGGGGAATGGCGATGGCGTTCAGCGTCAGGATTAGCAGCGTCAGAGCGACCCAGCCCGCGCGAGCAATGAACAGCCAGCGTCCATGCAGGCGCGTCTCCGATTCGTTGCGCGCACCGGAGTGTTCAACGGCGCTTATTGGGCTCTGTTGCAGGCTCATAGCTTATCCTGATTGTTACTTATTGAGAACTATCTGTAGATGCAAACCCTACTTTCACGATGTACATATTACCATATGAGCGTCTCTTAAACGTTACGGCAAGCGTTACAGCCCGCTGGATTTGGAGGTGATTACATGTTCTGAGGAGATTAGAAGTAATTTTTATAACACTGGATGTTTCAACATTAGAATATATGTTACCATGAGTGAGAAAAACATAAATGGTTTATCACTCAAAGCTAGCCATTCAAGGAGACTCACATGATTGATGCACCTCTACCTTCGATGCGCATTATCTATTTTTCTAACCAGTCACCAGAGGTAGTTAACGCGGTTATCGAGCGACTGGAAGGGCTTGGACAGCAAGTCTTGATGCTAGTCACTACTCCTGGAACACGTGCAAGACCTGCCAACGAGTATAAGAGAACGGTTGCCAATACACGGCGAGACCTGGATATTCTGGTTACCACTCATATGAATCGACTGGAGGGTATGTTGAGACCTTTGGAACCTGATCTTATCTTTACCACAGGTTTTAGCTGGAAGCTACCGCCTGAATTGCTTACTCTGCCTCGCCTCGGAAGTGTGAATGCCCACCCTTCGCTGCTGCCACGTTATCGCGGACCAAACCCGCTCTACTGGCATTTTATAAACGACGAGGTTCAGGGTGGGCTAACAATGCATCGCATGGATTCGGAGTTCGATACTGGCCCTATCCTTGTGCAACGAGCTGTCGAAATAGCTACCGACGACGATATCGACAGTTTCTTTCCTAAACTGCTTGCAGTAGGTGGACCTATGATACCAGAGATGTTGCAAGCTGTAGCAGCAGGTATGTCTGGCACTCCGCAGCCAATCGAGGGTAGTAGCTATGCGCCACTTTGCACCGAAATAGATCGCTGACTGGATTGGACACGCTCCGCCACACAATTGCGCAACCAGGTTCGTGGCTGGGGCAGCCAGGGGGCTCTGGCAAGCATAGATGGACAAACATACCTCGTATCTCGATCACGTACTCTTACTTCCTCCACAACTGCACAACCAGGAGCGATTTTAGATCGCACTGATAACACCTTTCTTGTTCAAACTGGTGAGGGCGCGCTACTTATTGTAGATTATAAAAATGTTAAAGAACATGTGATGTTTTTGTGTAAGAAAGCACTGCCTTTGTGATAGATTAGTGATTCTCAAATTCTATTCTTTAGGAGCCGTTCTATCAATTGATAGCGGTTTCATCGTTGGAAATCTCTAACGCAAAGGAATTGAGAGGAAAACTATGAATTGACGAAAAACATACAGACTTCTTTGGATCATTATTCCTTTATTGGCTGTTTTGCTTTGGACGTCAGGAGCAGCCAACGCCTCGGCAGCCTCCAGTGACTGGAGCGTTGTCCCCAGCATCAATCCCAGTACAAGAAACAATCCCCTGAATGCTGTTGCAGCGCTCTCTCCCACCAATGTCTGGGCGGTTGGGTTTGCAGGCGACTTCCCTCTAATCGAACACTGGAATGGCTCCTCGTGGAAAGTCGTAGCAAACCCCGGCCCTTCTGGAGGTTCCTTGAACGGCATATTTGCGGTCAGCAAGAATGATATCTGGGCGGTAGGATCGGTCTTTAGCTATAGCAGCCCCAGGCAGACACTAATTGAACATTGGAATGGGAATGCGTGGAAAGTAATTCCCAGTCCGGCAGTCGGTACATTGAATGCAGTCACCGCTGCCGCACCCAACGAGGTTTGGGCGGTAGGATTTAATCAAAATGCCGCCACCAATATGAGCCAAGTAGTGATTGAGCATTGGGAGGGTAAGGGATGGAAGATTGTTCCTGGGGCCAATCCTGGAACAGGCGATAATATCCTCAACGGTGTAACTGCTATCACAGTCCACGATGTCTGGGCCGTAGGGCTATCTACCACCGCTGTTCCAAGAAGTGGCGTTAGCCCTCGAACTGTTCCAAATCCCACTTATCAGACACTGGTTGAACAGTGGAATGGGACAAAATGGCAAGCTGTGGCAAGTCCGAACCCTGCTTCAGCAACGAATTGGCTCAGAGCAGTCGCTGCAGTTTCTTCCAATAATGTCTGGGCTGTGGGCCAGCAAGCTCCCCATGGTGAAATGCCAGAACAGACATTGATTGAACATTGGAATGGAAAGGTATGGAGCGTAGTCCCCAGTCCCAACGTTGGCACTGCGGGTGGGAACTTGATAGGATTAGTAGTGGTCAATAAGGATAATATCTGGGCAGTCGGGGTCTCCTCCGCTGGCTTCACGAGTTTTGCGTGGAGAACGTTAATCGAACATTGGAATGGCAGGTCATGGAAAATAGATCCCAGTCCCAACGTTGGAACAAGTGGCAGTATTCTGTATGGTGTAGCATGTATTCCACATACCGAGAAACTTTGGGCAGTAGGAGCCTATAATACCACATCAGCGTTCCTACGGACACTGACTTTGTATAGTGATTAACGCATAGTTGCGACGCAAGGAGCGAGGGTGAACAAGTTGAAACGATGTGGTCGCTCAGGCGACCACATCGTTTCAACTTGTTCACTCATGGGGAGGAGTAAGCATACTTATACATTTACCCCAGGTCGACTGCTGCCAGGCCATGTGCGCCGAGAATTGAGGATAGTTCGCCTCCATGATGAATGTCGTGCTCGAGCACGTGCCAGATAATATACTGTCGCGAACGTGCCACAGTCCCTTCACCATGTGGAGGGAAGATCTGCTCAAGATCGGCGGGAGTCCAGCGAGCAAGCGCATCCTGGATCATTTGCCAGGTTCTCTCAAGCCCGGTTACCAGTTCTGCCGCAGGACGCAATAGCTCCTCATTTTGATCCCATAATTCGAGTGGAGCAAGATCAGCACTACCCTCACCCATCCGCGTGTGGAACCACCAGACGCGGGTAGAAACAATATGAGCGACCAGCATGCCAACTGACCAGTTTTGAGGAGAACTGCGCAAAGCAAGCTGCTCTAATGTAAGTGGCGCTATGGCCTCGACAAGACGCTGCTGATAGGCATCCCAACCTTTGTAGAAAGGGACCAATGAAAGATGATATTCTATCATGATATGTACTCCTCGTTCTTGCTGTTTTCTTCTTCATGTAGATGCACGTCGAACTTGATATGTATCTGACGACCCTATACTTTCTTCGGAGAAACAACCCTGAAGACTGGAAAATCCGCGGCCACCTTTTCGAAATCCTCCAAAGGTGCATTCTTATCCACGGGTATATGGGGTCGTGCTCCCGGTGCTTTCTGCAGGTAAGCCTTCAAGATAGGAGCGCGCTGGTCTGTGGGAACCTCTTCGAGTTTGATCTCCTCACGGCTACCACTGCGGAGCGCTGCTTTTCCACCAGCAGCACGTACATTCTTAACCCAGTTCACATTCTCTCCAAGCATCGACACCAGGTACCTCTGCTTATCGACGACGGCCACCACCATTGGCTGAGAGATCGTCCGACCGGACGTTCTTCCGGTTGTTTCTAATGTCACCATGATATTGGATGTGACACCCATCGAGGCAATAGCAACTCCCATTCTATTCATCACCCTTGCTATCCAATTTGGTCGCCCTCCGCGGTACATCCATCGAGTGAAGTCGCCTTTTGTCATCTCAGTCTTCTCCTCTTGCCAGAAGACTTTCCAGCCCGTTTCGCAGTAGCTCAACACCAAAGCGAAAACGCTCATCTCCATCAAAATTTGTCAGATAGTTTGCGAGAACGACTAAACTGGGATACTCGTTTGGGGGCAGTGATTCAACCCAATATTGAACGGCGGCGGATTGATTTTCAGAAGCATCTTCTGTCTCTAAATTCGCAAACCGCGTTTCCTCCAAAACACTCATGATGACGAAGTCATTCATCAACATCCCTGCATAAGCTGCATCCTTTTGACTGAACCCTGCATCGAGCAGTGTTCTGAGCCCTAGTTCAGTCAACCGCAATCGCTCAGGTCCCGAAGGTCCTCCGCTACTGGCTAGAACCTGCGCGGCATCGCGATGCGCTAAGAGAACCTGCCGATATTCTATGGCCATTGCTTCCAACTGATTCTGCCAGGGTAGTGTCCGGTCTGGCTCACGCATTGGCGCGCAGATTTCTTCGGCTAGAAGACTCAACAAATCTTGTTTGTTGCGTACATGCCAGTATAAAGAAGCCGCCTGAACGCCAAGTTTTTTCGCCAGGTTGCGCATCGTAAGACCATCAAAACCAACCTCATCCAAAAGGGCAAGCGCTGCCTGGACAATCTGACTTTGGTCGAGTGCAGGCTCGTGGGGTTTCGTATCGGAAACTTTAAACGGTCTAATTTTCATCAGCGTATTCTTTCTCACAGGCAGTCATCTGCCAGCAAGTATACCTCTTTCCACAATTCACATGGATATTACCCATTGCATTCACTCGAAATTGGGTGCCAGATGCTCCTTAGAGGGCGAATGGCCCTTTGCCGAGTGCGGGAGGGTGTCCCTGCGCTGTCTTATTTACCTTGTCGGACCGTTAGGCACCGCGAATAGGCTTGAGTGAATCACATGGCATTACCTATTGACAGTATAGCACGAAATATGTTACTCTAACAACGTTAGTTTGTATCTAACAGAGTTAGATTAAGGAAAACGTCTGCATTATTCATGAAGGAGCATGCAACATGACTACCACCGTTACAAAAGGCTATAAGGGCCTGGGCATGAATGGTTATATAGCGACCTGGTATGCGAAAAATACGCAGAAGAACATGGAGGCCTATCGCCGATCAGCTCAACTGGTTGCTGACAAAGTTTCAGAAGGAGCAACAATTCTTGAACTTGCCCCTGGCCCAGGCTATCTCTCAATAGAGCTTGCCAAAATGGGTAACTATCACATCGTCGGACTAGATATCAGCCCAACATTTGTCGAAATTGCACAGGCGAAAGCCAGAGAAGCCGCTGTAGATATAGATTTTCGCCAGGGCAACGCATCACATATGCCCCTGGCTGATGACCTTTTTGATTTTCTTGTATGTAGCGCAGCTTTTAAGAATTTTTCTGAACCAGTACAAGCCATAAATGAAATGTTCAGGGTTTTGAAGCCTGGTGGCAAAGCCCTGATCATCGATTTACGGCCTGATGCTTCTATCGAAGAAATCGAGACACACATCAGAAAAGACATGGCATTGACCGGTATCAATTTCCTGTTAACAAAATGGGCTTTTCAGTCCATGCTCCTGAAACGTGCGTACCCAAAGGTCAAGATCAGCCAGTTTGCTTCCCAAAGCAAGTTCACGACCTGTACGATTGAAGAAGATGGTATCGGCATGTACATATACTTTGAAAAGCAAAAGATTGATTGATAGGGAGATTACCCTTTCTCGCCGCTTGTACAGCAGGGCACCCGCGAGGGGTGTCCTGTTTACAGCCTCTCCCCAGCTTTCAGCTTTGCTATCCACTCTGAGGCCTGGATGACTTCAGCCTGTCGTGGAAAGACTTTGGACAGAAGAACGCGATGGACTTCTTCATCACCATCAACACAGCAATCGGCTAAGACGGTTAACTGATAATCCTTATCAGCCGCTTCCCGCAGTGTAGATAGTACGACTCCGCTGGTTGCTATGCCACAGAGTACCAGGTGCGAAATACCCTGCGCTCGCAATACAACCTCTAAATCACTTCCACGAAACGCGCTGACACGACGTTTCGTGACAACAATATCCGTTGGCAGCGGGGCGATGGCAGGAGGAATCTCTGGTGTAATCATAGGTGCTGACGAGGAAGATTGCTGCTGCTTGATGACAGAGAATGATTTATTCCTCGGGCTTATCTCGGGGTAACCCGGACGAAAAGCCACTACCACATAAATAACGGGAATCGATGCGGCACGAGCGGCATTAATAGTTGTGCTTGTTAGCGTGAGGAGGTCACCGGTTTGTGCAAACCGCTTGACAATTCCTACCTGCATATCCATCACTAAAAGAGCTGTGTGCGAATGAATCTGTGTATCAGACACTGATTTTTCCTTTCTGTTACGATCCAATATGTATCGTATATCATACCAACTATTCAATCATCATGGCGGCATTTCCGGCTGGAATGATTCTTGCCTCCCATGTGTTTATTATATTGGACAGCAAAAACTCTCTATGGTATACTACTATCCAACACAACATATATGCCTGATATGGCATAGGTATTGGATCGTAAACAAACCAGGAACATAATCAAACGGACAGAAGATAGGCGAAAGGGGTTCTAGAATCAATGCCAAAGAAGGGTGAACTTTCAAAAACAGCGCGTGCCTCACTGGCTAACCGCGAAGATATTAACCACATGACCAGCCGCATCTGCGCAAAGTGCGGTGAAGCAATCATGCTCAAAGAACTCCAACCCGTGAAAGTGGTTGGTAAAGGGATGGTATTCTACCACAAGTCCCATTACAGCATGCAGTAATTCAATACATTCCGATAATCAAAAGAGCCACCGATCACATAACAGCGGTGGCTCTTGTATTATTTTTTTGAGAGATCCATTTACTCCTGTTACTCCTGATCTTGAATTAACAACTGTAGCTTCCTTTTAAAAACCTTCTCGAAAAGATCAGCTTTCTCATAAGCATGTTCCAGTTCATCGTCAAGATCAGCTAGTGGACGTACCCATAAAGAAACAGTCCAGGTATGTTCATCACACAGAGCTTCATCAGCGGCCAGGCGCTGCACGCGTCCATCATGGCTCCAGTCAAGGGCATCAGCAATGCGTACCAGGGCAGCCAGCGCCGAAACACGCTTGCGGGCAGAACGGCTCAATACTGCAAATTCCTCGTGGGATACACTTGGTAGGGCTCGTCGGTGATAGCGGGCAATACAGGCTATCTCATGACGCTCTTCTTCGCTAAAATCCGGCAACTCAGTTTCTTTAATGAGCCGGTACGAGTGTTTATGGTGGCGGCGTGCTTCGATCATCATACCCGTGTTGTGTAGAAACGCAGCGCGCTCAAGCAAGCGTAATGCTCTTTCGTCAAGTTCGTGCAAAGGCTGTGTTGCTTCAAATAGTTGTACAGATAGTCGTTCTACCTGGCGGGCATGAGGCCAGTCTTCTACCAGTAATCCCCCGCTTAAACGCAGTTCTTCAGGAGTAGGCTCTGGTTGCTGCCACCAATCCAATTCTTCGACTGGAGATGATTTCATCTCATTACCTACCTTTGCTCTTGATGCTTCCTGGGCATCTACGACTCCAATAGTTCTAAAACCTGGCGCTTGAAATCTTGCGCCTGTAATCCAAACCAATGCTGGCGAAATGCCTCGTATTGCTTTGTGCGCAACTGCTCCTGGCTTTGCAAAAAATGCTCCAATCCATACCGTTCTTCAACCGTAGGCGCAGCCCTTGGATCCAACAGATCAGTGATCAATTCAGCCGACACAAGCGATTTCTCATGCGCATGCTGATTGTTTCCGTTAAGATGTGTAGCCTCGGGCATTGTTGCGGTATCATGGCTACTCAGGCAAAGCCGCAACAATGCGATCATCACGTCACTATCATGAAAATCACCAAGTTCTTCTTGAAGTTGGACTAACTCTTTAAGAACAGCTTTTGACGCTACAGGTAACACATCTTCAAATACTTCAAACGTATAACGAAGTCGCTTGGCTGCAATACGCATGTTGTGTAGCTGTACTATATTGTACGGGTTATCGACAAAACTTTCCCAGCTATATAAGTCCTCAAGCCGCACTTTGGCGATCATCCGTGCATTTTTCCCTGTCGGATCCTGAGGATTAAGCCCCGTAATCGGCCTAGCTTTTGCCATGCGACACCACCCCTTCCTGAATACACGACTCAACCTGTTTCCTAAGTTCGTCTTCATCCAGGTCTTGGAGAAATGATTCCAATTCTACCTGCTTCTGCTCGCGAAATGTTTGTAGACGCTCAATGATCCATTCAACTCCAGCCTTATCTTCGCTTTTCACCTGCTCGAGTTGTGCGTGCAAATTGATGAGCATGACGTCTGTATCACGCGCTGCGCCTAACGCATCGGCAATCTGCGTCACCTGGCGATAGATTTTTTTAAAACTTTTGGGGTCGCAAATTGATTGATAGGCGTCAAGTGTGGCTCTCAGACGACGGATAGCAACACGCATTTTATGCACTGCTTCCACATCCTCATGTTTCAGAACTTCTTGAGGCCACTCAAGCATGGTCTGCGTGCGTTCCTGTAACAATCGTCGCCCTGATTGAGCGAATGGTTCCCCTTCTGGAGTATAAGCACTATACTCATTTAACTTTCCATTAGATGGCTGCATATGATTGAGAGCCTCAGCGCTCTGACTCACGATCTCCAACCACCGCTCCCTATAGCGTTCATAGGCAAGTAAAACTCCCTCTCGAATGCCATGCGAGCTAACATGAATTTCGTTAATACGTAGCCGTGTCATCACGGTCTGAATAATTAATGCTCCCGCTAATAAGATGCGCGCTCGTGCAAGTGGTTGCTCGAAACGTTGTGCAATCTCTTCTGCTGGGAGAGAAACCAGCAAGCCCTGACACCGTATCAAGTCTTGCAGTGTAATGTGAGTATGGTTCACATCCAAATTGAACGCATTACGTGCGAGAAAGAGGATCGAATTTGCGCTCCCTCCTGTCACTATGAGTACAGGGGGGGTATGCTTCAATTGCAAGCCTCGAAAGTATGTCTGCAAAAAGGTTTCCGCGACAGTGACATCATCATAGGTAGGAGGATTCGCAGAAAGATAGCGGTCATGCAGCCAGCCAGATCCAATAGGTAGTGAAGTCCTCCAGGTGATATGCATATTCCTTGCAGTCACCAGTTCCATGCTTCCCCCGCCTAAATCCATCACCCCTATTTGCGTTGGGGGGTTAGGCTCTTTATACACCTCGTACGTCGAGCCAAAAAAAGTGAGCGCTGCTTCGGCCGTTCCACTGATCAGATTCACAGTCAGTTTCGTCTTGCTATACACTTGTTCCAGAAAAGCATCACTATTAGTTGCCTGGCGTATTGCTTCAGTCGCCACAACAAGGATAGGGTTTGCCTTATGTTTCCTTGCCAGCGCTTTGTAGCGTTTGAGTGTAGCGATTGCTGCTTTGGCCTTCTCCTCTGAGATTTCACCAGTTGCAGTGACACTTTCGCCAATACGCACCAGTTCCTGCTGATCTTCTACTATTTCCAGGTCATGCGGTGTACAGCGAGCAACGACGAGATGGATAGTATTGCTGCCAATATCGATGGCGGCCCGCATGGGTGGTAGAGACTGTATTTGCATAGTAACTACCCGGCTCCTCTTTCAAATATCACAAAAACAGGTCCAAAACGTGCTCAAACACCTGCTACAATCCTTACACTTACTTCAGTGCTTCGAGCAAAAAAAGACCCGGACTCAAAAATACTCAGGAAGTCACAGTAATTATATCACGCATCTGAACAATTATGTAGAACCGTGTCAGAAAAATATTGACACACCGCAAAAGATACAGTATCATAGGCCACGAGCCGAAGTGGTGAAATCGGTAGACACGCAACGTTCAGGGCGTTGTACTCGAAAGGGTGTGGGGGTTCGAGTCCCCCCTTCGGCATGCCGAACAAGATACTCGGTCCCCC
>CAVPEB010000075.1:0-124920 GCA_963702765.1 uncultured Chloroflexia bacterium
CGCAGATTACTCACACGCAAGATCACCAGCGTGCTGTCGAACTCAATCGGGCCATTCGAGAGGGTATCTGTTCGCTGACTGCTAGCACTACCGACCTGCGTACCATCATCAAGCAAACTCACTTCATTGCCCTGTACCTCAACACGATAAGTATGCCAACCCGAACCAGGTTCATAGTCCTGCGGCATGCCACTCGACTGGGAAACAGGACTGGAGGGATCGAGATATACTTGAGATTGAGGATGATCCCCAAATGGACGTGGTCCTGGACCTTTCAAGTTAAAGATTCCTGCGTGGTAGCCATCTTTGTCCGTTAATTTGGGCGCTACTATCTCGTAGTCACCACTATATGGTGGTAACGAACGCACAACCTGCAGACGAAACTCAATCGCGTAATCGCTCACTGTGAGTTGGTAAGGAATGGTAATAGTGGATGAGCCACTTTTAGCACTCTCAAGCTGTCCTTGCACCACCTTCCATCCATGCGCCCCCGGCCAACCTGTGAGTCCATGAGTCCAATCTGCCTGGTACAACACAATTCCTGCTGGAAGTGAAGTCGGCGTTGGTGAAGATTGCTTCGCTGAGGCAGTAGTGGCTTGCGATGGAACAGTTGTTGAAGGTATCCCTGTAGAGCAGGCTACCAGGGAGAAAAGCAGAAGTCCAACAAGCAACACAATGCTTGAAGCATTTCTAATGACATGCGAAGTATCCATGCGTACGATTATAGACTGGCCTGGTACGGTTGACAAGCATGATGCCATGTCGTACGATTACGTGGTACCAGCGATGGGACAACAAACAGGAGTTTTTCGCCGGGGTATATCCAGGAAGGCCTCGGAGAGAGGTCCGACCGAGAGCGAAACCGCCATAGCCCTTCGGAGATTGTAGTGAAGGCAATTGCGATATTTTTTCAGGGCCGTAAACAGGATACCTCGGAAGTTGCAAACCAGCTCATACCAGTTTTAGAGCAACAAGGGTATGATGTTCGTACTATTGATAGCCGGTATGAAGGAGAAGAGACCCCTGACCCTTTGATCAAAGGGTGCGATCTCGCGCTGGTTCTGGGTGGCGATGGCACTATTTTGCATGCGGCACGCCTTTGCGCGTTTGCTAATCTACCGATCGTTGCGGTGAATTTTGGGCGGGTTGGTTTTCTAACCGAGCTTGAGCCTACCGAAGTACTTGAAGAACTTCCCCATTACCTGAAGCAAGACGGCTCTGTATGGGTCGACAAACGTATTATGCTGGAGGCTACTCTCGATCAGGATGGGACTCAAGAAAAGTTCCTCGCGCTCAATGATGTTGTTATCGCTCGCGGTATGTGGCCACGCATGGTGCAAATAAGCATCTGGGTCGATGATTATTATTACAACACGACGCATGCTGATGGCATCATCGTGTCGACTTCTACTGGCTCGACAGCCTACAACATGTCTGTTGGGGGTCCATTACTGCATCCTCAGGTGCAGAGCATCGTACTAACACCGGTTGCGCCGCATCTTGCGTCTGATCGAGCTTTGATCTTGCCGCCAGATGCACGCATTAAACTACAGATCTTTACCGGGTCCCAGGATGGCGTCTTTTCAGCCGATGGGCAGATGAACCGCGAGATTAAACATGGCGTAACAATACACGTGCAGAAGAGCCAGTGGGTCACGAGATTTCTCAGGCGCAGGCCGCCAACCTATTTTTACCAGTTAATCAATGCGAAGCTGAAAGGTGAAGAGTAGGGGAGTATTACCTAACGAGCAACTATGTTACTTGAGCTGAACATCAAAGACTTTGCAATTATTGATACTTTGCACTTGCGCCTTCACCGCCTGTTCAATGTATTTACAGGTGAAACGGGCGCGGGTAAATCGATCATCATCGATGCGATGAGCGCGCTGCTTGGAGGCAAAATCGGTGTAGAAGTCGTGCGCGCAGGCACTGATCGAGCAACTGTCGAGGGAGTTTTTTCCATTGAAGCTCTGCCGCCGATAAGCGATGAGTGGAAGCCATTCGAGGCAACATTGAATGTGGATGGTAATGGAACAGGCACGTTATTCCATGGATTGACACCAGTTGATGTAGAACAAAGCACCACAAACCATGCCGATGCTGAGAGCGCCGATGCACGTGTCGCCCTGGCAACGCTTTTACATACGTATGACATAACCCCCGAAGATGGACACTTGATCCTCTCCCGCGATATTTTTGCTTCTGGACGCACGGTAGGGCGCATCAATGGCCGCACTGTAACCCAACAGGTGCTGCAACAAGTAGCGAGCTGGCTGGTAGACATTCATGGTCAGAGCGAGCATATGAGCTTGCTGCGTCCCGAACAGCATGTTAACTTCCTGGATCGTTATGCTGAACTTCTGCCGTTACGAGAGCAAATGAACATCAAAGTGACTGAATGGCGTACAGCCCAGAAGACGCTGCACTCAATGCAAGAAAATGAACGCGAGTTGGCACGTCGAGCTGAATTTCTGCGCTATGAAATTGAAGAGATTGAGAAGGCCGAACTTCGACAAGGTGAAACAGAAGAACTGGATGAGGAACGCACCGTACTTAACAGCGCGGAACGGCTGCGCGAATTATGCACACTTGTTTACGGGTCGATCAAAGGTGGGGATACTGGTGATGATTTCCAATCAGCACTCGACCTGTTGCAACCCGCGCTCAAAGCTCTTAACGAACTCTCGCGCCTTGACAAAAATCTCGAGGAACACGAAACAAACCTTTCGGAGGCCATCTTCCGCCTGGATGACGTAGCCGCAAGCATCAGTAGCTACGAGAGCGATATCGAAGATGATCCGCAGCGACTGACAGAGGTTGAAGAACGGCTTGACCTTATTGCTCGCCTGAAGAGAAAATATGGCGTTACATCTATTGAAGAGATTTTGCAACGCGCAGCAGATGACCAGGCGGAACTTGAAACGATCGTCCACCGCGACGAGCTCATAGAATCGCTTCAGCAGCAAGATAGGCAGCTTCGACGGGAAATCGGCCGTATTGCCCAGGGAATTTCTGAACGAAGGCGCGAAGCTGCGCTACTATTATCAACAGCAATGGAAGAGCAATTAAACGACTTGAATATGCAACGTGCCCGCTTTTCTGTTGAAATCGAGCAGATTCCGGATCCAAATGGAGTGCCAGCGAGCATCGATGGGCAACCCGAGCAGTTATACACGTGCGATGTTACAGGCATAGACCGCGTGCAATTTCTGATTGCGCCTAACCCGGGTGAACCGTTTAAGCCATTGACCAAGATAGCTTCTGGAGGCGAGACTTCGCGCCTGATGCTCGCGCTCAAGACTATTCTCGCGACTGCTGATGCTACCCCCACATTGATCTTTGACGAGATCGATGCAGGGATCAGTGGAAGAAGCGGTCAGATCGTGGGTGAGAAATTGTGGCAATTGACCCGCAACCACCAGGTTATTTGTGTCACACACTTGCCCCAGATTGCGGCATTTGCAGATACCCATTACAATGTCAATAAGCAGATTTATGATGAACGTACAATTACACGTGTAAACGAGTTGCGTCCAGAACAACGAGTACGCGAAATCGCCTATATTATAGGCGGAAACGCAACAGATTTCTCCATGAAAAGCGCAGAAGAAATGCTTGCCCGCTCGTATTTATGGAAAGAGAATTTCCAAAAACGGCTCTACTCATCCCCTGATACATGATTTCTTGTACTTTTGGTAGTGCAAACCGAATATCCCAGTTAGGTTCTGCGCCGACGTACTCCTGCTTACACACGAAGACGGTTGTGCCTAACATTTGCAAGAAGTTACGCAAGCCATATGCCCCCTTCCCTATTGTTTAGTAACCTCTACCATTGTATGCTGATGGGTTAGCAGGGTCAACCCTTCCTAAGCTTCTTAGCAGCGGAGCGCGTGCTAGGCGATCTGTTGTACCAGGGGCTTTGTATATGTGATATACTACACGTACGGGTTTTGATCCTTATCTCTATTTCATAGCGGAGAAAGATGCAGCCTGACGGGTCTCAAAATCGGTAGGGCTGCATTTTTGTATGGTTGTACCGTAAATGCTTCGCCATTATACATATGACGCATACTAAAACGTAGAACTTTGAGCAGGTCAGGTTCTCATTCTGAAGTTCGTACCCTCAGATTATTGAAATCGGCACTTCGGAGCACAGCCTTCATTGTCAATTTGACAATGTGTAAAGCAAACATGAAAGACGACACTCGTTATCAATGACAAGAGTATTGCCGGAAGTAACAGCTTTATGCTGGGCCTATGGGTGCTGGTAAAACGACGCGACTCTATGGCAAGATGGGCGAACTTGCTCACCTCGGCATTCCTTATGAGGCATATAGGCCGGGAGTGGACGTTCGAGACGTGGTTATAGCTCCTCGTGGCTATGTATTGAGTGGAAACGCGACTCTTACCCCAAACTGTACAACCGTAGAATCGCTTGGTGATATTCCGATTGAGGAGCTTGTGCTGCGCGGTATCAAGACTGTTTTCCTGGAAGAGTGGTTCATGTTTGGCTTTGATAATCAGCGGCGTCCGATCTCAGGTCTCTATCGTGAAATTATGGGACGGTGGGCTTTGGCTGGTATTGAGCGAGTATATGCGGCAGGACTTGATCAAGGAGCAAGCGGCAATCAGTTTGGCCTGGTGGCAGATGCCCGCAGATATGGCGCAAAAGTTGTAGCTTGTACGGCCAGGTGTGAATATCCAGTCAATGGTGAACGTGATCCAAAATGCGGACGTGCAGCCCGCAATAGTCAAATATATGATGTACGTGACAACAGAGCATTTGACATGGAGACCTTACCTGACCTTCTGCCCGAAGGGTTGCGTCCGAACGATCGGTATCGTGCAGTGTGTACGGAGCACCTCCTGTTGCCCGCAGAACAGACAAAGCCATTTGACCCCATGCAGACCTAGTAGACTACATAGAGGAGGTTCATATCCCCGTAGGAATCCCCTCAACCGGATATATTCCAGGAACGGTTGAGCCAGGTCCGTCTCTTCTTGATGCAAGGTCTGCACCAAGCTTTCCACCGTTTGCGAGACCTTCAAGACCAGGTCAAACGCCTCTTCTCGCTGCCCAGAGTGGCTCGAGCTATGTCGTGAATGGGCAGAAGCCATCATTCGCCAGTATGGGCAGGCTGACGAAAAGACGACTTCATGCTATAATATGGACACTAATACAGCGCCGGATTGATATGAAAATCCGGCTGCGGTGGCCCCGAACAGGTAGTGGAAATTGGGGGACGTATTTATGGAAAGAGAACTGGACGAAACAAAGGACTAGCCAATGAATAAAAAATTACTGAGTACCCTACTCCTCTTTGCCGTATTTGTGGGTTTCCTCTGGTGGGGTATTGTGATGCTTACAGATCCACATAAGGATGGTGAACAGATTGTTTATGCTGTTCTCATTCTAGGTTGTTCTATGTACGCACTTGTCTCTATTTTAATGCTTCCAAGGAAGAAACAAAGCTAGGCGCCAGGCAAAAAACAATAAGGGGAGAAGTATGATCGATGAGCAACCAATCTCGCATTCGGTGATACGCGTTGCCACTCCCGAAGACATTCTCAAGATTGAAGAACTGGATAGCCTGAGTACCTCGCCAACGCGCAATATCCACCGCGAAATGGAAAAATATTTTGGCTCCGTTGATCCCACGACACATGAGAGGACATTGATCTTTCTGTATGAAATTGACGGCGTAGCCGCTGCTAAAGCCGAGTTGATGTTACCACCTCTAAGCATCCACGAGGAGAGCTGGCAAGGAGCTTCTGGATATGTTAAACGTGTGATTGTACGCCCAGAAATTCGCAAACGAGGGCTGGCCCGCAATCTTATGCTCCATATCATCGAGTACGCACAAAAAGAGCTTCAACTATCGGCTCTTGACCTGCACGTGTGGGAAATGAATCTCCCCGCTATTCGCCTCTATAAAAACCTTGGTTTTGAACTGCAACATCGAGAGCTATATTTCCGCCTTCCACTTTGATCTATACCCAACAACAACCCCATGATACTTCAAATTCTCCCAAATGTACTTTTGTGACGAAGCCATAAATACAATCGTTGTAAGTCACAGACCGAGCAAGCTACGTTCTTGCACAAGGGGTATTTATGCTTTGCGCGGTACCATGAGGAGGCTTATTTGTATTCCCTTTTCAGGTGGATAAAAGGTAGGAGAAATGCGAGAAAATACAGGACAGGTGATCGTGCGGGAAATTTCAGAGGCTCCTTTGCCAGAGGAGGTCTCGTTCACTCATACAACTCGCTCAAAGAGCGTGTTTGATAAGGACAGGTGGCGGTGGATGCGCCACTTCTTCACTGAAGACACATCACCCGACAATCACACATTAATAGACCTCCAAAGACGCGCTTCATGGATAGGTGTCGCCATAATTTTACAAGCCTTGAACGAAATTCCTCGCAAATACTACCTTCCGGTTATACCTTTCATGAATCCCTGGGCTGCATTCATTCCTTTCATTTTGGTATCGGGAAGTATAGCAGCAATGTATCTGGCATTCCGTACAACCAAACGTAAACATCAGCGAGAGCAATCACCTGGTTCATCTCAGACCAATCCACGCCCACACCGCTGGCAACGTATTATCCTGGTTTGCGTTCTATTGACATCAATTGCAGGCATCGTCATACTGGGTCGAGGAGTAGCATTAAGTTTCTTCATGCCTCCGATATATTCAAACGATGGTACCTCTCTCGATACGAACGCCGCGATCTTGCTTGTCGAAGGTCGAAATCCTTATACCGATTCAAATATCATTGACGTGGTACGCGAGTTCCCAATCGAAGCATACTGGACAACACCTCTGCGGGTAGGCCAATTTGCCAATCGTCTTGTATATCCATCGACAGCGGATTTTCGTAGCGTACTGGATACCGACCTCAAAGCAGGTTCAGCCCCCGAGTTTGAATCTAAAGTGAGCTATCCCGCCCTGTCTTTCCTGACCCTGGTACCGTTTATATGGCTGAATATATATAATGTACTAGCGTTTTACTTGCTCTGCTACGCAGTTCTGGTAGCCATCGCCTGGAAATTTGCGCGATCAGAGCTGCGACCTTGGATCATACTCTTATCTCTCGCAAATGTATCAATGTTGGTCTCAGTCTCAAGTGGAAATCTTGACGTCTTCAATATATTACTCGTTGCTGTTGCATGGCTGTTGCGTGAACGAGGGTGGTGGTCGGCTATATTCCTGGGATTGGCTATATCAAGTAAGCAAATTTCCTGGTTCTTCGTTCCATTTTACGCAATAATGATATGGCGCCAGTATAACATCGTGGAAAGTGTGCGCCGCATTACAATCGCAGGTATTGTCGCTCTGCTGATCAATCTCCCATTTATACTTTGGAACTTTCACGCATGGGCTGCAGGAGTCATGGCTCCAATGGCAGATCCCATGTTCCCTGATGGTGTGGGTATTATCGGTTTAAGCACAACTCCACTGCTACCATTTTTCCCACAAATGGTTTACGATGTTCTGGAGCTTGCAGCGATGCTCGTGGCACTCTTATGGTACTGGCGTATATGCAAAGAACGTCCAGAAGCTGCTATGGTTCTTGCGATAATTCCGTTGTTTTTCGCGTGGCGCAGCCTTTCTTCGTACTTCTATTGCGCAGCGTTTCCACTCTTCATGTTGATGGCGGTCAGAACCTTGCCAACAAAACGCAGGCGCACATTGCCAATTCTGGATCAATCAATGCTATGGTTCGATCATAATGAGCCTGTATTGAACGAGGTTCCAGCTGCCGTTGGCGCACGTGTTGCCTTTCAGGGTACCGGTATAGACAACTACCGCAACTGGGCAACTACAAAACTAGTATTTGCTTGGCGAGGCTTCAGTTCGATGCTCATCCCTGGCACAAAGAGTACGCTTCCTCCCCCTAGAGGGTGACCATACATACTATTCTCGACTCTTTTTACTCCGCGTGATACAATCCATTCGGGTAAATCCTGAAGTAGGAAGGTATTTTTCGACAATTTCAATTGAAGAGTAGAGATAGAGAATATGACAGCAAAAAAACAGGGGGATTCCTCTGTTCCACATCTAGATAGCGCCCAATTAGAACATTTACTTGAACAACGTCACACTATAGCGCAAGAACTGCATGACAGTACCAGCAAAGCACAGGCAGAAAGAGCATTAGCAGAGGTAACTTCCACAGATGAGGCAGTCCAGATGGCGTTGCTCAAGGCAATGGCAAAGCTTCAAGATACCGATGCAGCCGACGTCCTGCTAGCAATCAATGAACTCGCACCGCACAAAGCTATCCGTAAAGAAGCTCGTCGTGCATTGATACAACTGGCAGGAGCAAAGATTTACCCAAGTTGGACTCCCGAACCAGAACCTGGCCCCGCTCTAGCAGTTAGCAATCCTCCTCGTTTCTGGAAAGGCTTCGTGACCGAAACGCGCGAAGAAGGTGAGCTTGAGCTTGTCTTGTGCTGGGAACAGGGATTTGAATTCGGTGAAGCGCGTCTAATGGCTTTCATGCTCGATCTCTGGGAAACTGGAGTCAAAAACTTTACAACCGAGGTTGGCACCAAGCGGCACATTGAAACGCGGCTTGGCAATACAAGGGTCAGATACAGCAAATCAATCGGGAGAGAAATACGAATTATCGATTGTACGCTGGCCGAGGGTCGTCGATTGATACTGGAAGCGCTCTCAGTCAATGAGTGGCGCGGAACAACGCCTTCTACAGACTATCGTCACTATCTTCCTACGGTAGAACAACTCGTATTACGCGCGCCAGGTCTTGATGCAGATCATGGAAATACCTTCATCAATCCAGATCTGGAACCTGATGAAATAATTGGCGACTTCATCGGCGCATGGACTCTGGGAGACTTCGGTTTATGTTTCGACCTGCTCACGAGCGATAATACACTGAAAGAAGGACGTTCTAGAGACGAATGGGTCGACCAGCGCCGTAAATGGGCAGACGAGGCAAATCCTTCTCGTTATGAACCAAGCTTCTTGCGAGAGCGCGAACGCAGTCAACAGTCGATCTGGCTACCCACTTCAGCACTGGATGACAGGATATCGACACAACAAGAAGTTGAGATTGGCTGGTCATTGGAACTGACAGATACGCCATTGAGCGGTACGCTACCCGAGATGCCTATGGGAACTGCCGTCTATAAAGAAACTGGAAGACACTGGTTCTGGACGAGTTACACACTGGTAAAAGAGGAGGATGCGTGGCGCATTCAACGCATGAAAGACGATGGAGCGAGCGCGCAGAGTCTATCAATCACTGAACTGCAGCAACGCTTAAAAACAATCGATGAACGCGATCGGGAGATTGTAGAAGCCCATCAGCCAAACGAGCCAGATGCGCAACAATATTATGAAGAAATCATCTCGCGCTCAATACAGGCCTTACATTACGATGACGCATTACTGGTAAAGCTTCCACTTGACCGCACGATCTACGATGATGCCTATAGCCGCGCACGTGGATTGCGCTTATCTGAAAGGGCCATCGTCTACTTAGAAGCCATTATCCAGCGTTTTCCTAAAGACCACGATATTGGAAATATCCTACAACTTCTCGCGGTATCGCAAGCCGACCTTAGCGAACAATACAAACAGGACAAAATGGCTGTGCTCGCTGAGCATTTCTTCGAAATGGCGCTGGACAATTTGCAAAAAGCTATTGCAGTAAAGGATACAGCGCTTGCGCATATCATCTTAGCCGAGATGTTCATGACCGACAATCGCAAAGAAGAAGCAATAGCTGAACTTGAGCTAGCGAGAACTCTCAGTGAGAATAGAGACGAGGAAGCACAGATCGAAGCTGACCTGGCAACTATGGCTATGGTAGATGAAAAGTATGATGAGGCCATTGAACATTACAAACGCGTTGCCGAAATCAATCCAAACTATAACGGAGTCTTGATAAACCTTGGGCTTGCATATCGCAGGCAAGAGAAATACGACGAAGCTATTGTATACTATCAACGCGCACTTGATGCATATCCCAATGAAGTTCCGATCTACGCCGAACTTGGTACCATTTATATGACGACGCAGCAACTGGACAAGGCGATAGAGATAGTTGAGCAAGGGTTGCGCCAACATCCAAACTCTGCCCATTTGCATGCATTGCTCGCTGCAATCTATTCAGAAAACGGTGATCGTCGCCGTGCCCAATCGGAACTGGCAGAAGCGGAACGCATCAATCCAGACCTGGAAGTTGTGCAGGCAGTACGCGAAATGATACACCCAAAGCGAAAGTAATTCCTTCATGGCACATAGAACCATCGCAAAGACAAGACAAGCAGGTAATGTATGACACCGAAAAAAGACGAAGCCTTTGAACAATATAAGAACCTTGCAGAGGCAAGTCTGCGCCAGTCGATTGCACTTGACAACGACTATCTGGGACATATGCTTTTAGCGGAATTGCTCAAGGAGAACCCGCAACGCCTCGACGAAGCAGAAGACCATCTCAACCAGGCCAAAGCGCTGACAGCCAATGAAGATATGCTCCTGACCATTGAATATGGTCTGGGTGAAATCGCGATCGAGCAAGCACAATATCAGAAGGCGCTGCAACGCTTTGGAAATGTTGTAGCGATCGACCCAACCAATGCCGAGGCCTGGTACAATATCGCCGAAGCGTATAACTTACTTGAGCAGATTGAAGAAGCTGAGATCAATTATGCGCGCGCAATTGCTTTAGAACCTGAAAACATCGATTACTTTACTGCCCTCAGCAGGATGTATATGGAACACAGCCAATCCTCAAAAGCTTGCTTATTGCTTGAGGAAGGTTTACGTATCAATCCCGAATCCGCACAATTGCGAGCTTTCCTGGCCCTGGCTGTTTCAGAAAGCGGCGACTACCGCAAAGCTGAAGAACTCCTGGACGAGGCTGAATTGCTTGACCCCGAACTTGATATGGTAGAGATGTATCGCCTGTTGCTCAATATAAATAAAACCAGGAAACTACCGGCAGTGAACAGAAGCAGGCCATTGTCTGGCTCCAATAAGACAAAACAACCATCCGGCCGAAAGAACGTGAAAAAAAGAGCCAGCAAAGAATGATCAGAGAAGAAGCTCCTGTTACCTACTACACTGTCACACTCGGCACTCTAGACCGCGATGGCACAACATTGGCGGAGATCACCGAGCAAAACGAGGCTGGTGAGCAACATACACGCACACTGCACGTTCCGGCGGGTCTTCCAGAAGAACGAGTGACGATTGCAGTTGAGGCGCCTATGCCGCCGCCGAAGAGACGGAGACGCCATTGGAAAGCACGCCCGCCGCGAGTTTGGATAACCGAGATCCACGATGCTTCACCGCTGCGCATCCAGGCATCATGTCCGGTATTTGGACTATGTGGAGGTTGCCAACTCCAGCATATGCGCTATGATGCACAACTCGAATGGAAACGCTCGATTGTGCAGCAGTTACTGTATGATATTGGCGGCTTTGTGCAACCTCCTGTACTCGAAACAATGCCCTGTGATATCCCCTGGCATTATCGCAATCATATGCGTTTCTCTGTCAATCGCGAAGGGCAGCCGGGACTGACCGCCAGGGGCACACATCGTGTTCTGCCATTAAAATCATGCCCAATCGCGCACGCACAGATCAATCGCGTTTTGAATGTGTTGAGCGCAGTCCCAAATCAGCGACCACAGGCCTTAATTCGCTGTGGAGCAGCAACAGGCCAGGTGCTCATTCAACCTCACCCTGACGAGGGTATTGCACAGCAACTTACCGAGGCAGGGCTTGATGTGCATACTGAGACGATGGAGGAACGGCTCGGCGGAGAGATATTTCGTATTCGTCCCAGTTCTTTCTTTCAAACCAACACTGCTCAGGCCGAAAAAATGGCCGCCATGGTGCTGGAAGGCCTATTGATTTCTGCTCAATATTCTCACGAACAGCCACGTACCATCGTTGACGCGTACTGCGGCGTTGGAACGTTTGCGCTGCTGCTGGCCCGGCATGTCGATAAAGTTATCGCCATCGAGGAGTCAGCCAGCGCGATCAAAGATGCGCAGTGGAACCTGCGTGAGGTCAGCAATGTGGAAATACTCAAAGGCAAAGTTGAAGAACTACTGCCAACGCTGGGAGATAACATTGACGGACTGGTTATCGACCCTCCGCGTGCAGGTTGCCAGCAAGCTGTAATTGATGCACTTGTGCAACACCCTGTGGATAGGATTGTGTATGTTTCATGCGAACCCTCTACCCTTGCGCGGGACTTGAACATACTGTGCCATCTTTATCCTACCTACTGTTTGCTTTCGGTGACAACCATTGGATATGTTTCCCCAGACCGCGCACATAGAATGTGTAGCGACATTGGAGCGTATAAATTCATGAAGACGACATCCCTTCCCCTGTTGCTGGCCTCTGCCTCGCCACGACGGAGGCAAATACTCCAGCTACTTGGATTGCCTTACACGGTGTGTACTCCACCCGTCGATGAAGATGCTGCTCAGGAACGTTTTCCAGGCCTCGCGGAAGATCTTGCGCAATGGCTTGCTAAACACAAAGCAGCCGAAACGCTTAAATTGCCGGAAGCTGCTGATCGACTGGTAATTACTGCCGACACCACGGTATTGTTGAATGGTGAAATTCTCGGTAAGCCCCGAGATAAAGCTCATGCTCGCCAGCTACTGCTTGCGTTGCGCGGGCGCTGGCACCATGTCATTACAGGCATTGCAGTGAGTCGCAAAATTGATGGCCAACACAGGATTCAGGCAGCAAGTTGTATTACGCCTGTGTTGATGCGTAACTACAGTAAGGACGAAATAGATGCCTATATCGCCAGTGGTGATCCCATGGATAAAGCCGGCGGGTACGGTATCCAGCATCCAGACTTTCAGCCAACCCAGTACATTGACGGTTGTTATCTCAACGTTGTAGGTCTTCCCTTATGCATAATGGTTGATTTACTGGCTGATTTTCAGGTCTATCCCATACTATCTGGACAGAGGCAGAATGGTCAGGAAATAGCCTGTCCGTGGTCGGAAAAATGCAATCTCTGATTCGTGGTCGATACGCGCCAAGCCCCACCGGTGACCTGCACCTGGGCAACCTGCGAACTGCCCTGCTTGCCTGGCTATTTGCACGCTGCACAGATGGACAATTCGTGCTGCGCGTAGAGGACCTTGATCGACCACGAGTGCGCCCTGGAGCCAGTGAACGCATGCTTTTCGACCTGCGCTGGCTGGGATTGGACTGGGATGAGGGACCTGACATTGGTGGGCCATACGCGCCATATATCCAGAGCGAACGGCAGGAAATCTATATGACATACCTGCAGCGCCTGCAAGATAAAGATCTAATTTACCCATGTTATTGCAGTCGTGCAGAAATCGCTCGCGCCGCGAGTGCACCCCATGGAAATGAAGGACCGCGTTATCCTGGCACATGTCGCTACCTGACACAGGCACAACGCAGTCAACACGAGGCAAATAATCGCCGCCCATCAATGCGTTTTCGGGTAGACGATGAACGGACCGTCTCTTTCACTGATCTGCTGGTCGGGCCAGTTAGAACAACAGGTACAGCAAACAGTTGGAGATTTTATCGTCTGCCGCTCAGATGGCATCTTTGCGTATCAATTTGCCGTGGTCGTGGACGATGCCCTGATGCACATCAACCAGGTCGTCAGAGGAGTTGATCTGATCGAATCCACAGCCCGCCAGATTCTGCTCTTCGAGGCACTCGGATTTAAAGTCCCTATATTCGCGCACGTGCCCCTGTTGCTTGATAAACATGGAAAAAGATTCTCGAAACGCACACAAAGCGCTGGACTGGAGCCATTACGGATGACGGGTAGTTACACCGGAACAGGTCGTCGGGCAACTGGCAGCAGAGTGTGGGTTGGTTGATAGGGGTGAAGAGTTGAGTGCGAGGGAATTAGTACAAGGGTATAGACAAATGGGTTATGGTAGAATGTGCTCTTTACTAGCAAGCCAGTCATAGTACATCATTCAACGTCCTATCTGTCACCAGACATCTTATATATGCAAAGCATCGAGTATATCAATCTATATTATTCAGAAAGGTTAACGAAAAAAGGTTTTCCAAAGCAATATGCACGTATTCCATATCGTGCGAATGAAGCCACATCAAAAGACCGAATAGCAACAGAACAACTTTGGTCCCAATCAATCACACGATACATGTTCAACCATCATTGCTGTATCTTTGATAATCCCCGTTGGCTGTCAACTTTGGTTGTTGCTGAACAACAGCAGTTCTACCACGTGTTACTCATAAAGAGATAGAGTATAATTACTGTACATCTACAATCTGGAGATACTACTCATGACTGATGAAGCTGTTGCTCTTGCTGTACAGAAAGTACGATCCCTGGGTGAAACCATACGAAATAACATGGAACGAGTAATGATCGGCAAGCGCGATATCATTGACCTGCTCCTCGTTGTTTTACTTAGCGATGGACATGTCCTGCTGGAAGATGTACCAGGAATCGGAAAAACAATGATGGCTAAATCCCTGGCTCGTTCATTGGGTGCAACGTTCCAACGCGTGCAGGGAACACCAGATCTGCTTCCCACTGACATCACTGGTGTCAATTACTTTGATCAACGCAGCAATGAATTTGTTTTTCGACAAGGTCCGCTCTTCACACAAATTCTTCTTGTAGATGAAATCAATCGGGCCACTCCTAGAACTCAATCTGCATTGCTGGAGTCGATGGCCGAGCGGCAAGTAACTATGGAGCGTACCACTATGCCCCTTCCGAAGCCTTTCCTGGTTATTGCTACTCAAAACCCAATTGAACTGGAAGGCACATTTCCTCTTCCTGAAGCCCAACTCGACCGCTTTTTGCTACGCTTGCAGATCGGCTATCCTTCTGAAGAGGAAGAGCAGGCTATCCTCCATCGCTTCAAGCAAGAGGAGATCATTGAGACGTTGCAGCCTGTAGTCACTGCTGACCAGATACTTGAACTGCAAACTGCCATTCGCCAGGTGTACTGGCAGCCGGAGGTGGAGCGTTACCTGCTTGCAATCGTGCGGGCGACACGTGGTCATCCTTCTGCTCAGCTTGGCGTCAGCCCACGAGGATCACTTGCCCTCTATCGTGCGTGTGAGGCATTTGCCGCGCTGCAGGGACGTGATTATGTTCAACCTGATGATGTCAAACACCTTGCACCAAGTGTCCTATCTCATCGCTTGCTCACTACGTCACGTTCGCGCATGCGCGGACAGCAGAGTTTGGAAATTATCAACTCTATTGTAAAGAACACACCAGTACCTGTTGAGAAAATTGCACCACCTGGTAGTAGGTAAGCCATGGAGGAGAATACAGACCTCATTTCCACCAACTACGATAAGGATCGGCTCAAAAGACGTCAACCCTGGTACTGGCTGGCGCTGCTTCTCTTTGTAATCAGCCTGTTCTCACGGCAGCCACTGCTGTTGATTGCGGCTCTGTTCACATTCCTGGTCGCTGTTGTGCCTGATTTGTGGTATCGTAACGCGTTCCGCCATCTTGTCGTTCACCAGCAGGTCAACCACCACAATGTCTTCTTTGGTGAAGAGGTTACGCTATCTGTCGGCATTGAGAATCATAAATTCTTGCCTTTACCATGGCTTAAGGTCGAGAATAAGATTGCTCCTCCACTCGATGTTGTATCGAAAAAAACCTCTCGGCTACAGAACACTCGAAGAGAGACACTTGTTGGTACATGGTTGCTCTGGGCATTCCAACAGGTGACGCGGCAGTACCGTATGCGTTGCCAGGAACGCGGTTTCCATAGATTTGGGCCTGTCAGTCTTAGCAGTAGTGACCCTTTCGGCTGGCTCGAAAGTGAAGGAACGGTGCCAGCCGTTGATTTCCTGGTGGTGTATCCGCTAATTGCACCTCTCGAAGCATTTGGGCTCTCATCCATACATCCTCTGGGCGAAAACATTACCGCACGAAGGCTTCTAGAAGATCCGCTACAAGTAGCAGGAGTACGTGACTATGTGCCGGGAGACGATCCACGCCGTATTCACTGGAAGGCGACAGCGCGGGCAGGCGAACTGCGCAGTAAAGTATTTGAGACTCCTGCGCTCCATCGACTCCTCCTGCTCCTGGATGTCCGGAATTATTCTGAAGCAGCAAGAGGTCCCGATCTTGAAATTCAGGAATTAACAATTGCAACAGCGGCATCACTTGGAATATGGGCACTTGAAGAAGGCTACATGGTAGGACTGCTGGCAAACAGCTCAATGGTAATGCCTCTTACTGAGCAGACACTCCTAATGAGCCTGCCCACAGAGGAGTCCGATACCATCAAAGTGAATAGAGAGGAATTTTCTGCCAGCGTCCTCTCTCCTGCTACTACCAGTATTCCATTTTCATCCGATGATGGACAGTATGAGCATCTGCTCTCGACATTAGGCCGCCTGGTTCCCAGGTATAGCGGGTCAATAGGCACGTTGATGGATACGGAAGAGAGAATGTTTCCTTTCGGCACAACAGTACTGCTAATAAGTGCGATAAGCTCTCTGGATGAAGGAACAATTGAACGCTTGCTGGACCTGCGTATGCGAGGTACCGCTATTCACCTCGTATTGACAGGAAATCCCGATGCCAGAGAAACCGTTGAAACGTATGATTTGCCTGTTCATTATGTGGGAGGAAAGGAGAAGTGGCATGAACTCATCAGAACCGTCGGTAACGAAAAGAATGGGACCGTTGGGACGAGTTCGAGCATCCTTCGATTGGGTTGAACTCCTTGTCGTTCCCACTGCTATCTGCGTTATGGAGACCCAGCCTATTGTGCTTGCTCTTACGTTAGTCGCGGTAGCATTGTTTGGCAGCAGTGCAGTTCTTCCTCTAGGCGAAGGAAGTATTACGCTGCTACTACTTGGCTTGCACTGGTGGGCAAAGGCTGTTTCCAGCCTCACACAAGGTAGAATTAATACATCGAGAGCGAGGCTTCTTCAGCTTCTCGGCTTATTCCTTGCTGTTGGTCTCACTGTCGTCACACATTTATCGCTGCTGAATAACATCCCAGCTCTTTTCTTCTGTATCATATTGATCATCGGTTTCTGGTACGCTGGTATGGTTCGTGTGCAAACTGGCCCAGATGACGAGTATGTTCTCACCTCGTTTAAGATTGGTTTGGGTGTACTACTTGGTGTGCTGGTACTTACGCTGATCAGTTTTGATCCTGTACCACCAGTGCTGCGCGATGGGCTCACTTATGCATTGCCAACGTTCTTCCTGAGCGGCTTGATCAGTCTTTCGTTCACTCGCATTATGATGATCCGCAAGGAAAGTGCGGGCAGTGCTCAAAGAGGATTACAAGGTGATCCAACGCAAGGATGGCTACTAATATTGATGCTGGTATGGGTAATAGTCATAGTCTCAACCCTCGCCTTTGAAGCCTTCGGATTTCAGCCTGTAGTGATAGTAGCATCATTCCTCTGGAGCGGCGTGGGAATAATTGCTAATTTCATTCTTCAATTGCTGTCGCCTCTCTTTCATCTTTTCGCTAAGTTTTTCTATCCCGTGACACCGCCGTCAAAAGGTATACCGATTCCTCAGCCTACTCCCAGCGGTGGTAATGCACCTCCTCCCCCATATTTGGCGGAGATTCTTCTCATCACTCGCCTGATACTCCTGGCAATTTTGCTCGTCCTTCTGTACTTCGTTATACGATTAATTCTACGCAGGTGGCGTATGGCACCTGATGACGAGAGTGAGGAGGAGATACGTGAAAGCTTATCCAGGGAATCGATACTGAAGACACGTCGAAAGGAGCAGCGACAACATCAGAAAACAGGTGATCTCGCCGCGCTCGAACCCCTCGATCCAAACTCTATGCGTGCCCGCTATCGTGAGCTACTTCAGGAACTGGCGTGGAATGGAGAAAAACTGGCTCGACGAGCGGACGAAACACCTTCGGAGTACGAGAAGCGACTCTTAGCTCTTCTGAAGAAGGAGCCTTCTGTCGAGGCACAGGGAGATGATATGCCGACTGATCCTGTTATGCTGGATGAACTGACTTCGGCATATTTGCAGGAACGTTATGGAGAGAAGCATCCCCGTCTTCTGCACGATGCGTATGTACCTGCATGGATACCGCGTTTTGTGAGGCGACTTGCTGAGAGCATAGGTAGTATGGGTGGTAGGGATGGAACATCGAAGAATACGTCTTGATGGAGAAATCTTGCATAATGAGAGCGAAAGTTCATAATGACGAACAAGAGAAAACCCTCAACAATACTAGATATCAGCGGACGAATTGGCACAGAACGTGTATTGCAAGGCTGCTCAAAAAGCCACTCCAACAAAGCAGGCGTAATCTGCAACTCACTGTGATATAATGCGCTCAATATTCATCCAATAAATTTATATCTATCAGGATATGTATGACTGACCTGACAACACAGATAATCATTATAGTTGCGTCCCTACTCGTTGCCCTGGGTATAGGCCTATTATTACGCTACCTGCTAGTACGCCGCCTCAAAAAGACTGTACTTGATAACTGGCTAATCCAGATATTCGGCTTCCTGATTATCATCCCCCCCATTATCGCAGGTATAATCGTTATATGCTTTCTTCATTGGCATTCAGCCACTCAAATGCTCTCCTATCTACAATTAGTAGTTACCAGGTGATATTCAATGTAATCCAAATCTTGGTCAATTTCATCTGGAATATCGCATTGAGCGTACTTATCTTGTTGCTGGCGATAGGCGTTGGACGTACTTTACTGAAGATCGTCACAGTAGGAACTGCAAAAGAGCATATCGGCATTAATATCAGCATCTTACTTGGTCGCATCCTTTATACAGTAGTTTTATTCATTGCTGTTCTCTTGATACTCGCTATCTGGAATATCCAATTCGGAATACCTGCTGCTGTCATCAGTGTAATCACTGTTGGTTTCACTTTTGTTTTGCAAGATCTGCTGAAAAACGTCGTTGCAGGTATCTACATCCTCATAGAGGGACCATTTCATATTGGAGATGTCATTAGTACGGACGTATACACTGGAAAGGTGGAGGACGTACAGCTTCGCGCCACCAAATTGCGCATAGCAAGCGGAGAACAGGTTATCGTCCCCAACTCAATGCTCTTCACAGGCATCGTCGTTAATAAAACTATTTATGATGAGAAACGCTCTACCATTGTTATCACATTGCCTCTGGATAAATATGATAAAGATCAAACAGTCGGATGCATTCTCAAGACTATTAAGGGTGTGACTGGTGTGATGCTTAAGCCAGAACCGACAGTGAATCTGAGCAGCGTTGCAGGTGCCTTTGGTAGCAGTACTGGTACAGTGAGTGGCTATACTGGCGAGATTATTACGCTCACCTTGCGCTTCTGGATTCCAGAGGGGGGAGATACTCCAATTACCGAAGCGATGCTTGCTTTGCGCGAAGCTCTACCTTACGCTGATCTCTCTATACGCGAACCGACAGGACTCTAATAGAGACCAGATACTGATGAACACTGTTCCTTTTAGGAGGGTTGAAACGTTGAAATATCGTGATGTTTCAGCAAACACGCGGAGAATTGGGGTACTTGGAGGAACGTTCGATCCGGTGCATTATGGTCATCTTGTGATAGCCGAGGAAGTGTATGCAACCCTTCAATTGACTGAGATGGTCTTTGTACCCGCCGGTCAGCCTCCACACAAAACAAATGTCGAGATTACGCCAGCAGAGCATCGCTTGAACATGCTCGAACTTGCAATTGCCTCGAATCCGCATTTCACCATCTCGAAGGTCGACCTGAATCGTCCAGGGCCTTCATATACAGTTGATATGCTGAAAATGTTACGCAAACAGTGGGGAGAGCAAACAGTCATCTATTTTATTATCGGCAGTGACAGCCTTGATGACCTGCTAAGCTGGCATGATCCCTCTGGTATTCTTGAGCAATTGACCTATCTTGTGGCAGTCATGCGCCCTGGCTATCTCGAATCCGAGACATACTATGACTCGTTGGAAGCTCGTTTGCCAGGCATTAAGCAACGATTGCTGGTTGTCGACACGCCACAATTCGATATCTCTGCTACCGATTTACGCAAGCGAGTCGCAGAGGGAAGACCAATAAAATATCAAACTCCCGAAAGTGTTGAGTCGTACATTGTACAATATGGATTATATAGAACGAAATTAGACGGAAGTGAATAGGAAGAAATCGTATGGCACCACTACAACTTGACCTGGGGGATCGATTACGCTTACGCAAGCCGCATCCTTGCGGGAGTTATGATTGGGTGGTAGTACGCCTCGGAGCCGATATTGGCTTACGTTGCGAAAAATGCGGACGTCGTGTATTATTGCCACGTGCGGAAGTTGAGCGACGCACGAAGCAGGTACTTTCTCAGGCGGTGGATGCGGATACAAGCGCATCTACTGAATGACTGTGTAAAACATGGTAACAAAATCCTTTCAATATGCGGGATCAGTGAGGGTTATACACGAGGAGATTGTGTAATGAGTACAGCCGCTCCACAAAGAGGGTTTCAATCGCTCTTCAAGAACAGGAATTTCTTGCTCTTGTGGCTGGCACAATTAATCTCCATGACGATCCTCAACGCCTCTAACTACGCGATCATTGTACTGATTGAAGAAATAACAGGCTCAACCACGCTTATAGCGCTTGCTATTATCTCTTTTAGTATTCCCGCCGTGATCATAGGCGCTCCAGCAGGTGTATTCGTAGATCATAGAAACAAGCGCCGCGTTCTGTTCTATAGCAATATTCTTCGAGCAATTGCCACGTTCGGCTTCGTGATTTCTCTCCTGATCAATCGCAACGAACTGATTACCATATTTTTGCTCACATTCCTGATATCGAGCATTGGCCAGTTTTTTACCCCGGCAGAAGGAGCCTCTATTCCCTTGCTTGTCGGCGAGGAAGAATTAACCTCGGCGCTCTCGCTCTTCAATATCACATTCATGCTGTCGCAAGCCATTGGCTTCATTGTCTTAGCTCCGATCATTCTTAGCTTATTACCTTCTTTTACAATCGGCAAAATCTCCATCTTTCCAGCCGAAGTGCTGTACACGATGATTGCTGTTTTGTATCTGGTAAGTGCTTTACTCATTGCGCTCATACCTTCCAAAGCCTTTGCAGAGAGGAAGCGAGAACGGGATGAGCAAGCAGACACAAATGCTATTGGCGCATTACAAAATGTTTGGAATGAGGTACGTGAAGGCTGGTCTTTTATTCGTCACAATAACCAACTTTTTTTGGCAGTTGTACAGCTCTCGTTTGCGGGTGTGCTTCTACTGGTGGTCGGTGAGTTGGCAACACCGCTCGTTACAAGGTTATTCAATCTTCCGGCCAGCTTGATGGCGATTGTATTCGCACCCGCAGGAGTCGGCCTGGTCGTTGGTTCGGTCATAATGCCGCGCATTCTCCAGCGCATAAGCAAGGAGCGAGCTATTTTTATTGGCAGCCTGGTACATAGCAGTCACAATCGCACTGTTACCACTCTCTACCCTCCTTGCCCATTATTTGGAAAAACAAGGAATAAGCTCTAAGCCCATTTTTTTTGGCGCAGTCCCTTTACTCATGTTCATTGCGGGGATAGCAATTGATTTCATTAATATCCCAGCACAAACTGCTATACAGGAATCTACACCCGAATGGATCAAGGGACGAGTTCTGGCCTTACAACTCATGCTTTACAATGCTTTCTCCATACCCATTCTGCTTTTCATTGGAGCCATTGCCGATGCATTTGGTATCGACAAGGTAATCTATCTACTTTCTATTTCTATTCTTTGTTTCGGATTTTGGGGCAGGTTTTATGAACGCAGGCATAGAGGTAAAGGTCCAAAGGGCGACATGCTTGAAGAGAAAGCCAGGTTATCCGAACCTGAACATGTGAAGAGTTAGATAAGCAGGAATATCCTGACGTGAGGACTAGATGGATGCCACCCAATCAGCACAGATGAACCAATACTGGCCCTGGCTTATCATTGCTGGAGTCGTGCTGCTGTTCCTGCTACTGCGCCTGACGCGCAAAGGATTGCGCAGGCGTGTTGACGAGATCGGCTATCGGCTTAGAGGCGAACGGGGCTTGATGATCTGGTTCTGGCTGAATGCTCCTGGAGTGATGCTGCATGAATTGAGTCACGCGTTTGTAGTGCTACTTTTCTATCCCTTTGGCTTTCGAGTCACCAGCATTACACTCTTTCGCGTCCAACCTAGAGTACAGGCTAGAAATAGCGGTCGGGGCATGAAAACTAGCGGTAAACAATCACTCCAACTCGGTGAAGTACAATACACTCGACCGCAGGGCCACCTGGTAACGTACATTGGAGATGGGCTGAGCGGAATTGCGCCACTCTTTGGTGGCATTGCCATGTTCATTGTACTCTACTGGTTAGCTACTGGCTACAATCTCTGGGATTATGTGAATAACCAGCACGCCATACTGCGCCCAAACTGGCCATGGTGGACATTAGTGTTTGTACCTTATTTGATCTTGACGGTCACCTCTGAACTCTGGCCTAGTAGCGCGGATTGGCGAGGAGCGCGCTGGTTCGTTATCGGTCTGCTGCTTTTCACAATTGTGGTAATAGCCTTATTCTGGCTTACCGGGCATCTCGTTTTTAATCAAGCTTTACTCCAGAGTACTTCTTCAATCGCTCGATATATTGATTTCGCCCTTCTCGTACTGGTTGGGTTAGATCTCGTCTTCCTGGCAGTTGCCGAGCTAATCGTCCAGATTTTGCGCAGGTAGTGAATATTACTCTCCTTTAACCATACCATGTTTTTCCCTCGTGTATATCAGAGCCACAAACGCTTTGTGTTGTGTATGTGATAGCCCCGTGTATGTATCGTGATACAATCGTGAACCTTGTAGCATATGCTATTGATGAGGTGATGTACCTGATTCAAAAGCAGCAATATGAAAGGGGGCACTCCTTGCAATCGATAGATTTCGCAACCATGTTGCAAGAGCTAGCAAAGCCCGAAGCATTCCTGGATGTAACATTAGGAGACGAGCTTGAACATGAATCGGGAGACAAAGATAGGCTAATTAGGGTCATTCAGACTCATGCCTCAGCAGTTGTGCTTGCAGGTGAGCGAGCCTATAAGTTGAAGAAACCCAAGAATCTTGGCTTTCTGGATTACTCGACACCTATCCTGCGCCGTCATTTCTGCATGCAGGAGGCGATTCTCAATAGACGTCTTGCGCCGAACGTGTATCTTGGTGTGGCGCCTGTCCTGTTATTCCCTGAGAACCGCTTTCGTTTCGGTCCGACCTTTTCGCCAGATGTTGTTCCCTGGCCAGGTACTAGTCTTAATGGTGGATGTGTGGTGGACTACGCCGTGGTGATGGTACGCCTTCCTGAAGCATCCACACTGGAGTATCGCGTGCATAGTGGAACTGCCGACTCTGGGTTGTTGGCAGATGTAGCACGCCTCATAGCGGCCTTTCATGCCACCTCCCATACCAATGAAGAAATTGCTAGTTTTGGAGAACTAGAGGTTATTCGGGCTAACTGTGAAGAGAACTTTATGCAGATGCGGCCCTACATCGGACGGACGATTGATGCTGCCACATATGAAAGCATAGTCGCATATGTCCATCACTTTCTGGAGGGACGTGCAGCTCTCTTTGCCACCCGCGTACGCGAAGGGCGTATCCGCGATTGTCATGGTGATTTGCGGCTGCAACAGATACATGTGCTCGACAATGAGAACAGGCTGGTTATCCTGGACTGCATTGAGTTCAACGAGCGTTTTCGCTACAGTGATGTGGCAAGTGAGATTGCTTTCCTGGCGATGGAATTGGAGGCAGCTAATCGTGCAGACCTGGCACACGCATTCGTGGATGCTTATATAAAAGAGACTGGCGATGAAACTACTCGAGAGTTACTGCCATTCTACATCTGTTATCGTGCCTGTGTGCGTGGGAAAGTGATCTCCTTTCAACTTGATGAGCCGGAGGTTCCTGCCAGCCAGCGCGCGACTGCTCAACAAGAAGCCAGGGCATTGTTCGATCTGGCAGCGACCCATGCTTATGGCTCTACTAAACCCATGCTGTTGATGGTTGGTGGAATGATGGGTACAGGCAAAAGTACTCTGACGCTCGCACTCCGAAACGAACTGGGTTGGGCTCATTTTTCATCGGATGAAATACGCAAGCAGCTGGCACACATTGATCCTGCGCTCCCGAATACTGACGATTTCGGACAAGGGTTGTACGATCCTGACAGAACTGCATGTACTTATGAGGCTTTGCTAGTTGATGCCGAAGCCACACTTGCGCGAGGTCGTTCGGTGTTATTGGATGCCTCGTTCGCACGACAGATCTATCGGCAAAAGGCTGCTCCAGCTTGCAGCTACACATGGAGCCTCTTGTCTTTTCGTGGAATGTGTCTGTCCGCGCGATGTGGCGCTGGCTCGCTTAGCTGATCGCTGGCAGGATCGTGTGGATGGAAATAAGCAACAGATCAAAGTAGCATCGCGTGCTTCGGACGGTCGCCCTAATCTATACGATGCCCAATTTGCCGCGTGGGAAACCGTTGGTATTGAAGAAGAACGGCAAATACCACATCTCGTCGTTATGACGACGCACTCGTTATCGGTTACTGTCGAGCAGGTGCTAACTGAACTGCATATTCCGCATATGGCTTATCGGCTGTAATCAACCACAGGTACCCAGACACCGGACACACCTCTCGTTTCTCCTCTGAACAAAATGTGACGGCCTTGTAAGATGAAACGGCGCAACCGTGATGTTTCTGTGAGAAAAATACACTACTCTGCATATAGAGAACTTATAGGATACAAACTAAAGCGCTGTTTAAACTGTTTTCTAGCAGCCATTCATCTCTGCCAGTACTGACATCATAAGAGACATTTGACTGGAAAAGTGACCGACCATCGTAGGATTGGAAGTGACGTATGGACACTAATCCAAATCAAGCACCAGAAGAGCCAGAAGAAGAGTCACAGGAAAAGTCATCACCACGACCAAAGTGGACGAGATTTCTTCCCTGGATCCTCTTGATCGTCTTTTTCGTGGCGGCATGGTTTCTGCCCTCGCTTCTGGGTCAGGGCGGAACACAAAACACTGAAACGGTCAGTTACACTACCTTCATTGAGCAGGTAAATGCCAATAACGTTAAGTCGGTGACCATCACCGATTATACTGTCACAGGAGTCTTCAATTCGCCTGTGCCCTCGGCAGATGGGACTACGAAGTCAACCCAGTTCACGACTACTGTGCCCCAGTTCGGCAATGACGACCTCATTGCTCTCTTGCAGAAGCATAACGTGGCCATTACGGTGCAACCTTCCAGCAGTGGAGGCGCAGATTTCTTGTTGAATATCCTGTTCTTTGTCGGACCACTACTTCTGTTGATCTTACTCTTCTGGTGGATGAGTCGGCGCATGACGAGAACTCAAAGCGGCCTCTTCTCGTTTGGTAAGAGTAAGGCGCGGCTCTACATGGGCGGAAAGACTCAGACGACCTTCGCTGATGTGGCAGGCGTTGAAGAGGCAAAAGCCGAACTGGTCGAAATTGTGGAATTTCTCAAAGATCCCACACGCTTCCAGCAGCTCGGAGGTAAAATTCCCAGAGGCATTCTGCTCGTTGGCCCTCCTGGGGCAGGTAAAACGCTGCTGGCCAAAGCCGTCGCTGGCGAAGCCAACGTCCCATTTTTCTCCATGTCCGCTTCCGAGTTCGTCGAGATGTTCGTTGGCGTAGGTGCCAGTCGGGTTCGTGATCTCTTTGCAACTGCTAAGAAAAGCGCTCCTTGCATCATCTTCGTCGATGAGCTTGATGCGGTTGGACGCGAACGTGGGGCAGGTCTTGGAGGTGGCAACGATGAGCGCGAACAAACGCTAAACCAGGTCCTTGTTGAAATGGATGGGTTCGACCCGCACGAGGCCATCATTGTGCTGGCAGCTACCAACCGCCCGGACGTACTCGATTCCGCGCTGCTACGCCCAGGTCGCTTCGACCGCCAGATCGTGGTGGATCGACCGGATCGCGCTGGTCGCGAGGCTATTCTGCGCGTGCATACACGCCTCGTGCCACTTGCTCCTGATGTGCAGTTGAATGTCATTGCAGCTTCAACCGTTGGCATGGTGGGCGCCGACCTGGCTAACCTGGTAAACGAGGCAGCCTTGATCGCTGCGCGACACAACCTCACGCAGGTAACGCAGACTTGCCTTGAGGAAGCGCTGGATCGCATCATGATGGGTGCTGAGCGCCCGCTTGTCCTCAGCGAAGAGGAGCGGCGGGTAATCGCCTATCATGAGAGCGGCCATACCCTGGTGGCGATGCTGACGCCTGAAGCCGATCCCGTGCATAAGGTGACGATTGTGCCACGCGGGCAGGCGCTTGGAGCAACACAGATGATGCCGATTGACGACCGTCACAATTATCCACGTAACTACTTGCTGGCACGACTGGCTGTGGGTCTGGGCGGGCGCGCAGCTGAGGAATTGGAGATCGGTGAGATCACGACAGGGGCCGAGAATGATCTACAGGAAGTGACGGAACTAGCGCGCGAAATGGTGACTCGTTGGGGTATGAGTTCTCGCATTGGCACTGTCTTCCTGGGAGGCGAACAAGAGGTGTTCCTGGGTCGCGAAGTCGGACTGCGTGAGAGGCAGAGCTACTCCGAACACACTGCTACACTGATTGACGAGGAAGTGCAACAGTTGATTGCTGAACGCTATCAATATGCAGAACACCTACTCTCAGAACACCAGGAAGAACTGGAACGTGTAGCACATGCGTTACTGGAACGGGAATCCCTGGATGAGCAGCAGCTCAAGCAACTAATCAAAGGCATGCAAAACACTGCGGATGTGGAGAGTGAAAGCAACACCACTAACAACAGCCTTGTAGCAATTGCCGCCAATGGAGGCTAGAAGACAGGCATCTTGAAATTGCGAGACGTTATATAGAGACCCAATCTTAGTACTGATTGGGTCTCATCCATTTCTCCTTTTTCATACAGTTATCCACTGTGTGTTCAGATCGTCGTCTACTCCATGGATAGGCGTTCTACTGCTCATTCTTCATTCAAGGAGTAGATGACGATCTGATCATCAATGCACAATGAAGAGTGGCTTTCGGGCCGCCTGAAGGACGCGCTCGGTCGTAATCCCCAATGACCAGAGTTGCTGGCCACCTCGTCCATGCGCTGCCATCGCAATCACCTGACAACCGGCTGCAACTTCTCCCATCTCATTACCCTCAGCAGCTTGCAAAATTTCCGAAGCCACATCATCGGCCACTGTAACTGACCAGGTTAAGGCTAGATCAGGTGGCACATTCACATTGCCTGGTGCATGATGTTTCATGCGCTCAACAAGTGTGTGGAGATAGTGACCGGCTCTTTCTAGCTCTTCATCAATACTGCTCACCTCTCTCCCTCTTGAAGAGACCACATGTGTCAGGTGAAGCTCACAATGGGCGGGAGACGACAACGCAGTGGCAAGCATCACCGCCTTTGCAATAGCGATTTCGGCATGTTCCGAACCATCCAGAGGCACCAGGATTCGCACCGAGCGATGAGGAATAGCCGCTGACTTAGTCAGAAGAACGCTGTCTTCATACAGAATAAAAACGGGTGAGGGAACATGACGAGCAACTTTTTCGGCAATGCTACCCATGGCCCAGCGCATTTCGCCAGTGTAACCATGGCTGCATATCACCACAAGATCAGTCTTATCCGCTTTCGCCGCTGCAATAATCGCTTCGGCAGGATGCCCAATCACGACCTCTGTTTCTGTTCTTATGCCTTCCAAACTGCTCTGATTCGCTACATTTTCCAGATACACTTTTGCTGCTGGTATGGTCTCATCAAGGATGTCTGGTAGCACTATCTCTCCCACCGAGGCCATATACACGCTCGGTGGCCATACGGCCTGTAACAACGAGACCGTGCCATCAGTAATATGGGCGAGGCGAGCAGCAACAGGAAGCACTTTTTCTGCGCGGGATGATCCATCAAGTGGGATCAAAATATCTTGAAACATCGTGTAACTCCTTCTCATCACCTTATTCTCGGGTGTTCTCCTGGTTTAAAGGCATATGTCTTCTTAACTAAAGTATATAGCCATCAACTCACAGCATCGTCTCAGGAGAGAAAGGGTATCTCACTGTTACATCACAGTCTCTATTTGATCTCCAGGTAAAGACGGTAGTTCGGAAGGCAAAACATAGAGAGTTCAGGACAAACCGATTGTGAGACTCAGGTAACGATGATTACCAATCAAATGTATCGATCAGGAACGTCCTGCTGTAGTGAAGAAGAATTGGGCTCCCGTGTGGGCAAACGGCTGGAGCCGAGACATTGGCCAGGGACGTGATTAAGGAACGTTGTTCATGCATGCCGAGTTCACGACCACGGCGTAGGGCTGAACGGCAGGCCAGTCCGATCAAGAGACGATCTTGCCAATCGCTGCTATCTTCTCCTGCTATATGCGCAAGTTCGGATAAATGCCCCGCAAGTTGCTCCTGTCCCTCGCCGCCTGGTACCGAACGTATCAGAAAACTGCGTCCTCCAAAGCGTTCGCATTCCAAACCTAAAGAGCGTAAGACAGGTAAGCGTTGTTCGAATAGATCTGCCTCGTGCCGTTTCAACTCCACAATGACAGGCTCAAGCAACAGGTGGGAGTCAGTCCATCGTTCCTCGTTCTCAATAAACTGTGTATCCGACCCCATGTAGACCCGGCGCAAGTGTTCATAAATCACACGCTCATGCGCTCTATGCTGATCGATCAAGTAGAGACTTCCATCTGGAGCTTCAGCCAGGATAACGGCCTGTTGTAGTTGCGAGAGAGGTCGAAGCATAGTAAGTATTTCAGCGGCCATAGGATCAGCTTTTCCGATGGGGTATTCATGCGCTGATTCTGACAGCCGTAGACCTCTACGACGAGGCGAGGGAAGTCGTCGTTGATAGACAAGTTCAGGACCGGGCAACTGCATTACTTCAGGTAAAGCAGGGCTGCGTTCCAGAACCGCGCGTATCGTTTGAGTTACCGCTGATGCTATTTCAGCTTCCCGCATCAACTTCACCTCGGTTTTGGCAGGATGCACATTAGCATCCAATTCCTCAGCAGGTAGATCGATACTTAGCACAAGCAAAGGATGTTTCGCCTTTGGCAGAAGTCCACGATAGCCAGACTCAATCGCCTCCTGCATTGGACGTGATTGCACCCAACGGCCATTGATAAAGAGCGTTATATGTTGTCGACTGCCCTGAGCCAAAGCACGGTTACCAACATAGCCATGCAGCTCAAAAGCATGTTTATTTTCCTCTTCAGGAGATTGAAAAGAAATTGGGTTGAGCATCTCTGCCAGTGGCAGATGATATAGTTCAGCAAGCGTTGAAGCAAGATTTCCACTGCCACTCGTTTGCAAGAGTGATCTCTCTTCAACTTCAAGGTGGAAGCGCACATCAGGATAGCCGACCGCAAAACGCCGCAACAATTGTGTAATATGTCCAGCCTCGGTACGAGGGTCACGCATAAATTTGAGCCGAGCAGGAACGTTATAAAACAAATCGCGCACTGTCACGGTAGTGCCATGTACGCGTGCTCTGCGTCCCCGTTGTATCATCTCGCCGCCACGTAAGGTAATGAAGGTCGCTGGATGTTCTTCGCCTAACGACTCAGTTTCAATGGCTCGACTTAGAAGCATCAACTCTGAAACAGCTGCAATGCTAGCCAGAGCTTCTCCACGAAATCCCAATGTGGATAAAGTAGTGAGATCATCAACACCCACAATTTTACTTGTGCTATGCCGCGCAATCGCACGTTCTAACTGCTCTTCGATGATACCATAGCCATTATCTGTGACTCGAATGAGCTGCAATCCACCACCACGTATTTCAATGTGTATTTCATGGGCATCTGCATCGAGTGCATTCTCAACAAGTTCTTTCACAACCGAGACAGGACGCTCGATAACTTCACCTGCAGCTATGCGTTCTGCTACGTCCGGTGAAAGGGGAAGGATTGGGGTACGAAATGTTTGTGGCTGCGCTGTTGGCATCTATGATTTTCGTTTCTTTTGCATGATAAACAACAGATTCAGTGCATCAAGCGGTGTTATGGCGCTTATGTCAATCATATCCATATCGGTTAATGTACCTACGGCCTGTTCCAGATTTTGCGCAGCAAAACGAGCTTCTTCAGTTTGCCACTCATACTCTCTCTTAAGCCCTATTGATTCCATACCCCCACCATAGTGACCATTACCATCCGCTACTATCATCTCACTATGCTCATTGCCTGGTACAGAGTTTCCGTTTAACCCAATCAATGTTGGCATAGATATGCTGTCTTTTGCGGATTCCAGGCGCTTAAGGACTTCTTCAGCGCGACGCACAATGCTCTGAGGCATGCCTGCCAATTTCGCCACGTGAACCCCATAGCTTCTTCCAATACTACCTGGGGTAACACGGTGTAGGAAGACAATCTCACCTTGATCGTCATCGCTAATCGCCATCGTATATACACGCAAATGCGGAAGTTCTTCTGCCATCAGTGCCAGTTCATGATAATGAGTGGCAAAAAGCGTGCGAGCGCCTGTCACATTATGCAAGTGCTCCACGACAGCTCGTGCAATCGCCAGACCATCGTAAGTGCTGGTGCCTCTGCCGATTTCATCCAGGATGATCAAACTATGCCTTGTGGCATGGTGCAGGATTGCTGCGGTCTCTTCCATCTCGACCATAAATGTGCTTTTGCCCGAGGCAATGTCATCCTCCGCACCGACGCGAGTAAAGATGCGATCAACCAGTCCGATATTCGCCTTACGCGCTGGCACAAAGCTGCCAATCTGTGCTAAAAGCGTTATCAGAGCAACCTGGCGCAGGTAGGTTGACTTTCCTGCCATATTCGGACCCGTCAACAAGAAAATACGAGCCTCATCCTCTGTTTCGGATTCGAGCCGTGTATCATTTGGAATAAAGACATCACCGTCTAAGGTAAATTCAACAACAGGATGACGACCGCCAATTATTTCTATACTGCTTTCGTGCTGCAACATCGGACGAACGTAACCTTGATGTGCAGCGACTTCCGCGAAGCTTAAGAGTACATCAATCAGAGCAATTGCCGAAGCTGTTGACATTAGCTGGGTGTAATAGACGCTTAATTGGCGCAACACATCACCGTAAATACTGCGCTCCATCTCATCAATACGCTCTTCAGCGCTCAGAATGCGCGCCTCGTGCTCCTTGAGTTCGGGGGTAATAAATCTTTCCGCATTGGTGAGCGTTTGCCTGCGAATATAATTCGCAGGGATCTGATCAAGCTTGCCATTGCTTACTTCGATATAATACCCAAAGACCTTGTTAAAGCCTACTCTGAGCCTGGCTATTCCGGTACGTTCACGTTCGCTAGCCTCCAATGAGACCATCCAACGTCGCGAGTCGCGAATGGAGGCAATTAGTTCGTCAAGCTCCGCGTGAAAACCAGCGCGAATCAAGCGCCCATCATCTTCCTGCTCATCTTCTTCCCCTGTACGAGTAAGCGCCTGATCAATCAAGTCTGTTACTTGCGGACAGGCATCGAGCTGGTCTACCAGTTCTTGTAGCAATTGAGAATCACAGCTGCGTAAAAGACCGTTTAGCTGTGGAATCACCAGCAGGTAATCACGCAAAGCTAACATTTCACGAGGAACAGCAGTCCCCTGGCGCATGCGCCCAGCAATCCTTTCGAGATCACCCAACATTTGCAAAGACATAGTAAAGCGACTACGCAAAGCGGGACTTTCATACAGCTCATCCACACTTTGTAAACGAGCTTCAAGCTGGCCAAAGTCAAGCAAAGGCTGAGTGATAGTGCGACGTAATTGGCGCGCACCCATGGGGGTAATTGTCCGATCCATGACACCGAGCAGGCTTCCCTGCACTAATCCGCTACGCGATCCCTGCAAGAGGTCGAGATTGCGTTGTGTATGGGCATCCAGCACCATATAGCTATATGTGCGATATGTACGCAACCCTGTCAGAAGTGTCAGAAGTTTGCTATTCATTTTTGCCAGATACGCGACAATTGCTCCAGCAGCAGCAATCGCTTGAGGAACCTCTGAACATCCGTAAGAGTCAAGCGATTGCACCTGAAAGAGCTGGCAGAGTCTTGTGCGTGCGGCCTCTTGTTCGAAGAAGTAGGCAGGGCAGTGTGTGATTGTCATGGTTTCGGATGGAAAATGATACATGTCCTGGCGACTTCCATCTGCCAGCAGGCATTCTGATGGCACAAGCCGTTGTAACTCTGCCTCTAAGGCGACTGGTAACTCATCTGGAGTAAACCAGGTAACGATAAATTCACCCGTGCTGACATCTATCGCGGCCAATGCAGTTTGCGAACGGCCCGACGCTATAGCTGCCAGATAATTGTTCTGCCGCAAGGGGAGAAGATTTGGTTCGGAGAGCGTGCCTGCTGTAAGTATACGGGTGACAGCACGTTCAACGGGTTGGTGGCCTTTCCCTACTTCACCCACCTGATCACAAATAGCAACCTTGTAGCCACGGCGGATCAATTTACCGATGTAATTTTCTAGCGCATGCAATGGTACTCCTGCAAGGGGTACCTTATCATCACCGTAGGAACGCTGCGTCAGCACAATCTGTAGCTCACGGGCAGCAATACGTGCATCTTCATCAAACGTTTCGTAGAAATCTCCAACCTGGTAGAAAAGTATTGCATCGGAGTACTGGCTCTTCATCTGCAGGTATTGTCTACGGGCGGGTGTCGCCATGAATTTCACCCTCTACTCAAGTTCTTTATCTGTCCTCTTTTGAAACATCTGTACTTTAACTCATTCTGTTCTTCTTGTCAAAAAATGGAATAGAAAGTTTGTTTCTCTTCCAAGCAGTCATTCGTATTTTGAAGTTCAACAAGCTGAAGATGCCAGTCAAACAAGACTCTGGAGTTTCAGACAACTCTTGACAAACTATCGCTTCTCTTCCAGGTCATATATACGCATTTTATATTGTTCTACTTCGGTTGAAGGTTGGATATGTATCTCAAGAACATTAGCAACAAGCTCTCGCATCTGTTCATAAATAAATGGCAAGCCTTCTTGTTCAATCTCCGCAACTTCACCTGGTAATAAAGTATCGTCAATACTTTGCACATCCTTTTTTGTATAACCAAGCCTTTGGGAGGTAGCTGCCACATCATGTTGGGAATCATTATGATAGAGAGAAGGTTCTAGCGGATAAAATATTTTTGACTCAGCTGAACCGAATTGAGGCAAGTGTTCCCAACCGACAACTACTGAATCAGTATAAACAAGATGTAAACTTGAGAAAAGCCTCATAGCAGCATTCGCAGGATCAGTATCTCTTTGGACTTCATATAAATAGGGTACAAATTGAACTTCACTCTCTTGAGCTTGCCGTAAAACTTGAGGTATAGTTTTATATGCTGTTACGAAATTAGCAATAAGAGCAGTTCTGTTTTCCCTCAACGATAAATCCGCTTCTATCCATGAAGTCAATGTACTAAGCGGTTCCCTCATTTCTATCAGAAGGGTTATTTTATCTTTCGGGTATCCTGCCTGGAGTAAAACTTCAAGAGGGTTGAAGGTAAATTCAGCGTGGGAGTATGGTCCTAGTGTTTCCTTTATGAAAATTGTGTCCTCCTGGGGAATTTCAAATTCTCCTTCCATCCCTTGCGCTTCTCTGCGCATAATTGCTTTTAGAGGTTGATAATAGGAAGGAATCCCCATAGCAGAAAACATCCGCAATTGTACGGTAGTACCCGAGCGACAAGGTGCAACTGCCAATAGAATACGAGGAAGACTTCCAACAAGAGGGATTTTAACGTGTGAGGATATTCTCTCTACCGAAACCTGGCTTGTACGCTCAAATGCGATATCTTTCATGAGCATTGTACTGCACCCCTTGAACTGGACATGCTTTCTCCCACTGCTTTCAACTCGTGAGAAGAGCTTGAGTTGAGGCAGAAGGATTACAGGTAGTCCAGTATCTCACGCTTGACTCCTGTCATCCCAACTCCGTTTTTTCGGTATCAACGCTTTATGGCACAGAAAACTTACCACACCGCTTGATCTGCAAGTCAAGGTTGGTTCCATTTTGTTATTTGGATCACTGATATTGTTAGAGGAAAGAGTTGACTTTGGACTATTACTTATCCTATGCTAACAGGTAAATAGATGGGTTTCTATCTACTGAATAACTACATGAGGCTATTCAGGATGAGGAGATGACAATGCGTATTTCAACGGGGTATGGCAAACGTCCGGCAGGTGGCGGATTCGAGACTTTTTCCTGGTATTTCATGCGCATCTCTGCTATCGCACTCTTCTTTCTGGCTATCATTCATTTGTTTCTAAATCATGTTTCTACTGACGTTTCTTGCACGAGTTATCAGCTCATTGCCGCTCGCTACTCGAATCCTTACTGGCGAGTGTATGACTGGCTCTTGCTGACACTCGCGCTCTTACATGGAATGAATGGCCTGCGGATCGTTATCGATGACTATGTGCGAACTCAAGAATGGCGTATCCGTATAGAATCACTGTTAGCATTGTTAGTGCTGGCATTATTTATGGTGGGTACCGTTACCCTGATCACTTTCCAACCAGTTGCTGGAAGTCTAGGCCCTCATTGTATTAAGTAGATTGTATTGTTGAACACGCTATTCAAGTGATTGTAACATTATTCTTGTTCTACTACGTAGCACAGAAAAAAGCGACGCTGGTTTGCCAGTGCCGCTTTTTTCTAAGAGTACATACATCTTTTAGCCGCTCATTTATCCAACAATCGATCGATCAACCACCTTATTCCTATCAGTATTATCTCGACTGGCTGGAAGTCCAGAGAGTGAGCTTGGTGCGTTTAAATTGGCTCCCTCGTCGACGCCAATTCCTAGCCGCAGAGTCAGTTCACCACCGAGCCAGCCAGTTACACCCAGGAGAGCAGCGCCCAGGAAAGACAGAACATACGCTATCACAGGTGGATTTCCTGGCACACTGAAACGGAGAGCCCAGCTTACAGCAAAAAGCACTAGTATCAGGAAATTCCCTGTGCCATGTAAAAAACTGACCGATTTGGCACGTGTGCCTGACGGTATTGCCAACGCATCGATGGTGCCTACAATTGCGGCTAGCAACCCAGTGATAACACCTGCTGCTATCATCCAAAAAGCAATTCCTGACCAGTAGCCATTCCCGGTAACGATATGGATGATATCGAAAACTGCTGATGTCACCAGTAGCCCGAGCGGGAAATTGACGAGCATGGGGTGAATGGGATGCCCCATGGATTTGACTTTGCTTTCCATTTTTGTCTCCTCGAATCTACTCTTCGTTTTAATATTTCAATCGTGGTATCTTATGCAGATACGTGTCATCATTTACCTGTTTAAGCAAAAAATCAGCAACATCAGCTCGTGAAATCTTCGCTCCTGGACCTATTAAGAGTGGATCATGAACTTTATATTCTCCCCTACCTGGGCCATCGGTCAGCTTTGCAGGGCGCACAATGATCCAGTCGAGATCGCTGTGCAAGATCTCTTGCTCCTGGACTACTTTATCTGCAAACATGGCTTTCACTTTTGGAAAGAAGGGCAAGATGAACGGTAAGTAGGGTACCTCTCGCCATTCGCCATCCAATGCCGCTACAGCGAACGCTGATTGGGAGATAAAGCGTTTTACTCCTTGATTTCTCCATTGCCGCGATGATATTCTTTGTTCCTTCAGAGCAAACTGGGATCGTAACACCGGGTCGTACACCGAGTACGCTAATGACAGCATCCTGACCAGCTATCGCTGCCTCGACCTGGGATGGGTTGAAGATATCTCCTTGAACAAGCGTTAGCTTAGGATGTTGTATTGTGAGAGGTGCAGTATGTCGATCAAATGCAGTCACTTCATGTCCTTGCTCCAATGCTCGTTCAACCACAATCCTACCAGTAGCGCCTGCGGCACCGAAAATCACTATTTTCATAGTACTCACCTTCTTTGAATAAATCCGCACTCACTTATCTTCGACCCATGCTTGCTGCTTCAAATTCAGCCATTTCAATACCCCTATTTACTTCTGAAGAGGGTGATGTTATAGAAACTGGTGCCAATTCATGTGCAGGTGTTGATTTCCCTTCGGCCTCAGACACAATTTCAGATTTCTGAATGGGCACCGAAGCCTCTTGACTCATACCTTCAGCTTCTGCTAACGTGATCAGGATATACAATGCTCCGAAGAAGAGAGCGAACAAGCCGCCTGCTTCGCTCCAGGCACCCGCAGCGTAACCAGGTACAATCAAACCTATTACACCAAGGAAACAGTAAGTTAAACCGGTGATAATCCCCAGTCTCTTCCAACCGGGTCGCTTTGTGGAAGCCAGGACGCCAGCCAGAATCAGCAGCACATAGAGTAAGGCCGAACCAATCCAGTGTAATAATTGTGCATGTGCATCATTCTCAGTCATCCCGATAATCTGATAGTGGATTTCTTGCTGGATTATAGGGATCAGAATTACAGCTAATGGCACAGTGATTGCAAGTAATGCTATGCTCATGCGCCCCTGAAGTGAGAAACTGGATAAAGCACGGGGCTTAGGATAGGTCAGCACAAGCAACGCTGCCAGAGGTAATAATCCAAGAGCTGGTATCGAAAAGGGCGCGATACCCAGAGCTAAGATTATGAAACTCATTACAATAAATTGTGCCAGGAGAGGCTTTTCCGCTGATTTCCGCACCAACCCGAACATGACGCCACCCAATAGAATTGCTATCGCAGTTAACTCGGCGATATGCCAGAGGTGAATAGAATCAGCCGGATCTTTCAATATCCATGCAGGAATAAATTCAAATGTTCCTGCAATCAGCAAGGCGATTGAGAGAAACACAGTGAGAAATGTGAAGACTCTGGAGCGCCATTTTTGTACATTCATGTGAGATGTTTCAATGGTAATCATGATGTCAGTTCCTTCTAGCTATGTAGGCTTTTCAGTTTCATGGCTCATATTCAATAGTTTTCAATTGTTCTTTTCAATTTTCATTGTACTGCCCAAACGTCTTCTAATCGTTACGAAAATCGTTACGATAGAGATCAATGACTCAATCTCACCTTCAAGTAATATTCTGAGTATAGAGTCGAGAGCGTTTCTAAAGCGTTTCTTAAAAATCAGATCCTGACTTCTCAATTGACCCTTTTTCATCTGGTCTGGCTCGTAAGCGAGCCATTTAGGAGGATGTGGGAGGTTCTTGTGCGCTTGCGAGCACTCAAGAACCTCCCACATCCTCCTAAATGTGCCGTAGGCGCACAGAAAATAGTCACTGTGTGACACTTGCAAAAAGCCCCGAGAAACCAAATTTTGCAATTGCAGGCTGGTGTTGCATATACTCATGAGTAGAATAGAACAAGTATCAAAACCTAAGGAGACATTGCTGAATGCAAGCCTATGCAAGTAGAAAAGCAATTATCATTGGCGGAGGCATTGGAGGTATCACAGCCGCAATTGCCTTGAAGAGAACTGGACTTGATGTCGCCGTATACGAGCGGGCGGAAGAACTACGTGAAGTGGGATCAGGTTTACCTCTTTGGACAAACGCCTTACGAGCGCTTCATGTATTAGGTCTGACTGACGAACTTGAGAAATCAGGAGTGCAGGTTAGATCAGTTCGTATCACTACCTGGAACGGAGACATCCTGACTGACACCAGCAATGACAAACAATTAATAAAACTGGGTACGATAACCATTGTTGTTCATCGAGCAGAATTACTAGCCCTACTGCTCAAAACGCTCGGCGAAGAAAATGTATATTTGGGGATGAACTGTGTTGGCTTCACTCAAAATGCTGATGGCGTGACCGCAAATTTCGCCAATGGCCAGAAAGTACAAGGGGATGTCTTGATTGGTGCTGATGGAATTCACTCGATCACACGCACGCAATTATTCGGCATCATAAAGCCAAAATATGCCGGTTATACCTGTTGGCGTGGACTTGCCCATACTACGAGATCCGGACTCGAAACCTGGGCATGGGGCAAGGGATGCCAGTTTGGCATTACCCCCATGAGCCAGGCAAGAGCATACTGGTTCGTACAAAAATATGCTCCCGAAGGCGCAGAAGATAATTCAGGTGAAAGAAAGAATGAGCTGCTGGAGTTATTTCATGATTGGCACGATCCAATTCCAGCAGTTATTGAAGCAACAGCAGAGACAGATATCCTGCGTAACGATATCTACGAGCTTCAACATCTTCACCACTGGAGCCAGGGACGCGTTACCTTGCTTGGTGATGCAGCCCATGCAATGACGCCGAATTTAGGCCAGGGTGCATGCCAGGCTATTGAAGATGCGATCGCATTAGCAGATTGCCTTAAAGGCACAACGAATGTTGCGGCAGCACTCAAAAACTACGAAAAACGACGAATCGCGCGCACGAATAAAACTACACGCCTGGCACATTTCATAGGACAAGCGGTGCAATGGGAGTCTCCCATCTTGTCAGTCCCACGTAACATCATAATCAAGAACATGCCTGTGAGCATGGCGATAAAACAATTAATGTGGTTACTTGATTACCAACCATGAAAAGCTCATAAAGCACTTCAATTTGGTTTATGTGCCTCTCTTTTGTAGATGTCAGGAATCGCCTTCTCCATGTAAAGCTCTGGATTTTGAAGTTCCTGAAAACCAGTTTTCCGATACAGTTCATGTGCATCACCGGTAAGAAGCGACCATCTGCGCAAACCTTGCAGTTCAGGATAATTGGCGATCACTTGCATCAGCCATATGCTCAATCCCTGCCCTCGGAAATTCTCCAGAATGAACACATCTCCAATATATGCATAAGTAGCATAGTCAGTAATGACCCTGGCAAAGCCTACCTGCTCCCCCGCTTTATATACTCCGAAGTTTAGAGAATGTTCGATCGATTTTTTCACAATTTCAAAAGGAATGCCCTCTGCCCAATATGATCTCATCAGAAAACTATGTATAATCCGAAGGTCTAAACGATGTTTATCAGTACTGATAATATACTCGCCAAGCCGCCATTCTTGAGCCATGTCCTATATACCTCCTGGAATACTATCGTTGTTTTTACAATCTTGATTAGAAAATAGAGCGCAGGCAAGAGCCAATCAGAGGAATAACCAGACAGCCATTAAGGAAAGAAGTAGGGAAGCTTGACTGGGTGCGCTGGATGAGTGATTATTCAACCCTATAAAACAGAACGGCTATAAGAAGTTAATGTTAATCGTGCATAGCATCGTCAAATTCCTTCTTCGCAATAGAGCGCATGGTATAATGGCAAAAGGACGTACCATATAAAGAAGGAGCCATGCTAACCATGCGATTACAAGGAAAAACAATTGGATACCTGGTTGCCCAGGAAGTGGAAGATTTAGAATACTGGGTTCCTTTGATGCGACTGCGTGAAGAGGGAGCTAAAGTCATCTCGATTGGCCTCACAACACAAACTGTACATGGCAAACATGGATTAGAGATGACCCCAGATGTGAGTATAGATGAAGCTCCAAAAGCCGATGAATTGGATGGGCTTGTTATCCCCGGCGGCTGGGCGCCTGATAAACTGAGGCGCAATCAGAAAATTCTCCAGCTCGTTCGTGATATGGATAAACAGGATAAGATCATTGCCATTATTTGCCATGGCGGCTGGGTGCCAATCTCAGCAGGCATTATGCAAGGCCGCAAGGCCGTTGGTTCAGTCGGTATCAAGGATGACATCAAAAACGCGGGCGGTATCTGGGTCAATGAAGCGGCATTTCGTGAGGGGAATATGGTGTGGGGCAGGGTCGTCGAAGACATTCCTGACTTTTGCAGGGAGCTAGTAGCTGCTTTTGCTGAAAAATAACCAACGCATTTCACTGGGAGGATTGGAGGGTTCATGAGTAAATTCCTCGAAACCCTGGCACAACGCATCATCATCTATGATGGCGCCATGGGAACAAATATACAGAGCTATCAACTAACAGCGCAGGACTACGGTGGAGATACCACCGAGGGCTGCAACGAGTACCTTGTTCTCACAAAACCATCCGTCATTGAAGAAATTCATACAGGGTTTCTTGAAGCAGGCAGTGATGTAATTGAAACCGATTCATTCACAGGCAGTCGTCTCAAACTCGATGAATATGGGCTTGGAGCACTGACTCACGAAATTAATTTTACAGCCGCACAGATTGCTCGCGGAATTGCTGATCGCTATAGTACACCGGAACAACCTCGCTTTGTAGCTGGCTCAATTGGTCCTACCGGGATGCTACCCTCATCTGACGATCCGCTGCTGGGCAATATTACATACAGGCAACTTGTCGAGATCTTCAGAGAGCAGGCCTTTGCACTCTTACAAGGTGGTGTCGACGTATTGCTCATAGAAACAAGCCAGGACATTCTGGAGGTGCGAGCGACCATTACTGGCATGCGACATGCTATGCGCGAGATCGGGCGCACTGTTCCAATTCAAGCGCAGGTCTCACTCGATACGAGCGGGCGCATGCTACTTGGTACCGATATTGCAGCGGTGATGACCACGCTTGTCGGGCTACAAGTGGATATTGTTGGATTAAACTGCTCAACAGGTCCCGAACATATGCGCGAGCCAGTGCGTTTTCTGAGCGAAAACTGCCCCCTACCCATTTCAACTATCCCCAACGCGGGTATACCGTTAAACGTCAATGGACTGGCTGTGTATCCCATGGAACCAGAGCCAATGGCCGCTGCATTGCGCGATTTCGTCACCGAATTTGGCGTCAATATCATAGGAGGTTGCTGCGGGAGCAGTCATGAGCATCTGCGAGCAATCGTCAAAGCCTGTCGCCATGCATCACGTCGATCTCGTCAAATCGCGGATAATAACGTGCTTAACAAAAATTTTACCAGTATCATCTTACCCTTCGTCTCAAGCGGCATTCGCGCAACGGCATTGCAACAGGATCCCCCACCACTGCTAGTTGGAGAACGTGTCAACAGCCAGGGCAGTCGCAAGGCAAAGCAGGCGTTACTCAGCGAGGACTACGACACGTTACTCGGCATTGGGCGCGAGCAGGTTGAAGGAGGAGCGCATATTCTTGACGTCTGCGTCGCGCTTACTGAACGCACAGACGAAGCAGAGCAGATGGCAAAGACCATCAAGAAACTTTCGATGGGGATTGAGGCTCCGTTGATGATCGATTCGACCGAGCCTGATGTAATAAAAGCGGCGCTGGAGACCTACCCAGGAAGAGCGATTATTAATTCTATCAATATGGAGAATGGTCGCCAGCGTATTGAGAGCGTTATACCGTTGGCAACCGAGCACGGCGCTGCCGTTGTGGCACTCACAATCGACGAAATTGGCATGGGTAAAACAACTGAACGCAAAGTAGCGATTGCTCATGACATCTATGATACCTGCGTAAATGAATATGGCCTTGCACCCAATGCGCTCATCTTTGACACACTGACATTCCCAATAACCACCGGACAGGAAGAGCTACAGACAGCAGGTATCGAAACACTCGAAGCAATAAAACGCATCAAGCTAGAACTGCCAGAAGTATTCACCATACTTGGAGTTAGCAATATCTCTTTCGGTCTGAAACCATACGCCCGTTCAGTGCTCAACAGTGTTTTTCTTTATCACGCTGTCAAAGCCGGGCTTGATGCTGCAATCGTAAACCCGACACATATAACACCATACACAGAAATAGATACTGAACAGCGACAGCTTGCTGACGATTTGATTTACAATCGGCCGGATGCACTTCCCCGTTACATCGCCTACTTTGAAGCTCACGAACCACAAACCGATGCAAGCAATAGCAAAGTTGATCCTACAGAAGGCATGAGCACAGCCGAACACATTCACTGGAAAATATTGCACCGCCACAAAGAAGGCATCGAGGTATTAATCGAACAGGCGATTGAAGAACGAGCCTCAGACATGGGTATTCCACAAAGCGAAGCAGCAGTAAATGTACTGAATACCGTACTCCTGCCTGCAATGAAAGATGTTGGCGATCGCTTTGGCGCAGGTGAACTCATTCTTCCATTCGTGCTACAATCAGCTGAGGTCATGAAACGTGCTGTTGCATGTCTGGAACGCTATTTAGAGAAACAAGATGGCTATACGAAAGGCAAGATAGTGCTGGCGACGGTCTTTGGCGATGTTCACGATATCGGCAAAAACCTGGTCAACACAATCCTTAGCAATAATGGCTATACTGTCTATGATCTCGGCAAACAGGTGCCACTGAATACAATCCTGGATAAGGCTGTCGAGGTCAATGCCGATGCTATCGGCCTATCAGCGTTGCTGGTCAGCACCTCTAAGCAAATGCCTTTGTGTGTCAAGGAATTGCACAAGCGTGGGCTTAATTTTCCCGTAATTGTTGGAGGAGCCGCTATCAACCGCTCTTATGGGCGCCGTATCCTCTTTGTAGATGAACAGACTTCAGAGTCAACGCCTATTCCATATGAGCCTGGGGTATTTTATGCACGTGATGCCTTCGAGGGACTGGAGATTATCGATAAGCTAACGAATACACCTGAAGAGCGGACCGGGTATATTGAACAGATCAAAGAAGAAGCGTTACATGAACGGTTCAAAAAGGTTACGCCATCAGCAGTCACTGCTGCTGACAAGTCAAATAGTCCGTCATCCAGCATACAACGAGATATCCCTCTTCCAACTCCACCATTTTGGGGACCGCGAGTTCTCGAGCGCATTGGTATCGAAGATGTCGCGGCCAATATGGATTTGAATACACTCTTCCGCTTGCATTGGGGAGGCAAAGCCCACGGTGAAGAATTTACAAGGTTAGTTGAACGTGAGTTTCGTCCGCGTCTGGAACGCATGCTTCTTGAGGCCCGTCAACAACGCTACTTGCAGCCACGCGTAATCTATGGCTACTTCCCATGTCAATCTAGTGGCAATGAACTGATTATCTATGATCCGCGTGATTATGCCGGGGGAACAGGAAGGTTGCTAGAAACTACGCGTTTTCTCTTCCCAAGGCAACTCGAACGCGAACGCCTTTGTCTTGCTGACTATTTTGCATCACTCGAGAGTGGCAAGATCGATGTAGTAGCATTGCAGGTTGTCACGATGGGACAGACTGCCAGTGACACGATACAAGGTCTTCAAGATACGGGCAATTACGCTGAAGCATACTACACACATGGGCTTGCAGTAGAGATGGCCGAAGGGCTGGCTGAATATACGAATAAGCTGATTCGCCAGGAACTAAGGCTTGATGGCCAACGCGGGCGGCGCTATAGTTGGGGTTATCCTGCGATTCCTGATCTTGAAGACCATGAAAAGGTCTTTCGCCTGTTACCTGTGCGCAGCACGATTGGAATCGAACTGACTGAGTCTTACCAGTTAGTGCCAGAGCAATCAACTGCTGCAATTGTGGTACACCATCCACAGGCAACCTACTTTGCTGTCAGAGAGCAAGTGGTTGAGACATTGAAAACTCCGTAGTGCAAAAAACTAACTGTCATAAACAAGCCCCACAGTTGCACAGTATGTTATACTAGAAATACAAACATCTCATAAGCCTGAGCTATTGGAGAAGATAGTGAACTACCGTAGTTATCAAAAGAATTATTGCACCTGTCCTGACGTTCGCAGAGGCAACATGGGTAGCTCAGCCCCCTGCGAACGTATTGACATGCCCTCGAACATATAGTAAACCAACGTACTTTCCGCACGTCTCTACCCCAGTCTGAGCTACAACCTCAAAACAACCAGCTTTCATTGCATTTGCATGCATTTTAGAGGAGATATGCTCATGACTAACATATCGTCAAAACCGATTTACCTGTATAACACGCTGACAAGAAGTAAAGATGTGTTCCAGCCACTCAATCCACCACGAGTCGGCATATATAACTGCGGACCTACCGTCTACAGAGATATCCATATCGGCAACTTCCGCGCGTTCATGTCAACTGATTGGCTACGCCGTATGCTCGAGTACAATGGCTACGATGTCTTCCTCGTGCGTAACATCACCGACGTTGGGCATCTCCAAAACGATACCGAGGAAAAAGGCGAAGATAGGCTCGAACACGAAGCGCGTATCACCGGCCGCTCCGCCTATGAGATAGCCGACTACTATGCACAAAATTACCTGGCTGACCAGGCTGAATTGAACATTCTGCCCGCGCATGTCAATCCTAAAGCGACGGACCACATTCCTGAGATGCAGGCAATGACTGATAAACTTGTGAAAAATGGGCTGGCATATACGGTTAATGGAAATGTTTACTACGATGTTAGTCATTTCGCCAATTATGGCCAACTTTCAGGCAATACAGTCGAGAAATTGCGTACGGGTGGGCATGGTCGCCAGCAAATGGAAATAGCCGAAGATAAGGACGCTCCTGAAGACTTCGCCTTGTGGAAACATGGAGATGCCAGTCGACAAATGAACTGGCCCAGTCCCTGGGGAGTGGGCTTCCCCGGTTGGCATATCGAATGCTCAGCAATGGCAACGAAGTACCTGGGTGAACAGTTTGACATTCATACTGGCGGTCTGGATCTGGTTTTCCCTCACCACGAGGATGAAATTGCCCAGAGTCAGGGTACAAGCGGCAAGCAACCTGTACAGTTTTGGGTACACAATGAGTTTCTCATCTTCGGTAACTTGAAGATGTCGCGTTCAAAGGGGAACGTCATTCTGGTAAGCACGCTCAAAGAGCGCGGTATCGATCCTATGGCCTATCGTTACCTGCTACTGACAGCGCACTACAGATCGAAACTCCATTTTACTGATGAATCGATCGCAGCAGCACAGAATGGGCTGAACAACCTGAGAGACGATCTTGCTGCACTACCTTCAGTCGATGCAGAGGATACACAAAAAGGATGGTCAGTGGAAGCCGAGCAGGTGCGCGATGCATTCCATGCAGCTATTAATGACGATCTGGATTTACCGACCGCCTTGAGTATAACGCGTGAGACAGCCCGTAACAGCAAGATCGAACCAGCTGAACGACGCCGACTGATCCTCGACTTCGATCGAGTGCTGGGTTTGCGCCTTGATGCTGTCGAGGCCAAACAGCCCCGTGTTATCAGCGATGAAGTGCTTGCATTAGTTCAGGAGCGTGACCAGGCAAGGGCAGCCCGCGATTGGAAACGTTCCGATGAATTGCGTGATCAACTAACTGCGCTTGGCTTTGAAGTGCGGGATACACCCAAAGGAACTGAGCTAGTTTAATCCAGTTCACGAGAGAAAGCCAATGAGATTGCTGAATCCTCCTGGCTTTCTCTGATATGCTACATACGTCTAAAAAAAGAACGTATGCTGTGACGTGTATCCTATAACTTATTTCAAGGAAACGTCTTAAAAAGGTCGCTCAGATCTGTGGCATTCGCCGCGTCACCTAGAAGTGGAGTAACCCCAAAAATCTCCTCCAATGTGCGCAGCGTTGAGCTATGGGTATATTGAATTGTGTTCGAGTAGCCGCCACCTTTGGCATTATTGGAAAGCGCAATCATCCCTATAGGTCCATCCCCCCCTACGCCTTCATCCCATGTTATGAAGACTATGCCACCATTCATATATGCCTGTGAATTGAGAATGGTTGGGAGATTCTGTGATAACCAGGTATCGCCCTGCTTCACAGGATCATTGAGAGGCGCACAGGAGTCGTGCATATCATCGCACAAGTTCGGAGTAATGAAGCTGTAGTTTGGCTCAGTATTTTGCTGTAAATCTGTAGCCAATTCAGTATAGGGCCGTATATGAGAAATGCAGTTAGACGAATTCGGATCATTGGTATTCGTGACATCATCGAAGAAAACCATTGGATTGTGTTTGGGTGCGTATGACCCGCTGCCAGTGAGCGGGCAATCAGTGCCACTGATGTCTTCTTGATATGATTTCCACGAGTAGCCAGCATTGCTCAGGAGTGTTACGAAGTGCTGTGTCGTGCTTTGATGATTGAAAACTGGATCAAGGTCATCGCTAATGCCAAAATTAGTGCCAGCCTCCAGCCATAAATAATTTGGTTCACTTGGATGATTTCCAGGCGGATTATAGTATTGTTCAGCATATGATGCTGTTGGAAGCAACGTATTGTTGATGTAAGGTGCCGATGGACTATTTTTGATATCCGACCAGTTATGATTCTCCATCACAATCAAAAAGACATGCTGATCGCCTACCGCTCTGATAGAGTACGACCTGGAAGAAGTAGTTGTACTATGAGGACTGACAGTCTTCTTCACTGCCACACTGTTCATAGCATTGATAGAGCGAAACACAACAGCGCTTACAACGACGAGAATTACCAGCTCAATTAGCAAGAAAAGCCATCTGGGAAGAGCTTTTGACATATTCATCTCTCTCCTGGAAACGATTTAAACAGCATACATGAATACAATAACATTGTAATGTGAAAACCTGATGAAATGAGAAAAAGAGAAAACAGAAGCTATGTAATGCAAGCTAGATACTAGCCTTACATTACCAGCAGCTTTGTGTGATATACTACTGCTGACGATGAAATGAACGATTTGAATATCGAAACTTTACGTAAAGACACATCACAAAGTCCCCAAACAACAAAATGTAGACCCCGATTTATCATATCAGGGGGCGAGCGAAGCGAGGAGAGTAAACAATGGCGTCCTGGTGGCAAAAAACACTAGTTGGGGTAGCTGGGCTGGCTGGATTGGCTGGTGGAGCATACTTTATGCTCATGCGTCGTCCGCTCCCAAAGGTTAAAGGCGAATTATCCTTGCAAGGATTGCATGAACCGGTCGAAATTATCACGGATCGGTATGGAGTTCCCCATATCTACGCCCAGAATGAAGATGACCTGTTTTTTGCCCAGGGTTATGTGCATGCTTTTGAGCGCTTGTGGCAGATGGAACTTAACAGACGCATTTCATCAGGTCGCCTTTCAGAGATATTTGGCGAGCTAGCTCTTGAAACCGATAAGTTTGCTCGTCGGTTAGGTATGCATCGCGCAGCAGATGAAGCAACCAGGCAACTACCGGAACATAGCAAGCGTATACTTGATGCATATGCACAAGGCGTAAATGCTTTCATCGAACGAAACCAAAACAAATTACCGCTTGAATTTACCATCTTGCGTTTCAAACCAGAACCCTGGCGAATTGAGGATAGTATCCAATGGTCTAAAATGATGGGTTGGAACCTGGGCGGGAACTGGGAAACCGAAGTGATACGTGCTCGTATCGTTGCTAAACTAGGCACGGAACGAGCCGCAAAACTCGAAGCCGGCTATGATCCTAACCATCCACTGATCATCCCACCTGGAGTTGAATACCAGGGCATTAACCTGGGCATGCTGGAACAATATGAGCAACTGAAGCAACTAAGCGGATTTGGCATGCTAGGCGCTAGCAATAACTGGGTCGTTGATGGAACAATGACTACGACAGGTATGCCTATTCTCTGCAATGATCCCCACCTGGGACAGGCTGCTCCATCTATCTGGTATGAATGCCACCTTGTAGCAGGCGATACCGACGTGATAGGGGTGAGCTTTCCCGGAACTCCTGGAATTGTCATTGGTCACAATCAATACATTGCCTGGGGAGTTACCAATGCCATCTCTGATATAGAAGATTTATTCATCGAAAAATTCAATCCAAACAATCCCTACCAATACGAATATATGGGTAAATGGGAGGATGCACGGGTCGAGCAGGAAGAGATCAAAGTAAGAGGATCAAAGGATCCTGTGATCGAAGAAGTGCGCATTACACGCCATGGGCCAATCTTGACGAGTATGCCTCAACCTTCACAGAATGACAAAAACAGCAAGAATGGAAATGCAGTGAGTGAAGTCGTCGAATTACCCCTGGCGCTCCGCTGGACAGGCCTGGAAAAACACTCTATCATCTCCGCGGTACAGAAATTAAATCTTGCTACAAACTGGGAAGAGTTCCGTGATGCTCTTCGTGATTGGGATCAACCACCACAGAACGTGGTCTATGCTGATATTCAGGGCAATATCGGCTATGTTATGGCTGGAGCAATTCCTGTACGCGCTCAGGGGCATGCGCTGCTTCCTTCTCCAGGTTGGACAGGCGAATATGAGTGGACAGGCTACATTCCATTCGATGAGTTGCCACAGACATTCAATCCAGAGCAACATTATATCGTTACTGCGAACAATCGTGTCGTTGACGATGCGTATCCTTACTACATAACACACGAATGGTTAAACGGCTACCGCGCTCAGCGTATACGTGATTTATTGACAAGCAAAGGGAAGCTGGCGCTTTCAACTATGGCAACTATTCAATCTGATCAATATTCACTGCCTGCAGCCGAAATAGTACCGCATATCCTGAAACTCAAAGGCGAAACTGAGCTTGAAAGAGCATCTCTCGCAGTATTGCGAAATTGGAACTACATTCTCGCGCCTGACAGCACTGGGGCAGCGATCTATAGCCTGGTTCTGTACAAATTGGAACGCATCGTTTTCAATGCTATGCTCGGCGACGAGGAAACGCTGATGCATAGTTATTTAGGAGTTGGCACAACCATACTGGCCCTACAGAACGGCTATGCTAGTCGCAGTAAACCCTTATTGATCCGTTTGTTGCATGAGCACGACGATCGCTGGTTTGACAATTCCATCATTTCGAACGGGCCTCGTTCATGGGACGATGCAATGACCAGTGCATTTACTGCTGCAATTGAAGATCTACGAGAGAAATTTGGAAGTGATATTTCAAAATGGAAGTATGGCAAGATTCATAAAATGACATACAGTCATCCATTAGGCACGATTAAACCGCTCGATAAAATTTTCAATCGTGGTCCCTATTCTGTAGGTGGTGATATCGATACCGTCAACATGGGTGCTTCGCTGCCAAATCAACCAGAAACTGTAGTAACAGTGCCCTCTTACCGCCAGATTCTCAACCTGGCGGATCTGAAGGCATCGCTCTCCGGGCATGCACCCGGGCAATCAGGCCATCCAGCGAGCAAGCATTACGCAGATTTTATCAAACCCTGGCTAAACGTAGAGCATCACCCGCAGCTCTTTGAGCGTGGTGTAATCGAAGAAAACGCTGAGGGAATATTGCAAATGATTCCTGTTATAGACTGAACTATCGAAGCTATACTTTAGGAGTCTTTTCAGGTTTCATATATGCAACAACTTCTTCTGCTTGCCTGACTTGTTTTAAGCCAGGCTTGCTCTGCCTATTCATTTTCTCACGTTGCTTCTCTTCATAATGCCACTTGAAAGCATATACGAATAGTTCTCGGAAAGCCCTCACTATAACTGAGAGTTTTGCGCCTGTAGCCCTGCCACCATGTCGTGGTAGATGGCGAACACCAACCTGCGTGTACGTATTACCTGCTCTGATAAACTTATGCAGTATCTCAGTATTAATCATAGCTCCGCGAGTTTCAAGCTGATACTCGCGGAAAAAACTGCTTGGATAGAGTTTGAAAGCACAATCAACATCGCGTACATGAACATCGAAGACCAGCCCAACTAATTTTTTCCATCCCCAGGCATTGACTTTACGCATCCAAGTATCTTGACGGTCAATTCGATACCCCAGGACCGCATCGTATTCTTCCATCAAGGGCAAGAATCGGCCAAGGTCATGAATATCAAATTGCCCATCGGAATCCATGAAAAACGTCAGGTCCTTCGAGGCCGCTTCAAAGCCGCTAACCAGGGCCGCACCATATCCCTGGTTCACAGGATGGTGAATGACCTTTACATATGGATGGGTTGTGCTAATAGTATCCAGGATTGTGCCAGTATCATCCTGACTTCCATCATCAACGACAATGATTTCAAAGTCTAGCATCCATGCAGATAAAGTTTCGATGACTTCATGCACAGTAGTAGCAATTGCCTCCTCTTCGTTATGAGCAGGCAAAACCACCGATAGGCTACTCGTATTGGGGATATCTTTCAACGCTGAAATTTCCTAACTACGTACTCAGCCAGGAGCAGCTACCTGGAGAGCGCATAAGATTCTTCAGTTTATCAATTTAGAAATTGGCTCTTTGCTTCTCACGGTATAAAACGTAGAATAATGAGTACGTATCACATTTCTTTGATATGCATTATACATCAGCAAGAAGGCTTTTGCGATGGTAACCGTACTTTTCAATACTTGACAAACGGATAGCAAAAAGTTATATTGATTATAGCAGATAGTTATGCGAGGTAGGAATGAATCTCTCTGAAAAAATAAAACATCTACGTGAAGTCGAGGGTGAATTGCGTGGACTTAACAGACCAATGACACAAACGGAAGTTGTTAAGGCCATGCAGGAGGAATTGAATGAGAGCATTACCCAGGCATATTTATCGCAGTTGGAAAATGGTAAAAGAGTCCATCTGACCGCTTCGAGCCGCGATCTACTCTCACGTTTTTTTAAGGTGCAACCTGGCTATCTTGTAAGTGACTTACCCGGCTATAGTACCGATCTGCTTACCGAGATGGACTATGATACTGATCGTTTGGGAACGTGGTTGCTTGCAAGCGCTGAAGAATGGCGATATGAACCGCTTATCCAAAGGTTTTTCACAGGTCTTGCAAATGTTGAGGATCCCCGTCACTATATTGCGCTTTTTCATGAATTGCTAGATTTGCCTGTAGATAAACTTGAAAATATTGTCCAAATGATCAAAGCTGTTGAAAATGTATGAGTTTGTAAATGTATGAATGCCTTGCGTATATAGTAGTGGAACCTTTCTTTTCGTTCACGTGACAAATGTTTCTACAGTCAAAGGAGGAACAGAGCTCATGATAGCAACTGATCCACTTTCTCTCTTATTCATCGCCTGCTTTCTAACTGGATTGGTGTTCTTCATTGTAACAGCCCTTTTGGGGAACCTGGGCCATGGCATGGCTCATAACGTTTCCCATCATAGTGGTGTTATGCATACGACTGGCACGCATGCCGCCAGTAATGGATCTGCTCATACTGCGGGTCAAACAGCAGGTTCACATGCTACTTCCCATACCCATTCGAGCACACAAGATCAGCACCAGAATACCCTTACATTTATCAATCCGACTTCCGTTATGCTTTTCTTACTTGGATTTGGCTTTTTCGGCTACTTCTTTCACACTACGATACATGCTGTGGCTGCACTGACGCTGCTCCTGGCAGGTATTGGCGGAATCGCAGTTGCTGGGCTGCTACTAATCTTGCTCAGCCGCCTTTTCAGTGGCAGCGAGGAATCGTCGGTGCAAGATGTTTCTGATCGCACTGGCCTACTGGGAAAAGTCAGTATTACTATTCAGGAGAATAACATAGGTGAAATCATCTATGTATCGCCTGGAGGAATGCGAAAAAGCATACCAGCACGAAGCATAGACGGACGCCGTCTTGAGCGCGATCAAGAGGTCGTTGTCGTCAATTACCAGCATGGTATCGCTGAAGTCGATACCTGGGATCATTTCATTCACGAGGATGGAACACCAACTGAAGCATCATATTCCGATGAGCTTGATAAATTGCGTACATTGCTCAATTCGTCAAACACAGAAGACTCACAATTAGTCATGAGAAAAGATTTGCAAAAGGAGTAACGTGCATGGATCCTCTTATTCTTCTAATTATAGGCGTCGTCATTGGAGTTGTAGTTCTTTTCATTCTTATCCAAGCCTGGGGGCGACTGTTACGTAAGGTTGGGCCTAACCAGGCATTGATTGTCTACGGGGCTGTACAAGGGGGCACCAAAGTCATTACAGGCGGTTCGCAATTCGTTATTCCGCTGTATCAACGCGCTCAAGAATTCTCGCTAGAGCTGATGTCCTTCGACGTTGCGCCCGCACAGGATCTCTACACCTCACAGGGTGTTGCCGTCAATGTCGAAGCTGTTACGCAGATCAAAGTCCGTTCAGATGAAGAGAGCGTAAAAACCGCTGCAGAACAGTTCCTTAGTAAAACCCAGCAGGATCGCGAAAATCTGATCCGCCTCGTAATGGAAGGACACCTGCGTGGTATCGTTGGTCAGCTTACAGTTGAAGAATTGGTAAAAGATCCGGAAAACGTCGGCGCGAAGATGCTCAAGACCGTCACTCCGGATATGGATAAGATGGGATTGGAAGTTATCTCCTTCACGATTAAGGATGTGCGCGATAAGAACGAATACATCACAAATATGGGTCGACCGCAGATAGCTCAAATCAAGAAACAGGCTGACATCGCTGCGGCTCTGGCACAAAGGGATACACAAATCCAACAAGCCAACGCCTCCCGTGAAGCAGCCGTCTCCAAATCTGCCGCTGATCAAGAGCGTGTCAAGGCTGAAACAGAATCGCTTGCACTGCAAGCAGAATCGCAACGTAACCTGGCTCTGAAAAAGGCCGCCTTTGATGCCGAAGTGAAAAAACAGCAAGCCACGGCTGATAAGACCTACGACATCCAGGCAAATTTGATGCAGCAACAAGTTGTCACCGAATCCGTCAAAGTGACCGAGGTGGAGAAAAACGCGCAAATCAAAGTACAACAGGCTGAAATTCAGCGCCGCGAACTAGAACTGCAGGCGACGATCCAGAAAGCGGCTGAGGCTGAACGTCGACGTATTGAGACGGCTGCTGAGGCTGAACGCCAGCGTCTTATTCTCGAAGCCCAAGGTCAAGCAGATGCTGCCAAGGCTCGTGGTGTAGGTGATGCCGAGGCAAACCGCGCACGCGGTCTGGCTGAAGCTGAAATAATCCGTGCTAAAGGTCTGGCCGAAGCCGAGGTGATACGCGCCAAAGGTGAAGCAGAAGCTGACGCTATGAAGGTCAAAGCTGCGGCATTCCATGAATACAATCAGGCGGCAGTTCTGGATAAATTACTCACAGGCATGCCTGAAATGGTTCGCGCCATAGCAGAGCCGCTGAGCAAGGTAGACAAAGTAACCATCGTCTCCACCGGGAACAGCAACAGCAAAGACGGGCTAGGCGCCAGTCGACTCACTGGTGATATTGTGAACATGGTGGCGCAGGTCCCAGCTCTCTTCGAGCTACTAAGCGGGACACGCATCGGCGATTTGATGAATAGGGTTCCTGCTCTGGCTAATCAGGATCAACAACCTGTTGGAATGAACAATGGCAACTCCAATGGCATTAGTTCTACTGACACCGTTGATGCCACATCTAGCGAAAAGTAAGACCCATGCCCTTACAAGGATCTTACAAAAATATGTATTGTGACGATTGTTTCGTCACAATACATATTAAGCTTAGGAGTATTGTATTATTGGGGGAATGTAGATGAATTTGTTGGAGCGTGTGCTTACCCTTTTACGGATTAATCTTAATTCAATGATTGAGAAGTCAGATGATCCCGAGAAGGTGATGAAGCAACTTCAGATTGATATGCGAAATCAATTGATGCAAGTGAAAACGCAAGTTGCTACAGCGATTTCAGAAAGCCGTAAGCTACACAGTCGTGCTAAAGAGAAGAAGGCTGAGGCAGAAGTCTGGCACAGCAAGGCGGAGCACGCCATCCAGCAAAACAATGATGCAGCGGCACGCAGCGCCCTGAGTCGCTATAACGAGATCATCAAGCAAGCCCAGCGTTACCAGCAACAACAACGGGAACAGGAGCAATTAGTTGCAACAATGAAAGGGGTGCTACAACAACTCGAGGCGAAGATTTCCGAAGTTGAGACCACTATTGAATTGCTCGCCACTCGCAAACGTAATGCTTTGCTTCAACAAAGAGTCTTTGACGCACTAAAAAAATCAGATGAAATGAAAGATTCAGGACGAGCTGAACGGGTTTATGATATTGTGATGGAATCGGAGGCTCGAGCACATGCAATGGCCGACATACATCAACGCGATCTGGATGTTCAGCTTGAACAACTATCTCAGGAGCAGCTACTGGAACAGCAATTGAATGCCCTTAAGGCAGAGAAACTTCCTGAGATGGAAACTCCACTACTGGCTGAAGCAAATCCCCTTCGATCGCCTCTGATACCACCCCAGCCACAAAATAACGCCCCAGTAATCATGCGTACGGAGACGAATTCAGAAGAAAAGGCTTCCTCAGATGCGCAATCAGGTACAAAAGAACTGGATATTGCTCAGTTAAAAAAGCTAATGGAACAGTAACACAAAGAGAATAATAATTGCCAGACCAATAAAGATGCCGACAATGAAAGAAAATCGGTTGTTTCTCTTTTCCTCTTCAGTGCGGCTTTGTTTTGGCTCGCTCATATTTTGCTTCTAGTGCCAGAAATTTGGCAATATACTCTACTCGGAAACGCCCGCGATATGTTATAAAGCAGCTTCGAGAACTGGCTCGATATTTGCCATGATTTCAAGACATTCAACAGGGTCAGTATCACGAGTCACGACCAGAACTTGAAATATATCGTTACTACTACCAACAAGACGGAACAGAATAAAATGTGTAAGGCTTGTAATGATGGTGTCTTCATAATGACCTAAGGAGCCTGCTTCCAACGCACCAAGCATACCTTTCATGCTCTTGCTAAAATCTTGACAGATCTGAGAAATATCTTGATCATTCACAGCCACCTGGGCAATAGGTTGTCCATCAATGTTCACTATAGCGGTAGCAATGAAGCCCGGAATAGAAAAACCTAGAGTCTGCAAAGCCGTAGTGAGAGATGCATAATTACGCTTTTGATTGCTCCGTGATTGGGTATCTGAGGTTGATTCATGAAATTTCGAAGATGTAGACGGCAAAGCGCCATTTATAGATGCCCCATCTACTGGCAAGTTATCCGTAGTTAGTGTAAGATTCGCAACATTCGTTGGCAGAGCATTACTCTTTTGCTGAGATGAAGGAGTAGAGAAGTCATCAGTCCTTCTTGTAGAAGTCAAGCTCTGTAATTGACTAACATCGGGCTTCTCCACTAACTGCCATTCCGAAGAGCTTTGGCGATACGAAGACACGTTTGAGTTTTGTTCCGCTTTTGTTTGCTCTACAATTTTTTGAGGAGTTTTTTTTGTTTGTTTCTCCGATGGGTGTGCTTTTCCACTTGGCATGACAGGAATTTTATGAGAACCACTAAGCGAAGAAGGGCGTAAAGCAGGCATCTCGAATTGGGTCGGTTGATCAATTAACCAGGACGGAAGATCGGTACGTTGACCCGCAGATGTCTTATGCGCTTTTGCGGGAATAACATTTGGTTCGACTGAATTGGTATCCCTGGTAATCTGCTGTTCGCTTTTTGTTGCTGGATTCATAGAAAGTGGAGAACTGTCGATTTCAGGCCGTACTGTCTCCATTTTATGCGAAGGCCCTTGCACGGGTGATTCTTGCCACCATTCTATTGCATCGTTTGACACTACTGGAACAGGTATGGGTGTTTCGAGAGAGCTACTTGAACTTTGTCTGAAGTCATCGCTCAGTATTGGCTCTACAAATAAGAAAGGAGCATCTTCATCATCTTGCGATTGCATCGCTTGAGATACAGCTTCTGGTGAAAGTACAGCATGTTCCCCCGTAAGTTGCTGGAATTCAGCGTACTTTGAACGGTACTGAAGAGCCTGAAAAATAAGGCGCGAAAGCGGTTGTGCGACATTTGGCCTGATTTGAGCAGTCCAGGGTTGATGACTGATAGTTCCATTTTTATGCGCAGCGAGAGCGAAAAAAGCCTCTTCTCCACGTAAGATACCGTACTCTGCCCAGACTAACTCTCCTGCCTGGAAACCCAGGAGGCCCTGTTCTTCCAATCCTGTATTCACCACCATAGCTATGGTTTTGTGGCTCATATTAACGATTTGAATGACATCCAACAAATCGAACGAATCCAAACTGGCAGAAAAGCCTGTTTGCTGCAACAATCGCCGCAATTCCTCTTTCAATGCATGGAGATCAAGCGGCTTTTCCAGGTAGCTAACAACACCATTTTCAAGCGCCTGAGTGCGTGTGACAGAAGAGCCAGGCATGCCTATCATTATCATCCTGGTGCTTGGGCGATATGTGCGCATCCATTGAAGTAGCTCAAAGCCGTCTGAATCAGGCATTTTTTGATCACTTATAACAATGTCATATTCTTCAGCCCACAGTAAATGCACCGCTTCAGTTGCACTGGACGCGCCTTTCACAAAATAACCATCGATCTGAAGGGACTGTACAACGTTACGGCTGAGATATTCTTCATCGAGTACTATCAGAATATGCCATTGTTTAGACATAATTACTACCACCAAATAAAATATGGTACAGGATTTTTTGTTACCAGGAGAGTTTATCACGACGGACTCTGGATGACAAGTAGAAACAATGATACCCGTAGATGCGATAAAATAGAAAAGTATCACATATGAGTAACAGAATTTGATTTGAAAACTGATACGAAACTGGCATGTTCTAGGAGATGCGATATGGAATACAACGACCAGCAAGTTAAGTGGAAGCGCCTGGTAGGAGAAGCGGCTGTAACCCTCATAGAAGAAGGAATGGTCATCGGTCTTGGAAGCGGTACAACTGCGACTCAAATGATTTATGCTCTGGGACGTCGCATACAGGAAGGATTGAGAATTATAGGTGCTGTACCAACTTCGCATGCAAGCGAAGACCTTGCTCGCAAACTCGGTATTCCCATTACAGATCTGGATACACACCCGGTACTTGACCTCGACATAGATGGCGCTGATGAAATCGATCAACAATTGCGACTGATTAAAGGTGGCGGAGGCGCACTCCTGCGTGAGAAAATCGTCGCATCTTCTGCGCGGCGTTTCGTTGTTATAGCAGATGCTACGAAGCAGGTATCACAGTTGGGCCAGCATTTCCCTTTGCCAGTAGAAGTAGTGCCTTTTGCTGCAAAACCTGTAACAAATCGTATAGAGGATCTCGGTGCAACTGTGCAATTGCGGCATTCGGGAGGCAATGTATTTCTCACAGAGAATTGTAATATCATTTTAGACTGTTCCTTTGCGAATGGTATAGCCGATCCGAATGAGTTAGACACCCGCCTTCATAGTTTTGTTGGTGTTGTTGAAACAGGTTTATTTTTGCACATGGCAGAAAGAGCTATAATTGGCGGTCCAGAGGGTATAACAGTCTTATAATGAATCTGTCTTGCTTATACAAACAGGCGCAATTTTTTAATTGCAGACTGTATACACCAATGGTATACTTTGGAAAGTAGAAAGGGGCGTCTTGCAACCCCTGTTGCCTTACGAGACCAGGTCCATGCAGGAGCAGAAGAAGGATGCGAGTAATCACCACAATCCGGGAGATGGTGGCTGAGCGCTCGAATTGCGCTAGCTTTCAAAAAGTTGGATTAGTTCCTACTATGGGCTTTCTTCACGAGGGGCATCTTTCCCTCGTACGCCAGGCGCGAGAAGAAAACAATATTCTTACCGCCAGTATATTTGTTAATCCTACTCAATTTGGCCCTCACGAGGACCTGGCCAGTTATCCACGAGACCTACCGCGTGATTTGAGTCTACTGGAGAATCTCGGCGTAGATATTGTGTTCGTGCCTACTGTCGATGAAATATACCCTCCTGGTTTTGTGACGTATGTTGATCCTACAGGAGCGATTGTCAACGAAGCTGAGGGAGCAACTCGCCATGGACACTTTCGTGGTGTGGCAACTGTGGTACTAAAACTATTTCAGATAATGCAACCCAATAATGCATATTTCGGTCAGAAGGATGCGCAACAAGCCGCAATAATCTCGCATATGATCTCTGATTTCAATCTTCCCGTGAAGCTACATATTTTATCGACAATACGTGAAGCTGATGGACTCGCAATGAGCAGCAGGAATGCTTATCTTAACAAGCAAGAACGCACAGCTGCAACTGTGCTTTACAAGGCTTTGCAAGCCGGTCGTTTACAATTCGAAGCCCACTTATCTGCTGATGTTTCATTGGCAGTAAGAGCAATGATCGATATTGTTGAGATCGAGTCACTCGCACATCTTGATTATGCAGAGGTTCGAGATCCTGATAGTTTTGTGCCATTAAAAGCACTCCATGCACCCGCGTTATTGCTCATAGCAGCGAAGGTTGGTCCAGCCCGTTTGATCGATAATTTTCTATTACACGCAGATGGTAGTTGGGACATTGGCATTCTTACTAATGTATAGTTTGCGAATAAGGTGAAAGGAACGATTTTATGCGGGATAAAGTCACTGTACCTGCGATACTCGCTCGCAAAGGCGGTCCGAAACTCAAGGTAGTCACAGCCTATGATACCCCGTCAGCACAGATTGCTGATCAAGCAGGAGCAGATATTATTCTTGTGGGTGATACACTTGCTCATGTGGTATTGGGTTTCGAAGATACACTTCCTGCTACAATAGACATTATGGTGCATCATACTGCTGCGGTAGCCCGTGCAAAACCGGCTGCTCTAGTGTTGGGTGATTTACCATGGCTGAGTTTTCATATCTCAGTAGAAGAAACTGTCCGCAATGCGGGACGTTTAATGCGCGAAGGACGAGCCGAAGCAGTGAAATTGGAGGGGGGCAGGAAACGATTGCCCATGGTTGAAGCGCTCCTTTCCGCCGAGATACCAGTTATGGGACATCTTGGGCTTACTCCACAATCAATACATGCTATGGGTGGCTATAGGGTACAGGGTAGGGGAGTCGAGGCAGCCAGAGAATTAGTAGAAGATGCTCGTGCTCTAGCAGCAGCCGGTGTCTTCGCAATCGTATTGGAGGGTGTGCCCGATATAGTAGCCCAGATTGTTACCCAGGAAGTGCCGGTACCTACTATAGGTATCGGTGCAGGACCATCCTGTGATGGTCAAGTGCTTGTGTACCACGATGTTTTGGGATTGCATCATGGCCGACTGCCTAAGTTCGTCCGACAATATACACACCTCGCTGATATAGCTACCGAGGCCCTCGAACATTTTTTTGCCGACATCGAATCTGGAACATTCCCAGCCGATAACGAGAGTTATCATATGGATGAAGCATCAGCAAAAGCATTTCACGCACTGATGAGAAAAGAGGAATAGGGCTTTGCATTGCACCAAAGAGCGAGAAGCAGGCCCTTAAAATAAACTCTCTCAAGCTACTCGCGCTTCAGCGCCACATATCTCATACCAATAGGTAAAGTAGCTATGTAGAACTGAAGAATAGGACTCGCTTGAGATGAAATGGAATGAGGAGCAACAAGGAGAAAACTGTATTCTGGAGAAGTCAAGCTAAGAGCGACTTGATTCTCTTACGATCAGCTCGGGCTGATATACAATGTGCTTGTGCTGATGAGAAGTTGGATTATGTGCCTCGTCAATCAACAACTCTGCGGCTGCACATCCGAGTTCATATTTTGGTTGTCGAATCGATGTAAGTGGTGTTGAAAGAACACTCGCAAATTCGACATCGTCATAGCCAACCAGAGCAAAATCTTTGGGAATGGACATCCCATGCTTAATCAGACCGCGCATCACTCCGAGCGCAAGAAGATCATTCGCACAAAAAACAGCAGTGGGCCTTGTTCTAGCACGTAATAACTTCTCCAAACTCTCCTCACCTTCTCTGGCATTTTGAGCAGAAGTGGTGATATCAACAATTACCTGGTCAGGATCAAGGCCAGCAGTTCTCACTGCTCGTAGCACCCCCCTTCGCCTATCTGCACACTGGCGAATGCTGAGCGGACCATGTACAAAGCCAATGCGCTCATGGCCTTGATCGAGCAGATGAGTGGTGGCTAGTTCGCCACCTCTCACATCATCGACAGCAACCGAGCAGAGGTCCTTTATTTTACTTGGACGGTCTAGTAGAACTACGGCAATTCCACGTTTTCGAAGCCTCTGAAGATAACCTGCATCGCTTTGAACCGGGGTAATCAGTACTCCTCGAGCACGTTGTTCCTCAAGAACCTGAAGATAGTGACTTTCCTTTTCTACGGAATCGTCAGAGTTACAAAGGATAACGACATAGCCAGCTTCGTTTGCCGCATCCTCGACACCACGCGCAACCTCTGTGAAGAAAGGATTGGCAACATCAAGCATAACCAGGCCAATATACTGGCTATTGCCAGCACGTAGCTGGCGAGCCGACCCATTACGTACAAAGCCGATTTCCTCGATAGCTAGCTGTACACGTAGCCTCGTCTCTTTAGCAACTATTTCAGGTCTATTGAGCACGTTAGATACTGTTCCGAGCGAAACACCTGCACGTTTCGCCACTTCACGGATACTTGACATTGAACTCATTCTCGAACTCTCCCCCACTGTTCGAAATGTATGATACCAATTCAGCCGATGAGGGATCCCTCTCGTCCAGATTGTGTCGTTTCACTTGAGCAGATTATATCACCACGCCGCCTATATTAAGTATGTCACAAATGGACGAACAGGCAGATCAACCAAATTGGGATTTTTTCTTTCTAAGATCAATCGCATCGTAACTCAGGAACTGTTGCAGAAGTCGAATAAAATTTAGTAGCTTCCAATGGCCTGAAATATGGATCAGCTCTGCAAGTTGTATGTAAAATTACCATACAGTAGATGCGATTGTTATGAATTTCACTTGCAAACCTCTTGACAACACCGCAATGAAAATATATAATTGCTTTTAATTGAAACGTTTCAATTCTCCCATGGTCACTCACATTTCGTATCTATTACAAACGTACGAACAAGTCTCTCAATTGCTGTCAACGTATTTCGCAACTCATCTCTAACAACACTGTAGCAATAAACACTGCTTGCTTAGAGTTGAAGCATTTTATCTCATTGGTCATTATACTCCACAGGGATTTAGTCTTTTAAGTACATCCATGAGGAGAAATAAGAGCGTGACGAAACTTCGTGACCCCATCGTTGAACTCAATGGTATTGCCAAACAATTTGGCGGTGTACAGGCCCTGAGGGGAGTAGACTTTAGTCTCTTCCCTGGCGAAGTGCATGCATTGGTTGGCGAGAATGGCGCAGGCAAAAGCACGCTGGTGAAAATCCTGGCTGGTATCCACAGACCGGACGCAGGGATAGTGAAAGTGGGTGGCGAAGTGGTGGAACTACGCTCGCCCACACAAGCCCAGAATCTTGGCATCGCTGTTGTTCAGCAAGAACCGATGATGTTCCCCGATCTTGATGTTGCCGAGAATGTCTTCATGGGTCGTCATCCTCGTGATCGTTTCGGGCGCGTTGATTGGAAGCGCATGTATCGCGAGGTCGATCAACTGCTCGCATCCCTGGATGTCTCGCTCAGTTCCCATGCACCGGTACAAGGACTCTCCGTTGCTGAACAACAATTAGTAGAGATCGCCAAGGCTCTCTCACTGCAGGCACGTGTTCTTGTATTGGATGAACCAACTGCGGCCCTTTCGGCACATGAGGTCGAAGAATTATTTGCCATTGTGAAGCAACTGCGCGAACGCGGTGTGGCTATACTCTTCGTCAGCCACCGCCTGGAAGAAGTTTTCATTATCGCCGATCGCCTGACTGTTTTCCGCGATGGAGCACATATCATTACCGCCCCAGTTAGCGAGATGACTACCGAAGAGATCATCAAGTATATGGTCGGGCGCGAACTCTCCAACCTTTTTCCCAAAGACGCGACTGAGATCGGGGAGGTAATGCTGGAGGTACGTCAACTCACACGGACTGGAGTTTTTAGCGATGTGACCTTCCAGCTTCACAAGGGCGAGATCCTTGGTCTCGCAGGCCTGGTTGGGGCTGGACGCACTGAAGTAGCACAGGTACTCTTCGGCATTGAACAGGCAGAGAGCGGAGAGATCAGGCTCAAAGGCAAGAGGGTGCGTATCCGCTCGCCCCAGCAGGCAATGGAGTACGGCATTGCCTATGTTCCTGAGGATCGCCACTTGCACGGCTTGATCATGAACTTCTCTATTGCTGCCAACCTCACCCTGGCTACCCTGCATCAGGTTTCACGCTTTGGACTGGTAGATCCGCGCAGGGAACAGAAAATCGCAGATGAGTATTCCACGCAACTGAGTGTCCGTTCTGAGGGCGTGGAGCAATTAGTCAATGCCCTTTCTGGCGGGAATCAGCAGAAAGTGGTCCTGGGTAAATGGCTGGCGACCAACCCTTCGGTGCTGATTCTGGATGAGCCAACGCGAGGTATCGATGTTGGGGCCAAGGCTGAAGTTCACCGTATTATTTCAGACCTCGCTGCCAGGGGCCTTGCGATTATTTTGATCTCCAGCGAACTCCCAGAGGTGCTCGCCATGGCCGACCGGGTTATTGTTCTACACGAAGGACGTGTTACTGGTACATTCACACGCTCGGAGGCAACTCAGGAGCGGGTAATGTTCGCAGCCACAGGACAGGATAGGTGATGGCATGACCACTACAAGTCAAGACGTGGAGCGCACCAGGCAGGGCGGCCAAGTAAGCCAGGCGCGCCTGTTTCGACTGGTCAACAGGGTGCGTGAACTAGGTCTTCTGGTTGTCTTGCTTCTCATTATTCTCTTTGTCGGGATCCAGGCTCCGCGCTTTCTGAGCATCGACAATTTTGAGCAAATTTTGCTCTCCATCGCCATTCTTGTGATCGTCGCTGTGGGAGAAACACTGGTGGTGTTAACGCGCAACGTGGATCTGTCAGTGGGGTCAATGGTAGGCGTTACTGCCTTTGTCACGGCCTATTTCTTTAAGCAGTTACCTGGCGTCAATCTGCTACTGGGCATTCTACTGGGTTGTGCTCTGGGGTTGGTACTTGGAATGATCAATGGGCTGGTCGTCTCATTCGGGCGCGTTCCAGCAATTGTAGCAACTCTGGGTACCCTCTATGCTTATCGTGGACTGGTTTTTGTTTTCGCTGCCAATACTACCACTCAGGTCAATGCCTCCGATGTGCCCAGCAGTTACCTTGCTCTGGCAACGACCCAGATCTTTGGAATTCCAGCCTTGATTCTCATCGCTGCGGTCATCGCAATCATCGTCGGTTATTATCTGCATGCCTCACCTACAGGACGTCAATTATATGCAATAGGGAGCAATCCCGAAGCGGCTAGCATGATTGGTATTCGCCGGGATTGGCTTGTTTTCGCAACTTTCGCCGCTTCCGGGTTACTCTGTGGAGTAGCAGGAGTACTCTGGGGTGCGCGCTTTGCCACTGTAGACGCGACAGACGCGACAGGTCTGGAATTGCAAGTCATCGCTGCAGTTGTAGTAGGCGGTGTAAATATATTCGGTGGCTCGGGCACTATCCTGGGTGCGGTGTTGGGTGCAATCGTACTGGGAACGTTGCAAAATGCGTTAAACATCCTAAACATTTCCCAGTTCTGGTTGCAGGCAATCTATGGCGCGGCTATCCTCGTTGCTGTGATACTTGATGCCTTTATCACCCGCTGGTTACAACGAACTATCCTCACCAGGAGGAAGAAAGCATGAAAAGACTCAAATCGCTCCTGATTTCCTGGGAGGCTTTGCTTGTGATACTGCTTCTGATCAGTGTTGTAATCGGCAGTGTACTTTCACCCTACTTCTTGAGCGGATTTAATTTCAATGCACTCACCAGTAACACTATGGAAATAGCCATCATGGCTCTACCGATGACACTTATTATTATCGCGGGCGAGATTGATTTATCGGTTGGTTCGGTGCTGGGGCTTTCCAGTGTTGTGCTGGGGCTACTCTGGGAGAGCGGGCATCCCATGTGGCTCGCGATAGGAGTAGCACTACTCGTTGGTCTTGTTGCAGGGTATCTAAACGGCATACTCGTCACAATGCTTGCATTGCCCTCATTGGTCGTAACAATTGGCACGCTCGCCCTGTATCGCGGTCTGGCCTTTGTTGTCCTGGGTGATCAAGCAGTCAGCGACTTTCCAATCTCCTTTACAAATTTGGGATTTAGCTCTATCCCGGGCACTGAGATTCCCTGGTCCTTTTTGATCTTTGCCATCCTGGCGGTGATTTTTGGGGTAGTGTTGCATATGAGTAGATGGGGCAGGCAAATTTACGCCATGGGCAACAACAAAGAGGCAGCGCGCTTTTCTGGGATCAATGTGAGCCGGGTGAAGCTGGTGCTGTTCATGCTCTCCGGATTGATCGCGGCGCTTGCCGGAGTGATATTTACCGCACGCCTGTCCAGTGCTCGACCGGATAATGCAATAGGGTTCGAACTCTATGTCGTAACGGTTGTCTTGTTGGGAGGCGTTAACATCTTTGGAGGTCGTGGCTCATTGTTGGGAGTAGTGCTGGCCATTTTTATTGTCGCAATTGTACAGAATGTGTTAGGCCTAAAAAATATCAGCGGTGATATCCAGAGCCTTGCAATTGGCTTGTTGTTGATCATCTCTGTGCTGGGACCGAATGTGGCCCGGCGCATTCAGGTCAGTATAGCCCGTCGGCGTCTTGTCGCGGGTAGTTCCTAACACTTGTAAAGGAGGGTAACAGTGAAGAAGCTGTTCTCAACACTGAGCGTCGGACTCATCGTTCTCACCATCTTCACGCTCGCCGCTTGCGGTGGGAGTGGAAGTAGTTCCTCTACGGGTAGCACTCCAAGCGCCACGTCGAGCTCTAGCGGTTCATTGACGATCGCTTTCCTGCCCAAGCAGATCAACAACCCGTATTTTGATACTGCCGCCTCGGGAGGTAAGGAGGCCGCTACAGCCCTTGGTGGACAATTCCAGCAGGTTGGCCCGTCCTCAGCAAATGCTGCTGCACAGGTTCCATTCATCACGACACTTACCGAGCAGCATACCGGCGCCATCGTCATTTCAGGAGATGATCCAAATGCTGTTGCGCCAGCGCTGAAACAGGCAATGTCTCAGGGGGTCAAGGTCGTGAGTTTTGACGCTGATGTGGCACCAGATGCACGCAATGTGTTTGTAAACCAGGCAGATAGTGAACAGATTGGCCGCAGCCAGGTAGATTTGTTAGCAAAGCAAATCAATAGCACAGGCCAGATCGCCATTCTTTCAGCATCGAGCACGGCCGCGAACCAGAACACCTGGATTGGCTTCATGAAGCAAGAACTGACGAAATACCCAAATATGACGTTAGTTAAGATCGCTTATGGGAACGACGATGATCAAACCAGTTTTAACGATACACTGGCTTTGCTACAGCAGTATCCAAATCTCAAAGGGATCATTTCTCCTACAACTGTAGGTATCGCTGCCGCAGCTCGTGCGCTCGAGTCAGTGAAGAAAGGTGGAACGGTGGCTCTAACAGGTCTTGGCACACCAAATCAACTGCGCCAGTATGTCAAAGATGGCACGATTAAGGGCTTTGAGTTGTGGAATCCTTCTGACCTGGGCTACCTGGCCTACTATGTCGCGGCTCTACTCATTCAAGGGAAGATCCAGGGCAATGTCGGGGATACGTTCACAGCTGGCAAGCTAGGTAGCTATACAATTGGCGCCAATCACGTGGTCCTTCTTGGACCACCAACCGTTTTCAACAGTGCAAACATCGACCAGTTTAACTTTTAGTTTCGTTTATTCATTTATTCGCCTTTTCGGGGAGGATATACAAAGAAGGCCGATTTTCTGTATACCCTCCCGCGATTGGCTCACAAAGGCAAAACAAATCTATGCAGCGCGTAGCTTTTATAATGAGGATCAGACCCGGTACACAGGAAGAGTATCGTCGTCGCCACAAGCAAGTCTGGCCAGAGCTACAGGCAGATCTCAAGCGTGCAGGGTGCCAGAACTACTCTATCTATCTGCGCGACACGGAACTGTTCGCTTACATGGAGGTCGACGATTTTCAGCGCTATTTGGAGATCATGGCAGCCAGCCGTGCCAGTGAACGCTGGGAAGCCCAGATGAGCGATATTTTAATCCGCGAAACCAAAACGGAAACAGGTTTTCCACCTGTTCTTGAAGAAGTTTTTCATCTCGATTAAATTACAGGTGCGCAAAATGTGTGGCCCGCCAGGGCAGTTAAGTGCGTTCATCTCTTGAATTTCAAGAGATGAATGGAGCTTACATTAGTTTGTGAAAGTTCATCGAGGCAATAAACCTATCCAAATACAATAAGCAGCAATAGTCAGGCAAAGGTGAATACTTGAGTTCAGAAATCGAAAATCGCTTGCTAGAGCGAGGTGTCGCTATCGATAGCGTTATCACAGCCATTCAACAATTCAGTGTCGAGACTCCCTCATGGGGATATGGAGATTCCGGGACGCGCTTCAAGGTCTTTCACTGGCCTGGGGCAGCCAGCAATCTGCGCGAGAAGCTGGCTGACGCAGCCCAGGTGCAGCAGGCCACTGGTATCTGTCCCAGCGTCGCCATTCACATCCCCTGGGACAGAGAAGACGATTGGCATGCAGTGAAGATGTATGCAGAGCAACTTGGCCTAAATATTGGGGCCGTGAATCCGAACCTCTTTCAAGACGATGTATACCGTCTCGGCAGCTTGTGCCATTTCGACAATCACGTGCGACAGCGAGCGATCGAGCATGTGATCGAATGTATAGGGATTGCACAATTGGTGGGATCGAATATTATCAGTCTGTGGCTGGCTGATGGCACTAATTATCCTGGGCAGGATGATCTACGCCGCCGCCGACGACGACTGCTGGATTCCTTACAGGCCATTTACGCGGCATTACCCGCCGGTATGCGCCTCTTGATCGAGTATAAGTTCTTCGAACCATCGTTTTATTCCACTGATCTCCCCGACTGGGGAACGTCGCTGCTCATGTCCCAAAAGCTCGGTCCACAAGCGGAGGTGCTGGTGGATACCGGCCACCATCCACAGGGAACCAATATTGCGCAGATTGTTGCGCAGTTGCTTGATGAAGGTCGGCTTGGCGGCTTTCATTTCAACGACCGCAGATATGCCGACGATGACTTGATAGTCGGTTCACAGAACCCCTTTGAACTTTTCTGCATCTTCAATGAGATCGTCGGTGCGGGTGCCGATGGCAATGCCAATGCCGGCCGAATCGCGTACATGATCGATCAGTCGCACAATATCGAGCCGAAGATCGAGGCTATGCTCCAGAGCGTCCTCAATATACAGATGGCCTATGCTAAAGCGCTGCTGGTAGATCGGACCGCGCTTCGAGAAGCCCAGGAATATGGTGATGTGCTAGGAGCGTATCGCGTACTTCAGACAGCATATGAGACAGATGTACGCCCGTTGCTCTCAGAGGTCCGTGTCCGCCAGGGACTTGACCCAGATCCCATTGCGGCGTTCCACTCGAGTGGCTACGCTGAGCGCGTCGCACGTGAACGGATTGCTGCTGCAACGTCAAGCGGCTATCCAGGTGCGTAGGAGCCTGTTTTATCGCGCCTCTCCTCCGCCTGCTTCGCTAAAGAAGGTTCTTTTTGACGATGAAGGATTTCACACTATGACAAATATATCTCCTCAAACGACACTTATGCAGTTGGTCGCACGCTCGCGCAAGCTGGGAGCGGACCGATCGATCTGCAACTGGGGTGGCGGCAACACCTCTGCCAAGGCTGATGAGGTTGATTTTCGCGGTCGCCCGGCGCGTATTCTATGGGTGAAAGGTTCAGGATCAGATCTGGCAACTGTCACGGAAGCCTCCTTTACTGGATTGTATCTGGATGATGTACTTCATTTATTAGCACGCGAGCGTATGAGTGACAGCGAGATGGTGGACTACCTCGCGCACTGCTTCTTTGAGCCAGGCCGCCCACGCCCTTCCATCGAGACTCTCTTGCATGGGTTTCTGCCGTTTGCGCATGTCGATCATACACATGCAGATGCGACGAATTACTTTGCCTGTGCAGCAGATGGCGAGGCACTGGCATGGGAATGCTTCGGAGATGACCTGATCTGGATTCCGTACCGTCGCCCAGGCTTTGGACTGGCACGCGAGGTTGCGCTAGCACTACGCGCCAAACCAGATGCGAAGCTTGTCATTCTCGCGAAACATGGCTTGATAACCTGGGGTGAGACCGACGAGGTCTGCTATGCCTCTACGTTGGAAACAATCACCCAAGCGCGCAACTACGTTGAGGCACGTATCGCCCACTCAGGCAGATCAGTCTTTGGCGGAGCTCGTGTCACCACACTCTCAACAGAGGAGCGTCGCAGCGTCGCAGCACAGGTCGCACCTATACTGCGTGGGCTGGTCTCAGATGAAAAACGGCAGATTCTGCGCTTTGAAGATGGCGAGGACATTCTCACCTTCTCGAACAGCCAGGATGCATTACGCCTGACCAGGATTGGAGCAGCCTGTCCCGATCACCTGGTTCATACTAAACCCTGGCCTTTGCTCGTCGATTGGGAGCCAGACCAGGGTAGTGAGTTACTTGTAGCCTCCTTGCGATCAGGTGTGACGACGTATGTTGCAAAATATCGTCGCTATCTTGAGGCAAACGAGCGGCAAAACCTTGATCCTGATGCCTCCGTGCCTGTCCAACGCGCGAGCGATGCAGTATCTGATCCACACCCGCGCGTGATCCTGATTCCCGGCGTGGGGATGTTCACCACTGGTAAAGATACTACTATGGCTGATGTCTCCGCTCAACTCTACCATCGGGCAATCGCGGTCATGCGTGGCGCAGAGGCATGTGGTGGCTTCATCTCTTTGAACGATGCCGAGAGCTATGCCGTCGAATATTGGCCACTGGAACAATACAAGCTCAAGTTGGCGCCGCCAGAGCGTGAGTTTGCGCGCCATGTGTTGCTGGTAACTGGCGCTGCGGGCGGTATAGGTTCGGCCATTTGCCGCAGGATGGCGCAGGATGGCGCGAATATTGTCGCTACTGATATCGATCTTGCCGGTGCAGAAGAACTAGCAGCGTCTCTCAATCAACACTGCGGTGTAGGACGAGCGGTTGCAGTCAAAATGGATGTCACAAATGAACAGAGCGTACGCGAAGCCTTTGAGCAAGCTGCTCTTTCTTTTGGTGGTCTCGATATTATTGTTAACAACGCCGGGCTGGCCTCTAGCGCGCCCATCACCGAGACAAGCCTGGCAGAGTGGAACAAGAACTGGAATGTATTGGCAACCGGTTATTTCCTGGTGGCACGCGAAGGCTTCAGGCTCTTACAGGTTCAAGGGCGTAGAGGCAATCTGGTTTTTGTCGCCAGCAAGAATGCAATGGTGGCGGGTAAGAATGCGGCTGCGTATTCGACGGCCAAGGCTGCCGAAGCACATTTGGCGCGCTGCCTGGCAGAGGAGGGCGGGCAATTCGGCATTCGCGTGAACACCGTGAATCCTGACGCTGTGCTGGCCGGGTCACGTATTTGGGACAGCACCTGGCGGCATGAACGCGCGGCGACGTACGGCGTGCCACCAGATCAGCTAGAGGAAGTCTACCGCAAGCGCACGACGCTAGGGGTGAACATACTGCCGGAGGATGTCGCCGAGGCGGTAGCATTCTTCGCTTCACCGATGCGCTCCGGCAAGAGTACAGGCAACATCCTCAACGTCGACGGCGGAGTCGCTGCTGCATATCCGCGCTAAGAGAGGGGAACACCTTATGGCGACACGGAATATAGCAGCGGTCGATCTCGGAGCGGAAAGTGGGCGTATCATCCTGGCACGCTTTGATGGCCAGCATCTGAGCCTGGAAGAGGTACATCGCTTCCCCAATCGGCCAGTGATGCTGCACGGGCATCGCTTCTGGAATGTGCTGGGTTTATGGGACGAGATGCTCTCCGGGCTTCGTAAAGCGCGTAGACTCGCGGGAACCCTCGACAGCATTGGTATCGATACATGGGGGGTCGATTACGGCCTGGTGGATAGCCACGGATTCCTGCTCGGTCAACCTTTCCAGTATCGCGACCACCGTACGAACGGCATAATGGAGCAGGTTTTCGTAAGCATTCCCCGAGATGTGTTATATAGTCGCACGGGCATCCAATTCCTGCCATTCAACACGCTCTTCCAGCTCTACGCACACGAACACATGCAGCCTGGTGAATTAGCACGTTCCCAACGCCTGCTCATGATTTCTGATTTGCTGCACAATTGGCTCTGCGGGTCACTCGTGACAGAATACACCAACGCGACTACAACACAATGCTGGGACCCCATCGCCGAAACGTGGTTGACTGACCTGCTCGATCAACTCTCAATTCCTACCTCTATGCTCGCACCTGTGGTCAATGCTGGTACGCCATTAGGAGAGGTTTTGCCGGAATTAAGGAGCGACGTAGGCAAAGCACGAGTAGTCGCTCCGGCAACACATGATACTGGCTCTGCGATTGTGGCCACACCAGTGTCGCTGGTGGACGGCTGGGGTTATATCAGTTCTGGCACCTGGTCGCTGGTAGGAGTGGAACTCTCAAGGCCGATCATGACACCGGAGGCTCTAGCCGCTAACTGTACGAACGAGGGAGGAGTATTCGGCACAACCCGTTTCCTCAAGAACGTGATGGGTTTGTGGCTGCTACAGGAATGCCAGCGAAGGTGGGCACTTGATGGTCATGCCACAGATTATGACACATTGTTGGCAGAAGTGGATAGTGTTCCGGCATTTACGACTCTCATCGATCCAGATGATCCGCGTTTTCTGGCTCCAGAAAACATGCCGATGGCGATCAACACGTATCTTTTGGAACATGGGCACGCACCGCTTCAGACATCAGCGGCTTTCGGACGCTGTATTATGGAAAGCCTCGTGCTGCGCTATTGCCAAGTGTTCCAACAAATCAGCTTGCTAACTGGCATCACAATGAATGGTGTGTATGTGCTTGGTGGAGGGGCGCGTAATGAGCGTCTCAACCAATGGCTGGCCGACGCGCTCGATATCCCAGTTATCGCTGGACCAACAGAGGCAACAGCACATGGTAACGCACTTATGCAGTTAGTGGGACTTGGCGAGCTGCACAATCTGGAAGAGGTGCGGGCAGTTGCGCGGCACGAGCCTACGCAGATATTTTCACCGCGCAGTGCTCACCACACTACCTGGAATGAGACAGCACAACGCTTCAGTACTATGTATACCAAACAAAATAGGTAAAGTAGCCATGTAGAACTGAAGAATACCGTAAATTTGACTATTGACGCTCAGAATGTCAAATGGTATGGTTAATGCGTCCTCAAAATGTTCCAACTCAATAAACAGGATACTGAGGGGAATTTCCATGAATGCACCTGCACCCACATATACTCGATATCGGGTTGCTGCAATTCAATACGAGCCATCCCTTGGCGAAAAAGAGAAGAACGTAACTGACCTTCTCCAGCTTGTGGAGGAGGCTGCTCAGCACAATGCGCGTTTGATCGTCTTACCAGAAATGGCAACTACAGGTTATTGCTGGGAGTCTCGTTCAGAAATTGCTCCCTTTGTTGAACCAATCCCCGGCCCAACTACCGATCGTTTTCAACAACTTGCAACACACTACGACTGTTATATCACCGTTAGCCTCGCTGAAGTCGATCCTACAACAGATGTTTACTACAATTCTCTGGTCTTGATCGGCCCATATGGCTTGATTGGGTCATATCGCAAAATACACTCGTATATCTCTGAACCACGCTGGGCACGAGATGGTGATCTGGATATGCCAGTGTGGGAAACGCCCCTTGGCCGACTTTCAGGTCTCATTTGTCAGGACGCTTCATTCTTCGAGGCGGCGCGTATTCCTGCATTACGTAAAGCAGATGTATTACTTTTCCCAACGAACTGGCTGGAAGAGAAATGCCCGAGTAGCTGGTGGATGGCACGAGCATTTGAGAATGGCGTGTATTTTATTGCTGCTGACCGCTACGGCATTGAACGTGGGGTACAGTTCAGCGGTGGTAGCTGTGTCATTGATCCGGATGGAGCTATTCAAGACTACCTTGACAGCGGCGATGGTATTGTTTACGGCGAAGTAGATTTAAATCGTAGCCGCACGAAGAGTTGGGGAAGCAGCCAGGAAGAAATCATCGGTGATAGGGTAGCCGATCGCCAGCCAGGTGCCTATATGACATTAGTCAATAACACCTACCTGTGGGAACCGCTACGTTACCATGGTCTCTACGAGATGCGGGAGCTGCCTCCTGGACAACTTTCGTGTGTTGGCATCATGCAATTTGATTTGCAAGCATTCCTGGGGGTACATGAGCCTGCTCAAGAGCTTGTAAGGTCACATCAAGCCAGTCCAGTCACAACCTTGCGAGATACACTTAAGACACTTCTGAAAGATCACGCACCAGCACGTCCGGATATCCTGGTTCTGCCGGAACTGATCTTGCCTGGCCCACCTAGTACACTAGATTTAAATCCTGAGACAGTAGCCCGTATTCAAGCTAGGGCAATTGAAATACCGGGACCAGAAATTGATGAGTTGATTATGCTGGCGAACGAGTATCAAATAAGCCTCGTTCTGGGGGTGGCAGAGAAAGCCGTAGCGGGGAGTGTGAATGATCTCTCAAAGAGGGATGCAAACACCCACACCAATACATATTACAACACGATCTTGCTTATTGACCCGGAAGGGGTATACGGCAAGTATCGTAAGATACATCTAACACACAGTGACAAACTTTGGGCAAATCCTGGTAATCTGGGCTTGCCGACATTCGATACACCTGTCGGGCGCATTGGTTTAGCAACCGGGTACGATGTGCTTTTTCCAGAAACTTTACGTGTGCTTGCCGGGAATGGTGCAGATCTGGTATGCGCTCCAACGTTTCTCAATTTTCCCGATCCCATTGGCCTGGACCCTTCCAGTATAAAGTTTGAACGTCCTGTTGCGCCCGATGAGTACGATCCTACTCATTCTCTGATCTGGAGAGTACGAGCCTCTGAACATCAGGTCTATTTAGCGGTGGCAAACTGGAGAGGAGAGTCAGGTAATATACGAGCTAATGGATATAGTGGCATTTACTCGCCATCTTTTCCTTATTATCCGTGGCCAGAAGTCATTGCAGATGACGAAGAACTCTCGTTGACAATGATGACGATTGACACACGTGAACAGCGCACTGGTCGACGTTTGGCAACAACTCCGCTTCAGTATGCTCCTGGCGAAATGGTTGGTTCGCTTACTGGTGAACTTGCTTACGATATTCGTGATAGCATTCCTGGAAACGTAGTACGAGGTAAACCGTTGTTGCGCAAACGTATGCCTTTCTGGTACCTGGATCTCGTAAGACGTTATTAATTTCCACTAACTTGCCTTGCTAACACGTTGGGCTGGCATATATATGTCTCACCAAAGTTGCTTCGCGATTAAACGAAACACTAAACAGCTAGCGCGAGTGGTCAGGCTAGTCGAAAGGAGACAGAATTTTATGAGACTGAAAGACAAAGTTGCAATCATCACAGGCTCCGCGAGCGGCATGGGACAGGCAGCAGCAGAACTCTTCGCTCGTGAAGGAGCTAGTATTGTAGTAACTGACATTGCTACTGATGCCGGCGAAGAAACGGCCCGAAAGATTCGTGATGCTGGCAACAAAGCTATATTTATTGCAGCTAATGCTGCAAAAGAAAACGATGTCAAAAACATGGTTGGCGCTGCTATCGATGCTTTTGGACATGTCGATGTGCTCTACAATAATGCTGGAATTATGCCCTCTGATGATGGGAGTGTCACCGATATCACTGAAGAGACATGGGATAGGATCATAGATGTGAACCTGAAGAGTGCCTTTCTTTGTTCGAAATACACAATACCACATATGGTAAAGCAAGCTAAAGGCTCGATTATTAACGTTGCCTCTTTTGTATCATTTATGGGCTGCACAGTTCCACAAGATGCATATACCGCTTCCAAAGGCGGTATGCTCTCATTGACAAAATCTTTCGCGGTTCAGTACGGAAAAGACGGTATACGCTGCAATGCGATTTGCCCGGGGCCAATCGAGACGCCGCTGCTGCGCATGCTTTGGACCAGTGAGGAGGCACGTAACCTGCGGCTTAACCGCATCCCGCTGGGTCGATTCGGGGAACTGAATGACATTGTCTATATGGCTCTCTACCTCGCCTCTGACGAGTCATCCTGGACAACAGGAGCCTGGCTCATCGTCGATGGGGGCATCACGTCCCATTATTTTTGATACAATATGACACAGATAATTGAACTTTTAACACGTTTCAAAAATCGGCTTGAATTTGTTGGTGGCGAGGCACATTCAGTCGAAAACCTGGGACAAGCGGCAGAGATTATCGTAGGTCATCCTGCACTTGTACAAAAAGAAATCATTGTGGCCCCTAACTTTGCTACTTTCCAATTCTGGGCGGCAATTCTTCCATTGTTGCGAGATAACGGCATTGACGTTCGAGAGGTAGAAAGTCCAGCAAGCGTTGCAGATGCACCTGCCGGACTTTCCACAGCAGAACTGGCTATTGCTGAAACCGGCAGTGTACTCTTAGCAGAGAATGCGCTTGAAGCACGCGTAGTTGGTATGCTGACCCTGACCCATTTTGTACTTGTGCGCAAAGAGACGTTGTTTCCCATGCTAGAAGACGCTGGAAAATTGCTCGTAGAGCTAACGAAGTCTGGATCTGACCAGCGACACTATATCTCACTCGTAACAGGCCCGAGCCGCACAGCCGATATTGAGCGAACGTTAACAATCGGTGTGCAAGGACCAAAAGCCTTTTGTGTCATCCTTGTAGGGTAGTAAGTAACTTTCGTAAAATTACTTGCTACTCAGACTTTGCGCTTTTGCCATATCCTCGATCACCAGTTGACTGGTGATATTTGCAGATAGTAACACACCCGGAATGCCAGCTCCAGGATGAGTTCCAGCTCCCACAAAGTACAGGCCATCTATATCACGCGAGCGGTTATGGGGGCGGAAGTAAGCTGACTGGAAAAGTGTTGGCTCGATTGAGAATGCTGCCCCCTGATAACTTCGCAACTCGGATGCAAAATCAAGTGGAGTGAAAGCCTGCTCGGTCACAATACTCGCTTCAAGTCCTTCTAAACCGGCTTCTTGCTCAAGAAAGTGAATAATCTTGTTACGAAATGCGGGCGCTTCCTGTTCCCAGTCTATGCCATGTGCAAGGTTAGGCACAGGAGCAAGCACGTAAAGGCTTTCGCAGCCTGGAGGCGCCATCGACGGATCAGTCTTGGTTGGAACATGCAGATAGAGAGCCAGATCTTCCGGCATACCCTGACCATCGAATATATCATGAATAAGCTTGCGATAACGCTCTGGCATAATAATTGTGTGATGGCGAAGATTGTCATACTTGCGATTAATACCCAGGTACAGCATATAGCAGCTCATGGAATAGTGATAATTTTTCAAACGTCTGGCAACGTTCTTTGGGCGTGAAGATGCAGGTAACAGGTTGAGATAGGTTGTGGCTACATCACTATTTGCAACAACTACATCTGCAAGAAGCTCTAGTTCCGTCTTCAAGTCGTACTCCCGTAGTCTGGTGTCCATGCAGAAGAAGTTGCTCAACAGGCACACCACATCGAACCTCACCACCAAGTGAAAGAAACAGGCGTTCCATTGCCTCAACCAGTGCATACATACCACCAGGTGCGAAATGTACGCCGCCAAGACGCTCGAGGTAAGGCACAATACTATAAATGGCGCTTGCGCGGAAAGGATTGCCTCCAATGAATAACGGATGGAACGAGAAGACCATGCGTAACTGCGGATTGCGGAAGTAGCGAGAAACATAAGAGTAGACGCTGCGCTGCGCACTGTAACGCATGAGTTCAGGCACTACACTCATAAATCCACTCAGCGTAAGGAAAGGTTGATCGGCTAGATCCGCAAAAGCGCGATCATAGATGCGCTGTGTATCGGCAAGAAATGAGCGATATCCTTGTACATCACGTGGCTCAAATTTGGCGATTTCGGCTTCATCTTCCTCCGGAGTTCCCCAATAGTCAAAATAACGACCATCGTGAAAGTAGATGCGATAAAACGGGCTGAGAGGTAACAGATGAACATCCTCTTCAAAGTTTCGTCCAGTTGCCTTCCAGAGGTCCTCAAGCAGGTGTGGCGCTGTAATCAGGCTAGGTCCCATATCAAACGTAAAGCCATCCTGTTTAAGCTGGTAAGCTCGTCCTCCAAGGCGCTCACGCGCCTCTACAAGTGGTGACTGTGTGTCCAGCAGCTTGCAAGCGAATGGCCGTTGCGAGTCCACCAAATCCACCACCAATAACGATAGCAGTGCTATTGCGATGTTCACTGTATAGCAGGTGTTGTTGCATCATTAGAAAGTATTTGTTTCACAGTTGTATGGTCTCCTCAGCATGCATGAGATTCAGTACCCGTCACTCTCATCAGAAAGTTCGCGCACACGCATCTCGACATCCTGCAAAAGGTGTGTAGAATCAATGTAATCACTTCGTGAAAGCGCCGGACCGAACCGTAAGTGTTACATTCCAGCGTCCTTGTTGTGTATATGACAAGCCAGCGGGGACGATTGCTACTTTTGTATGCCCATCTTTCTCAACCATCTCTACCAAACGGGCAAACCCCTGCCGGAATGGGAGAGAGGCATTATTTTCAGTCCTCGATGTGTTTCGTGGATCGATATCAGGGTATGCTTCTGGAAAGACGACGAGCAATTCACCACCGCGTAATATGCGAACCGAGTCTTTCATTGCATTTCGTATATAGCGCCTTGACTCATCTAATGTATATGCCTTTGATGGCGTTTTCGGAATCCTGTTCAGGATTGGCATGTAACTGTTCTGATCGCAAGTACAATTGGCCAATCAACCATGTAGCATGCTAACTCCATAAAATTACGCACCCAGCGCTTCCGCACCCAATCAAGTGCTACAAAGATATGCAGAGCGCCGAGGAATTGCTCTTCATCAGAATACAACCATCATAGAGGTGGTGATAGTGGCGCGCAGCAATCAATACTGGCCCGGTGCGTCGGCACATTTTCCAATCCCTCAACGACTAGTTTTACTTTGCGGCGAGCAATCACCCAACTGCCTTTATGCAATACCACTACTGATATGCGCTTGAAGATGGAATTGTTTGCTTCCGTAGTTTCCCTGAATTTTCTATCTGTTTGTAGGAAGAAAACGAGCGATGCCGGAACAACGCCAAGAAATACCGCCATGAGAGTAGGAATCCAGAGCCTGGCGCTCAAATCCAACGCTACAGCAAAACCAATATTTGCGGCATACATGCCAAATGGAAGCCAGACAATTATTCGCTTTGGATCGAGGTTCGTTCGCCAGAGCAGCCGACTTACTCCCATAAACGCCAGTCCGGTCACTGACCATCCAACCAGATTACTAATGGGCATACCAAAGTATGGGCCAGGCTGATGCCAGATCCAGAAGTGAAGTGGAAGATTATTACTGGCCATTGCTGGATCCAATGCCAGATCCCATACTGTCAGGAAATATGCGCCCAGTGCAAGAGACCAGAGCGTCTCCTTTCGACTTGTCTTGCGGATGGAGGGAGATTAGTATTTGCGTTTGCATATCGAAGATGCAGTAACTTTGGAACAATCACACTTGCCAGGATATAGCTGGTAAAGCCCATATAGAACCATGATAGAGGTATGGAATAAGGTACATGACCAAGAATTTTAATACCCAAGAAACTCGTGTAGGAATAAGGGCCAAAGGGGAATCCGGTACTGGTGCCAAGCAGTTCCATGCTTAGCGAGATCGTGGTTGAAGCAATGAAAAAGATGAGTCGTTTTCCTGGTACCAATAAAGAGCAAGCCAAAGAGAAGCATCGTTGCTGCGCCGAAAATAATATGCAGCGATCCAGCATAACTGATACCAAAATTGAAGACTTCAATGAGAGACGGATTCCAATCCCACAATTCAGGATGCGGCAGCATCACTAAAAGACCCGCTATTCCAAACACCAGGGCTGCAAGATGACAGAAAAAAAGAATTTTGATTACTCTCATTACATGCCTCCACGAACTAGTATACGACCACGCCAGATATGCCGCCGCCGTAAAGCGCTTCTCGATAGTTGGATAGCTACTGGCAGATCGCAGAGTGGTGAAAGCCAGTATGTCCAGGGTCGACGTCGATATGCTCTCATAGTACCAAAAAGCACACCAATACGCATAGCCCCCAAGAGTACTATTAAAAAACAACATCCAATTATGACTCATATGCATGGTGACAAGTAAAGAGCATAAATGGTAAAGGTAGTGCCTGAACAAATACAATTTCGAGCAATCCCACCAAAGTATGTATACCAGAGAAGCGATCATGCATCGGCAGCGAACGAGGCCAGTTGTGCCAGGTATCACGCCAATCTGTGTACATTTTAACAGAAACCAGGTCTCCAGCCTCGTAAAAGCCTATTGGATAACCTGATGCTACCAGAGTTCGCGCAATGTGATGTCTTCACATACAGAGTTACGAACGCCTTAAAAACCATCACACGCTTCTAATGCTTCCCGTCTGAATAGAAAGCACTGTCCATTTGCTTGCACCTCACTCACACGGCTTATGACCTTTCCCGGCATGCCAAAACGATAGACCAAGTGTAGTGAGCAAGGAGGGATGTAATAATCCTTCGCCATTACTTCCGATTTCTTGCAAGGTTGCTATACTCAATGCAGAGAGTTTTACCTTTTTTGCTTGCTCAAGAAGCGAAAGTGTAAGAGGAGCCTTAGGGCGAACATCCGCATCCATCGTAAGTATCCAATTTGATTCAGGGTTAGCAGAACGCAATCCTACTTGCAATCCCCATGCTTTGCCGTTCCAACCTGATGGTATAGGACTGGCATCAACCAGACATATACGATCGTTATCACGGATGTACCTGGAGACTAATTCTTGTGTGCCATCATCGGAACCCCCATCCACAACAATTATTTCAGCAACTTCTTCTCCTTGAGCGACCAGACCATCAAGGCATGGTTCAAGGCGCATGCGCTCGTTCAGCACTGGCACAATTACCGAAACCCTCTCATGCTCGTAGGATGGAACAGCGAGTGCAAAATGATGTGATGACCAGGGTGCCGCAAGGCTCCTCCCTGTGTTTCGCTCAACAGGATATATGCGTTCGCCGCCCATAGTGCGTATCAAACGCCAGATAACACGTAGTACCTAGTAATGCCTGGGCTATAGCGATTGAGGCTAAAGAGCCTGTTAGTTTTCAACGAGTACCTCTTCTTCCATGTTGAGGCACCCTTCTCCACGACTCCAAAGACGCTCGAGCATGAAGGCAATAGCTGCCTCGCGTACCTTCTCTGGGAAGGAGGTCGATGCGCGTGAACCAGTACATCGTAGTCCCTGTGTTCAATGACGGTCAGTATTCGTCGATAGAGTCGGCTGGCGACCAGGATAGGAAAACGGCAGTCACGAGGAAGCAACCAGATGCCTGACATACCGCGAACATAGTAGTGATGAGCGCGGGTAACCTGAAATCGCATCAAGTCCCGAAAACGTTCATCGCATCGCTGATTCCAGTAGAGTTGAGCAAGGTGATCCGAAGAACAGCCAAAACGTTCCAGGTCCTCTTGTGGGAGATAGACACGACCAAGCGCAAGGTCGCCGCCTATGTCTCGCAGGATATTTGTAAGTTGCATGGCAATACCTAAATTCTCTGCTGCATCGAGTGCTTGAGCGGAATTGGCACCAAGAATATGGGCCATTGCCAATCCAACAGTTCCTGCCACACGATAGCAATATCGATACAATTCACTGAAATTGTATATCTGCTGCGGCTCTAAATCAAAAGTCATTCCCTCAAGAAAATCAAGGAAGATAGTAGTAGGAACGCAATGTTCAGCCAGGACAGAGGCAAGCCTGGAGCCAAGAGGTTCGCGAGGCGCCGAAAATGAGCGACCCTTCGAAAACCAGCTTTTCCATGTATCCAGTTCAATACGAATGTCCTCGATACTACGACCCTCAACTGGTATATCTACGAGATCATCGAGAGTTCGAAAGAAAGCATACAGAGTGACAACATCGCGACGCATCTTTGGAGCGAGAAAACGTGATGCGAAATGAAAAGTCCGTCCATGAGTCGCCAGGAGCCACTCATCTGTGCTGCTTTCAGCAACTGGCGAGTGTTGTGATGGGACTACTGTTTCGGTTAGTCCATTCAATTGTTCCGTGCTTCTTAAAACCTTCATACTGACCCTATCCTAAATCATTGCTCCGCTTTCACTTAAGGTGTTTCAACCTAAATGAGACGTCAAGGATTAGGACTGTGGGTAAATTGGGAAAGTTTTATGTTAATATGTTCACTTTTATCTCCAAATTGAGGGCTATTCTTTCTTTATTACCCAGATTGAGCAAAACCTACATCTACCTTTTGAATACCTGAAAGTAGAACACTCCTATTTTGAAGAGTACATGACAATGTTGAATTATATTCGTGAAAGTAAGCATTGTTCCAAATTCACCCGGGAATCAACAGCAAAACAATCTAAAGCAAAGGGGCAAAAGATGATATTTCCATTAATACAGAGTGAGAATCTTGAGGGGCGTTTGTTCACTCTCCCCAAAGATCTTGAAGGAGAGTTTAATGTGTTGTTCATTGCCTTCCAGAGAGAACAACAGATCGATATCGACAGCTGGCTCCCTTTCGTGAAGCAGCAAGTCATGCAGTACCCTGCGCTCGCATATTATGAACTTCCCACCATTCATCGTGGCAATCCTTTCTTTCGCTGGGGATTGAATGCTGGTATGCGTATGGGGATACCTGATAAGAAAGCACGCGAAGTGACCATCACCCTTTATCTTGATAAGAAAGCGTTTCGCAAGGCTCTGAATATACCAGATGAGGAACGGATCTATGTATTGCTGGTAAACAATATGGGAGAAGTACTCTGGCGGGTTGAAGGGCCATTTGATGAGGAAAAGGGTCGGGATCTCAAACAAGTTATTGAAAGCCAACAGGTCCAACAAGCTAACACATGCTATAGTGATATGTGGAAAGACGAAACAAGCGACACTGGGTATAGAACAATGTATGGAGAGAACAGATGAGAAGTTGGACGATCCTTTTTTTCGGGTCGCAAAATATACCAACCATTTCCTGGTGAAAAATCTGATGGAATGATTGCCTATCGAAGACAAATTTCAACAAGTGCTTCCGCAAATGACATCTTTCAAGTGCTATTAAGTCTCGGTGGGAAAACAGGCTGGCTGTATGCCAATATTCTTTGGAGGCTGCGAGGATACTTTGATGAACTCATTGGTGGTCCTGGATTAAGACGGGGAAGGCGCGCTCCTAACGAACTTCGTATTGGAGATACATTGGACTTTTGGCGTGTAGAGGCCCTTGTCCCAGACCAACTCTTGAGACTTCGCGCAGAAATGAAAGTGCCTGGCAAGGCATGGTTGCAGTTTGAAATTATCCCGCAAAATAAATCGAGAGTTCGCATCATACAAACTGCATTTTATGAACCCGATGGATTGATGGGTCTATTATACTGGTATGTGCTCTACCCAATCCACATCGTAATCTTTCAAGGTATGATCACCGCCATAGCACATAAGGCAGAATCTCTCTCTAATTCCAAGGAACAGACTCCCGCCTGAGTTTGTTTCTTAACATTTCTTCTCCTCTCAATATTAGGAACTAATAACGTATGCGAGAGCGAAGAGAGCAAACATTATGACGAAGGCAAGGCAGCCTTTCTCGAAGAACTCATTGTTCGGCGTGAACTGGCTATCAATTTTGTGCTTCGTAATCCTCATCATAACGAACTAGAAGGTTACCCACAATGGGGAAAAGAGACATTGGAAAAACACGCAATGATCCACGTATCTTGAACTATAGTCTCGACGAACTGGAACATGCGACAGACGCATGACTAGCTGTGGAATGCCAGTCAGCGAGAGATGGTCGAAAGTGGTCGCATGCATGGATATTTGAGGATGTATTGGGCCAAAAAGATACTGGAATGGGTCGAGGATCCAGCAGCGGCTTTTCACTATGCCGTTTACCTCAACGATAAATATCAAATTGATGGTCGTGATGCGAGTGGTTATACTGGTATCGCCTGGGCCATTGGTGGCAAACATGATCGCCCATGGGGACCTGAACGGCCTATTTTTGGACTGGTACGCTATATGTCACTCAGCGGCATGCAACGCAAATTTGATACACAAGCTTATATAGAGAAGTAGCCTTCTCGCTTCAATTCGTGATAATCGTGACGAAGAGCAGATATTTTTATCAATACAGCTTTACTTACGTGAGCCAAAAAGAACGGCATACAGCAAATTGCAGCCTCTGCGTTCTTTTTTTGGAGGCATTGATCTTACGGATTTTTTGTTGCTTGCTTCAGCTTGCTTCAAGGCAAGGCGCACCGCCTCTTCATACCCCATCGGCGTAAAGCCAAAAATCTGCCTCGCCGTTGGGTCTTCCACAATCACCTGATTCTTTAACCCATCGATCAATGGCTGGGCAACACTTAACGGCAACGGTGTCACCAACCTCACCCACCAGGATGACAGCCGTGGCGTCAATACCGGCACCGGCACCAACCACCTCCTCAACCCCCGTACTTTCGCATACCCCAACATCATCTGCCCATAACTCAAGATATCTCGTCCCCCTATTTCCAGGATCCGATTCTCCGTCTCAGGCTTCTCCAGGCTCTCTACCAGATACCTCAGCACATCATCAATGGCAATCGGCTGTGTCAACGTACTCACCCACCTTGGACTGATCAAGACTGGCACCCGCTCCGTCAGATACCGTACCAGATCATACGACACGCTTCCCGTGCCGATGATCACCCCCGCACGAAATTCCGTCACCGCTACCTCCCAACTGCGCAGTTGCTCCCCCACCTCATGCCGACTCCGCAAATGCGGCGACAACTCGTCCTCGTCTCGACCCAGCCCTCCCAAATAAATGATCCGCTTCACCCCTGCCTCCTGTGCAGCTCGCCCAAAGTTCTGCGCTGCGTACAGGTCTCGCGCCTCAAACCCCTCCTCGCCTCCACCCATGGCATGCACCAGGTAATAGGCCGTATCCACCCCTTGCAATGCTGGCACCAGCGATCGTGTACTCCAATACATCCCCGGTCACCACCTCAACCCCTTTCCATCCTCGACCCTCAATCCGGGCCCCTTCTCGCACCAGGCATCGCACGCGATAGCCCTTCTCCAACAAACGCGGCACCAGTCGTCCTCCCACATAGCCGGTCGCTCCCGTCACCAGGATCATGCGCCTCGTATCAATTATTCCTCCATACTTATTCTATCCTCAGTTTCGTATACTTTTCTGCACTACAGATGGTTAATGAATTGCGATGCGGTCATGAACTTCCACACATAACTATATCATGCAGGATTGAACAACATTTACACTGGCAAGCAACTAAGAACGAAGTAACTCTTAAAGCAATACAATTTTATATAATCACAAAGGAAAGGTAGACGTTTCGCTACCTCTCCTTATGCGAATGAGTTTCAAGAAGTTGAGAGTATCTTCCGTTCTCTCAACCCAATGCGAGAACTAACGAGTCTTCCTCAATTAATCTTCATCACTATTGAACGCAGAGATGACGAATTGAATAGAAGGTGATCCTTTAACCAGGCCAACAGCGAAAACGCTATAGACATTTCCTTCCTTGAGTTGTGCCTTAATCGGGATAGTTACTCCATAATCCACAGCGGTCACATTGAAGGTATAGGAACCCGGAGCAACCGTGAGATATCCACTTGCATGTTTGTAAGTGAGGTCATTAATGACTGTAGTCCCACCAACCGCAACATTAACAGGGCCTGCATCAGGCGACAGGTGATAGACACGCACTTTGGCTTTTTCATCGCGAACCCAATTGTTGTCAACAAAAGCCTTGAGCGAGAAGCCAGATGACTGCGTGCCAAGTGCGGCAGCCGTGTAGTACGTCCCGCCAGACAGTGAAACAGTCACATCAATAACTGATGCACCAGGACCTTTTCCATCTGGTGCGACCTGAATCCTGTGGGATCCTGCTGGGACAGGTACATAGTTAGTGACTGATCCAAAGGTGAAGTCATTAAGCAGTTTACTTCCATCGACATAAACGTCAACAGTTCCCGCAGCGGGAGAAGCATGGACAACACGAACAAACGCCTTACTCCAGGCAGAAGCGGTTCCACCGTGTGGTGCCATAAAGACCACCAATAAAGCAAGCGCTCCCACTCCCAGAAGCATTCTTCGAACAATAGTTGCCACCGATTGTTTCAAATGCATTATTTGAATTTCTCCTAATCTAACTGATATAAACCTCAGTTCCTCACTTGGAACTGCCATTTTTCTTCCACATTCCCTGACTACAACATCTTTGTCAAGGCAATAACTCGGTATTTATGGAAGAGCATCACACAATGTACATGTACATAGTCATAGACAGAAGTTTTAAGCGAAATAGGTAATACTCTGTAACATAATCTTTCAAAATTTATGCATTTGAGTGTAAAATCTGAAATTACCTCAACATCTGTTTCTCAAAATATCTCATCTTCTTGCTGAAACAAATGTAATATAGAATGGTTATTTAGCCAGAGACGCTCATGGGCTGTTATCGTAAGACGGTACATTGTATTGACATCACGCAACAATTTTGATAGAATGATCCGGTGTTCATAGGTTAATCAACTATACATATGTTTCAAAAGGAGGCACGAATCATGACAATCTCTTGCAGACTGAGAATCTTGCTCGCCAGAGCAAATGTCGAACGCGCTCAACAAGGGAAACCACCATTAAGTTTGCGTCGACTTGCAGGAGAAAGTGGTGTTTCCCTCAGTGCATTGACCGCTCTAAATACAGGACGTAGTCAACGCATTGATTACACAACCCTGGATAACCTTCTACGCTATTTTAGTGCCTACTTCACTGTGACAACGAGCGATCTGCTGGCTTGGGAGCAGGATCTAGAGGAAGATAGCAGGCTTGTTCCAATGGGACGAGAGATATGAAGGGAATGAGGGGCATACCCTGATTCATGATTGGAGAGGAAAATATGGCAGTTACATTAAAATCAAAGCAAGAAATCGCTCAACTACGTGAGGCAGGGCGCATTGTTGCTGAAACATATGAGATATTACGTCCCTACGTCAAGCCCGGCACCTCCACAGCCGAACTGGATCAGATTGCTGAGGATTACATTCGCGGTAAAGGCGCCAAACCAATTTATAAAGGGTACGGCGCTCGACCAGCCAGGAATGGATTTCCCGCTATTCCTGCCTTCCCTGCTACAATTTGTGTGGCTGTTAACGACGTCATTTGTCATGGCATCCCTAGCACTAAACAGATTCTACGCGAGGGTGACATCATTGGCGTCGATATTGGTGTACTATACAAAGGGTGGGTTGGTGACTCATGCACGACATATGCGGTTGGGAAGCTTGACAGCAAATCACAGCGGCTCATGGAAGTGGCTCGACGTTGCATGGAACTGGGTATCGAGCAAGCACGACCTAATAAGCAACTTGGTGATATAGGTGCAGCAATTCAGACATATGCCGAGTCACAAGGCTTTTCGACAGTGCGAGAATATGTCGGCCACGGAGTTGGCCATTCACTGCATGAGGATCCCCAGGTGCCACACCATGGACACCCTGGTACTGGCTTGAGACTTCGACCGGGCATGGTTTTCACCATTGAGCCTATGATCAATGCGGGTGGTTACCAGACAAAAGTGTTAGCAGATAAATGGACAGTCTGCACGGCTGATGGTTCTCGCTCTGCACAGTTCGAGCATACTCTTGCTGTAACCGAAACAGAACCAGAATTACTCACTGTGATTTAGCATCCACTCTGATATATACAAAAGGAGATCCAGGCTCTTTGCAGGCTCACAGATCTCCTTATATATCACTGTGTGCGGTTATATCTGTCCAGTTGTAGCATTTCTCTCGCTTGAGATGGCGTTGCTACAGGCCTATCAAGTTCATTGGCAATCCGCACGATTCGAGCTACTAATTCTGCATTGGTTTTTGCCAGTTGCCCTTTGCGATAGTAAATATTGTCTTCAAAGCCTACACGCACATTGCCTCCCATTGCGAGAGCGATGGCGCCAAGAGTCAACTGGTGCCGCCCTATACCAGCTACGCTCCATGTGCTGCCGGGCGGAAGACTACGCACCAGGTGCATAAGATGCGCAGGTTCAGCGCCTATACCTCCCGGAACACCCATAACAAAATCGAATTGTAGCGGTTCGGTAATCAAGCCCATATTGAGCAGGCGCATGGCCTCATCAAGCATCCCAGCGTCAAAGATTTCAATCTCTGGCACGATGCCATAGTCACGCAAACGGCGCGCAAAAGTTTCGACCAGACCTCTGTTGTTTACGAAGACACTCTCACCGAAATTCACTGATCCGGTTGTAAGTGTTGCCATATCCGGCCGACACTCAATGCTTTGCAGGCGTTCGTCCGCGCTCATCCACACGGCACCTCCAGTCGAGACCTGGGTAATGACATTGCAACGAGCGCGAATACCTTCTACAACTTCACGGAAGATAGCAGCATCCTGAGTAGAGTTTCCCTCAGCATCACGCACATGAATATGAATGATCGCGGCGCCCGCTTCATAGCACTCAATAGCTGCCGCAATAATCTCATGAGGAGAAATAGGTAAGTATGGCTGTTGATCCCTCGTCAATTCGGCACCGACTATCGCTGCTGTTATTATGGCTGGTTGCATTCACATCATCCTTTCTCACCGTAGAAACCACCTACCTGGAGGAATCAGACATCAACTTCAGCCTTGATTCTACCTTCTTTGATAGCCTTTAACAGAGCTTTATAATCACGTTCGGTCTGGTCCGCGTATGCTTCTGCAAACAGAGCAATCGCCTGATCAAACAAATCACTAGTGCCAAGATATCCGCTGATGAGAGCAGGGTCACCGCATCGAGCGTGCGCGCGCGCCAGGGCCATGGCACACCATTGGGCATACTGATCGAACTCTCTCTTTGTCATGATCGAAATATCTTCAGATAACTTCATATCTCGTAACTGCCGCACGTAGAGATCGACTTGCTCTCCATGTGTCCAACCCAGAAAAATATCACTTCCATGCTGCATCAAGCGCTGACCCTGTACCACTCGTTCTCCATGATTTGGGTACGCGCTTTTCCCCCAATAGGGCTCAAGGACAGAGGCATCTGCTTCTTTGATTTGCAAGAAAAGCGGGTCGTCTCCATCGCCTCCAGCCATGAGCAACATGACCCATGTGCGCGTTCCAACACTGCCCACCCCAACCACTTTGCGTGCTAAATCAATGAAGCGGTATTTGCTAAGCAGTACCTTACAATTATCTGGCAACGTCTGAACATAAGCATCAAAATATGACTTGATCCATTCAGCTTCCTGTTCTTCATTCTTTTTGACATCCCCTTCATCTTCTACATGCACGATCAGAGGTGGCTCATCCTTAATACGATACTGGCCATGCACCTTTTCAGCCATTTTAGGAAAGACGCCCAGGCTCGTACTTCGAACTGCCTTCTTCTCTTGCCGTTGAAGCTGTTCTCGCTCTTTGCGCTTCACCATCCCCATGACTTCTGTCATGTCAAGATGCAGGTACCACACGGGCTGTACTTGCATGTTAGCCATATTCTGCATCAACGCACGATACTCTCGTATACTGCTGACAACCGACTGCCGATTTTCCTGAGCAGTGTATCCATTCTCACGACCAGCTACCACAATACTCGCAGCTAATCGCTTCAAGTCCCATTCCCAGGGGCCTGGCAATGTCTCGTCGAAATCATTGACATCGAATGCCAAATTACGATCCGGTGTGGCATAGAAGCCGAAGTTACTTAGATGCGCATCACCACAGATCTGCACCTTAATACCTGAAATGGGAGTTTTCGCCAGATCAGACGCCATAACTACCGCCGAACCGCGTAAGAATGCAAACGGTGAAAGCGACATGCGTCCATAGCGTATAGGCACTAATTCCTGTACGCGGGAGCTACATGACTCCTCAAGCAGGCTAATCGGATCGGGACGATCAGCAGCTAAAGACCACTCTCCAAGACTGGTTCGTGGAGCTTTGGCACGTAACGCTTTGCCCGCGGCAAAGCGTTCAGCCCTTGTAGCGGTAACTGGCATTGCTTCAACAAATTCGATGTTAGACATTGCATACCACCTTATGTTCTTAGTCGCTCGGCTCTGTCTCTACCAGCTTGTTCTCCTTCCGATAGGCTTCAAGTACATCGGGGAGACTAGCGTAGATATGCTCTTCGCCAATCAGCTTTGTTAAGCCATAGCGATCGATTCCCTTTCTTACGTCCTCGATGACGTTGGAAAACACAAGTGTTACACCCTTTTTCTCCAGTATAGTATGGACCTGGCGAATGGTATCGGCTCCGGTATAGTCAATGCCAATCATGGCTGCCGCATCAACATCGAGCCATTTGACCTGAGGTTTTGCATCATCGACGAGCCGCACAATTTCTTCACTAAATCGAACTGCATTGGCAAAGTAGAGACTTGCACCGAAAAAGTACACGACGAGACCCGGCTCAGCTTCTTTATCCTCTGTAACGTCCGTCGTCTGCCAATGACCTCTGGGCATTGGAACTAGCGTCGCATCAGAAGGTCTGTAGCTATGACTGATATGAATTACAATTGACAGCACAATTGCAAGTATAATCCCCTGCTCAACTCCTACAACCACCACAGTTACTGCTGTGATTGTAGCTACGATGAACTCTTCCGGGCTAACACTTAAGATGCCCCTCATACCCTTGACATCTATCAGTCGCACCCCAATCAAGAATACAACAGCAGAGAGCACGGCATTCGGCATGTACGAGAGTGGACCGGTGAGGAAGAGCAACACAATTACCACGATAACAGCCGTCGTAAGTTGAGCAATTTCGCTCCGTCCACCTGCACTAACCACCATCTCCGTCTTGGTCGGACTGCCGTTTACTACAAAGGTACCAGAGATACCCGCTGCGATATTGGCCATCCCCAGACCGATTAAATCGACGTTCTCATCGAAACTTTCGTAGTAACGCATGGCATAGGCACGCGATGTTGCTGCGCTCTGAGCCAGGATAACGATAAAGATGGATGCAGCCGTCGCGAGTAATTGAGGAATTTCGGCACTAGTCAACTGCGCATGTGGCAAGCCAATCGGTGGGAGGCCACCTTGTATCGGTCCCAGGGTTGTGACACCATATTGTGAGAGATTGAGTGCATAGCTCGCGATGATCGAACCGACCACGGCGATAAGAGCACCCGGGATCTTATTGTTAATCATCCCGGCGCCAACAATGATGATAAGGACAGACGCTGAGATAATAACTGTTGCGACATTGGCTTGTGGGATCTGCTGGACGGCGCTGAAAAATTTCTCGATCGGCCCACGGCCAGTGGTTGTGACCCCTAGCATCCCCCCCACTTGTCCAAGTGCGACCTGAATACCAACTCCGGTGAGGAACCCGATGAGTACAGACCTGGATAAGAAGTTGGCGAGAAAGCCCAACTTGACGACACGCGCGAAGATTAGAAAGATTGCAGTCATAATCGCCAGCACACTCGCCAGTTCCACATACTGAGTCGTGTCAGGTGTTGCCAGGCCAACAAGACCAGCAGCCAGGATAGCTGCGGTAGCTGAATCAGCTCCAACTACGAGATGCCGTGAGGATCCCAGTATCGCGAAGACTGCTATTGGTAGCACCAGCGTATAAAGACCTGTTATAACTGGTGTACCGGCAATCTTGGTGTAACCCATAACCTCGGGAATTCCAAGGGCAGCGAGCGTGATACCCGCAACAATATCGATAGGAATGTGTGACGGTACGATTGGGAGTATACCCTGCAAAAATGGTAGTTGACGAGCCTTTTTTTGTACTGTGGACAAAGTAACCATTGCTCCTTCCTGCATAGCGATGCACCCATACGCATCAGGGTTCATAATAGAGCAGCCTGGTTCTAGCATACTTAGGTCTGAGTTACTATTTTCTGTAGTTAGATGAATTAAAAAATATGTTGTTATAGCACTGTTATGAAGAATGTAGGTTGCATATAATCAAATCACTCTAATAACCTGTGAAAAGGAGGAAACATCCTAAGCACAAACATACATAAGCTGATCTGCCAACACCCAACAATCTTAAGGCCAAAAATAGAGACAAGGACCTCATATGAGAACGATGGGAAACTCTTCTGTCAAGATAATCCGTTTAATTCACTTTGTCAAGGCAAAAAGCAGAGTAATCCAGACACAAGAAGCTTGACGTAAAAGGCATCTAGGTGTATAAACAACCGCAATGAATGCTTGAAATACAAAAACTCAAGAGAGAGTTGGAGTCATGGTTCCTGTTCTACTAAAAATGCTGCCATTTGCTCTCGGTACAATCACTCCCACGATGATCGGTCTGATCGTTCTCTTTCTGACTACCACTCAAGGATTAGTCAAATCAATCTCATTTATCCTTGCCAAATACATCGTATATGTACTCTGGGGCTTGATATGCATTAATCTCGCTGGTTATATATCTTCTAGTAGCTCAGTAGGAACCAGTACCGTTACGATAGCCTTCTTTTTGGTTTTCGGTTTGTTGCTAATTATCCTGGCCATACGTACCTTCTTTGGCGAGGATGATCCAGACACTCCTCCACCAAAGTTCATGTCAATTTTAGACGAGATTGGGCCAATCAAGTTGTTTGGGTTGGGCATCGCAATATGCTTCATGCAACCTCGATTCATTATATTAATCCTGGCAGGTGCTTCAATCATTACCGAAGCCAATTTGCCACCCTCCGAAAGTTTCATCTCTATTTTAGTGCTTGCATTACTCATGGTATGGGTGATGCTTATCCCCGTTGTAGTATTCCTGGTAATGGGTAAGCATCGTAATGCCGCTATGAAATCAATGAGAGAGTGGTTAGTGACTCATCAACGTGTGATAAATGTAGTAGTCATGTTTTTCTTTGGCATTCTGATGATAATCCTGGGACTGAGCCACATTTTTTGAAATTGCTTCTTTTACAGAAACACCGAGTTTCCTTATACCACTCAAGAATTTTCTAATGACAGACACCCCCGCCTGTGTTATAATCTGTGCGGTAGAACTGAGCATGCTCATATCTACAGTATAAAATGGTTATTTCTCTACGAACACAACTTGAAAGGATTAAGAAACCATGACACAAACGCCGGGTACCTCTTTAGTGGTACTCAAATTTCCGGCAGCCGAGGGAGCCCAGATTATGCTGGGCAGGTTAGAAGCCCTTCAAAAGCAGCAGTTGATCACTGTGGTTGACGGAGCTATCGTCTCCTGGCCAGCAGGCGCGAAGAAACCTAAGACCGAGCAACTCCGTAATCTCACCGGGGTCGGTGCATTGGGTGGCGCGTTCTGGGGCATGCTATTCGGCTTGCTGTTTTTTGTCCCGTTTTTTGGCCTGGCAGTGGGCGCAGCGATGGGTGCACTTGCTGGACATTTTGCGCATTATGGAATTGACGATGACTTCATCAATTCTGTACGCTCCCAAATCACTCCAGGCACCTCTGCTTTGTTCCTCCTGACCAGCGGAGCCGTACTTGACAAAGTTGCTGAGGGCGTCAAGGACATTCAGTTTGAGATTATCCAGACAAACTTGTCCAAAGAGCAGGAAGCCGCGCTCAAAGAAGCCTTCGGTGAAGATTAATCCATCAACTCTGATCATCTAGTTTTAAGGGAAAGCCAGTACGTATCTGGCCTTCCCTTTTTCATATCTCCATTTCGTTGATATTACCAGATACAAGCCCCTCTAGCCTGATACTCCTATACTTTACAGATATTCCCCTTCTGCATTCGTTGTATCAGATATGGGTATTAGGGACTTAAACACAGCTCAATTAAAAGCACTGCATGCTGGACAACTTGTTGAAGCACCTGTTCAGCATGATGTACAAGAACATGTTTCATGGTATAAGCGCGGGTCAGATAGACGCAAAGTCTCGGTTACAAAACCATCGTACTTACCCTTATTATTCTGCCTTTTGATTGCCATTGTTGTACGGGCCTTCGTTGTTATACATACACAGGGCTTTATCGATGGTGACGAAGCACTCGTAGGCATTCAGGCTGAACATATACTGCGCGGCGAATTACCAATCTATTTCTATAACCAGCCGTATATGGGTAGTTTAGAAGCCTATATCATGGCGGGTATCTTTGCGATTGTTGGACCTTCTGTTTGGGCTTTACGGGCTGAACCTATCTTGCTCTCTTTGGTTGTAGTCTGGCTAACATGGAAATTAGCAGCAGCTCTGGCAGACACTACCCGATTACCTCTACAGGCCAAACAGTGGTTCATGACCATCGCAACCTTTCTAGCAGCAATTCCACCTCTTTACGACACTGTCCTCGAACTTCGCACGCTGGGCGGCTACGTCGAAATATTCATCTTCATGCTGCTGCTGCTGCTCTTTGCTCTTGAACTTACCAATCGCAGAGTTGCTGGTGCGTCAAGACGCGAACTCGCGTGGCGTTGGGCAGGAATCGGGTTTATTGTTGGGCTTGGCCTCTGGGTCAATCCCATTATCTGTTATGCTATTTTAGCAGTATCTATATGGATTGTTTTTGACTGGATAAAAGCACTAAGAACAGCCAGAAGTTCTAAATTAATTCAATGTGGCGATCAACCCCACCATAAGGCAGACTTTACACCCATCATGCATGCCCCCATCCGCCAAACCTTCTTGAAAACCCTACTCCTTCCAGCACTGGCTAGCATACCAGCATGCATTGTTGGACTGGCTCCAGCAATCTATTGGGGAGCGTTGAATCAATGGCAAAACATCACCTATATACTGCAATTAAGCGGAAATCCTCCAATTCGGCCCGAGGTACAGGCACAATATTCTACACGATTTGACATATTTCTCGGGTTAACGAATTTATATGCAACATGTGTGGGACCAAGGGTTCTCAGTGGTGCCCTGCCTCAAGAAAATGCGGCACTAGGTTTATTCCATACGCCCACTTTCATTATCAGTGGACTTTCCATTCTGATCACTATAGTGCTTGTAGCCTTGTCATTCGCCCGTCCACGTCCGTTATTCATGGCGGTGCGAAAACTTACTGCGCTTCCACTTATCTTTGCATGTTCTGTCAGTATTATTTTCTGCGTCACCGAAACCGCTGCCAGTGGACTCTGGCAATGCAATTATGATTTAGCAGGGCGGTATGCCACACCAGTAATGTTGGTCGTACCCTTCTTCGTGGCAACGAGTATTTACAGTGGTGATATTGTTAGCAGATACCCACATTCTCAGCCATGAACAAGCATTAGACGTAAGACAAACCACAGTTGAGCAGGAGAGCACAATTGATTTTGGGTCAATCTCAAATGCCAGTGTATCAGCCACTCCAAGCACAGCATCACCGATTACACCAGGATTGCCTTATTGGAAATTGGTGCAAGCATTGCTCGTAGGCTTTCTTATCTTAGCAGTCTATCTGCAATTAGCCCTCTATGCTGCAAGTGACGCAGGCAGTACTTTTCAATCGTCCTTTTGCACCTATCCGCCTGCGAATAACGATGCCATTATTGCATATTTGGAACGCGAACATATCCACTATGCCTGGGCTAACAATTGGATCGCTTACCCCATAGTCTTCAAAACACATGAAAGCATCATCATTTCAGATCCACTACCTATCATACGCAATTATCCCATACTCGACCGCATTCCGGCTTATACCGAAGCTGTGCGTAAAGCAGATCGACCCAGTTTCATTATCCTGATCAAGCACAACGATCCTCACCCATTAATGCTGGAGTTACTCGATAAACAAAAAGTGAAGTATATTGTCGCGCGCTTTTCAGCTCAAGAAGGTCGTGATGTGCTTGTAATCACACCTCTTAATCAGACAGTTTCACCTCTGGATTATTCCTACTTCTCTGTTTTCGTATGTAGTAGGGCCAGTTGAGGAATACAGTATTCTATCTGGTTAGTAAGAATTATTTCTTCTCTTTATTCGCGGCTTCTGCCGCCTCAGCTTGTTTTTTAACGAGTAATGGAGCATGTTGTTCGCAGAAGAGGAACTTTCTTCCCCCGGGTAAAAGTTGAGCATATGCTGCTGGCTCGCCACAACTATCGCAACGCCCTACATGCGTTTTTACGGCTTTCATTTGAATCATTTACCTCCTCATTAGCACTTATTTTTATCATATCACACCTGGAAAGCTTCGAGACGATACGTTTCAGAGTGCAAACTATGAACCAGAATAACCGCAGCAGCATGTTATAATTACGCCATGTCAAATGTAATGCAGCAGTGTTTCTGCAGATACCCAGGGATGGCTTAGGAGTTATTTCATGAAATTTGGGCGTATTCTTCGCGAGTCCTTCGAAGGTGCTGTGCCAAGACTAGTAGTGATACAGCCAGAACATGAGCGAGTAATCGATCTCGCATCCGCTGAATATCAACGTTTGCTAGCCACAGGAGCATCGGCTGAAGCCGCACGGCGATTAGCATCAGCTTTGTATCCAGGAAGTATGAGTGCGGCTATAGCTGCTGGGCCAACCTTTTTAACTGCCGCTACTCGCACAATCGGTGCCATTGAGAGTATAAGCGCTTCGCTTCCCCTGGAACAGGCACAATGGCTTGCACCTCTTGATCCACCAGTGATGCGCGATTGCCTGGCGTTTGAAGAGCACTTGCGCAATACATTACCTGGGCTTGCTGCAGCAATGAACGCAGAACCCCGAGTACCTGATGTATACTACGAAAAGCCTATCTATTACAAAGGCAATCCGTTGACACTTATTGGTCATGAACAGGAAGTACCCTGGCCCGATTATTCGCGTAGAATGGATTACGAACTTGAGATTGGCTTTGTAGTAGGTCGTCCAGGCAAAGACCTCACCCCAGAGCAGGCTAAAGCGCATCTGTTCGGTGTCACTATTTTTAATGATTTCAGCGCCCGTGATATTCAATCGATCGAGATGAAAGGACAGCTTGGCCCGGCAAAAGGAAAAGATTTTGCAACCGCGTTGGGTCCCTGGATTACGACAGTGGACGAACTGGATGTTCACAACCTTACAATGCTAGCCCGTATAAATGGAGAAGAATGGTCGCGTGGCTCGAGTTCCACAATCATGTGGAGAGTTGAAGAAATCATTGCCTACATCTCGAAAGCAGAGGGCCTGGTAGCAGGCGAACTCATTGGTTCTGGCACTGTTGGTCGTGGCTGTGGAGTTGAGCTTGGTAAGTTTCTCAAAGCAGGCGATGTAGTAGAACTTGAGGTCGAAGGAATCGGGATCTTACGTAACAAGATGGGAACGCCTGCTCCTGCCGGTTGGATGCCAGAACGGCGCATTCCCACTACACAATAGGAAGAGAATGTACATGAACAGATGGTCATACACGAAAGGTCTGCAAGATCTTGGTAATTCGGTATATGCATACCTTCAACCAAACGGTACCTGGGGTTGGAGTAATGCTGGCATTATTGTTGATAGAGAAGCATCGCTACTCATCGACACTCTATTCGACCTGAAACTCACCAGGGATATGCTTGATACAATGCGCAAATCGATTCCCGCCGCATCTCACATCGATATGGTGGTGAACACACATGCCAACGGTGACCATTGTTGGGGAAATGAACTGGTAGCCGACGCCCAAATCATCGCATCAGCACACACAGCAGAAGAGATGACCACGGCTATATCCCCTGCTGTGCTTGCCATGACGCTGAAGCGAGCGGCGGAACTAGGTCAACTTGGCGAGTTCTTGAGCCATGCATTCGGGTCATTCGATTTTGACAATATCACATTGACTCCGCCAACGAAAACCTTCGAGGACGAACTCACGCTAAAAGTAGGCGACAAAGAAGTCCACCTCATCGAGGTTGGGCCAGCCCACACGCTTGGAGATACCCTTGTCCACATTCCAGCCGATCGGGTCGTCTTCACAGCCGATATCTTGTTTATCGGCGGTCACCCCATCATCTGGGCAGGGCCAACCAGCAACTGGTTGAAAGCCTGTGACCGCATACTTGATATGGATGTGGATACTATCGTGCCTGGCCATGGCCCCATTACAGATAAAAAAGGTGTGGCTGAGATGAAAGGATATCTTGAGTATATTTATCAGGAAGCAGAAAAACGCTACGAGATAGGCATGTCCGCCAGGGAAGCGGCCGAAGACATTGAACTGGATCGGTACGCAACCTGGACCGATGGAGAGCGCATCGCAGTCAACATTGCAACGATTTTTCGAGAGCTGAAGGGAGATCAGTCCCACCCGAACATGATGGAATCATTCATGAGTATGGCCGATTTTGCGTTGAATAACACCAGGAACCAATGATTGGAAAGGCGTGGACGCGATTCAACCTACACCGCATCCACGCTGATATCCTCTTCTTGTTCTTCTTCCTCTACTTCATCAACTATTCCCGGCTCTCTGATATCAATGGTCAGTTTGCCTTCCTCGGCGATCACCTTGACCTCGCCGCGCTCAGGGATATTTGCCAGCAAGATACGCAGGCTGAGAGGAACTGTCAGTAATTTCTCGATCACACGGCGCAGTGGCCGCGCCCCCTGTGTTTGACTAAAGCCTTCTTTACAGAGCAATTCTATGGCGCTATCATCGGCATTTAGAGTCAGCCCTTGTTCGAGGAGTCGCGCTCCTAGCTCATTCATCTGCAAGCGCGTGATAGCTCTTGCTTGTTCCTGACCCAGAGGCTGGAAGATGACAACTTCATCCACGCGATTAAGAAATTCTGGTCGGAAAGTCTGTCGCAAACGTTCCATCAACCGTTCGCGCTGCATCTCTTCCCCAGTAGCTTTCACATTGGCGCGAAAACCACTAGGCATCGAGCGTCCCAACATATCTGTTCCAACATTTGAAGTCATAATCCAGATGGCGTGTTGCGCGTCAACTGTATGGCCTTGAGCATCGGTCAAACGACCAGCATCAAAGACCTGCAAAAAGAGATCAAACACCTCAGGGTGAGCTTTCTCAACCTCATCGAGCAACACAACACAATGCGGGCGACGACGCAACTTACCCGTCAGTTGACCTTCCTGGTCGTGTCCGATATAACCGGGAGGAGCGCCTATCATACGCGAAACCGCATGCTTCTCCATATACTCTGACATATCCACGCGAATGAGCTGCTCATCGGAGCCAAATACTTCAGCTGCTAAAGCACGCGCTAACTCGGTCTTCCCTACACCAGTCGGACCTAGAAAGAGAAAGACGCCAGCAGGACGATTGCGCGGTTTTAAACCAGCGCGCGCAACTTGTATGGCTTGCGCAACACGATTAACGGCTTCATCCTGACCAATGACACGTCTTTTAAGAAGAGCTTCGAGATTGAGTAAACGATCCCTTTCTTCGCGACCGGGCGCAAGGACCGGAATGCCTGTGCGATGCGAGATCACCTCCGCGATCATGGAAGGTGTAATTATCGGCTGTTCGACTAACTCGTCGTCATCATCCTCAAAAGACTCCAATTCATCCTCTGCCATGAAGACCCGCGCCTGTGAACATGCTTCATCCAATACGCTACAGGCCTTGTCGGGCAGGCGTAGATTCGGGAGATATTGCACAGACAGATGTACGGCTGCATGTAATGTCTCTTTGGTGATCGTAACATGATGGTGCTGCTCATACAATTCGCGCATACCAGTCAAGATCGCCAGTGCCTCTTCGGTCGAGGGTTCTTCGATCATGATGGGACGAAGACGACGCTCCATTGCAGCATCCTTCTCTATTGTGCGATACTCTTGCGGTGTTGTGGCGCCAATGCAGCGTAACCTTCCTCCAGCAAGCGCAGGCTTGAGTATTCCCGCCGCGTCAATACTACCATCAGCGGCACGGCCTGTGCCTATCAGTAAATGCATCTCATCTATAAACAGGATGATATCGCCGCTACTCTCGGCCTCTTCCAGCACTTTCAATAGTCGTTCTTCAAACTCACCACGATATTTGGTACCCGCCACAAGCGAACTGGCTGAAAGCTCTATCAAACGCTTCCCTCGTAGTTCAGGCGTGACCTTACCATCGACAATACGCTGAGCCAGTCCAGCCACGATAGTTGTTTTACCAACACCAGAATCGCCAATCAAGATTGGATTATTACGATCCTTGAGCATCAAGGTCTGAATCAACAGCCGCATTTCCTTCTCACGACCAATCAGCGGGGGAAGTTGCTTCTGGCTGGCCAGTTTCGTAAGATCTCGACCAAGGCGCTCAAGTACCGAATTTCCTCCTTTGAGGCCCGCTTCTGCGCCAATACCAACGGGCAGTTCCACCGCGGACGTGGCAGGATTAGTGCTGACCGAGGGTACAAGCTCAAGCAGAGCACGAGCATTACTCCCCAGGATCAACTCGATCAGTTGCGTAGGATTAATACCCATCTTGGTGAGAAGTTCATATGTAACACCATCTTTCTCACTAAGAACAGCCTGGGCTATAGCTCGCTCATCAATCATTGTCGAACCAGCGTTGAGAGCATTGCGCTCGGCCGTTTGCAAAATTTCTTTACAGCGGCGCGTGGGTAAAATTGGTGTATCACTGGCAGCTTTACCCGAACCAAGAGCAAGTCGAACAACATCACGCACCTGTTTAGAAGAGAAGCTAAGAGTGCGCAATGCGTCCTGCGTACATCCTCCATCAAGTTTGGTAAGAGCTATGAACAGATGTGGTGTGCCAAGATAATCTTTATGCATTCTCCGAGCTTCCATCAGCGCAATAGCTAATACTTCCTGCAAAAAGCGGCGATCAAGCGCGTTCGAAGAAGAATACATTGGTTGGGACATCTGGTCATCATCAAAATCATCGAATGGAATTTCCATCGTTCGATCACGGCTTCCTGGTGAGCTTAATACCAGCGCAACTGTTGGATCTCCATAAAGAACGTAAGACATCCAGGCATAATCCTCTGTATGACGCTGAGCCATCAGTGAACGAGTGCGTTTCATAGCCTCGCCAAGCGATATTCCATCAGCCAATTCCTGGTAGAACAGTGTAGTAAATTCACGCGAACATTGAGCGCTTATAGGCCAGCGCAACGCAACAACTGCTCCTGCTCCTGCTACTATGAGATTATCCGCGAGCAGATCCATTTCTTGAGCAGATAGGGCACCAACTTGCGTACTGTCAAAATAACTTAGAAAGACCAGGGGACGTTTTGAAAAAGACTGAAAAACTTGCGATGCAGTATTCGTATCTAAACGTGAACTACCAGCTAATGCCAGCACTGGTTCCCCAGCCTTTGCTGTCGTGGGGACAGGCCCTGCATAATGCAAAACCTGCGGGCTTTCGTTTTTGATGCTCATGCGCATCTCGAGCTGGTTAGCCTGCTGCCGATACAATATAATTCGTGAAACCGATTCTGGAAGAGTAGTACAAAGAGTGGCTACTTCTTCTTCAGCTAAAGAACGCTCGCTGGTAGGATTGATAAGAAATAAAACCGAAAGACCCTGTGTTTCGCGTCTCCCGATTTTGCGAGCTTTATGTAATGTTGTATCAACACTCATCCGCTCCGAGAGCGGAAGGCGATGGGTCGCGCTTGTCAGCGTATTGCCAGTGTGAACCTGGCGACCAATACTCAAACGCTGGCAAAGAAAATAATCAGGTGATGCTTTACTATCGTATAAAAGTTCCCATGGAATTTCAGGGGTATTGGCATTAATAAGGAGCGGTATCTCCAGTTGACGTAAAACTTCCTGGATGGCGGAAGGAACAAACGAATCAAAAAGTAGTCGACCTAGAACATGAGCTGCATCATTGATTCCACTACGTTTTACCTGATTTCTATTTTCGGAAGGCTGTATGTATTGAGAGGTTGCAAGTAGAGCGCGGCGTAACCGTTCACTTAGTTCAGGAGTGATCTCCGTCGTATACTCTTTAGTGCCACCCCCATCAGGTAGATCAAGACGAAAACGATATGCAGCATCCGTGCGAACAATAAGTAACTGAGCTAGCTGTTCCATATACTATTATTTCCTTCATGCCCTGATTCCACAACTTTCTACTTTAATCGACTTGCCTGACCCTTAGGATGTCTCTTTTGAAATTGGCTAGAATGCGCCAGTTGACTATTAAGCTTTCTCGAGACTCTTATATAGGTGGGTAGGCATCGCTCTCCCGGGGTAAACATGTTTGATTTGATCTTTACAATAACTACTCAAGAAGCGTTAATAGCAAAAGCAGTATACGTGTCAGGATATGTGGGTGTCAATAGTACTACGCCCCATTAGGATATCTAAATACAGGCATTCAATCAACCCGTACACAGTCCCTGTCATTGCATATAGACGAACAAGAAGATCCTTTTAGCATAGCATTATTACCTGAATGAAGGTGTCATGAATTTTGAACGATGCCTGCAAGACGAGGAGGGATAGCGAAGAACAAAGCTAGAAGTAAATTGAAGATAATACTTGCGGGCACAGATATGAAGGCCAGAGCAAAGGCAATTAAATAAAGAAGCGGTCCACCTAAGTACTGTCGACTGATCGACGCCACAGCACGTGCATCTGCATTCTTACCTATGAGTCGATTGTGATATGAGGCGTAGCGCCAGAGAAGATTAAAGCAGACAGCAAGAAGGACCATTGTCCCACTGTACAAAAGCGCAGCATCGTGCATGTCAGGGCTTACAGCATACTGCTGTGCCAGTAACGCCGTGGGATAGGGAATAAAGACAATCACAAGCAAGAGCAGAAGATTTAAAAGCATCAAACCAGTATCTGTACGCTGAATGTAACTAAAAAGTCTGTGGTGATTGATCCACATAATGCCAATGGTTGCAAAGCTAGTGACAAAGGCGATCAACGCGGGCAATTGTCCTTGTAGAGAAAGCCAAAAGTTCCCATTGGGCTTTAGCGCATCATCTGGAAGTATTTTTATATTCAAGACGAGTAAAGTAATCGCAACGGCAAACACGCCATCGCTAAATGCTTCCAGCCGACCAGTTTCTTTATCTTCCATGCGCTTGTCCTCACCCATTTTTATACACCACAGGGTATCAGTTTACACAGTAGATGAGAAGATAACAATGTCAATATGAACAGGTGATACCTGTAGAGATAGGTAGACTCTAAATGTGGTAGTTATAACGTTGCTGTAACAGGAGAGCAGTTTTTACATTTTTTGGTTTGTCAAGTACCCAAGAAACCACCTCACGCTCAGCCGATCAGTCGCATGCCACATCAGTTGCCGTTCTGAGCGTATCCCTTCGAAAAACATCACGAGTTGCAACTTGAAAAACACGACTGGATCAATCGAGGGACGACCGCCGTGTGCATAGGTCTTCTCAACGAATACGCGCACAAAGGAGAGATCAAGGGTGCGCTCTAAATGCCGATAGAAGTGGTCTTGTGGGACTAACTCTTCCAATGAAACATTGACGCGTGGGGCAAAGCTCCGCTCTCTCTTTCCCATCATGACGATCACCTCTTTCGCTTACACCAGAGCCAATTGGCGTAGACGGTTCTTTGTCAAACACTCACCGCAAGAACTCGGCTATGACCTTGGTGACTTCTTCGCGTTCAGCCTGATAAACGGCATGTCTTGAATGCTCTAAGACATGCAACTGCGCATGAGGTATTTCCTCGGCCATCTGCTGCGCCTCTCTGAATGGACAGACCCAGTCGTAGCGACCATGCAGAACCAATGTAGGGGTAGTGATGCTGTCTAACTGAGATCGCACATCATATTCTTTGTCCAGTTTCGCCTGCATATAGGGACCAATTTCCTCATTCAAGATCGTTTTGCTAAAGAGATTACTCAGGTACTCTGGTTTGAAATCGGGCCAATACTGGGGGAATACCTCTTCCTCAAAGCGGCGCATCTCCTCTTCACTGGCTTGCCCTGCCATTTCCTTGGCAGCAATCTCACGCACTTCCTTGCCAGCTAGCTGTTCCAGGGCATCTAAATCGTAGCCACGTGCAGCCGGCACGGTAGAAAAAAGAATGAGGCCCCCAAGTAAATCAGGGTGACGCAAGACCAAGCTCAAGGCAACAAATCCCCCAAAAGAATGTCCTAACACCACCGGCTTCTCGATACCTAACTCGGCACAAAAGTCGGCAATATCATCCGCCATAATGCCCACTTGATAGTACTCATTGCTCTGACGTGCTGAACGTCCTTGACTCCGCAGATCCACATAGATGACCTGGGCAACTTCCCCCAATGGATCGAGATCTTGACGCAGGTATGAATGATCAAACCCTGGGCCACCATGTAAAGCAATCAGTGTTGGTTTGGGCTTCATTGCTTCTTCTGTGGGTTGCAAACAACTGCCAACCACATCGAAAAAGAGGTGTGTACCGTTGACCTTCAGATACATAGGAGGTGCTCCTTTCTCGATTGAGAGATCCGAACTACCAGGTGTTGTCTATGAAAGGGAGGGACATGATGAGTTACTGCGGATCATTGTACCACACAGCTTGATTAGCTTTAAGACAAGCACTTTGTGATCAGAGACGGGAAGAAAGAGTCTCAGCCATTCAAACTTTTTCAACAGGCTGGCACAAATCACGACACCAGCCTCAAACCGTACATTCGCCTACCAAAAACCCCTTGCAAAATACCCTATAGCAAAATTCAGTAGGCATGGCAAAACCAACATCCGAAAACTGACTTATAGTGCTGTGGGACTTTCTCATTATTTGTGGCACAACAGAAACTTCATGAGGTGATTATGAGGTAACATAGCATACATTGGCGTAAAGAGGAGTAGAACATGGTTGATACTCATTCTTTCTCACGACGTATCACCTTTACCACGAACATGAATTATGAGGAGCGGTTCGTTCAGTCTCTTTCAAGAGGGAATTGCTGAAAGATATCACCAACTCCCTCTGGTTGACCGCAACTGCTCCCGCTGTCTCACAAAAGAGAACCTGCTCTCACTTGCGAGAGGGCGAGAGAACTAACCTACACGCTACGATTACGTCTTCCAACAATGAGGTTATACGCCAGGACAATGACTGCAATAACGAGGAGGAGATGAATGAGTGGGGATGCGATATGGAAGGCAAGCCAACCGAGTAACCAGAGCACGACGAGAACCACGACAATGACCCAAAGAATAGTTCCTATCATAACAAGTACTCCTTTCAGCGATACATGAGAGCATGTAGGGAGACATTCCCTACGAGGGAAGAAATAGTCCCTCCCCTAGCATTATAACGAAACATCTGCTCAATTGGTATATAGCACCGCTACCCCTTACCGTCTTGCGCGTCTCCAAACAGAACTGATAATCGACTTGCCGGCTACCCGATCTGCAAAAAACCAGATGCCAAGCTCATACCCGTTGTACTTGCGTACCATCATGTTATTTTTCACTATCGAGCCATGATAATACACATTAAGCGTGTCTGCTTCCGATAATCCCCACTGTTTCATTTTTGCTTGCGCGTTTTTGGTAAAGGAAACTTCCCCACTTCGAGGACTGGCAGTTGTGTGTACCGGATGTCCACTGCCTTTTATTTGCTGTACAGCTTTCCCGATTGTTTTTTGCAATTCTTCGTACCAGCCCATACCAGACGAGTATAGAACTGACTTCCCTCTTAATCAAGAATGTTGTATAGTGACTATCATGGAAACACACATCTCTGTTATTACAGTAGCAGTCACTGATTTAGAGAAATCACTGGCCTTTTATCGTGATGGCTTGGGTTTGCCAACGAAAGGGATTATTGGTACTGAGTTCACGGGCGATGAAACGCATCCAGCAGGAGCACTTGTGATGTTTGAACTGCAACATGGACTCATTCTTGCCCTGTATCCTCGCTCAGAACTAGCGAAAGATGCCAACCAGTCAGTTGGAGTTTCAAGTTCCACAGAATTCAGTCTTGGTCATATCGTGAACAGCAAACAAGAAGTCGATGCACTCATACAACGAGCAAAAGCTGCTGGTGCAATTGTGACTGACGAACCGCATGATCGCCCATGGGGTATCTACTCAGGGTACTTTCAAGATATCGATGGTCACCTCTGGGAAGTTATTTGGAACCCCAACGTGGGCTAGTAGCAACGTTCCTGCAACCAGATGCCACAAAGAAACGCTGGCGCGTTTGATACACCACACACCTGTTATAGTGTCTTCCCTTTCTCATAAACCGTGATACTCGTGCGTTTGGAACGTGCTAATACCTCAATAGAGGTCACATAAAAATGGTTGATGATTGCTGACTGACCGTTTTCTAATGCAATGGTGTGTTGTTGAAACGTTCCGCGCATCACTGCTCTATCGCCTGGACGATGACGACAACTTTGCGCCATATCTGCATTGCCTTGACACGCATGTGCCTCAAAATCCCCCTTCTACTCTGGATGCAGGAGATCAGGCTCAACATGAATGGTGCAATGCCATTCATTCCCCCTTACAAGTTTTCTGAATTTTAAGGCAGTTGTGATAATGCAGTTGGTTTCTTCATCTTCCCTGCAAACTACATCTCCAGTTGTATAGAGTATCGGTGTATACTGTCGTGAAAGCGATATCAAGAGGAATACGGAAAGGATTACCCGTGCAAATAACAATTGCCTTACTTCAAATGACTTCTTTCGGTAATGATCAGCAACTTAACCTATCAAAAGGTGAAGCTTTTTGTCGGCGTGCATACGAAATGAGGGCAGATATCGCGCTCTTCCCTGAGATGTGGAATATAGGTTACACACCCTATCTCCCGAAAGAGCTAGATGTGTGCGACTTGTGGAGAAATCCCGAGCAATGGCAAGATGGAGCCATCTCAAATTATTTAGCTTGGCAAAGCGAAAGAGAACAATGGCAATCTCAGGCGATCACACAAGATAGCCAGTTTATTACCCATTACCGCGAGCTTGCTAAAGAACTACACATGGCTATCGCAATTACATATCTTGAAAAGTGGCATGGCGCTCCACGCAACACTGTTTCTCTGATTGACCGTCATGGTGAAATTATCTTAACGTATGCCAAGATTCATACTTGCGATTTCGGAGCAATGGAAGCAGCCTGTACACCAGGTGATGACTTTTATGTGTGTGGGCTTGATACCAGGGAGGGAGAAGTAAAGATCGGCGTGATGATCTGTTTCGACCGCGAATTTCCCGAAAGCGCCAGGATTTTGATGTTGAAAGGAGCAGAACTTATTCTAACGCCTAATTCCTGCACGATGGAAGTAAATCGTATTGGCCAGTTTCGCGCTCGTGCGTATGAAAATATGGTTGGTGTAGCATTAGCAAATTATGCTGCACCACAAGAAAATGGACATTCAGTAGCATTTGATCCTTTCGCTTTTGATACACAAGGCAATCCCCGCGATACGCTCGTTATAGAAGCAGGGGAAAATGAAGGCTTGTATCTTGCGACCTTTGATATCGATTTACTACGTACATATCGAGAACGCGAAGTATGGGGAAATGCCTTCAGAAAGCCACTTCGTTATAGCCCGCTAACATCGCTTGACGTGGAGAAACCTTTCATCAGAACGAACGACAAAGGTGAAGCATATGATCGAACTTCGAGGTAAGCTACCTTTGAAATAAAGAGGTCTCCCCACATTGCGCATCTTTGGAATCAGTGTCTATAGCTAACAAGAACAATCTGAAACAGGATTGCCATAAAGAAAGAGGCAATATGATGAATATGCTTGTTCTGCGTGATTGGCAGAGCTTCTATATATTGACCGGAACCGCTTCGGCCACTCTGATAGGCTTACTTTTTATTGCGATCTCAATTGGAAGCAATCTTCCAATGCAGCAAATTACAAACAATCTACATACATTCGTGAACCCCACTTTACTCTACTATTTTCAAGTCCTACTTGTTTCCTGTCTCGCAGTCATGCCTCTTCAAAGCCCATTTATCTATATTGGTGCATTTGCAGTTCTTGGTATTCTCAATATTGTTCTTACCTCGAAAGTTTCCTGGCGTATCCGTGTTATTCACAGCGAGGATGAGATAGGTATTGGGCATTGGACCTGGCACTTCTTACTCCCGTTCATTGCTGGCCTTCTCTTCATCGCTTCAGCTATTGGTTTCTTTCTAGACATTCAGCTTGCGCCACTAGGACTGGCTATAGCAGATTTACTTTGTCTTACTATTGGTTTGCATAACACCTGGATACTCACTATTTGGCTCGCTATCCACCGAGATCAACGCCTTCAACCTGAGGAGAATATGAGATAAGCAGAATGGTCGTCATGTGCATACAATAACAGTTGGATGCGCATACTTAGGTGGAGAAAACCAGCGCTGTACCTTGCAATGATGCCACATGACTCTTCCAGCACCAGCCGGAATGACTATTATTTTCCCATTAGAAATTCTGAACCAGGTTACATTATGTGTCGAGATTGCACTATAAACAGCAAGTGGATACTGAAGATCTCGCGCTGGACGTACCGTAGTTTGCCTTGGTACATTAGGCAATCCTGGTTGTATCAGGAAGAGTAGCATAATCACACAAGCCAGCCAGGCCAGCATAGTAAACCTGGACCGAGTATTTGCAAAGAGAGGTACTTTGCGCACAAATTTCAGCAATACAAGAGACAAAGAAGTGCCGGATCCGCTATCCTGTGGATCCAGATCAGTTATCTCAACTTGATCCTCATCCGGTATATGGCTGATGCTGTAATCTGACATTGATCATCTCACTTTGAAAACCATCCACCTCTTACATTGTAATACGAATACATTAACTTTATTATTGTTAATCATAACATGTCTGAATTTCAAGAGGTCAACCATGAAATGTACATTCACTCCGATGGACGAGGCAATTGCACGTTCAATACAAAGCTGGAACTATGAAGTCCCTTATAACATCTATAATTGGACGGCTGAAGATGATATTTCAGAGTTGCTGGATCGACGCAGCCCTCATTATGCTGTAAAAGACGAACATGGCAAGTTGATTGGTTTTTTCGCCTATGGCTCATCTGCGTTAGTATGGGATAGTGGCGAACCACACCTTTTTAGTGAGAACAACACAATCGCAATAGGCCTTGGTATGCGGCCAGATTTGACGGGTAAAGGACTGGGTCTGGCATTTGTGAAAGCAGGACTTGAGCTTTGCCATAGAGCAATTCAAGCCCAACTACTTTCGCTTGTTTGTAATGACTTTTAATCAACGCGCTATTCGTGTCTACGAGCGAGCAGGGTTTCAGAGAGTCGGGATATATGTACAACCCAATGCTAATGGTGATAGGGAATTTTTGGAAATGAGGAAAGTAACAGCCTATTAAACCTCTGATTACTCTTCTCAAAGAACCTCACATATTATAACCACTTGCGACGCCGAAAATACAAGATTTGCATGAGAGTAATGATGCCCATGCCTAACAGCGTAATCCAGAACAACTCCCCACTGTCGTGCTCAACCTGAGGCAAATGACCAAAGTTCATGCCAAAGACGCCAGTGATGAAAGTAATTGGCATGAAGATGGTAGCAATGATTGTGAGTTGTTTCATCACCTCGTTCAAGCGATTTGAAACAGTTGTGAGATACACATCTAGCATGCCACTCATCAGATCACGATATGCATCCAATATCTCAAATGCTCGAATAAGGTGGTCATGAATATCTGCAAAATACGGTTCAGCTTCGACTGGAATCAGTTTGCCTGTTCGTACCACGATGGCGTTCGCAACCTCAACCTGCGGACTTAATGTCCGGCGCATATGGGCTAAGGCACGTTTGATTCGGAAAATACGCACCTGCACTTCGTTAGAAGTATCTGTCACAGTCACATCTTCCAATTCATCAACCAGGTCATCTATAGTATCCAACAAGGGAAAATAACTATCTGTAAGTGCATCAAGTATGGAATACAAAAGAAACGCCACACCACGACTCATGAGATGTTCTTCTGGATCATTTTTCCTGGCTTCTTCCAGAAGTACGTCAAGCCATGGAAATGATTCCTGATGTGCCGTGATAATAAAGTTCTTGGCAAAAACAACATCCAGTTTAGGAGTTTCTGCCTCTTCAGTTGTTGCATCGAATACCAATCCATGCACAACAATGTAGTAATAATCCTCACTTTCTGTGAATTTGGCTCTCTCATGCTCTTCGCACATTGTTTGAATTGTTATATGCTGGAGTTTAAACACATCTTTGAGCATACTCCTAGATGGGTTACAATCTCCTTCTATGTCAAGCCAGATTAAGGCTTGAGGATCTCTGAGAATTTCTGGCAAATTTTCAAGCTGGAGATTGGTATGTATGCTGCCATGTTGCCAAACTATTATGCGCAATTGTTGCTTCAGCGGCTTTTCTTCCTGTTGTAGTTGCATAGAATATTTTCCTTTCAAATCTCACACTCAAGGCTATATACCTCACTTCTTGCGTATTATACGTTACTGTAACAGAGAGATTTTATTTCACTATAAAGAAAAGCCTTGATCTGTATGCTATTATCCAGAAAACGCAAAACCTCGCACTGTGAAGCGGTTTTCTATTCTGAAAGGGAGTATAATATGAATGCAAACAACGAACCTGAAGCGGTTGCAACCGTCGGTCAGGGACAAAAACGAGGCCCAGAAAAAGAAATAGCAAAAATGGCTCCAAGATGGGCTGCAATCATAGGTTTATTAGCTATTGGTGTATTCTGTATCTTTACTTCCAGAAATTTTTAGAATAGGCCCAAATTGGCTCCTTTTAGTAATTGAGATAGTGGCATTACTGCCTCTGGTTATTGTTCTGTCGACCCAACGTAGATTTTCACATCGTGCTATACGTATATATGCCATGATACTACTTGGTATCGTTACCTTGGCATTAGCAGTGAGTATTCGCTATTGATTATTAGTTTGCCAGGTGCAAAACAAGCGACTAGATTTACTTGGTTCTGCAGCGATTTTATGGGTCTGTCAAATGTTCTCGTATTCGCATCATGGTACTGGGAAATCGATGGTGGAGGCCCAGTGAAACGCCATCTGTCTGGCCATCAAGCGGCTGATTTCATGTTTCCGCAACAGGTGAATGGAAATGATGGAAGCTGGGCGCCGCATTTTCTTGATTACCTCTTCGTGGCATTCACAGGTGCAACTGCTCTTAGTCCAGCCGATACGTTTCCGCTTACACGTCCGGCCAAAACCCTGATGATGATAGAGGCGATGCTTTCACTCACTATTATTGTGCTACTTGCTGCTCGTGCGGTAAACATTCTCGGACGATAATTTAGATTTTTAAGGTAAGATCAGGTGAAGGTCACCAAATTCGTGCCAGAGATAGTTTTCTTTCAGTGCTTCTCGGTATGTGATTTCTAAGTGTGCGCGTCCCGTCAGCGTCTCCAACATTGCCAGATGCGTTGAGAGTGGTTCATGCAAACCAGTCAACATGCCATTGACAGCACGAATGCCGCGTTGCGGTGTAATAAGTATATCTGTCCAACCTTCACCTGGATATGTAACACCGCTGGCATTTGTCACTGTTTCTAAGGCCCGCACGACAGTTGTGCCAACGGCGATTACTCGCTTGTGTGCTTGATGTGCCGCATTAACTAGTCGTGCTGTAAATTCCGTTACACGATAATATTCTTCGTACACTGGCTCATCATGTTCTGTGCTTGCTACTCCAGTGTGCAAAAGCAGTGGAGTGATCTGAATTCCTCTCGCAATCAGGCGAGTCAGCAATTCAGGTGTGAATGCGCGTCCGGCAGATGGCATCTCTGCACTCCCCATTTCCGAAGCAAACACAGTTTGGTAGTAGCTCAGAGGCCAACCCTCCTTGACGTAACTGTAGCGAATAGGAAACCCATACTGATCCAGGTAATCATGCAAAGAGATAGGTAGATTGAGTGTGGCAACCCAGAGACGTTTCATAGCATAACCTGGAGCATAGGGTGAATGAAAAGTTACGCTGGCTCCGAAGGGTAATTCAAAGGACTCTCCAGGGTAGATATCATAGAAAGGTTTCGTTGTCTTCTCCCGGTTATCCTGGTAGGCGCGCATTTCAACCACCCAGCGATTTGTCGGCAGATGAGTTGAGAGATGAAGTTCAAGGAGTGTCCCATCAGAACGTGTAGCTGGCAACGCAGCGTTTAGCGTTCCGCTGGTATTGATTACCAGCACATCTCCCGATTCCAGAAAGTCTCCGATTTGACGAAACCGCGTATGCACAACGCGGTTCGTTGCGATGTATGAGACCATCAGGCGTACTTCATCACGTTCGAGGCCGCGTACCTCTGGTGGTTCGCCCGCTTCTAATGTGGACGGCAAGGTAAAGTTAAGCAGGGGAATTCCTGGCAGTCCCTCATTATAGTCTGTGGATAAAAGAATTGGCGTCTTACTCATATGCAAATTGTATCAATCAAGTTCCTTTGAAAGTATTCGAGCCGAATAACGCCCACTGGGTCGAACTCCTTTAAGCAGCTCAACGAAAGCGGGAACACTTTCTTCTGGTAAAGGACGATCACTAATATCCTCACCAGGGAATGCTTCCTGGTGCATTTGTGTGCGCATGTCGCCTGGATCGACCCAGTAGACATGCAATGCAGGACTTTCAGCGGCTAGAATATTTGAAAGCTGTTCGAGCGCTGCTTTACTTGATCCATAACCACCCCAACCCTCGTATGCTTCAATACCTGCGTCACTGGTAATATTGATTACACACGCACTAGATTTCAACTCTCCACGAAGAGCCTGAATGAGAGCCAGAGGAGCAATTACATTCGTGCGATAAACCTGCTCAAGTATTTCGAGAGGATAATCGAACAATTCAGGCTGCGGGCTGGGACCAAGAATACTGGCGTTATTGACAAGAGCGTCCAGACCTCCCAAATTATGCGCTGCTTCTACAAGCTTGCGACGGTGACCACTATCCGTAACATCCCCGGCAATCGCAATGACACGAGTTTGTTTCGCAAGAATAGCATGTGCTTCTTCGAGCGCTTCAGCGCCACGAGCATCGATGATGAGCTGCCAGCCATCAGCAGCTAATTGGCGCGCAAGGGCAAGACCCAGGCCGCGAGATGCGCCTGTGATCAGAGCTGTACGAGTTGTGCCTATCGTCATTGTATTATTTCCTTCAAGCTTTGTTCTCGAAATGAGTAATACCTTTTAACCGCGCAAAGGTATCATATTTCTGCTATAACTATACCTGATACTTCATCTATTAGCTTCAGGCAAAGTGCCAGTTTTTCACTGCACAAAGGTACAGTCCTTTGAAATTCATTCCACCATTGCAGATTCCCAAACTTGAACTGAATTGATGAAATGTGGAGGTGTAATGATGGCTCATTGATTCCAACATATTCGTCCAGGAGCACTGCAAAGGTTGAAGAGAATGCACATGGAATGGAGAACACTTGCTTGTCATTCTGAGCGTCAGCGAAGAATCTCGTAGCCCAACGTGTGAGATTCTTCGCTGACGCTCAGAATGACAGTGGTGGCCAGCTTCGTCTTTCTTCGCTAGATGTAGCTGATAGGGCAATATGTTGGAATCAATGAATGATGGCATTTAACAAATTTATTCCGCCCTCTGTAAGGGCCGATGCATCGTTCCCAACGCCGATGTATCGGCCCTCCCTGGCTTTCTCGCTTCCCGTTCTAAAAGTTATATTGCATCATTATGTGGAAGAGGTCATTGTCGACCTCGGATGTATTCTTCTCCAGATGAACCATCCTAAAAGCGCAACAGGTATGAGGTAGATGCTGAATACACCAACCCAGATCAACAGAGAAGCCAAACCCTGACCAAAAGCCAGAGCTGCTGCCCACGAGTCATGTAATGCCTGTCCCAGACTCCATGGCGTCGAAGATGGGGGTGGCGTAATCGGTGCAATTGGTTGCAGGCCGATAGTTACTGTATAAAATGTGGTTTGGTTTTTCAAGAGATTAAGATGAGCTTCAATATCTTCGATCTGACCCTCGACATCTGTCAACCTGCTCTCGATCGTAATAATGTCACCTAAAGTATTTGTACTGCTCATTAAAGTTAGCAGGCGCTGTTGTTCACCGCGAAGATTCGTCAGGCGTGATTGTGTATCAATATAATCATTCGTCACATCCTGCACACTTTCGTGCAAGCTGGTCAGTTTGCCTCCGTGTTGCTGAGCATAGCCAGCAAGGTACTCTTCGATTTGTGTGTATTGCGCGGAAGTTACTGAGAAAGTCATGTTGACATTATAAAGATTGTCATACGTCTGCTCATAGTCGATTCCGGCTGAAGTCGAACGCGGGTCTGTTGTAGTGATCCAGGATTGAAGATCACTGGCTACTTGTCGCGTATCTTTCACCAACATATTCACCTGGAGTGATTTGATCAGGTATTGCGGCCCAATTGATGTTGAAGGTTTAACATTCTGACCGGAAGACGAGCTAGAAGCTTGAGAGGATGCATTTGCTACCTGATGGACGGGAGCATTAACTGAGAACTCTGAGCTTCCAGATGATGTTGAGGACGAACCGCCACAAGCTGCAAGTAAAAGAGCCAGTATGGCCAGTATTCCCCCAAAAACCAGGCGATTTCGATAGTGTTTAGAAACGTTCTTTTTCATCAGATTTCGCATTGTGTCACTCCTTATTTATTACAAGATGTTGTAAGACATAAAGTGATGCCCAGGTAATGTAATAACCCAAATGCTTGTAGGGGCCGATTTATCGCGCGCACCGCCGATTCATCGGCCTACGTGGCCTTCAAGATGCCTCTCTAATTTTGTTAATCCGCATTCATGACACTACTTATTCTGTCTCTGAGGAGATTCATCTCACCCCTTTCACCGAACTGACGGAACTAAACAACGAAAAGTTCCACTTGACAGCTTCTGGTATAAACATTGTATATAACCTTCCGATTATGATTAGAATAAATATCTTCTATATATCTCCATCAAACACGAAATGAAGCACGTTGAGACGGCTTTTCACCAAATTAATACTCTCAAACGGTATCGTTTTTTGCTATACATAACCATTTACTTATATATAGCTTCAGAACCTTTGAAGCTATTCCCTATCTTCTCGAGGCAGTTCAATGGTATGCTATTCCTATGAGTGGAACAGCGCAAACGATGGAGTTTGCCAGATGGCTCACAATTAGCCTCAGAAGATTAGGAAAGGTTTTCAGAATGAGCGAACATCATGCGACAAATGGGAATGGACATAGTAAAAATGGCATGAATGGCCATAGTAAAAGTAAGCATGTAATGAACGCTTACGATGCTGCCGAACTTGCTGCACAGTGGAAAGAGAATGCACGATGGCAAGGAATTACGCGACCTTACAGCGCTGAAGATGTGATACGGCTGCGTGGGTCTGTGAAAATTGAATACACGTTGGCAAGTCTTGGAGCAGAGCGACTCTGGAATCTTTTACATACTGAGCCTTATATTGGAGCCCTGGGTGCATTGACAGGAAACCAGGCAGTACAGCAGGTAAAGGCAGGATTACAGGCAATATATCTGAGTGGCTGGCAAGTTGCTGCTGACGCAAACCTGGCCGGACAAATGTACCCAGATCAAAGCCTTTATCCGGCAAATAGTGTGCCGAATGTGGTACGCAAAATAAACCAGGCTTTACAACGAGCCGACCAGATCCAACATTCTGAAGGCAAAGGCGACATCAACTGGTTTGCGCCCATTGTAGCGGATGCTGAAGCCGGCTTTGGCGGACCCCTCAATGTCTTCGAATTGATGAAATCGATGATTGAGGCAGGAGCAGCGGGTGTGCATTTTGAAGACCAGTTGTCGTCCGAGAAAAAATGCGGGCATATGGGTGGGAAAGTGCTCGTTCCAACACAATCAGCAATCAAGCACCTTGTATCTGCACGTCTAGCCGCTGATGTACTGGGTGTGCCAACACTCATTGTTGCCAGAACTGACGCCAATGGAGCACATTTGATCACCAGTGATATCGATCCTGTCGACCACAAATTCCTCACCAGAGAGCGAACCCCGGAGGGCTTCTACAGAATGCATGGCGGAATCAAAGCAGCCATTGCCAGAGGACTTTCCTACGCTCCATATTGCGACCTGATCTGGTGTGAAACCTCCGAACCAAATCTCAAAGAGGCACAGCACTTCGCCGATGAAATACACGCGCAATATCCTGGCAAGATGCTCGCTTATAATTGCTCACCGTCATTTAACTGGCGTAAGAAGTTGGACTCCAACACGATTGCCGTCTTCCAGAAAGAACTTGCAAAGATGGGATATAAATTCCAATTCATCACACTGGCTGGATTCCATGCTCTCAACTACAGCATGTTCAACCTGGCTCTTGGCTATCGCGATCATGGAATGACAGCGTATTCTGAACTACAAGAGGCCGAGTTTGCGCTCGAACAGTATGGATATACTGCAACAAAGCATCAGCGTGAAGTTGGCACTGGATACTTCGATGAAGTAGCTCAGATTGTCTCAGGAGGTCTGTCTTCGACGACCGCTTTAGAAGGCTCGACCGAGGTGGATCAGTTCGTTTAGTACTCTCTTCCTTACAGTTCAGCAACGCCACTTTTGAAAAGCGTGAACGACAATTGCCTGCTGTATGATAGTATTCATATAGGCAGGCAAGTTCAATAGAGAAAGCTGTGATCACAATGATACACCAGGACCCTCAACTCGAAAATATTCACATCACAGGAGCGATCACCCCTGAGTTCGCAGAAATCTTGACACCGGAAGCCGTGAACTTTGTGGCAACTCTGGCTCGTGCCTTTTCAGAGAGACGCGAATCATTGTTACAAATGAGAGTACGGCGCCAGGCCGAGATCGATGCAGGTATAATGCCCGATTTTCTGCCCGAAACTGAACATATCCGCACGAGTGATTGGGTCATTTCGCCCGAACCTGCTGATCTACAGGACCGTCGTGTAGAAATTACAGGCCCGGTTGAACGAAAGATGATTATCAATGCGCTGAACTCTGGCGCAAAAGTCTTTATGGCCGATTTCGAAGATTCTTTTGCGCCAACATGGGAAGGCGCCATTCAAGGTCAGATCAACGTTCGTGATGCTATCAATCGCACTATCGAGTACCTCAGTCCGGAAGGCAAGCGCTATACACTCAATGAGGAAACCGCGACGTTATTGGTTCGCCCTCGCGGCTGGCATCTCGTAGAAAAGCATGTTTTGATTGATGGCCAGCCAATTTCAGGAGGAATCTTTGACTTTGGCTTGTACTTCTTCCACAATGCAAAGAAATTGATCGAAATGGGAAGCGGTCCCTACTTTTACTTGCCTAAGCTCGAAAATCACCTCGAGGCCCGCCTCTGGAATGACATCTTCGTAATGGCACAAAAGGAGTTGGGAATACCACAGGGCACGATCAAAGCAACAGTACTAATCGAAACGATCCTGGCATCATTTGAGATGGACGAAATCCTCTATGAGTTGCGTGAACATTCTGCTGGATTAAACTGCGGGCGTTGGGATTATATCTTCAGCGCAATTAAGAAGTTCCGTAACATCCCAGATTTTATTCTTCCAGATCGCGCACAGGTGACAATGACAACACACTTTATGCGCTCGTATTCGCTGCTTGCGATCAAAACCTGCCATCGTCGCCTCGCCCATGCCATTGGTGGTATGGCAGCGCAGATACCGATCAAGAATGACCCTGAGGCCAATGAAGAAGCACTCGCTCGCGTTCGCGCTGACAAAAAACGTGAAGCAACTGATGGTCATGATGGTACATGGGTGGCTCATCCAGGATTGGTCGCCATTGCAATGGAAGAATTCGATGCAGTCATGAAAAGCCCAAATCAGATAGACAGGAAACGCGAAGATGTCCATGTGACGGCTGCTGACCTGTTGCAGGTACCAGCAGGCACGATTACCGAAGCCGGGCTACGTAACAATATCAGCGTCAGCGTACAGTATCTTGAGTCATGGCTGCGTGGCAATGGATGCGTGCCAATTAATAACCTGATGGAAGATGCCGCCACCGTCGAAATTTCAAGGTCTCAAATCTGGCAATGGATTCATCATCCCAAAGGCATTTTGGATGATGGAAGAAAGGTAACCATCGAATTATACCGCCAACTTGCCCGCGAAGAGCTTGAGAAAATCAAACTGGCTGTCGGCGAACAGGAATTCGCCAGCCGTAAATTTCAAACTGCCGCAGAGATACTCGACATCATCATTACAGATGACCAGTTTGTTGAGTTTCTGACACTCCCCGCGTATAAATACCTGAACTAGCAGCAAAATGTAGCCTCACATGAGAAGATAGAGAAAGGAAAGGGGCATCTCCCTTTCCTTTCTCTATTTAGAGGGTTATAATGTCTATCAACAAGCGGGAGTGCAGAGGGCAGCAGCCCTTGCTGGGTGGTGAATCACCATAGGCGCAGGCTTAAGAGATGCAGGGGACTGTCCCCTACGGGCGGGGGTATCCCGCTCACTTCTCTTTGCCGCCGGAGCGGGGCTAAGCACGTCTAGAAGAAACTTAGTAACAGCCCTCAAATATCAATCCCACAAGGAGATTAGAAATGGTTGTCAATACAGCCACATCAGCAGGAGCTATCATCTTACGTGAAATCGAAGGTGAACTCAAGATCGCACTGGCACATCACCAAAGAACTGATAAAAGCTGGGTTTTGCCGAAAGGTCACGTCGAAGAAGGCGAAACAATCGAAGAGGCCGCACTTCGCGAGATCCATGAGGAAACAGGATTAGATAATGTGCAATTGATCAAGCACCTTGGCACAATTCTGCGTAGAATCGGTCAAAAGCAACGGCGATTTGGTACAAAAGACAATCCACTTCTTTCTGGCTTACGCGTTAGAAAACAACCAATCCTCTACCCCTACCGATCTCATATTCACCGAAGTTGGCTGGTTCAAACCCGAAGTAGCAATTGAACTACTTCCCTATGAAGCAGATAAGGCCTTTTTGAGAGAGCACCTGGCTCCCCTTTTTACATAATATTATGTACAGGAGTGCAGAGGACGCAGTCCTTTGCCAGGGTTCGGGGTGTCCCCGAATACCTCCCTTTCGCCGCCTGCGGCGGCGAGTCATAAATGAATGTCGAAAAGTTTCTAAAAGCTCTTTAGACTAACCAAGCTTCTCTAAAATAAAATCAGCAAGCTCGCGTATGTGCCACTCAGACGGCACATACACCCCACCTGACCTGAAAGCCCTTGAAGCCATACTCTTCTGCGTCATCTCACAGACTTCCCAATCCTGCTTATTGACAATATCAAAAAGTTCAACAGCATCCATCGGATCAAAATCTGGCATGGACATCACATCAGGCTCAAAGAGCCAGTCACAAACCACACGAGATCGATCAGACCCTTCCGGCCAGATAGTATGAATAACGACATGATCGTCGATCAGATTTATCAGTATGTTAGGGAATAATACTTCCCCATAATACAGCCGCAAATCTTCAGGCTGTAACCCTTTAAGATGCGGGCGACTGGCTTTACCTGTCATCGTAAACGCTTCAACACCGCTGGCATACGTAGCTGCATCACCATTAGCATACGTTTTGCCCGAACGGAAGCCAGGCAGCAAGTTACAAAGCTCAGGATGCATTGGCCCGCAATGATAACACTCCATAAAGTTTTCAAGAATCAACTTCCAGTTTGCCTGAACCTCATAAGAAATCGATCCGCCGATCTTCAACTCTCCAACTCCCCAACGACTGAACCGCTCATAGCTGCCAAAGCGTTGAATAATCATCGGGTTAAGCTGAGAGGCCGCAGAAGGAGGATTGTCGGATAGATTTAGCCAGATAAATCCTTCCCAGACCTCCAAAGCCACAGGCAGCAATCCAAACGCCGTACGATCGAACTGCTCGTCACTCATGATATTTGGCGCACCGATCAAACGCCCATCTAGTCCATACGTCCACGCATGATAATGACACTGGATCGAGCCCTTAAGCTGTCCAGCAGCTTCGGAGCAAAGACGAGCACCTCTATGCCTGCAAACATTGAGAAAAGCATGTAGCACTCCATCTCGATTTCGAACTACGATTATACTTTCTTGCCCAACGGTAACGACCTGATATGCTCCTGGTTTAGGAGGGATTGTTTCAGCACGACCAATACAGACCCACATACGTGAGAAGATTTTTTCTTGCTCTTGCTCATAGATTGCAGGATCATAATAGTACTTACCAGGAAGAGTTGAAAGGAAGAGGGACTCGGAACGTGTCATCGTAGTCATGCGTAATACCTCGGAATAGAAAATAAATCAGCCTCCCAGGCTGATCAGTCATCTTGCTTCTTCGAAAGCATCGCTCGCAGCAAGATATCTCTACAAGAAATAGGTCAATAGTTATGTCTAGAGTATAATCAAAAACACAGCATTACACAAGACAACCCTCAGCCCTACAACGAAACTCGCAAATCGAATCCACGTTTACGAAACTCTTCAACGAAGACCTGACCGGGAACAGCCAATTCAACTGGAATTCCCCCTGACGGTGTTTGCCGGCGTGCCATAAAGCCAGCCATAATAGCAGCATGCCACCCGGTCGTGCGTTCCATAGAAGTAAAGCCTGTGGCCTCATCATAGTAATCGAAAAGATCAACAATCGCTTCTTGTTCCTGGCCATCCTTTAGTCCTCGCGCAATAATGCGAATGATGACCATATCGTGCTCGCCAGGACGAGCAAGTATTTGCGGCTCCAAAACAGCATGCAGTAGATGGCGCGGTATGACAGAAGTACCATCCACCTGCACTGGATCAAGACTAATTAGCCCCGCATCGTTGAACGCTTTCCATTGCGCATAATGTCCAGGCCAGCGCAAGGTCTTATTTTGCAACGTACGTAATGTGCCAGCATAGGTCCAGGGCATCGTACTGGTACCTCCGGCGGTAGTGAAAGCTTCAAGTTTTCCAAAGGGTTCTGGAAAATCAACAAGTTCATATTCTTCAAAGCACGGAGTTTCGAACATTTTTCCATCGCGTAAGAAAAGGGTGGTGCCAAAATACTCATTTGTCAGCCCCTCGATGTTGAAGGTTAAAATGTAATTCCAGGGTGGACGAGGGTAGAGAGGAATACCGCCATCGTAGAGTAAAATATCACGAGGTTCATCCAACAAAGTCATCGCATAAGGCGCAGAGAGAGGTACCCAGACCCGGAACTTGCCCACAATCGGGAATTAAGGTGATTCCCATGGCTTTTGCCTCGGAGTCAAAAGCTAATTGCTGTCGAACCTGTTCAGTATTGCCCCCGAAATCACACATACTGGCACGAGCACGAAGAGCAGCTCGAGTCAGCCCTAAATTATAGAAATAAGGCACTCCAGATATAAAAACCTCAATGGCGGAGCCAGTAAGCATCGAGACCACCGCATCTTCATTCTGCACTTCTACCTGGACTGCATGCGCGACCTGCCGTCCAATCAATTGATTGACCCGTGCTGCACCTCGTTCAGCCTGGCTAAGCGACTGATCAGCAAGGAGTAAATAATCAGCATCTCCAAATCGAGCCAGATCATACGCGGCAGATGTACCCTGGCGTCCAGAACCAATAACAGCGTATCGAAAACCCATTACTTAGTTTCTCCTACTATGTGACGGCAACTTAGACAATCCTAACTGTATGATATATGGTTAGTAGTATGCAAGAGTTTAAAAAACTAGCCTTTCTCTCAAGCTGCTTCTTCACCTGGTTTGGTTTGCAAGCGAGCCATTATCAAATAAACGCACCGTAGGCGCGCAGAAAACAGTCACAAAGTGACTCTTGCTTAAGAACCCTCTTCCGCTTGACACACCCCAGGGCAAACACTATAGTATGGAAACACTAAGAACAATGTTTCAAGTATTCAAAATCGTGAGCTATGCCAAATTCAACAAACTCTCAGCTCGCCCCTTTGATCGAGCGGGCACGCAAAGTCCTGCAATACGAACAACGTGGCAATCATCAAGACCGGGTCGTTAAGGGCGGTTTAGAATTATTTGTCGTGCGCTGGGCAGATGAAGTAAGCGCAATCTGCAAAAAAACAGGGCTAGATCTCAAGCCCATTTATCGCTTCACAGAGTACCTGGAAGGCTACCGTCGCCAGGACCCTATGCAACGTGCCTCAAGTTTGCGTACGGCTCTTTCGGTACTCGATGAGCTAGAACATAACAAAGCGGGCGACAATACAGGCAACCATCCTCAAACCGACAATTCTGGCAAATCAGTTCCTGAGATCACCAAATCCTCATCGTTTAGAGATGATCTAGAAGAGGTCAAAAGAGAATTTGGATCGGAGAAGCTTCCCCAAAACGGGCAACTATCTGCATCTTCCCGACTGGCCAGTGCTACTTCGCAACCAACAGTCAAGACAAAAGAAGCAAGGTCGCCACAACAATCTCCTAAGTACCTTGATGCTCAACAACGAGAGCCAATTAGATTAGATGCAGGGATGTCTTCAAGCCATGCTGCTCTTACATTACTCAGCGCGGAAATTACCGCCGTACCCGGTGTAGGGCCATCTGTTGCCGCTAAGCTTCGTAGTCTCGGAATTCGTACTATACGTGACTTGCTCTTCTATTTTCCACGCCAGCATCGTGACTATAGCAAACTTGAAAAAATCGCCAATATCCCATTTGGCGAAGTAACGACAACATTGGGATTGATCTGGGAAGTCGAGACACTCCGCACGAGCAAAGGAATTGCGCGAACAATCGCTACGATTTCCGATGATACCGGAAAACTGCGTGTCACATGGTTCAATCAACCATATCTACAAAAACAGTTACAGGCTGCCAAAGGCTCCTATCTAGTCGTGACTGGTGTAAAACAACGGTTCGGCAATAAGATTGATTTCTCTGTCAAGAGTTATGAACTACCCGATCAGGGCGATTTACTCAACACAGGGCGTTTAGTCCCAACCTATGCACTTACCGAGGGTTTGAATGCGAAATCGCTGAGACGCTATACGAAATGGGTTGTTGATCGCTACGCGGCTATGATTCCTGAATATCTTCCAACATCAGTGCGCTCCGCTGCCAGGCTCATGCCATTGCCAGAAGCGGTCTCGCAGATGCACTATCCTGAGAATGAACAGGCACTACATGCCGCACGTTTTCGCCTGGGTTTCGATGAGTTGTTTTTTATTCAGTTAGGCATGCAAGAACGTAGGTCGCGCTGGCAACAAGAAGCCACACATGGGAAACGCTTTCAAGATCGATTTTCATAAAATTCTCATCGACACAAGTGACCTGACAGTTACGACAGATGAAGCAACCATACAAGAAGAGGCTCAATCTAGCCCAACACTATCGGGAAGCACCTTGTGGTCAATGCTTTCCAGCGAGAAGCCGTTTGAGGAAACGTTGCCTTTTCGCTTTACTGAGGCACAGCGGCGCGTGATTATTGAAATCTTTGGCGATCTTGCACAAAGTCAGCCTATGTGCCGCCTATTGCAGGGTGATGTAGGTGCCGGGAAAACTGCTGTTGCTGCCGCTGCACTGCTCATGGCTGCTCTTAATGGCTTCCAGGGAGCAATTATGGCTCCAACAGAACTTCTAGCAGAGCAGCATGCTCAAAGCATAGGCTCTATGCTAGAGCCATTTGGTATTCGGACCGTCCTGCTCACTGGCAGTCTGCGCCAACGTGAACGAGCGCTGGGCCGCGCTGCCATTGAAAACGGCCAGGCAATGGTGGCTATCGGCACGCACGCACTCATTCAAGAAGATGTCAATTTTGCACGTTTAGGACTGGTTATCGTCGATGAACAGCATCGCTTCGGTGTTGAACAGCGAGATATTTTGCGACAAAAGGGGTTCCACCCACACATGCTTGTCATGACTGCCACGCCTATTCCTCGTACCCTCGCGCTCACCGTATACGGAGACCTGGACGTTTCCGTTATCGACCAGATGCCCCCTGGACGCCAGAAGGTTATTACACGCTGGCGAAGTGGCGCACGCCGCGAAGAGGCCAATCGCCTGATCGCTGAGCAGGTTAACGAGGGAAAGCAGGTCTTCATCATCTGCCCTCTCATTGAGGAATCAGAAACACTTGCTGTAAAAGCAGCAACGGTCGAGTATGAAAGACTGAGCAGGGATGTCTTTCCCAATTTTCGCCTTGGATTGCTGCATGGATCGATGAAAGCAGCGGAGAAGGACCAGGTCATGCGCCATTTCCGCGATGGAGAACTGGATATTCTGGTCGCCACTTCAGTGATTGAGGTCGGTATTGATGTGCCAAATGCAACGGTAATGGTAATCGAGGACGCGGATCGTTTTGGCCTTTCACAACTACACCAATTCCGCGGGCGTGTTGGACGTGGCGAACATCAATCGTATTGTTACGTCTTAAGCTCCGATGCGAGTATACAGGCCCAGGAACGTCTGGAAGTTTTCCAGTCGACAGATGATGGTTTCCGCCTTGCTGAAGCAGATTTAAGGCTACGCGGAGCAGGTGATTTCTTTGGCGTGCGTCAGAGCGGCGTGCCTGAACTGCGCATTGCTGACCTGAGTGATATGCGCCTGGTTGAACTTACACGCACTCTCGCTGAAAAACTGTGGGAGAGCGATCCCTATCTGCATAAACCTGAAAATACTGCATTACGTGAACGCGTGCATCTCTTCATTATCGAAATAAACGCACCGTAGGCGCGCAGAAAACATCACAAAGTGACTCTTGCTTAAGAACCCTCTTCCGCTTGACACACCCCGGGGCAAACACTATAGTATGGAAGCACTAAGAACAATGTTTCAAGTATTCAAAATCGTGAGCTATGCCAGATTCAACAAACTCTCAGCTCGCCCCTTTGATCGAGCGGGCACGCAAAGTCCTGCAATACGAACAACGTGGCAATCATCAAGACCGGGTCGTTAAGGGCGGTTTAGAATTATTTGTCGTGCGCTGGGCAGATGAAGTAAGCGCAATCTGCAAAAAAACGGGGCTAGATCTCAAGCCCATTTATCGCTTCACAGAGTACCTGGAAGGCTACCGTCGCCATGCCTGATGCAACGTGCCTCAAGTTTGCGTACGGCTCTTTCGGTACTCGATGAGCTAGAACATAACAAAACGAGCGACAATACAGGAAACCATCCTCAAACAGCCAATCCTGGCAAATCAGTTCCTGAGATCACCAAATCCTCATCGTTTAGAGATGATCTAGAAGAGGTCAAAAGAGAATTTGGATCGGAGAAGCTTCCCCAAAACGGGCAACCATCTGCATCTTCCCGACTGGCCAGTGCTACTTCGCAACCAACAGTCAAGACAAAAGAAGCAAGGTCGCCACAACAATCTCCTAAGTACCCTGATACTCAACAACGAGAGCCAATTAGACTAGATGCAGGGATGTCTTCAAGCCATGCTGCTCTTACATTACTCAGCGCGGAAATTACCGCCGTACCCGGTGTAGGGCCATCTGTTGCCGCTAAGCTTCGTAGTCTCGGAATTCGTACTATACGTGACTTGCTCTTCTATTTTCCACGCCAGCATCGTGACTATAGCAAACTTGAAAAAATCGCCAATATCCCATTTGGCGAAGTAACGACAACATTGGGATTGATCTGGGAAGTCGAGACACTCCGCACGAGCAAAGGAATTGCGCGAACAATCGCTACGATTTCCGATGATACCGGAAAACTGCGTGTCACATGGTTCAATCAACCATATCTACAAAAACAGTTACAGGCTGCCAAAGGCTCCTATCTAGTCGTGACTGGTGTAAAACAACGATTCGGCAATAAGATTGATTTCTCTGTCAAAAGCTATGAACTGCCCGAGCAGGGCGATTTACTCAACACAGGACGTTTAGTCCCAACCTATGCACTTACCGAGGGTTTGAATGCGAAATCGCTGAGGCGCTATACGAAATGGGTTGTTGATCGCTACTCGGCTATGATACCTGAATATCTTCCAACCTCAGTGCGTTCCGCTGCCAGACTTATGCCATTGCCAGAATCGGTCTCGCAGATGCACTACCCTGAGAATGAACAGGCGCTACAGGCCGCACGTTTTCGCCTGGGTTTCGATGAATTGTTTTTTATCCAGTTAGGCATGCAAGAACGCAGATCGCGCTGGCAACAAGAAGCCACACAGGGAACCGCTTTCAATATCGATTTTCATAAAATTCTCATCGACACAAGCGACCTGATAGTCTGGACAGATGTAGCAACCATACAAGAAGAGGCTCAATCTAGCCCAACACTATCGGGAAGCACCTTGTGGTCGATGCTTTCCAGCGAGAAGCCCTTTGAGGAAACGTTGCCTTTTCGCTTTACTGAGGCACAGCGGCGCGTGATTATTGAAATCTTTGGCGATCTTGCACAAAGTCAACCTATGTGCCGACTTTTACAGGGTGATGTAGGCTCAGGGAAAACTGCTGTTGCCGCCGCTGCACTGCTCATGGCTGCTCTTAATGGCTTCCAGGGAGCAATTATGGCTCCGACAGAACTTCTAGCAGAGCAGCATGCTCAAAGCATAGGCTCTATGTTAGAGCCATTTGGTATTCGGACCGTCCTGCTTACTGGCAGTCTGCGCCAACGCGAACGAGCGCTGGGCCGCGCTGCCATTGAAAACGGTCAGGCGATGGTGGCTATCGGCACGCACGCACTCATTCAAGAAGATGTCAATTTTGCACGTTTAGGACTGGTTATCGTCGATGAACAGCATCGCTTCGGTGTTGAACAGCGAGATATTTTGCGGCAAAAGGGGTTCCACCCACACATGCTTGTCATGACTGCCACGCCTATTCCTCGTACCCTCGCGCTCACCGTATACGGAGACCTGGACGTTTCCGTTATCGACCAGATGCCCCCTGGACGCCAGAAGGTTATTACACGCTGGCGAAGTGGCGCACGCCGCGAAGAGGCCAATCGCCTGATCGCTGAGCAGGTTAACGAGGGAAGGCAGGTTTTATCATCTGCCCTCTTATTGAGGAATCAGAAACACTTGCTGTAAAGGCTGCAACGGTCGAGTATGAACGACTGAGCAGGGATGTTTTTCCCAATTTTCGCCTTGGATTGCTGCATGGATCGATGAAAGCAGCGGAAAAGGACCAGGTCATGCGCCATTTTCGCGATGAAGAACTGGATATTCTGGTCGCCACTTCGGTGATTGAGGTCGGTATTGATGTGCCAAATGCAACGGTAATGGTAATCGAGGACGCAGATCGTTTTGGCCTTTCACAACTACACCAATTCCGCGGGCGTGTTGGACGTGGCGAACATCAATCGTATTGTTACGTCTTAAGCTCCGATGCGAGTATACAGGCCCAGGAACGTCTGGAAGTTTTCCAGTCGACAGATGATGGTTTCCGCCTTGCTGAAGCAGATTTAAGGCTACGCGGAGCAGGTGATTTCTTTGGCGTGCGTCAGAGCGGCGTGCCTGAACTGCGCATTGCTGACCTGAGTGATATGCGCCTGGTTGAACTTACACGCACTCTCGCTGAAAAGCTGTGGGAGAGCGATCCCTATCTGCATAAACCTGAAAATGCTGCATTACGTGAACGCGTGCATCTCTTCTGGCAG
>CAVPEB010000076.1:0-29248 GCA_963702765.1 uncultured Chloroflexia bacterium
GCCTTCGTGACAGGGCTTTCCACTTCTCACTTGAGCCGCCTTCGGCGGCAGAGAGAAGTGGAGGGTACGAGGACACCTCGCGTTCTCGCCGTCCTTTGCAATCCCCTTTGTGGCGAAAATTGGAAAGTCCTGGCCTACGTGACTTAACAAAACGGAAGCGAAGTAAGCATTACAGCACGTTTATTGAAAGTGACGAGCAATCCTTGTTCGTCTCGTGTATCGTCAATTTGTAGCAATGAAAGAGAGAACCATGGATTTGAAAAAGTGGTTTAGCGAGAATGTGTCCCGACGACAGGCTCTTAAAACAATGGGCGGTCTGGCTGGAGCTAGTTTCGTGGTTGGAACCGGCACCACGAACATTCACCAGGTATTAGCCAGGAAGGCAAGTCTCGCAGCGACCCCTACAATCAGTCCAACTGCCACCGGTACGGGAGATGCCACTTCCATTCAACATGTTCTTATCGCTTGTCAAGAAAATCGCACCTTCGATACGTATTTCGGCATGTATCCCAAAGCCGGAAGCTATGGAATTCCGTCCAACTATACACAGCCTGATGGCAAAGGTGGCACTGTAGCGCCGCAACATGCCTCCCAACCAACATCGGCAGACATCAGTCATACCTGGTCTGCTATTCATAGTGAATGGGATAATGGCGCGATGGACGGCTTCGTCACGACCGATGGGGCTGGAACTATGATTTATTACGATGGATCAGATATGCCATACTACTACGCACTGGCCGACAACTTTACTCTTTGTGGCAATTATTTCTGTTCATTACTTGGCCCGACCGATCCCAATCGCCTGTACCTCTGGGCTGCAACGTCTGGAGGCAATACATCGAATAGTATCAGCCATGGAAGCCTGAATTGGCCTGTCATCGTCGACCTTTTGGATGCCCAACAGATCACATGGAAGTGTTATAACATCGGCCTGGGATCTACAACGAATTCACTTGAGGTCTTCAACACACTCATCTTCTTCTCGAAGTGGCAAAATGACTCGCGCATCAAGTTCACGGAGACTGATTACTACAACGATTTGCAAGCGGGTACATTGCCGCAGGTCTCGTTTATTATCACCGAGGGGAATGTAAGCGAACACCCTCCACAAAGTATTTTGCTTGGCCAGCAAAAGATGGCACAGGTTACAAATGCGTTGATAGGTTCGAGCGCCTGGACGAGTTCAGCCCTCTTCTTCACGTATGATGAGGGAGGTGGCTTCTTCGAGCATGTAGCTCCACCACAAGTGGATGCCTACGGTCTGGGCTTTCGCGTCCCAACGCTGTTAGTATCCCCATACGCGAAGCGCGGCTACGTCTCAGGACAGCTTTACGAACACAGTTCGGTGCTGAAATTCCTGGAGCGGAGATATGGACTTCCAACGCTTGCAAGTGTCAATCATCAATTCGACACTCAGACACCGGGAACTAATAATGCTGCGGCCAATGGCGCCTCTACTGGTCCTGCCGCACCTCCCCGCGATGCGCTCTCACAGTTGGGCGATTTCTACGAGGCTTTCGATTTTACCCAGGATCCCAACTATTACCCCACACTACCTCCGGTGTAGCAAAAGCTGGCGGGGCTTATTCCCGCCAGTCATACTTGCTTCCCACATTGTCCATCCGCACAGTACTGCTGCCAGTTGCAACGCAGATGTTCCCTGATACCTCTATTCGGATGATACTTTGGATAAAGACATCTGAATTGTTTCTCGGCAGCTTCAAATGATTCCGTTGAAAGCACATGTAGCCTGGTTGCCAGGTACAACATGGTGATTGACGGACTTCTTGACCGGCCATACATGCAATGTATCAGCACCTTCAATCCGCCGTTATAGGCATCGTCGATGAAATCAAGTGTTTGATCTATCATTTCCTTCTTGATAAACCGCGAAACGGGCAAATCGAGCAAGCAAAGCATTATTCTGTTTTCTCTGCGCGCAAGCAAGTATTCTGGATGATGCCTGGGTACGTTCCATAGCTTATATCCAACAGTGATGCGATGGTATTCTTTGCATGCATGAACGACAGCCCAGCCCGGTTGACCTGAGACTACCTTTTCGTAATCGATCCATGAGCCAATATATAAGTTTGGATAGACTTCAATCATCATTTGCTCTTCTAGCGTCTTTTCTTGCCGCCTACGGCGGCGAAAAGGAAATGAGCAGCGGGGAACACCCCGCACCCCGGCAAAGGACTTCGTCCTCTACACTCCTTTTAATTATGGCATAGATCACTAGCGAGGTGTGAACTTCGTCACATAGAGGGATGAGTGGGCAAGAAAGCGTGCGAATACAACGCTATACGACGTCTAATGCATTGGAAACACTTATTAATAATGCTAAAAAACATTTCAATGAAAGAACTGGTGATTACATTATGCTAAACCAATCTAAAAAGTCTCGTTTGTTTATACTTTTTCTCATTTCAGGCAGTTGCCTCATTGCACTGCTTGCAGTTCTAGTGCCCTTGCTTGGGCTGAAAATTGCTCCTGCAAGTGCCGCTGATAGTCTCGCCACTACACAGACTGTTCAGATGCCACCAACTCAAACATCCTGCCCGACAAATGGCACAGCACGCGCGGCTGTGATGCGACCAGTAAAATTAGGGAAAGATCCGACGATAGTCTATGTGTATAATGAAGTTCCATTGAACACCACCATCGCCTATGGCCATCTCAAACTCTATGATGTCACTACTGGTCAAAAGAGCGTGCTTGTGACAAGTGGCCTCTCAATCGAGAATGCCCAGGTTTCCGCGAATGGGCAGTGGGTACTTTTCCTGAGCCAGATTGATCCGCGTGGTGATCGACAGCATGAATCTATGCTCCAGTTGATCCGCATAGATGGAAAAGGACTGCAAACTCTCTACTGTTTACCTGCAGGGGTAGTATCGCGATCCACGAATATCCAATGGTCCACGGATCAGAAATCGGTTCTCATCTCCACAGATGACAACACTTCTACCAGCACCGTTACATTATTGAACCTTGCAAGCGGTAAACTTACGACTGAACTGAAGATCACAGATAAGAACTACTATTATAGCGTCTTGACATGGCTTGACCATACACGAGCATATGTCGTGCGTTCGGGCCGTTTCGGACCTGTGCCTCCGATAGTACTCTCCATTCTCGATACAGCAAAATACAACAATCCAAATGGAAGCAATCTCAAGAAAGTGCTCGAGCATTCAATTCGCTTTAGCTATCTATCGCTTGATAGCAGCTATAACGCGAAACAATTGTTTGTTGGCTATTGCTGGATGGTTGGCGCAATTCAACCGTTTGATACAACCATCTCGGTTGGGCCATCCACTGGAGGCACGCAAAAGACGATCTACCACCAAACCCCTTACATTTGCGTCCAGCAATTGCGTGCCGTGACTCCACACACACTGCTCATGACCGTGGTGAGCCTCAATAGCCACACGAATGCATCGAACAACCAGCTCTGGACGATGAAACCCGATGGCTCAGGCCGGACGGTGCTTTTTGATCTCCCTTTAAACGCTACAACGTACCATATGAATGTCTATACACAGTTCCCATGGTCAAACGTTTCACGTGACAGCAGCATGTACACGCTGCAGACAAGTAATCAGAATACCACACTGCAAACACTGGTCTTTGGTTCGTTGAAAGGTGGAAAACCAACCCAGTTTGCCTACACCTCTAGAGGTTCGGTAGATATCGTGGGCTGGACGACCCTCTGAACCTACTTTAGATGTTTCTTGTAGAAGATTTCGTTCACACCTATTGGTAAGCTGATTGCTCATGCAGTGATTGCCAATAAGCTACATACACCATCTGTCTCGCATGGCGGAGCAGATCAAAACTAAAAGTGTAGTACTAAAAACATTGACAAAAGTACATAAAGATAGTACACTGCCCTTATAAAGAACATTTGTTCCAGTAAGGGAGCACAAAATGGGACAAGCCACACGCACAACCAAACTGCTCCTCGATTTGGGCAAGCGAGAAGAGGGAGGCGCCAATAGCGGCAAACGAGCGTACCTGGAGGCGACGGGAGCGATCCTCACCCAGGCGCGTGCGTTTTATCTCGACTTCTTCTTGACCCACGCCCAAAAACTGGCTGAGCGTGTGTCTTACTACTCCGAAAAGCACCTGGAGTGGCACTCAAGGGCCATCTCACCCAACGAGCTGCTGACCTGGGCGGAAACGCATACCGTAGCTACTTGTGACCACCCGCACCCGTGGGAGGGGTGGAATTTCAGCGAGCGTTTCCCTGACATGCCCTTTGTCTACCGACGGGCTGTAATTAAAGACGCGATTGGGAAAGCCCGGTCGCATCTTTCTCATCTGCTGAATTGGGAGAAAAGTGGCAAGAAAGCAGGGAAACCAGGAGCGCCTGGTGCCGCCAACCACCCAACGCTTTACAAAGGGACGGTCGAGCTGGACCTCGAAAGCCGCGGAAAGGAGCACGCGCGGTTTGTGCGCCTCAAAGTCTATACAGGCTCGCATTGGCACTGGTGTCACTATCCCATCAAGAACAGTCACTACTTTCAGCAACGCCTGACTGATCCAGAATGGGAAAAGCAGAGTCCCAAATTGGTGGTACGCAAAAGCTCTGCGGAACTCCATTTCTCCCAGATCAAAGAAGTGAAGGCGAAGAAGATCGTCGAGAGCAAAGCTGATCCCGACCTGGTGACGGTGGGTGTCGATCTGAATGTGAAGATGCTTGCCGTCATCACCGTCAGGCAAGGAGGAACGATTCGGGAAACGGTCTTCGTGCGAGATCAGGGCCTCGATCAGGCGCGCTACCGCCATCTCAAACGGATTGCCAAGAAGCAATGGCTCTCAGGCAAGCCGGTGAAAGGGGAGCATAGCAACCAACAGCTGTGGGGGCATGTCAGGCGCATGAATGAGGACGCGGCCCATAATGTGGCACGTCGCATCGCCAACGTCTGCGCGAAGTATCCAGGCTGTGTGCTGGTGTTTGAACGCCTGCGCAAGATACGGCGAGCTGCGGCAAGCAAGTCGCGGCGCATGAATTGCACACAAGCGAACCAGCTGCGAGGAAAGATCAATCAGTACGCGAGAACGAAGGCGTATGCACTCGGTGTGGTGACTGTCGAGACCAACCCGCATGGAACGAGCCAGTATTGCTCGCGATGCGGCGCCAGGGGCGAGAGGTTCTCAAACCTGAACGGAAGACGTGTCACGCTCAAATGGGGGAAATTATTCAGATGCCCTGTGTGTCACTACGAAGCGCAAGCCGACTTTAACGCCTCTTGCAATCTGCACCACTCGTTTTATGGGCAATATCACTGGCAGCCGCGTTTGAAACGCAGTGGCTGACCAGGACAGACACGCTCTCTCCGGCTACAGGTCGGGGGGAAGAAGCTTCTCAGAGGGACACCCCGACCAAGACTGGGAAGCCAGGCCGGTTGCTGTGCAACACGCAAGGTGGTACGGCTATCGTTGATCCTGAGATGAGTACGTTCCAGTCTGCTTGCTCTCTCGGACATACCTGAGTCCATAACCTCCTGGAATGCAGAAGGAACGCTGGGGTGGCTGGACTGATTCAGGGCGGCGAGAACGGCTGTTGTCGAGGTTTGGAAGACGAATTGAGGCGACAGTTGATAGCACATGGAGATGATATGATACTCCTTAAAGGAGTAATCATTGTGCCAACACTAGAAACAAAGCGTTTACAACTCATTCCATTCACGTTGGACCTCAAAAAGGCAGCCATGAATGATAGAGCGAAACTGGTCGAAATGCTCGGGGTGTATGTTCCCGAGCATTGGCCTGGGCCTGATCTGGCAGAAGCCTTGCCATTCTTTGTGGAAAACATGGAGAAAGCGCCATCAGAACCTGTCTGGGATTGGATCGCTATCCACAGATTGGACCAGGGAGTGATTGGCGGCATAGGATTTATGGGAGGCCCAGACGAAGATGGGGTTGTTGAGGTCGGATATGATGTTGTTCCAGAATATCGCAAACAAGGCTACGCGACTGAAATGGCGCATAGCCTTGTAGCATGGGCGTTTCAAAAGACAATCATCAAAGTCGTGACTGCCTCCTGTCTTGACGATAACATTGGTTCTATCAAAGTGCTCGAAAACGCGGGCATGCATCGCTTAGAGCCAGACGGGAATATGCTCAAATGGGAGATTCGTAAGGACAACTGGGCACCTGTTACCCTTTAATCCAGCTCCCACCGGCTTTGGAGGTATAGCCCAGGGACAGGTACGTTGCGTCCACCAGGCTCTGACCTCTTGCATTGAGACCGATACCCTGGCCCATCCTGTTCATTGCATACCCAAAGGACATGTTGGCAACCGGGTCAGCAAAGCCAATCGCTCCGCCGAAACCGGGATGTCCGAAGGCCTCTTCAGAAAGAATCAAGCTATCGTCTTCAGTAGCCATGGGTACGTGCCGGTTATCAACAGATTTGGCATAGCCAAGTGTGAAGCGCGTGGGAAGCAGGATCGATGCATCCAGACTGCTCGCCGAGGAGACTGCTCCCATTCGCGTAACAGTATCGCGGCTCACCAGGCTTACACCATTCAGGCTTCCACCGTTGGCGAGTGGAGCATACATACCTGCCAGCCCTCGTCCATTGGTCAAACTACCAACGGAACCAAATTCGGCAATATGAGCTTCTCGCGTATTGAAACCGAACACACCATCCGGACCAGGCAACATATAGCCACCGGTATTGAACATCAAAATCGCCTGCAGAGAAGTCTGATCCAGAGCGATAGCCATCAACATAGGAGAAACTGGGCCACTCGGGTCAGGAGGATCAGCCGGGATAATCGGGGCTACGCGGTTTTCGTGCATTTTTGGTAGTCCCATCCAGAAATCAAGACCCAACGGTTCAACTACTTCCTCGCGGAAAAAGGTTCCAAGTGATTTGCCAGACACCCTTCGCACAACCTCTCCTACCAACCAACCGAATGTAAACCCTTGATACCCATGCATGCTGCCTGGTTTCCAAAAAGGCTCCTGCTTCTCCAGAGCCTTTACCACATACTCCCAGTCGTATAAGCCTCCAGGAGGAATAGGATTGCTGATAGCCGCGACTCCTGACTGGTGGTTGAGCAACATTTTCACGGGGATTGACTCTTTGCCCGCCTGTCCAAATTCTGGCCAGTAGCGCACTACCGGCGCCTCGAGGTCTAGCAAGCCACGTGAAACAAGCATATGGGCGCATAGTGCCGTTGCTCCCTTGGTACAGGACCATACAGGGGTGATTGTATCCTCAACCCAGGGTTTATTGGATGAAGGATCTGCGCTCCCTCCCCATAGATCAACGAACGTCTCACCTGCCAACTTGACGCAGACAGATGCCCCAACCTCACCTCGTTCACGAAAATTTCGCTCAAACTCCTCAGCCACCCGCTCGAATCTTGGATCACAGTACCCGGCGATCTCTCCATTGTTGACATTCTTCTTGACATTGGGTAAGTTCGACATGAATTGTTACTCCTTTGTGTGCTAAAAAATAACGTGGAAGCAACCTGACTTCACTGCTCAAAACGTCGAGCCTGACTCGGTCATAACGGACACGATAATTAGGTTTCTGCTGTGAAACTGCAGACGAATCATCGTCCAACACACGAGATGAAAGTGGGCTTTAGCGTTACACATCATATCACAATTGCAGGGATTGCGGTGATGTGCTTGAGTCCAAGGAAGGTTTGAGGAAGTTGATAAAAAAGGAGTTGAAAATAGTGTCAGCAATCGGTTGCCAAACTATGTGACATACTATATATGTAGGTAGACTACGCAAATAACAGCAGAAAGAATAAACGTATGAGCAAGCAAACCTCTGGAGCAAATGAGCAAATTCCCTCAAGCAGAATGAGTGACACAGCAGCATACTCAGCACATCTTCAAGAGGCAATGAGATATAATAAACTTCGCCCTTCTGAATATCACATTGCGATGACGATCATGAATGCGATAGCACATGGATTGAACGAGGAGAAGTGGGAAAACGAGCAGCAAAATACTGTGAATAAACTTACTAATCAGCCTCCTGACGAGAAGGCGACACATGCTGACGTTGCTAACCGCTATGAGCAGACTATCGCTCATCTCAAAGATTTAGTACTCTGGCCATGGTAGCGAGTTCACCAATGATGATACTCACCATATAATCATGTTGCGGATAACTTCCCCTCTCTCCGTCAACTCTATGGCTTCATTAATCTGTTCAGGCGCAAAACGGGCGGTAATGAGTTCGTCCAATTTGAGACGACCTTGCTGGTACAGGTCTACAAGCCTGGGTATATCCACACGTAGCCTCGTTGAGCCCATGAAACTGCCAAAGATTCTTAGCCCCTTGTCAGCAATATCGACAACTGAGAGCGGAGCTGTCGCTCCCGAAGGCGGCATCCCAACTATGACAAGAGTTCCCGCCCTTCGCAAGAATGTCATCCCCTGGCTTACCGCAGTTGTGCTTCCAACAGTTACAAAGACATAGTCGGCTCCAAGCCCCCCGGTAAATTCACGAATAACCCGTCTTGCATCCTCGCGTCTGGCGTTAAGCGTATGTGTCGCTCCGAACATCTTCGCGGCAGCCAATTTCGTATCCAGAATGTCCATGGCAATGATCTTGCTGGCTCCTGCCAGGACTGCTCCTTGAACGGCATTCAATCCGACCCCACCCAATCCAATGACTACGACGCTATTACCAGGTCTGACCTGCCCCGTATTAACCACGGCTCCAACACCCGTGATAACTCCACAGGCAAGCAGAGCGGCCTTTTCCAAGGGTATCGATTGTGGAACCTGGACAACCTGAGATTGATCAACAACGACATATTCCGCGAAGGCGGCTGTCCTTATTCCTTGATAGATGAGATCCCCCTGTTTGGTATGCAGGCGGCTCTCCGTATCGAGCGCAAAGGCGCCATTACAAAGATTTGGCTGTCCCTGCACGCAGTAAAAACAGCGGCCACAGGATCGAAGAAGAGATACGACAACGTTATCTCCCGGAGGCAGCAAGCGATACATTTTCTCCGACTTCCTCAACAATACCTGCGGCTTCATGTCCGACCACAACAGGAAATTTTCCGTTCCAGTCTCCATGTAGAGCATGGATGTCGCTATGGCAGATGGCTGTTGCAACCAGGCGAACTTTTACTTCACCAGATTGTGGCGGGTCGATGTCGATATCTTCAATGATGAGAGGTTTCCCGGGTTCATAACACACTGCTGCTCTCATTGTGTTTACCTTTTCCTTTCAATATAGCAATCAGACCGAAACATGTCGTCCTGCATGCAATCGTGCCATCCTGAACACACTCCCCTGTCATTCTGAACTCATTCACTTGTCATTCTGAGCGTGAGCGAAGAATCTCGTTACGCGTCGACGCGATGAGATTCTTCGCTCACGCTCAGAATGACAATTCAACGATCTGCATTTCAGGGGACTACGAGGCTCACCCCAACATTTTTACCGTAATTTGGCTAGCCTTTCGCCTGCTTCCTGAAGCATCTCGTCACTTTTACAAAAAGCAAAACGCACATTCCCATGTCCGATATGCGCATGTTCCTGGCTGTAAAATGATTCTGGTGGAATACAGGACACACCTATATCTTTGGTCAAATAGCGTGTAAACTCCAATGGTGTTCCATCAAATACATCCGAATAATCTGCCATCACGAAATACGTACCCTCTGGTACATAGCTTTTCAATCCCGAGCCGTCGAGGGCGGTGAGTATCAACTGGCGTTTCTTCTCATACATAGTCTGGAAAGTTTCATAGTAGGAATCTGGCAAATTGAGCGCATACGCAATCGCTTCCTGTGAAGGGTGATGTACCGAGAAGGTCACAAATTGATGCGCCCCCAATACAGCTTGCACAAGATCAGGAGAACCATACACCCAGCCGATTTTCCAGCCCGTCATACTGAACAACTTCCCTGCGCTACTCACGGTTACCGTACGTTCAAACATACCCGGGAGCGTGGCAATAGGGATATGCTGCGCAGGGGCAAAGATTAAGTGCTCATACACCTCATCGGCTATCACCGTCACGTCGTATTCGATGCATAGATCAGCAATCATGGTCAATTCCTGACGCGTAAAGACCCGCCCACTGGGGTTTTGTGGTGTGTTCAAAATGAGGGCACGTGTTTTCTTGCTGAAAGCCGAGCGCAATTCGTCTGCATCGAGTGTCCAGGTGGGAGGATGCAAGGGCACGCAAACCGGTATGGCGTTTGCCATCAGGATATTTGGCATATACGAATCATAGAACGGCTCGATCACAATTACCTCATCACCGGGATCGACAAGCCCCAGGATGGCAGAGAAGATGCCTTCAGTCGCGCCAGACGTGACAACTACACCATTTGTTGGATCGATCTCTAAGTCGTAAAAGCGTGCAGCATGACTTGCGATTGCCTGGCGAAGAGAAGCTGTTCCAGAACCAGGTGCATACTGGTTATACTGGCCTGCCTGCGCTGCCTGCACCATTTGCGCCACGATATCCGGCGGTGTATCAAAGTCAGGCTTTCCCTGTCCAAGATTCAATGCATTATATTGCTGCGCAAGCATATTTATTTCGGTGAAGACGGTTGTGCCAAAGGTTGAGATACGACGAGCAGGAGTGGGCATAAAGCAGCGTTCCTTTCAATCTACCTGATAGGATGAGTAATTGCGGGTATTATACAACAAGGCACGGAGAGGGTGTGAACTGGTTGGTTGCAACCAATCGACCTGCGTCGCTTTCGTTCACCAACATTCGCTTTTGATTGACAACCAGTTCCATAGCATTTACAATAGCGTAGGATCCTGCAAATAACAGAGGCAGGAAACACACCAAGTTTGAGGGGATAGATACATGAAGCAACGTATACCAGTAAATTCAGAAGATAATCAGCTTTTTTTACACCGTAATCTTCAGCCGATGTTCATGAATTGTTGTCGCCCCCTCGATTGTTCCTCCACACACAACCTGAGTTGTTGTCCTCTTTGCTAGTTTATTCACCAACGACTCACTGATAGTCACTACTGCTCAATACCAACAGTGCACTATCCACTCGCATTTCTGTATGCTTTTTACCCATAAGCCTCAACTCAAGAAGAGTTGTACATCCGGTTTTACGTGCTTAAGAGGAGAACACATAGTATGACTTCAATCTTGTACGAGGTCTTTCCCGTAACATTAGTATCTAAGCAAGTTGCGCTCATTCGACATCATCAAGAGGAGAATTTTTCTCCCTGGATGATCCCAAATCTTCCCAATACTCACCCCAACGAAATTGTTGTGAACCACCTGGTTTCCTTTTTTGATGATATATTTGATCTTGCTCACACGATTGTCCACTCAACTTCATGGCGCTATGAAAACGAAGACGACCATGTGATCCTCACATATCTAGCAGTACTTCCACAAGGACGCTGGCTTGATCAGTTGGTGAAGGCTCAACGTATTTACATAGAATTGATCGGAAAACTAGAAACCCATTACGGCGACCAACTTTTCCCTCCATTACAGCTTGATCGATGTAATGTATTAGCTCACGCACTTGATCACCTTGCCTCACTCAGTACATATGATCATGCTATCCAGGAAGTACTTGAGCCTGAATGGAGAGAAGTATTGAGACCGAGATTGCCAAAGTCGGCTGGATGCTTGCAGAGGTACACTTGATCATTGATCTGCTTGCCCTATGCTAATTCTTCCGAGTACAAATCCAAGCGACCGAAACTTCGTTCCTCCAGTTTCGATCTGCGAAAACCCAACCTCTTTCATCACTGGCGGAAGATTTTGTATAAATCCCATTTCTTTGCCAGCATGGAGAAGTTGAGCTAAAAAGGCATGGCTACCCTGCTGCGATGTATGTCTTTTATGTGTTTTCTCGCTCTGCTGTGGAAGAAAATCGAGTATAAGCAGTCGGCCCCCTGGCTTAAGCACGCGAGCAATTTCGGCAAGTCCTTGACGCTTGAGTTCCTCAGGCAGATGGTGCATCATCAAACTACTGAGAACGACATCGAACGAGTCGTCAGGAAAAGCAAGCTTCTCGATCAAACCAACCTGAAAATCGATGGCAAGGTTGCGCTTTGCTGCTTTGCTGCGAGCAACGGTGATCATCTGCGGCGCAGCATCTATGCCATACACCTCCCCGGATTTGCCAACGCGCTCCCTGGCTAACCTGGTTAATGTTCCAGTGCCACATCCAACATCTAGTACTGACTCTCCTGCATGCAATTGGGCCAGATCAAGGGTCATGCGTCGTATAGACTGCTCCCTCCCAAAGAGAGAGAAACACTACCACATAATCATAGAACCATGCCCATGTGATAATGCGTCCTTTTGTCTGTGAGGTAGACTCTTCTTCCTTGTGTTTGTTGCTGTGCTGAATTCCCAGGTGCCTTCTAAGTAATAACATTGATCTTTTTCCTTTCAAGAAGATATACTGTTCTGTAATGAACATATTGTTCGTTATTTCAAGTATGCGTGAGAAATGAACTTGTGTCAATCATCAATCGAGCGCAAATGTCCATTACAGCACATATGGCCTCGATTGTACGGAAAAGAGGAAGAACAGATTGAAGCAACATAAGCAGGATCGCCGCTCCCAACGCACATACCACCTTGTTAGCAGAGCCATGATGGAGCTGCTATCAGAGACACCCTATGACGCAATCACAGTGCAAGACATTCTCGAACGGGCAAATATTGGTCGCTCCACGTTTTATGCCCATTACTACGATAAAGAAGATGTGCTGGCAAGTATTACTGAACAGATGCTCGATTTATTTAGCCAGGGCATGCGGCAGGCAGAAGAATGGACCCGAACTTTTGCCGGGCTTTGAGCTGTTTCGACATGCGAAACAGATGCACCAGCAGTTCCAAGTTTTGTTGAAAGGGCATGGTGGAGAAGTGCTCTTAAAAACGGCGCGGACTCTCTTAAGCAAAAACATCGAACAGAACCTGGCATCGACCTTGTCAGAAAAAAGCTCCTCTTCCGTTCCACTTGAAGTAGTATCCCAGTACCTGGCAGGAGCCTTTCTAAATCTCCTTAAATGGTGGATTGTGGCAGAGATGCCTTATTCGCCTGAACGGATGGATGAGATGTTCCAGCAACTGGCTATGCCAGGTGTGTGGGCAATAGTAGGAGAGAACTGAAAAGAGCAGTGTCTCCAAAGTATTCGCTGCACAGGTTGGCCAGAACACAGTGGAATGGAGCACACCCGCTTGAGATTCTTCGCTGATGCTTAGAATGACAATGGGCAGCAGCTTCGTCTCTCCTCGCCTGAAGTTGCAATATATTGGAATCAATGATTTGAGAAGATCGAGTTCAATATTGACGTTGCCAAAGAGGGGTGCTAGCATAGACTTGCAATAAGACAAACCTCGCACGTAAAATAGTTGCTGGCATAGCCAGCAAAGACAATAAAGGAGATCATAGCTAGTTCTTGACAAAGTACGCAAAGGTGTGTAAGATATGCATATGTATACACCTAGCGAATTTGGGAAGAGGATCCGTGTTTCCGTGAAGACCCTGCAACGATGGGATCGACAGGGGGTACTCAAAGCCCATCGAACAGCGACCAACCGGCGGTATTATACCCAGGAAGACGTGGCCGCCATCTTGCCCCAGGAAGCTGCGACCAAGCGACGAACAGTTGGCTATTGCCGGGTGTCCAGTGTGGCGCAAAAGCCGGATCTGGAGAACCAGCGCAGGATGCTCGCCGAGTGGTGCTCCGCCAATGGATATGTCGTCGATGAATGGATTGCAGAAATTGGCGGGGGACTCAATTTCAAGCGCAAGCAGTTTCTCGGACTCATCGATGCGATCATTGCTGGGGAAATCGCGCTGCTGCTCATTGCCCACAAAGACCGACTGGCTCGTTTTGGATGGAGCTTGCTCGTTCACCTCTGTGAGATGCATGGCTGCCGACTGGTGGTGATGAATACCGAGCAGCTTTCCCCTGAGCAAGAGCTCGTGCAAGATTTGATCACGATTACGCATTGTTTTAGCTCACGATTGTATGGACTGCGCACCTACCGCAAAGCGCTTGAGAAGGCACTCACAGATGAAAAAGGCACACAAAATCCGCATGAACCCTACTGCTGAGCAGGTGGAGTACCTCAAGCGTGCTTGTGGCACCAGGCGCTTCGTGTACAACTGGGGACGAGAGCACTGGGAAGCAGAGTATCAGGCCTACAAGGCTGAGCAGGAAACCATTCCTGCAGCTGAGCGCAAGCTGCGATCCCCCAACGCGATGGCGCTGAAGTCGCAGTTCCATGCGATTCGAGAACGGGACTATCCCTGGACGTATGACGTGACCAAGTGCGTGGTGGAAGGGGCTTTTGACGATCTGGACAAGGCGTATGCCAACTTCTTTGCGGGGCGCGCCGAGTACCCGAAGTACAAGAAGAAGGGCAAATCGCGCGAGTCGTTTTATCTCTCGAACGATAAATTCGTCGTGGGCAGTCACTGGATCTCCATCCCTGGACTCGGCCGCTTCCTGCTGGATACCCAGAAGATCGAGAAGGGACGAGGAAAGCTGAGGCGCAAGCTCGGGACAGTCAATCTTTCGGAAAAGGTGCGCTTTATCGAGGAACGGAAGGCCTCTTTCCCTACCAAGAAACGGAACCGGCGCAAACAGGCGCTCTGTCATCAAGTCAAGATGATGGGTGCGACGGTGTCCTGTGAGGCCGGGCACTGGTACATCAGCATTCAAGTCGATATCAAGAAAGCCCTGCCTCCGACCCCTCAACCCGTTGTTGGAGTAGATGTGGGCTTGAAGCAAGCTGCCGTGGTCTCCGATGGACGACGACTTGAGAACCAAAAGCCGCTCGCGGTCCATCTCAAGAGGCTCGGTACCTTGCAACGAAGGCTTTCGAGGAAGAAAAAAAGGAAAGACCCTGAAACCGGCAGAACCACCTTCAGCCGCAACTATGAAAAACAACGGCTCAAGGTCGCCCGCAAGCATCAGCAAATCGCTGCCATCCGGGCCGATGTGCAGCACAAATTCACTACGGAACTGGCACGCACGTGTGGCGCGATCGGCATCGAGGATCTGCACATCCTGGGGATGATGGCGAACCGGAAGCTGGCTCGTGCGGTCGCAGATGCGGCGATGGGGCAATTGCTCACCTTCTTGAAGAACAAGATGGCATCGGCAGGAGGTCAGGTCTTCATCGCTTCCCGCTGGTTTCCCTCCACCAAACGCTGTTCGGGCTGTGGGCACGTGAAAAAGCGCATGCCGCTGAAGCATCGCACCTATCAGTGTTTGGCCTGTGGGCTGGTGATTGATCGAGATCTCAACGCCGCATTAAATCTTGCTCGGTGTGCACAAGACATGCTTCGCCAACCGGCTTAACAGTTGGCCGTCCTGGGTAGTGGCTACGACCGATGACGTAAAAGCGCCTGTGGAGCGGATGTGAGACCGAAACGGGAGGGCTGATCCAAAGGTTCCCGTGCCATGGCAACCCGCGAGGAAGCAGGAACAACTGACCGCTCATGAGTGTTCTGTACACTTGTGAGTATGAGAAAGGTAGCAGATAGTATACGTATGGCAGCTATGAACGACTGGAATCGCCAGACAATTGAAGAATTCCGCGCGAACGGGGGCAAGGTCGGTGGTTTCTGGGAAGGCAAACCCTTGCTTTTACTTACGACTACAGGAGCAAAGAGCGGCCAACGCCGCACATCACCGATGATGTACCTGCGTGATGGTGACCGTCTGCTCGTATTTGCCTCTAAAAGAGGCGCACCGACCAACCCTGATTGGTACCACAACCTGGTAGCTCATCCTGAAGTCACCGTTGAGGTTGGAACCGAAACCTACGAAGCCAGCGCCAAAGTCCTAAATGGTGAGGAGCGAGATCGGCTCTACGCCAGGCAAGCAGAGTTATATCCTCAGTTCGGCGAGTATCAGGCGAGCACAACCCGCAAGATTCCAGTGATCGCATTGGAACGTCTAAAAGGTTAAAGACTGTTGAAGGATTACATTCTTGTTCCACTCGATGGTTCTGCTTTATCAGAGGCTATTCTGCCACACGCTGTTGCAATAGCGCAAGCAAATAAGAGTGCAATGCTATTATTGCAGGTATTGGAACCAGTATTTGAGCCAATATTCGGGGCGATTGGGCTGCCAGACTATGTGGAAGAAGAACAACTGGTAGAGATGCGTGACGAGCAGTTTGCCTCTATACATCTCTACCTGGAGAAGATTGCCAGCCAACTGCGAGTAGATGGGCTTGAGGTATATACAAAGGTAATCGAGGGGAATCATCCCGCGACCCAGATCTTATGGGAGGCCGAGCATGATCCCCTAATATTGACAATTGCCATGATGACGCACGGCCGAAGAGGCATGCTACACTGGCTCTTTGGAAATGTCGCAGCAGAAATAGTACAGGTCACCCCTCGGCCACTGCTCTTGCTTCGTCCTCAAGAGAGCGACAGATCATTCTCCATGTTGAATTTCAACGTGGCTCACTACCAGAACATCGTCGTTCCGCTCGATGCTTCGTCTTTTGCCGAACAAGCATTAGACCAGGCTTCCGAACTCGCTACAGCCATGAACGCAATACTACACCTGATCTCAATTGTTCCGTTTCCACACGTCCTTCCTACTCACATTCATAAGGAGGAGAAAGAAGCTCAATCGTTGATAAGAGCCTTTTTACATCAAACAGAGGTAGAGAGACGCGAACACTACCTTATGCAAAAAGCAGAACAATTCAGGGAGCGAGGAATAAGGGTGCATACTAGATGTAGCCTCTGGTCATCCTGCTGAGGAGATACTGCGTTTTTGTACCCATGCTGAGAAGGCGCTACTTGTAATGACAACCCATGGACGCAGTGGATTAAGGCGTATCGTGCTTGGCAGCGTAGCGATGAAGGTTGTTCAAGAAGCACACGTGCCTGTACTCCTGATACGTGGAAGACACTCTTGAGCAGTAGCAATAAGCAGACCCTTAAAAAGGAGAGATGAAAATGACGAGGTTTGTGTCTCTGTTCCGCGGTATCAATGTTGGCGGCCACCAGCTTGTGAAGATGGACGCACTGAAAGAACTGCATACATCGTTGAATTTACAGGATGTCCAAACCTATATACAGAGCGGAAATGTGGTATTTGCAAGCGATAACATGAATGTGACACAGATCCAGAAGGACATCGAGGATGGATTTGCACAAAAATTTGGCTTTCCAGTGAAGGTTATGGTTCGCACGGCAGACGAATTCAACATGATCATCGAGAAAAATCCCTTTCAGAACCAACCTATGAAAGAGTCGAAGTGGGTGGTCGCTATTTTTTTAGCAAGCGACCCGATCAGCACAGCGCTTGAAGATATTAAGAAGACATATACTGGCCCTGAGGAAATTCACATCATTGGCAAGGAAGCATTTATCTATTATCCAGAAGGCCAGGGACGATCAAAGCTCACCAACACATTTCTTGAGAAAAAACTGAAGACCGTGGGCACCGCAAGAAATTGGAATACGGTTTTGCGACTACAGAAGATGATGGAAGGGTAAGTTACATCGACCTTCGACTCCAACTAATTCGTTCAGAAGTCCCGCAGCGGTTAGCCAGAATGGGGGTACAATGGAACGTACCCCCATGTCATCCTGAGCGCCAGCGAAGGATCTTGCGCTATGGGCAACGAGATCCTTCGTTGGCGCTCAGGATGACACTATACAACTGCTTAAATCCCCTCCTTGATGTTGAGAGAACTCCTAACCTGGAAGTTTGACTGTGATTGCAGCCATGATTGGCTCAATATAGTTTTCGCTGAAACGCTTTTCTGCCTTTTGGAGATTAAGGGCACTGTTGATGAGCGCGATGTGCGAGAAGGCTTGCGGATAGTTGCCTAACGCTACGTTTTCCCTCGTGTCGATTTCCTCGGAAAATAAGCCTAAGCGCCCTCCATAGGCAAGCAAACGCTCGAAGAGCGACCTTGCTTCAATGACACGCCCTTGCATTGCAAGGTTATCTACGAGCCAGAACGTGCAGATCGTAAACGTTCCTTCACTTCCAGCCAGGCCATCACATGTGTTATAGCGATATACGAAACCCTGCTCGTCGGTGAGGTATTCGATGATACGCTCTACAGTTGAGCGCATACGTGGATCATCAGGTGAAATGAATCCAACTAACGGCAGTAACAGGTTTGCAGCATCCAGGGCTGTATCATCGTATGACTGCGTGAAAGCTCCAAGCGTCGTATTATATCCCCGCTCCAGAACTTCAGCGCGTATCTGCTCGCGGATAAAACACCACCGTGGAAGATCAGCCTCCAGGCGCAGTTGTTGAGCTGCTCGAATAGCCCGATCAAGCGCGACCCAGCACATGACTTTAGAATACAAGAAATGACGTGGACCGCCACGAACTTCCCAGATGCCGCTATCAGGCTCATGCCAGTGTGTACACACGTACTCTACAAGGGAACGCATCATTTCCCACAGAGGGCCATCCAGTTCTTCACCACTTCGTTCAAAACCTCCCTGGCGTCGAAAGAAATGGATACAATCAAGCACTTCTCCGTAAATGTCCAGTTGTTTTTGATTGGCCGCACCGTTCCCTATTCGAACCGGGCGAGAATCACGATATCCACTGAGATGAGGCAGTTCTCGCTCGTCTAGTTCGCGCTCACCTCGAATACCGTACATAATCTGGAGGTCATTACCACTTGTGACAGGGAGTCGGCGCAGCCAGTGGGTGAATGCATGGGCTTCCTCAGTATAGCCAAGCGATCCGAATGCATAGAGCGTAAAGGTGGCATCACGTAGCCAGGTGTAGCGATAATCCCAGTTGCGTACCATCCCTGGCTCTTCCGGTAAAGAAGTGGTCGGGGCAGCTACAATGGCTCCCGTCGGGGCATACGTCATCATCTTCAGAACCAATGCACTGCGCTGCATTAATTCCGCATAGTCACCTCGATAGGTACTTCTTGCTGCCCAAGTTCGCCAACAGTACAGGGTTTGAGTCAACGCTTCCTCAAGTTCATACTGCTGCTCATGACACTCTGCAAGCATCTTTGCTCCCTGCGCAGTGGAAGCCATACCTACTGCAAAAAGCAGGCGTTCACCCTGACGAAGCGTTGCCTGCGCAATTACAGTAGGATTCAACGTCTCGATATCTTGCTCGACAAACATAGAAAATGAGGACAATTGATGTGCACTCGCAATAGTCAATCCCAGGTGTTGTTCTCCACCCGAAAGAACTGCTCCCGTGTTCGTAGAGATCAGATAAGCGGTGCTTGAAGCAGCCGAATATTGCGGAGTGGCCTTCAGTACCATCCTGATCGGAAGTTCACCATGAGTGCACTCGACGATACGCACTAAACTATAACGTGCATCCTTCTCACTTCTCACAGCAGCTACATTTATTTCCTGAAATGGTAGACGCGCTTAATGTCTCTACAGGCATGAAGTCAGTCAGCACAACTTCACCAGCGATGCTGGTAAACCTGGTCTGAAGTACATTACTCTCAGGTAGATAAGATTGCAGCCCGGGAATTGAGCTATCGGTTGGGGCTATCTGAAAGTATCCACCACGTTCTGCATCAAGCAAACGGCAGAAGATAGCCGGGCTATCAAAATCTGGAAGGCATCCCCAATCCACTGACCCATCCGGTGCTATCAGTATAACGGAACGACAATCACCAATAACACCGTAAGAATTGATTGGTTGGTACATACGAGTAGCAATATCTCTATCCGGATATATATCTGTTTTCAGGTCGATCATCTACGTACTTTCTTATATTATTGATATAAAGACTGTTTTTCATATGTTTTTTATAATTGAGAGCGCACTCCATAATGGAAATGCTTATACTGGCTAAACCCTCTCCACAACTTTGTCAAGTTTTTTTCTTCTAATGTATGTATATCTGAAGATGGTGAGAAATGCAGTTGAATAGCAGACATAAGGCATATAAAATACATCACACAATCGACTCTCAACGCATCTAATATCTCTTACCTGAACAAATGGTATCCGATTTGTATCAAAAAATAGACAGGAAGCAGTAAAAAACTTGTAAAATGTTTGTAAGGCCTGTTGGAAAAATCACAATTGTTCTCGTATATAAAGGCAAAGAGGGTTTCTCGCCCAAGAAGATGACATGGTGCATATAATAACAAGAGGAAAACATATGAAAAAAACGATGACCATTATGGGTATACTTTTGGGAATTGCCGCTATTGCTATGTTCGTGTTGGCTGGCGTACTCAACTTCAGTCTTGGATGGACGATCGGCTGGGTAATGCTCATTGTGGCTATTCTTGTCGCTCTGGTAATCGCCTTCGCTGCCTTCATAGATGGAGATGAGGGCAATAACATTGGGTCCTATCGGGCACCTCGAACATAAATCCTGGTCAGATTATCAAAGGATCCAGGCATCGGATTGATGAGAGATAAGAGATGCGAAGACGAGATACATTGAGTTGGAATGTTGTTATATACAAGCCTGTTCCTTTACCCAGCTTCTCTCAACCTATGTTCGTGCTGCGCCGTCGCGATGATCTCAGGCTTCATGGTGATCATTAAGATACTGGCGATCAAGGCCCAGATCAAGAATGGGAGTTCGCTTGTGAGAGCGATCAATCCGTCAGCGGTGTAGAAACCAGTGGCATTGGCGCCTGCATAGATCGCGGGAGCAGCCACGAGGTTGCAGATGACACCAGCATAAGCCAGCCAGCCTGTCCATCTGGGCAACGCTGCAGTGGCCAGAATGGCATACCCTGCCGAGGCCAGGAAAAGCGCCATGATAACCAATCCAATTGCACCGAACAAAATAATACTGCCCTCCCAGAGGGCTCTGACCACTACAGGTTCGGCGTTGCCGCCGACCGTATCCAGAGCTGCTCCTCCAGCGAGCGCATCCCCAACCAGGGTGAGCATAGCGAAGACAAGACCTGCTGCGAAGACCAGCATAGCAGACCATATATAATCCGGTCGCGCCTGTCGGACCAGGTAACAGAAGCCGACCAGGAAAACCAGGAAGCAGACCATAATGAGCGTGTCGGCCAGGGTGCGCGTGAGTATAATCGCATTGTTCCTGGTCACATATTCGCTGAACTTGACGGTGTCATCTAGCCGAGGAGCCGTGCCCGCTATGAACCAGAGCGGCTGGGCAACCAGGATCAGGACAATGGATGCCACTCCAAATGCGCCCGTCAAACGCCGCACTTTCAAATCGTTCACAATAAACCTCCTTATTTTGCGCTTAACACGCAATTATCTGGAAAATGATTTCTCCTATGCTCCTTTCATGGTAACCATATCAATCGTCCGTCACACCTGTATCACGGCTGTCAGCTCTGGTATCTCACTCACATCACAAGATGTTTGTGGTCGCATGCTATGCACAGACGAACCGCGTGGGTTAGCCACTTACGAATATGTGAAATAGAATGAATCTCTGAAGAACGTTTTATCAAAGAGAGACAGACATTGTACATCTACAGATTTTTAATAAAGATGCCACGCTGTTGAATAGCCAGAAAGCCTGAAAGGAAGTGAAACAATACCATGGGAAAAGTTTTTTTAGACAAAACAATGTCATTGGATGGAGGGAACAGGTCATGAGCGCAGGAGGATTGTCCAGGAAGCGGCTTGGCCGCATGCACGACGTTATGACAGGTTATGTCGAGCGTGGCGACGTGCCCGGTCTTATCACGCTTGTCAGTCGGCGAGGTGAGGTGCATGTCGATGTGATCGGCACCATGGCGTATCAGGGCAGGGACCCTATTCAGCGTGATACGATCTTCCGTATCTCCTCGATGAGCAAGCCGATCACGGCAGTGGCGACGATGATCCTGGTTGAGGAATGTAAAGTGCGGTTGGACGAGCCAGTTGATCGTCTACTTCCAGAACTTGCTGGACGCCAGGTGTTGAAGGAGTCTTGATGGGCCATTGGACGACACTGTGCCAGCGAACCGGCCAATAACAGTGCGTGACCTGCTCACGTTCCGCATGGGATTTGGACAGATGATGGCGCCTCCAGACGCATATCCAATCTTGAAGGCGGCAAACGAGCAGCAGATTGGCATGGGACCGCCGAGTCCGGATACGCCAGCCAGCGCCAGATGAGTGGATGCACCGACTGGGGCAGCTTCCACTTATGCACCAGCCGGGTGAAAAGTGGATGTATAACACGGGAGCCGACGTATTGAGCGTGTTGATTGCGCGCGCCTCGGGTCAACCATTGGAGACATTCTTGCGCGAGCGGATCTTCGAACCGCTCGGCATGAAAGATACCGGTTTCAGCGTACCTGGTGACAAGCTCGACCGTCTAGCAACCAGCTATTGGACTAATTTCATGAGTGGGAAGATCGAGGTCTTTGACGCCGCCAAGGGCGGCCAATGGTCTCGCCCGCCTGCATTTCCATCTGGCGCAGGAGGACTGGTTTCGACGATAGACGACTATCTTGCCTTCGGACAGATGATGCTGAACAATGGCAAACACGGCAGCGAGCGCATTCTATCCAGGCTATCGGTCGAGACTATGACAACCGACCAGTTGACGCCTGAGCAGAAAGCTGTTTCAGGCCTGATACCTGGCTACTTCGACAGCCACGGATGGGGGTTCGGCATGTCTGTGGTCACCAGGCGCGATGATATATCTTCGGTGCCCGGACGTTACGGTTGGGACGGCGGTATGGGCACCTCATGGTATTCAGACCCGACAGAGGAGATGGTCACCATTCTCATGACCCAGCAATCCTGGACTTCCCCCAATCCACCGAATGTCTGCCTCGATTTCTGGACCTCTGGCCTATCAGGCAATCGACGACTGAAGCGACTTATATTCGTGAGGGACGGTTGTTTTATTCAGTCAAATTTTCACTTGCTAGAGACAAGTCGTCAGTCGACGGCTTATCTCTAGCAATAAAAGGCATATTACCTTGTTCAAGACTTTCTTTGCATGCTCTACAAATGAGTCTGCTTCTAAAGATCAATAAGTGGTCAGCTTGAGTGCTACGGCAGTCAAGAAGAACGCAAATGCCAGGACCGCCGCCCAGACCCCAACAATATGGAACCGCTCCGCGCGATTGACTTGCCACTTCCAATTCTTGGGTGGCGCGCTGGGCTGCCAGGCGAGCGTGGCACTGTTGATAGGGACGGTGCCGATAACCCTGATCACGATCCAGGTGAGTATGGCGACCACTCCCGCACACCGAAACCAAAAGCCAGGTGTGCCACCCCCCAGAACCGTTAGGGCAATCCCTAAGACTGCCACCGGCACAAAAAAAGCGGGTACCAGGACACGCAACCTCATTACCAACGCTTGACGAAGCTGGAGCTGCGACTGTTCGTCCAGAATCTCGGAGGGCCCACGCAAACCGTAGTGGATCACGAACTCGATGCCAGCCAACATACCGGCAAAGAATAAGTTCACGAAGTCGAGAACTGTAGCGGGATTCATGTTTCTTTTCTCCTTTCATATTCCCTCTATCATACAATGCGATATATCGTTAGTGTTATTCGAAGAGTATACGATATATCGTTAATTGTCAAGGGCAGATGGGAGCAGTTTTTTAAGTGGAGTGCAGGAAGGCGAAAATATGCGACTTTGCGTAAAAAATCACTGAATACTAACGCACAAAGGATTCCTCCCTTGCATCAGTGTTATACATTAGAGATACATTCTTGTACTGAATGCAGATCAGAGAAGTCGCTCCCAGAGGAAGGACACATAGATGAGAACATTGCTCAGAACAGAGGGAACACGAACGTCTTTCATCATTACTGACCTGGATCCGGCATACGCTGAAGTCGCCCAGGACCTTGGCTACGAAGAGATAGAGGCAGGCTTTGCAAAGGCATTCCCGGCCAATACTCCTCATCTCGTTTCCATCTTTGAACGGTTTTCCCATTATGCAGAAGAGATGATACTACAGGCAGCCAATGTCCATGCTGTCCCCTGGCAGGAAGCCTTGCTTGCCTTGTTACAGAGAATTGAGCAGCAGAATATGAACTGGTGGTTAGTAGGGAGTGCTGCTCTTGCTGTACGTGGGTTAAAGGTTGTCCCACATGATATCGATCTCTGTACTGATGATGCCTCTGCCCATACTTTAGGGGTATTGCTTGGTGATTGCTTGATTGAGCCAGTTCAGGATGTACGAGGGTGGGTTTGTAACTGGTTCGGCAGAGCCTTTTTGCATACTCGCATTGAATGGGTAGGCGGAGTCGATGAGCACCTGGATGACGATGAAATCAGCGATTTTGGTCCGATAGCTGCATCTCGCAAAGAAACCATCACCTGGCATGGATATAAGATCCAGGTACCACCACTCGATTTACAACTCATGGTGAGCGAGCGTCGCGGCCTGACTAATCGAGTAGAGCAGATTAAAGGTGCTATGTAACATATAAAAGGAATTGAATCTCATGGATATCTCGCAGGAAAAAACAGGACAACGTTGCCTTGAGATGCGCTGGCTAGGTGTTGCTGGGATTGAGCTGAGAGTAAACAAGCAGATCCTGGTTATCGATCCGTTTGTGACACGTCCCCCATTCAGACGTATGTGGTTTGGACGTATACTTTCTGCCTCTGCCCTTGCTTCTGCCACAGTTCCGCACGGAGATTTCGTACTCGTAACCCATGCTCACTGGGACCATATAATGGACGTGCCAGCTATTATCAAACAGACAAGAGCCACAGCGTATGGCTCGACAAATACATGCAGAATACTGACGATCCTGGGAGTTCCAGAAGAACATTTCCACGAGATTAAGGTAGGGGATCAGTTGACCCTGGGGATGTTTCAGGTCGCGATCTTGCAGGCCGAACATGGGCTTGTTCTGGGACGACCTTTCGCAACTGGCACGCTTGCTCCCAATCTACATCCCCCACTCAAGATGCGAGATTATCGAATGGATACGTGCTTCAGCTTCTTGATTGAGGTTGATGGTTTCCGTTTTCTCGACTGGAGCAGCGAACAGGTCCACTTAGCTCCTCTCGCTGATGTACTCTTTGTTAAGCCACTACAGAAACCAGCCTACTATGAAGCACTGCTGGGTATAGTGCAACCACGCGTCGTTATCCCAATTCACTGGGACGACTTCATGCGTCCTCTGTCAGGGCCACTCAGACCCATACTAAAACCACCACGCCTGGCCTTCCAGCCGTTGGCACGTGTGGATCTAACGGCATTCAGCCAACTGATCAAGCGCATCGATCCTCAAGTACAGGTGTTCCTTCCCGAAATCTTCCACCCATACGAACTGAGTGAGTTCCTTCCAGAAAGAAATTTGAACTAACTATGACTTTACTGGCTGGTACACGAGAAGAACCAAACCGCTCTTAAATGTTCTGGTTTGAACTAAGTTGAGATTGATCCTATCTGAGAGGTTTTTGAATAGAGGTAGACCTTTTCCTAAAACAACAGGATTCATCATCAGTTGGTATTCATCAATAAGCTCAAGTTTCGTAAGTTGATCTACAAGAGAACCACTCCCAAATATCATCATATTTTTGCCGGACAGTTGTTTTAACTTAAGGATTTTCTCTTTCGAAATGTCTTGAGCTACCTCTGTATTCTGCCAATCTGCTTTTTTGAGTGTCGTTGAAAACACCATTTTGTGAGCGTTATTCAATGCTTCGGCAAAGACCGGGTTTGCGGATTTACCCATTGGAGTAGGCCAGAAACTGGCCATCATGTCATAGGTCACACGTCCAAACAAGAACATATCCGTCGAATCATGTCCTTCATTGCTATATTCAGTGACTTCATCATCCCGCACTGCCCAATCTAGTTCTCCATTGGGCCCGGCCATGAAACCATCAAGCGTCACATTTTCAAATGCAAGTATTTTTCTCATAACATAGAAATCCTATCATAAAAATGTCGAATAATGCCTATTGAAACGTGAAAATCATTAATAGATGGCACTATTACCGATACAACCCATTGATTGGAGGTATCCTATGAATAAAAGAACCATCGGCATCTTCTTCATTGTCAGTATACTTATGGATCTTATTGGTTTGGGCTTACTCGTCGGGGGTCTTGTTGGTAGTACCTACACTACTAGCACGAATGGATACTCTACTAATGCACAGGTAACAAATTTCGGCAATCTGCCACTTTTCATTGCCGGTGTAACTTTGCTTTCTTTGTCTGCAATTCCGTTCCTGATCGCATGGATTGACGCTCTGATAAACCTGGCTTGCTTTCAAGAATGGGTCTGGTTCGTTCTCATGTTACTCTTTTCGTGGATTACGTTGCTCGTTTATCTGATTGCAGGTCCTACCAGGCCTCGCTTTCAACAATATGCACAATATATGCCGCCACAGCAACCACAATATAATCCTCAACAACCGCAGAATTATTCTCCACCACCACAAAATAACCCACAGCCACCGCAGAACTACCCTCAGTCGTAGCACGGTGTACGAGGTACCAACATCGTAACCCGAAGTGGTTCCTTACGTCATAGCCACTAGAAACTTGCAGCTTCCCTGGAAGTATCATAACCGCTCGCTTGCCTGTTTACGATGTATGTACTCAGGAAAGGTTATGAAGATGGTACCTCATACGCACAGTTTCGAATGTGATTGCCCAGTTCACATCATCTTAACTGCAAAAAAAGTTCTGGAAGGCGTCTATCATTATAGATAGGAGCATCATCGAAAGCAAAAATACACAAGCAGGAGCAGTTTATGGACGTAAGGCAATCGCCACCACGAATTCTCTACATCGCAACATGGATAGTAGTCATTGCCATTCTTGGTTCTCTGCAATGGCTAATAACCGCACCCCCAGCTGCTTTTGCCAACTATCAACCTTTGTTCAAAGCTGCATTCGACTTTGTTTTCGGCAGCATCTTCATTGCCTGTGGTCTTTTCTATAACTCCTGGTTTGCAAAAATTATGGGAGCGCACAATGCCCCTGGAATCCTACACTTTGGACCAGGTCGTGTTCGCATCGGATATATCGTTGTGGGTGCGATTTTTACGAGCAGCAGATTGGCATGGGTCCGCCGAGTCCGGATACGCTGCCTGCGCCAGATGAGTGGATGCACCGACTGGGGCAGCTTCCACTTATGCACCAGCCGGGTGAAAAGTGGATGTATAACACGGGAGCCGACGTATTGAGCGTGTTGATTGCGCGCGCCTCGGGTCAACCATTGGAGACATTCTTGCGCGAGCGGATCTTCGAACCGCTCGGCATGAAAGACACCGGTTTCAGCGTACCTGGTGACAAGCTCGACCGTCTAGCAACCAGCTATTGGACTAATTTCATGAGTGGGAAGATCGAGGTCTTTGACGCCGCCAAGGGCGGCCAATGGTCTCGCCCGCCTGCATTTCCATCTGGCGCAGGAGGACTGGTTTCGACGATAGACGACTATCTGGCCTTCGGACAGATGATGCTGAACAATGGCAAACACGGCAGCGAGCGCATTCTATCCAGGCTATCGGTCGAGACTATGACAACCGACCAGTTGACGCCTGAGCAGAAAGCTGTTTCTGGCCTGATACCTGGCTACTTTGACAGCCACGGATGGGGATTCGGCATGTCTGTGGTCACCAGGCGCGACGATATAGCATCGGTACCCGGACGTTACGGTTGGGACGGCGGTATGGGCACCTCATGGTATTCAGACCCGACAGAGGAGATGGTCACCATTCTCATGACCCAGCAATCCTGGACTTCCCCCAATCCACCGAATGTCTGCCTCGATTTCTGGACCTCGGCCTATCAGGCAATCGACGACTGAAGCGACTCATATTCGTGAGGGACGGTTGCTTTATTCAGTCACATTTTTCGACTTGCTAGAGACAAGTCGTCATTGACGGCTTATCTCTAGCAATAAAAGGCATATTACCTTGTTCAAGACTTTCTTTGTATGCTCTACGAATGAGTCTGCCTCTAAAGATCAATGTGTGGTCGGATCGGTGCCACGGCAGTCAAGAAGAACGCAAATGCCAGGACCGCCGCCCAGACCCCAACAATATGGAACCGCTCCGCGCGATTGACTTGCCACTTCCAATTCTTGGGTGGCGCGCTGGGCTGCCAGGTGAGCGTGGCACTGTTGATAGGGACGGTGCCGATAACCCTGATCACGATCCAGGTGAGTATGTCGACGCCTCCCGCACACCGAAACCAAAAGCCAGGTGTGCCATCCTCCAGAACCGTTAGGCAATCCCTAAGCTCCCGCCGGCACAAAAAAAGCGGGTATTAGGACACGCAACCTCATTACCAACGCTTGACGAAGCTGGAGCTGCGACTGTTCGTCCAAAATCTCGGAAGGCCCACGCAAACCGTAGTGGATCACGAACTCGATGCCAGCCAACATACCGGCAAAGAATAAGTTCACGAAGTCGAGGACAGTTGCAATATTCATGCTTCTTTTCTCCTTTCAATTACCTGTATAACATAATGCGATATATCGTTATCTTTATTCGAAGATTATACGATATATCGTTAATTGTCAAGGCCAGATTGGAGCGGTTTTTTAAGTGGAGTGCAGGAAGATGAAAATATGCGACTTTGCGTAAAAATCACTCAATATTAAGCACAAAGGGTTTCCCTTGCATCAGTGTTATACATTAGAGATACATTCTTGTGTTGGATTCAGATCAGAGAAGTCGCTCCCAGTGGAAGGACGCATAGAAGAGAACATTGCTCAGAACAGAGGGAACACGAACGTCTTTCATCATTACTGACCTGGATCCGGCATACGCTCGAAGTCGCCCAGGACCTTGGCTACGAAGAGATGAGGGCAGGCTTTGCAAAGGCATTTCCGGCCAATACTCCTCATCTCGTTTCCATCTTTGAACGGTTTTCCCATTATGCAGAAGAGATGGTACTACAGGCAGCCAATGTCCATGATGTCCCCTGGCAGGCAGCCTTGTTTGCCTTGTTACAGAGAATTGAGCAGCAGAATATGAACTGGTGGTTAGTAGGGAGTGCTGCTCTTGCGGTACGTGGGTTTCAGGTTGTCCCACATGATATTGATCTCTGCACTGATGATGCCTCTGCCCATACTTTAGGGGTATTGCTTGGTGATTGCTTGATGAGCCAGTTCAGGATGTACGAGGGTGGGTTTGTAACTGGTTCGGCAGAGCCTTCTTGCATACTCGCATTGAATGGGTAGGCGGAGTCGATGAGCACCTGGATGACGATGAAATCAGCGATTTTGGTCCGATAGCTGCATCTCGCAAAGAAACCATCACCTGGCACGGATATAAGATCCAGGTACCACCACTCGATTTACAACTCATGGTGAGCGAGCGTCGCGGCCTGACTAATCGAGTAGAGCAGATTAAAGGTGCTATGT
>CAVPEB010000077.1:0-24363 GCA_963702765.1 uncultured Chloroflexia bacterium
AAAATCTCCCTCTTTTGTTTGGAACGAAAAGAGATACTCTGCCGCTTTTGAAATCGCTGGATGTTTTTTGTTGAAACCAAATTTTTCAACTAAAATCCCTAGGTTTCTGTATGTCTCTATCTGGTTGTAGTTTTCCTGTGTACGAATTTTTTCTTTTCCACCTGGATACTGCCAAGAACCGTTTGGTTTTTGCCTTTTTAAAATTCTTTGAGCTTCAGTTAACTGCCAAAGCTGTTCAATTGAAATAGTTTTATCTAAAAGATCGCGCTCTGCAAAAAATACTACGGCTTTATCTCCACTTGCTAAAAGAGAAAGAATTGCATCGTGTCTTAAAACATTTAACCATCAATTCATTTTCAATCACCTCATTTCTTCTTTGACATACCCAACCACCCGGCAATAATTAGTCGCTTAAGGGGGCACTCCTATAGCAGGTCCCAACTCGCCAGTTTTGACAGAAAGTTGCCTGCCTCACTGCTGCAGTATGAGAGAAATGAACTTAACTGCGCTTTTTAGGTTGAGATCGGAATTTTCTCATCAAGCAGCAATTTATTCTTATAAAACCCCTTTAGCATGGATTGTGATATTGATAAGCGTTTTGATCTCGTCTATTGCCCCTGTAAAGGCTTTCTGCCCTACCCAGGGGTTTTCGTTTTCTTTTTACGTTTCCGTTTTGGTCGAGGACCATAAATATGGTTTGCCATTGCCTCAACCGTCTCCATGACCTCTTTGAGGACCGGTTTATTCTGGAAAAAGATGACCTCGCTTGCACTTCCCTCAAATGCCTCCTCTGTCACATTGAGACCCCGATACACTAATAAGAGGAGGTGAGCGCAGTTTGCAGCATGTACCTTTTCTATCTTGCGCCGAAGGTACTGAGGATGCCAGAACCCAACCAGCTCAATCAGGATTCTCCTATTTTCATCGTGAGTATCGATCAGTTCGAAATCCGGTATCATGACGGTATCGTCTAACAGAATTATTTCGCTCTCACGTACCATTCGCCAATGTCCGCGCTCACCTCCCATCTTTTCCTCAAATTCACGAGCGAAGTCTTCCTCAAGGCGGCTGTCAAAAGTCCCTGAACTTTTAAAGTGCGAACGTAGCGAACAGGTATGATCCAGTCGATACAGTGTTTCTCCCTGTGCTTGCGGGGGATGCACGTATGCATGCATTTGCCAACGCTCGCAGAGAAGTAAAGCAGGGAGAAAGGCAGCCAATTGCCTGCCATATCTTAGCGTGGAGGAGACGAAGGGAGAGATTGGTCCATCCAGATCAATGCGGTATCCTCCATCTCTCGCTGGCTCTGCCCAGAACATCAATTTAAATAACTTGATAAATTTCCATAAGTCTTTATAGTTGCTCGACACTTCTATAATGATATGCGATGCCCAGTAGAGCGCCCCTCGCGCTAATTCCAGGTTGTAACGAGCAAGTAAGGTTACGGGAGTCCATGCTGGTCCTGGATCCATGAGACGATAGGAGCCACCTCGATCGGCAAACAAGAACTCGTCAAGTTCTCCCAGGGAAAGTTCGAGCGTATCTGCGACATCGCGGAGTACTTCCTGGCGAGTAGTGGGACGAAATAAATCCGGCTTTTCGAAAACCGGGCCATATGAAAATATGTGTTCACGTAGTGTTGTCGGCGGAAAGGGTGTAGGGAGTGGCTTGAAAATGGCAGCATCAGTCAGCACCTTGGCGAGTCCACGAATAAATACATAATCAACGTTGGTACCTTCATATGCCCGCACAGCTTCCTCCCATGCTGCCTGCGATTGGCTTCGATGGCGATTAAATAAGCAGATAAGATCATGTGCTTTTTGTTGCAACGATGGATCCTGCTCATTCACCATTTCAATGCGCAAATTCGAACCATGGATACGTAATCTCGGCCTGATCAACTCACTTGTTAACATTACCGTTTCTCCCGAGGAACTTGACGACGTTGCACCTTTCCCTCTTCAATCGTATTGCGGACGAGCAACTCAATGAGTACAGCCTGCAGTGGTTCTTTCTTACGAAGGATGCGCCCAAGGCGCTGCAAATACTCACGCTTACTGACTCCTCCACCAATTACGATTGCTACCTTTGCTTCTGGTACATCGATCCCTTCATTGAGTACTTTGGATGTGGCTATCACACTGTATCGTCCAGCCTGAAATGCCTCAAGAATATGCTTCCGCTCGGCGACCCCTGTTTCATGAGAAATCACTGGCACAAGATACTGATGCGAAATCTTATAAGCGACCGCGTTCAATTCGGTAAATACGAGAATACGTTCCCCGGCATGCTCACGCAGTAACGCCTCGAGAGCCGCAAATTTTCCCTGACAACTTTCAAGAATGTTCAGTATTTGCCGCCTGGCAAGCATCGCCAAACGTGCTTGAGGGTCAATTGCTGAAAGGCGCATCAATTCGCGCAACCAGCCAGCTCCATATTTTCGCTGCAATTCTCGTTCACGGACGAAACCCAGGTAGGTCTCATGCAATGTCTCATAGGTTGCGCGTTCCTGAGGAGTCAGGTCAACACGCACGCGTTGGGTACGATACTCAGCGAGTTGCTTCCCAACTAAGGTCTCGAGCTGTTGTGTATAGACAATTGGTCCAATTAACTCATCGAGGCGCCATCGATCACCCACTTGCTCATACTCTTCGGGATAGGTAGCTGTTAGTCCCAGACGAAAAGGAGCAGGTGTCATGAGAGCTGCTTCTCCCCATGTTTTGGCTGGCAGATGATGGACTTCATCGCATATGAGCAGTTTAAAGGAATTGCCATATTCAGCGATAAGATCTCCGGCCGAGTGATATGTGGTCACCGTCAGAGGGAGGACGCGTTTCTCACTGCTGTAGTAGACACCGATCACTGTCTGGAAAATATTGGTTAAGAGCGCGTACCATTGGTAGAGTAAACTTGTCGTTGGGACGAGGATAACGGTTGAAGCGCTCACGTGATGGATTGCGTGTACTGCCACAAGCGTTTTTCCAGCGCCGGTTGGTAATACAATGCTTCCCCGCCCATTTGCATGTTTCCATGCATCAAGGGCCTTGACCTGATAATCATGCAGTTCACGTGAATCATGCAACTCAAGAGTAAGATGTTGCCATCGAGGGATAGCATTGCGAATACCCTGCTCTTTCATCCATGGCACTACTGCATGATAGCGATATGCTTCACAACGCCAGCAATTCTTTACAAATTGAAATGGAATTGGAACCTGCTCTACCTGGTTTGTATCCTGGAGAACCAGTGTTCCACCTTGAAAGAAGACGGAAGCATCCATACTCTCATTCCTTCTAGAAAGGGAGTAGCTTCTCAATAGCTATTGTTCATAGTCTACATTCTGATACATATGCATTGATTATGTTCATTATTAGAACAGATGTCAATAGTGGAGGAATCTCTTCATGCTTGCCGTTTTCTCATAACGCGGTGAGAATGTGCCCTAAATGATTAATATAGCAAATACCAACTCTGGCATGTTAAACCCAAATCAGAATCGCATTGGAGTTCTTACCGACACTGAAGTACTCATGGTTGACGTTGTCCAGCGAAAGCAAGTGCTACACTCGAACTTGCTTCCAGTAGATGCCGATAAACTTAGTGGTCTACTTGAGTATCTCTGGCAATTGGGGCTGAGCGAGATATGGATACTGCCAAATACTACCCTTTCACAAAGTGCTTCATGCACCTTGTTCGAAGAAATTAATGACTCCTGGGTCGCGGTTGTTCACCCAAACCCATCTGAGCCAGATAGACCTAGCTGTGCTATGCTCTTGCCCAGAGGGAATGGTCAGAGGGAAGTACGTCGCCTTACATTCGTTTTCCCGGAACATGCGGGATGGAATTGGATACTACCTGATGCTAGAAGCCTACTTGCAACCGTGACCTACCTGAATCAAACTCTTGCAAGGCCAGTGATCAATTCACCGGATCTTATCGCACATCAATTGCTTAACGATCTTACCATCGATCTGCCCACTTCACAGTTTTGCTCTCTACCAAAAGATCTGCAAACGTTATACAGCAGGGATGGGGATGCTCTATCGAAGATCGAGAGCACACATGAACTTGCCTGGATACGCCCTTTGACGCTGGTGGAACAGCGACAAAGATACCTGCACAAATACAAACACATCTCACCATACCTTGAAGCTTGCACAGGAATCAGGCTAGGTGCAGGAGAACCGGAGTTTTCCTCAACTGGACGCGCCTATGATGGCATTCGTCCTGGTATGTGGCGTGTCGACGTCGAGCAAGCTGGTTCAATCTTCAATGGCAAAAAGCTTCCTTATTTCCTAGATGGGGAATGGATTAGCACTTCTCAAGTCAAGTGCTGCGCGGATATCGGATATCGAGTGTACGTACGAGAGGGTTATTACTGGTCACAGTCTCATGAACCGCTCAAACGCTGGGGAATGACTCTATGGCAGGCCGCAGAACGCCTGCACTTAAAAGGATATCGGCATGAGTATGGAAGAGCAAATGCATCTCATAGCATCGAACTCCTCGCACAGCTCGGGGTAGCTATTCTGGCAAAAGAAAAAGACGACGGAGGATGGGCACGACCTGACTGGTGGATGCAAATTGTTGGACGCAGTCGTGCCGTTCTTTTTACCCATCTTGCAAGCTTCGCAAGAAAGGGATTGATGCCAGCATTGGTAAACAAGGATTCACTCTGGATAGTATCTGATGATCCCAATCCACTCACGACAATACCCTGGCTTCGGGCTACTCACCAATGGATGGGATATTTTGTTGGCTATAAAGTTCCACTTCCCCTCTCAAATGATGTCAAAGCCATTTTCAGGACAAGCGAAGCTCCAGGTCAAGCAGCCAGGGAGCTAGACAACCTGGCTGATGGGGTTCCCAAATAGGTAGGGTTTCGTATCCTTCAGTGAGTAACACAAAACCCTGCTCTTAGTATACTAAGGTTACGTTTTGCTTTGGGAGTCGACGAATGATGCATACCAGCGCCCACTATCTTTGATGATGCGGCGTTGGGTAGGATAATCGACATAGACCAGGCCAAAACGCTTGCGGTAGCCCTCGGCCCATTCGAAGTTATCCAGGAATGACCAGACAAAGTAACCCTTGATTGGCACACCTTGACGAATGACTTGTGCAACGGTTTGAATATGCGCGCGCAGGAAATCAATTCGCTGCTGGTCGTGAACGGTGCCATCTCCGTCCCATTGATCATTGAAGGCAGCACCACTTTCAGTAACAACCATAGCTTTTGGAGCATATTCACGATTAATGCGCGTGAGAATGTTGGCCAATCCTTCAGGAAAGACTTCCCAACCCATTTCAGTATATGCTGCACCTGGAATACGCTCCACTGCCTCATAGCTTTCGTCATGCCCAGTTTGTCCAGGTGTGGTTTTACCATTTTCGCGATCTCGCACTATCATGCGTGAGTAGTAGTTTACACCAAGGAAGTCAATTGGGACGGAGATGATTGAAAAATCATCTTCCAGAATAGGTGGTGACGCTACTTTCAAATCGGTAAAAAGATCTTCGGGATAGTGCCCTCGAAAGATTGGATCGAGAAACCAGCGATTGCGGAAGGTATCCGCACGTTTGATCGCGAGAAGGGTTTCGGGTCGGTCATCCGCGGCATAGACAGGATAGAAGTCAATGGCTATGCCAACCTGAGCCTGGGGCGAGATGTGTTTACGCAGGCGTGGCACAGATAAACCATGCGCGAGCAAGACATGATGACCAACAACTACGGCCAAATTTTTATCGCGAATGCCAGGAGCATGGATGCCATCAGCATAGCCAAGATAAGCAGAACACCAGGGCTCGTTCTGTGTGAGCCACCAGTCAACACGATCACCCAGGCGCCGCGCAACTATCTCGGCATAATCTGCGAAAGCATAGGCAGTATCACGGTTGAGCCATCCACCTTGGTCCTGTAAAGTCACGGGCAAATCCCAATGGTAGAGTGTTGCTACAGGACTGATACCGTGAGCGAGCAGAGCATCGACCAGGCGATCATAAAAATCCAGTCCGCGTTCATTTACGGCACCTGTGCCCTGTGGAACGATACGTGGCCAGGAGAGCGAGAAACGATATGCACTCAAGTTGAGCTCGGCCATGATCGCAACGTCTTCTTCCATTCGATGATAATGATCTGCTGCAATTTCACCTGTCTCACCTTGATATGTCGTTCCTGGTATTGCCACAAAGCGGTCCCACACGGAAAGGCCGCGTCCGTCTTCATGTGTCGCCCCCTCAATCTGATAAGCTGATGTACCAGCCCCCCAGAGAAAATCGGGCGGAAAGGCACCTCTCAACTCCGATGGCTGCGTACCTTTCGCGGGACTTAATTTGGATCGTGTATCGTCGGTTATGCTCATTAGGCCTCCTCTATCAGGCTCCCTATGTTTGGCCTGTCTACAGTACTATTTTTGGGTATAAGCAAGCCAGGGTGCTAGCTTGTGTATGAATAAACAATCCGTGAGGTGCTTACCTCAATTAGGTGGGCAAGTCGCGTTTACATGGATGATACTCCTAACAACGGGCGACGCAAGCGCCCCCTTGACTCCAACTTCTCACTTTATAAGCTCATCAGGCGAGGAGAGATGAATCAGCCTACCAGTGTCATCTTTCGCTGACACTCTGGATCTCACACGGTGGGCACCGAGATCCTTCGCTTAAGCTCAGGATGAAAATCAGCTGATGACCTCCATTCCAATTGTGTTCTAGTCCATCCGTGTGGGCTTCTTGAACGAATTAGTTGGAATCAATGGACAAGCGTCCTCGCCCTACGTTGGTGACACGCCGGACACCTCCTCTCCTGTGCCATAGAGAAAACAGTGTGTCCAGTGTCCGTTGCCAAGATCGGTGCGCTTGGGACGGTATTGCTTGCATATTGGCATAGCATGTGGGCAGCGTGGGTGAAATCGACAGCCAACAGGTGGATTGATCAGACTTGGCGGCTCTCCTCGTCCGATGGTACCAGTTCCTCTCTCGAAAGCATCTTCCACAGCTTTTCTATGGCCCATTGTATCAGGATCAGGGGCTGCGGAGAGCAATAATTGCGAGTAGGGATGTCGCGGGTTCTGAATCACCTCTTCAGTTGGTCCTCCTTCAACCATTTGACCCGCATACATAACCAGTGTTTCCTCTGCGAAATAGCGAGCGCTGGCAATATCATGAGTGATGAAGAGAAATGCCAGACCATCATCTTCCTTGAGACGCAACAGTAGATTCAACACATCCAGACGAATGGATACATCTAGCATCGAGACCGGTTCGTCGGCCAGGATAACCGATGGACGAACTGCGAGTACCCGAGCTATCGCGATTCGCTGGCGCTGCCCACCGCTCAATTGATGCGGAAATTTATCTATAAAATGATCGGCAGGAGTCAAGTTCACGCGTTCAAGTAGAGCAAGGATCTGCTCGCGTTCTTCATTCGCATTATGAGCGTATCCGTATAAACGCAATGAACGGGCAAGGTGATAGCGAACGCTGTGTGCAGGATTCAGAGACGAAAATGGATCCTGGAAGATATATTGCACATGTCTCCGATAGGCTTTTAGCGCTTTATGATCATTTCCCGCGGGCTGTCCACGAAAGCGAATCTCGCCACCTGTCGGCTCATGCAATCGACCAAGCAAGCGAGCAACGGTTGTTTTGCCACTTCCACTCTCTCCAACTAACGCTGTTGCTTTTCCTGGATACAATGCCAGTGAAGTATCTTCGACAGCGTGTACGGCTTGCGCTGGACCGAACAATTTTATAGCTCGCAATGGGAAGTCTTTTTTCAAATGCACTGCCTCAAGAATAGGCTCACTTGAAGTCTTCTCCTCTCCGATAGATGCCAGTTGTTGTGAACCATTGCCAACTGTTTCATTCGTTTCATCTGTTACTGCTGTATGAACGGGTAATTCTTGTCCTATTTCGGGATTATTGCTATTCATTTTCTTGCCCTTCTCCCGTCTCAATGAATTCAACATTTCCCTTACCATTCACACGTTCGACGCACTGCTCTGGAACTATGTTATGAAGAGCATTTTCCATATGCTCACCTATCATTTCGGCGTTGTAGAGATGGCACGCCACAAGGCATTGTTGTGAACGCTTCGATTGCACTCCATCTGGCAGTATATTATCTGTCTCCAAACGTTGGTTACCAATGTGCACACCAACAATATCCGGCGCAGTCAGAACTGGTACATGCTTTCGGCATGCTTCGAACGCAAACTGACAGCGCAGGTGAAACGCACACCCCATAGGAATGTGGCGCAGGTCTGGCGGAGATCCAGGTATGCCGATCATTTTTTTCCTTGGCCCACGCAGTGAGGGAAACGAGTTCAGTAGGCCGTAGGTATATGGATGACGCGGATATCGATAGAGTTCTTGCCACGAGGATGTCTCGACAATACGACCAGCGTACATAATCACTACCTGGTCAGCAATTTCCAGCAGTAGCGAAAGATCGTGTGTAATGAAGATCACAGCAAAACTGAGTTGTTCGCGTAAGGCCATCAGTTCCACAAGGATATCGCGTTGTACCACTACGTCAAGAGCTGTAGTTGGTTCATCCATGATGATGATATCAGGATTGAGCGCGAGAGCTATGGCAATAATTGCTCGCTGCCGCATACCACCACTCAACTCGTGTGGATAACTCCGCAGGCGATCAGATGGTATGCCCACCAGGCGTAATAATTCGAGCGCTCGTTCACGGCGTGAATCAGGTCCCATTGCTGGAGCATGGGCTTTCAATACATCAGTGATCTGGATCTCGAGACGTGATACTGGATTGAGAGCATTCATGGCACTCTGGAAGACAATAGCAAGCTCCTGCCAACGAAAGGCTCGCAACTGAGTAGGAGATAATTCGAGCACATTAATGGCTGATTGCTTATCGCCTTTTTTTCTTTCACTCTTTTGCTGTGCCTCAGACAGGGGAATTTGCTGAATTTCCAGGTTCTCCAATTCAAGAGTCCGCTCATGCTGTGGATAATATAAGATTTCTCCACTACTCACAATTGCCGGAGGACGTAGCAGGCGTGTAATGGCGTAGGCAAGTGTTGATTTCCCACTGCCGCTCTCTCCTGCTAAACCCAGAATTTGCCCCCGATGCAGCGTAAAACTCATATCGTTGACGGCATGAACAGGTACATTTCCCGTTTGATAGTACACATTGAGATTTTTAACCTCAAGCAAGACATCTTGCTCTTGTTTAGGGGCAGTCGTATGAGGTTCTGCAACAAAGGGTGTCATCTTGAAGTTACCGCCTTATTCTTTCTTGAAATCAAATGCCTGCGCGGTGGACGTTCAACCCGCAATCGAGGATTCGATAGTTCGTCCATACCAAAATTGATAAATGTTAAGCCTGCACATAGTAAGGCGATGCATATTCCAGCAGGAACAAACTGCCACCACTTTCCAACAATAAGCGCTGCATTATTCTGCGCCCAATATAATATTACTCCCCAACTGGGTCGTGAAGTATCTCCAAGGCCGAGAAACTCCAGAGCAACTTCGGCGCCCACAGCATATACAAACGTACCGATAAAAGTAGAAGAAATGAGTGAAACTTCATTGGGTAATATTTCAGAAGAGATAATACGCAAGGAACTTTCACCTGTCGCACGCGCAGCAGCCACGAATTCGCGTTCTTTCAACGAGAGAGTTTGCCCACGTAGTACACGCGCTCCGTAGCTCCAGGATGTAAAGAGAAGAACCAGTGCGATTACAAATTCATTTCTATTAGCGCCGCTGGCACTTGCTAGTGAGGCGAGTACAATGGCAAGTGGGAGGCCAGGCAAGACCAGGAAAACGTTAATGATCAGGGAGAGAACCTCATCAACCAAGCCCCCATAGTAGGCAGAGCTTAAACCCATAACAACCTGCAAGATCGTTGAACCTATTGCTGCTATGAAGGCGACCATCAAAGTGACACGCGCTCCGTAGACTATCTGTGCAAACATATCCTGACCCAGACCTGTTGTACCAAATATATGGCTCCAGGAGGGAGGTAGAGATCCTGTTACAATACTGGCATTGGGATCATACGGAGTCAGAAGTGGCGCTGCTATTGCTACCAGTACAAAAAAAACGACCACACCTACTCCAAAGGTGATTTTAGGATTTGATACTATTGCACGTAATATACTACTTACACGTGCTTTTGTTCTACCCAGAAAAGTTATGGAAGCGGCTTTCTGATTTGTTGTATTTGTGATCTGCATCGTTCATTTCCTCGCAGTTTTTAATGCCGAGTACTTGTTTGTTTGCCGTGTTGCTGAATGCATTTAGACACGAACGTACTGTTGCAAAGCTGTTTTCCAGGCTAATTCTTCCCGTGTCGCACACGAGGATCAAGAAACACATAGATCAGCTCAAACAGGAAATTCGCGAAGATCACTGCCAGAGCAATAACCAGAAAACATCCCTCAACCAACGCATAATCATCGCTTTGAACACCTTTATATAAAGAGAAGCCGATACCAGGGTAATTGAAGACTATCTCAGTGAGTAAAGCGCCACTTACTATCAAGCCCAATGCAATAGAGAAGCTGGTAATACTTGGTAAAATTGCGTTACGTGCAGCGTAGTTAAACATCACACGTCTTTCAGATAAACCTTTAGCCTCTGCCATTGTTACATAATCTTCTGAAAGGGTTGTGACCATCATATTGCGCATAATCAGTACCCAACCAGCCAGAGAACCAATGATCAGAGTTGCGACCGGAAGAATAGCATGTTGAGCAACACTGCCAATGAAATCCATGTTCCAACCGGGGCTTACATTGAAGACATCATACCCACTATCAGTTGGAAACCAGTTCAAGATAACGCCAAAAATATACACCAGCCCCAGGGCCATCCAGAAGTAGGGAATGGCAGAGAGAAATGTCAGAAATGGAGGCACAGCCGTATCGTACCAGGAACCGCGCTTCCAGGCAATCAATGTACCGATCAGTGTCCCAATGAAAAAGCTCAGAACCAGGGCAACCCCAACCAGCCCGATTGTCCAGGGAAGACTTTGTTTGAGTATATCTCCAACAGGTGTAGGGAATTGCGAGGTTGAGATACCAAGATTTCCATGCAGTATTCCATTCAGATAATCGAGATATTGCCTCCAGATAGGCACATTTGGATTCACTCCAAATTCGGCCCGGATAGCATCTATTTGTGCACGAGTTATCTGTTGTGTCTGAAGCTTTGCGATGTATGCTTCAGCCGGATCACCAGGCATCAAGCGCGGGATAATAAAATTAAAGGTTAACGCAGCCCACAACGCTATCAGGTAGAATCCCGCACGTCTGAGGATATAGCGCATTCATTTCTCCTTTTGATATAGTTCTCTACCCCTGCATCTCTCATAGTGATGAGAGATGCAGGGACAGGTTACGAGAAGAACGCACTAAGATTAGGAGGCAGGCGTCAGATGAAGTATGACGTTGGCTGCATCCGGCATATTGTATGGAGCGCCTGAATCATACGCATTGTTTGCGTCAGGCCAACCATTCCAACTCTTTGTTGTGTACTCATCCCAATAGACATTGACAGTCAACGGCAGAACTGGCAACTGACTTACCATGATATCTTCAATGCTGGCGATTGCTTGCTTTTGAGCATTGGTATCAGTGGAGGATTCATATTGAGCTATCAGTTTATCAGTCTGGGCTGAATACCCCTTGCTGGTTGTTGAGTCCCAACGTTCGAAGTTTGTTCCTACGACAGCCTTTCCGGGAGGTGCCGAATTCGCGCTGCTCAATAACGCCTGATAGGGAAAGTACGGTGTAGGTCCACTATTCGTCCAACTGATTGCTGCATCATAGCTACCGCTCGTGATGGCAGTATAATATGGTGTGTAACCGCTCTCTGAATTGACCGTCGCTTTGATTCCAGCCTTATTCAGGTCATTCACGATAAATTGAACATCCTGATCCCAGTCGCTCCAGCCATTGACAACGTCAACTGACATCGTTAATTCTTTGCCACTGGCATCCTGATAAAAGCCATCGCTTCCTTTCTTAAAGCCAGCCTGCTGCATATAGCTATCCACCTGACTGGTGCTATAGGTGAAAGACATATTTTGATACTGCGACGAGATCCAGTCATTCAGGGTTGGTATGATTACGCCAGTGGGATTTGCAACCCCGGCATATTGAGCTACACCCTGAGGCAACTGAGTTCGGTTAATAGCCGCATTGATTGCTTTACGAACATTCAGGTTATTAAAAGGTGCCTTTTGCAGGTTCAGATACAGCATTACCGTGTTACTCGCAGCAAACCATGTTTTATTGTGCTGCGGATCCTTGGCAGTATAGAGGGAATTGTAATCAGGATTCCAACCCGTGCCCATCCAGTCCAGCTTGCCCTGAATCATATCGGTAATGGCTGTTGTGTTGTCTTTGATTGAAGGCACTTCGATGGTTTGAACTTGTGGCTTTGTACCCCAGTAACCTGAGTTTACCTGATAGGTAATCAGATCGGTACTGTAGCTGGTGAGCTTATAGGGGCCAGTACCAATAGGATTTTTGTCATTCGTAAACTTCGCTGGATCACCCGAGATATTTGCCCAGATATGCTGTGGCACGATATACACCTGGTCACCCAGACGGAAAAGCGCGGTGCTTTGTGGGTGTATCAGTGTGAATACTACCGTGCTGCTATCGGGCGCATCCACACTCTTGAGCAAAGCCCAGACTGAATTCTGGTCAAGAGCGGGATTTGTCTTCATCAGATCAAAGGTGAACTTGACATCAGCGCTTGTGAGAGGTTGACCATCAGACCATTTCACTCCAGGACGTAGATGGAATGTCAACTGCGTCAAATCAGTGGAATACGAATAGCTGGCAGCCAACCAGGGTGATGTTTGACCAGTATACAGATTTGTGAAGTAAAGCTCTTCGTAGAGCAGACCTTGAGCGCCAAAGTCACCTCCCTGATTGGTGGTAAAGTAGGGGTTAAAGAGATCAGGGTTGGGTTGGCCTGGTGACGAGAGAACATGAAGCACTGTTGGGTGACTTGTTGTCGTTGTGGTCGAACTGTTGCTACTACCACAGGCAGCCAGCATTATGCTCAACACAACCAACAGCGAAAAGAATGTAATTGCCGGACGGTACCGGTGCGGAGATGTTGCTAAATTGGGAGTCACGTTTTACCTCCTGACGTTAGATAAACGAATTGTTTGACGATTCACACACCTTCAGAAGCCATTTGCTTCTTGAGCGTGCCGTAAAAGGACAAAAGGACATCCTGACAACGGAAGAACGTCATTATGTGTTGCTTCCGTTGCCTGACAAAAACAGACCGCGAGAGTGTAACTTTAGGAATGGTTCGCGAATGTTTAGTTCAGCGAATGTACTGTCGGGTTAAAGATATACGAAAGAATCGAACAAAGGCCTGCACTCACCCCTTTCTTATTCAATTGTAGCGCGGTGCGAGGCGCCACAGGATGCGCGCACGATAAGACTGGTCGGCAGTTTGATGTGAATTGTTTCAGAGAAAATGGGAGAGGAAGCTTCAGAGACACGACCGTTGCGATTTAACCCATTCACTGGACGAGGAGCGTCAACCAGGGCAAGAAGAATTTCACTTGCCCGACGACCCATCTCATAAAAGGGCTGGCGAACGGTGGTCAATGCAGGTTTCATGTGTGCGGACGTTGGGTTATCGTCGAAGCCAACCACAGCTATGTCATCAGGCACTCGCAAACCTCGCTGCTCCGATGCTGAAATAGCCCCATATGCCATATAATCGCTCCCAGCAAAGATGGCTGTTGGACGTTTATCAGCAGGGAGGTCTAAGAAAGCATGAGCGCAGACACGTCCAGAAGGTGGTTCAAAATCGCCTTCCAGCACCAGGTCGGGGTCAAGAATAATGCCCGCTTCATGTAGCGCATCGCAATACCCCTCGTAGCGGTCATGTGAGACCTGGTACCGTAACGGCCCCTGAATATGAGCGATACGGCGATGACCCAGGCGAATGAGATGACGAGTGGCTTCGTAGGCTCCCAGGCGGTTATCGACATTGATCCAGGGAGTATTCTCAGGAAGTTTACTCTGGTCGTCGATCAACAGAACCGGAAAGTCGTGCGAGTGCAACTCTGCCAGATGCTTCGCAGATGGGCCAGGAAACACGGCAAGAAGTCCCGCCACGAGACGTGTCCCAATGATGCGATCGATGACATCACTACGATCTTTCTCATGATTCACATCGGTAATACTATACAGGATGAGTTCATACGAGGTACTACCTACAACTTCTCCAACTCCACGCATTAACTCCGGGACAAGCGGCCATGTGAGAGAAGGGACAAGAACACCGAGGAGTCGACTGCGCTTACCAGCCAGACCTGACGCAGCAATGTTGGGCACAAAGCCTTGCTCTTCCATAATGCGCAGTATGCGTTCACGCGTTTTTGGATCAACATCCTGCTTCTGATTGAGCACGCGAGAGACAGTTGCAGTGGAAACATCCGCCAGATGCGCAATATCCTTGATGGTAAGCTTCTCAGCCATAGCAAACCCTCTCACCAAGCCCTTTTAAGAAGGCTTTGTAAATATTTGTAACCGTTCTCGTAAACGTTTACGGTAGCGATTACAATGAGTATACACGATCAATTTGATTATTGTCAATGGTTCTTATGTTTTGGTCAATAATTTTACAAACTAGCTATTTCAAATTTTTGGCCATGGAAATAAAAGCCCTTGAAAGGCTTTCAAAGGTTACATGAAGGAGTCGGTATTGTCGAGTATACGTAGCCAATGAAATGATTGTCAATGAATAACTATGTTTTTGATAATAATTTTACAAGTTCAAAATGATGTAATTATAGAGAAGGAGATTCCTGGGGCTTAGAATACTATTCTGTACTTGTCTTATGAGCGTATCGAGCATATAATTGGAGAGTCAGTAAAGCAATTCCCCATCAAGGCTAGAGGAGGCATGTATTGAGTATCGCGAATGAACCATTACCAGTAGATGAACATATTCATCAGAGAGGCTCTGTAGAATACCGGCGTGATGCCGGGAAGGCTCTTCGCAAACAGGTATCTCGTCGCAGCCACGCGAAGTGGTCACCAGCTGCAGATCGTCCCGACCCAATTAGTCTCCTGGAAGAACAGAATCGTACCAGACTCGACTACCTGGTGCCGCTACGTTTTGAGCGCATGTCGGCATCACCTTTTACATTTCTGCGTGGAACAGCGATCGTGATGGCGGCTGATCTGGCAGCTACCCCTGTCACGGGTATACGTGTACAGATGTGTGGCGATGCACACCTTAATAACTTTGGCATCTTTGCTACGCCCGAGCGGAACCAGGTCTTCGATCTGAATGATTTTGATGAGACGCTTCCTGGCCCATGGGAATGGGACGTTAAACGCCTGGCTGCCAGCATTGTGATTGCGGGAAGAAATAACGGCTTCTCTCGCGATCTAAACAGGCAAGCTGTCTTGAGTTGCATGGCAACGTATCGTCAACGCATGTGGGAATATGGTGACATGCGCCATCTGGAAGTGTGGTACTCACGTATTGATTATGCAAGTTCGCTCGAGGCAGTGAACGAATCGTTTCGTTGGTGGGTTGATAAACAGCGTGCCAGGGCAGTTCGGCGTACGCATATAGAACTCTTACCCAAGCTCACAGAAGAAGTGAACGGTAAGGTCCTGATCAAACCCGAGCCTCCACTTTTAACACGTCTCAAAGATGATGAACTGACCCGTATGTTGAGTGCCCTGGTTGAAGAATATCGCACCACCTTGCGTGAGGATCGGCATGTATTGCTAAGCAAATATAACTATGTGGATGTCGTACACAAAGTGGTAGGTGTAGGAAGTGTCGGAACGAGGTGTTATGTCGCTCTACTACTTGGAAATGACGCCAATGATCCACTATTCTTGCAGATCAAGGAAGCGCGAGCATCAGTCTACGAACCCTATATCGGCCGGAGCGCGTTCTCAAATCATGGAGAGCGGGTCGTCATGGGTCAACGTCTGATGCAGGCATCCAGTGGTATATTTTTGGGTTGGACACGGCTAGGCTCCATCGACTTTTACATTCGTCAACTACGAGATATGAAGTTGTCAGTAGATATCTCAACGCTGAGCGAAGGGGGCTTTAACGAGTATGCGAAATTCTGTGGGTGGGCGCTTGCACGTGCTCATGCGCGTTCTGGCGACCCTGCTATGATTAGCGGTTACCTGGGACAAAAAGATGTGTTTGACCAGGCAATTGCCACGTTCGCTGAACTCTATGCGGATCAAGCTGAGCGAGATCATGCCGCGCTTGTTTCTCATCTCCAAACAACTCCGCAAGCTACTCTCAGCTAGAAAATAGAAGCGTAGATATAAGAGACCGTTTAATGCAACAGACAAACACAAGGCTCTGGTGGATGGAGGTGCTACGTGGCATCGTCGCCATCTCTTTTGGCCTTATGTTTATCTTTATCGATGTGCGTTTATTCATATATGCAGTGGGTGCTTACCTGATCATAGATGGCTCTCTTGATACATACAAGATTGCCAAACGTAAGCGAGCTACCAAACGAAGAGCACTCTCCTATCTCGGTAGCGCTCTCAGTATCTTACTTGGCCTGATCTGTTTCGTATTTCATCTCCTTGCTCTGTTCTTTATACTTTTTATCATAGTCATTCGAATTATCATCAGGGTATTCAGGGTACTTTTCGATGCGAGAGGTTCAGGGAGTTGGTATGCTGGTCTTATCTGGCTATATGGCGCATTGTTGGGTCTTTATATCCTGGCACTTATTATCTTCCCATCAGAGACGTTGAACTTTAAGTTACACCTGCTATTTATCTTCATCAGCGCCTATGCTATATGCGATGGTCTCTACCTGATAGGAAGAGGTCTAATTTTGCGCTTTGCTCCTGGTGTTTTCACCCGACCAACCTATCAAGTACTGGAGAACCAACCAGAGTTTCTCGACAATATTCCACTAACAACCAGACGCGCAGTAGTCTTCGTCCGGCGCCTGGGGGCAAACGGCCTGGGCCATATCGGCTGGGCATTTGAATGGAATAATGGCTGGTTTAATACAGGCTCAGTTGAGAACAAAACGAACAAACCATATGCCAAACCGGAAGAGATGGGATTCTGGACGGCGCATACACTCAATCCAATTGCGACTATGCACAGGCAAAACAGCACATACGATGAGTATAAGCTCTTTTATATAACGCAACCTCTCCCTAAAGAAGCCTGGAAAACCGCAATCTGGGAAAGCCGGCAAGCATATTATGCCCTGCGTCACAATTGCAATGATGTTGCTTATGACATCTTGCGGGCGTTTGGGGCCAATGAGTTGATCGATCCAGCAGAACAACACATCCCTAATGACTGGTTTGATGCCTTACCCGGACCAAGATATAAGATTGCTGAACACCCAATTATTCCCCTTACGCCTTCACAAAATGTCGAAGCGCGAACTGGTGACCAGTGAATTCTTGCTCACGATCCCGCCACACATCAATGGAACACCACCACCCTGGCGGCAAACTGGCTGGCGCGCTATGCACGAACTCACGCTCACCTGGGATAAGATGCTCAAAGATATGCGTACACTCTTTACCTCAATTGGCAAGCGTGTGATAAATCGACGAAAGGCACGTCCTGTGGAGGCTGCAATCTCGAATACATCACATTCGCCGGAGGAGTCGTGAATGGATGTAGGGGACAATATCTTTAGAATGAAACTTCTCCTCAACTGCTGCATGAATTGACTCAATTGAACGTATTATGTTTACGTCCAATCTCAGCTTGTCTTATTCTCTTTCCATGCATATAATTGGAGAGTTAGTATTTCAAGTTCATCATAATGCCTGGAGGAGGCTCACTTTGAGTATCACAAACGACCCATCAGCTGTAGAACATCAAACTCTAGATCAACATACTCATGAAAGAGGCACGGCTGCATACCGGCGTGATGCCGGAAGGGCTCTACGTAAAAAGGCACCCCGTCGTAGTCATGCGGAGTGGTCACCTGCTGCTAATCGTCCCGACCCGATTAGCCTGATGGAGGAACAGAATCAAACCAGGCTGCAGCACCTTGTTCCTCTACGCTTTGAACGCGTGTCGGCTTCGCCTTTTACGTATTTACGCGGGACAGCGATTGTGATGGCGGCTGATCTGGCAGCAACACCAGTCTCAGGAATCCATGTACAGATGTGTGGTGATGCACACCTCAACAACTTTGGCATCTTTGCCACACCTGAACGGCACCAGATCTTCGATCTGAATGACTTTGACGAGACACTTCCCGGTCCATGGGAATGGGACGTCAAACGGCTGGCGGCCAGCATTGTGATAGCGGGCAGGAATAATGGCTTCTCTCGCGATCTAAACAGGCAGGCAGTTTTGAGTTGTATGGCATCGTATCGCCAGCACATGTGGGAATATGGTGACTTGCGTCACCTGGATGTATGGTATGCGCGGATCGACTATGCGTCTTCGCTTGATGCTGTGAACAACTCTTTCCGCTGGTGGATTAATAAACAGAGCAAGAGGGCCACTCGCCGTACGCATGTAGAGCTCGCACCTAAACTGACGCAAGAAGTGAATGGTCAGATCTTGATCAAACCTGAGCCTCCAGTTTTAACACGTCTCAAAGATGAAGAACTGACCCATCTGCTGAGTGCATTGGTTGAAGAATATCGCACCACCTTGCGAGATGACCGGCACGTGCTGTTAAACAAATACCGCTACGTTGATGTTGTCCACAAAGTGGTTGGCATTGGGAGCGTTGGCACACGCTGTTACGTCGCCTTACTGCTGGGAAACGGCCCCAACGATCCATTGTTTCTGCAAATCAAACAGGCACAAGCATCGGTCTACGAGCGCTATCTTGGCCGAAGTGCTTACGCCAATCATGGCCAGCGAGTCGTCATGGGTCAACGTCTGATGCAAGCTTCCAGTGGTATCTTTTGGGCTGGACACGATTACGCACTTTTGACTTTTACATCCGCCAACTGCGAGATATGAAGTTATCAGTGGACACATCAACCCTGACCGATGCTGGTCTTAATGAGTACGCGAAATTCTGTGGGTGGGCGCTTGCGCGTGCTCATGCTCGCTCAGGTGATCCCGCCATGATCAGTGGCTACCTGGGCCAAAAAGATGTGTTTGATCAGGCGATTGCTACGTTTGCTGAAATCTATGCGGATCAGACTGAACGCGATCATGCCGCGCTTGTTGCGCATCTCCAGACAGCTCAGCCATCTACGCTCAGCTAGAATATGGATAAGAAGCCTGGAAAGCTGTTCATTTCACATCAGTTTTCGGATAAAGTCTTTGTGAGTTCCTCCGCCTCAAGCTCTGGTTGTACTGCTTGAGGCGCTTCCTCTGGAAATTGATCGGCATTTTTAGTCTGGTACCTTTTCCAAAACGCGATAACGATTTCCTGGGTGACTCCAGCAACAGGCACTGCTAGTAATGCTCCAAGAATACCGAAACGTTCTATGCCTGCGAAGATCGCAAAGATGATGATAATAGGATGGACTCCAACTGTATTGTTAAAAATACGAGGTTCCAGTATCGAGCCTAAAATGACCACTTGAAGGATAATGATGCAGACACCAACAATCAGAGCCGTTTCCCATCCCAGGGGAAGCGTAATAATAATACAGAGTAAACCTGCAACAAAGCCTCCGATCATGGGGATAAAAAACAGGGCGAACGAGAGGACTCCAAGCAATACGAAAAATGGACTTCCCGCGAACTTGAGAATCACACCTGCACCACAACCTGCTACGATGGCAAGTATGAGAAGACCGCGAAAATACCCTCCGACAGCACTGTCGCCTGTACTCACAAGAAACCCTATCGTGTCTCTATATTTCAGTGGTGTCCTCACACGTAGCCAGTTTATGATGCGTGAACCGTCGAGAATGAAATAGACGCTGAGGGTCGCGATGGTGATTGCAAAGATAATCCAGGTGAATATTCCTCCAACAAACGGAAGCGCGCCGCTAAGCAGACCACGCAGTTGTACAATGACGACGCTGCCGAATCCTGTAAACACTTCTTTTGAGATGCCCAACTGTTGCAAAACATCTAGCAATGGGCGTAATTGAAGTTGACCAGCAGGACTCAAAAGATGGGTGATAATTGCTATGAGAGCTGCTAATTGCTGCACGAAGGAAACACCTACTAAGTAGACGAGGACAGTAAGGGCGACGAGCAGGACAAGGTAAACCAGGAAAATAGCAAGTGGACGCGGCATGATACGCTGGAAGAGCAGGACGAAAGGATAAATGATGTAGGCCAGCAGCCCGCCAATAAGCACCAGAATGAACGACTCGCCTACAAGCCAGATCAAAAAGAAGACGAAACAGATGATTGCAATCCAGGCTACGATGGTCAGAGCTATAAGTAGCCTTCTTGTCCAAATCGAATTTGATACTGGCGGGTCTGTGGGCATATGTTCAAGATCGGTATTTGAAGACATATTACGCGAGACCTCTCTCCTGCACTATCCTTAAGAATATTGCTATTTACACGCAAGTATAGACTATTACCTCTTCAAAGTATAGATATGATATCCCGATATCTCGCTTTTACATTGCTATTACTTACAATATCATCTATTATTATTTTAGAGTTCTTAAAAATCTCTTCATCCTTTTCTGCATCCTTATGTGGACTGATCGAACTTACATCCATAAGGGAGAAATAGATAAGCCATGCCACACAAACATAGGTCTTTCCTTCCAAGGTTTATTTGACAACATGACAAACATTGGCGCTTCATCCCAATGAAAGGAACATATTTATGAGCGAAAACATGGAATCACACGTTGGTGAAAGTGAGCCTACCCCCTCTGGAAGTGGGAGACAAGCTGGACCTCCCTCTACCTCTCGTGACTTAAGCAATGGTGTCAGAGTTGCCCTGGTAGTAGCACTCGTGCTGCTGATTGGAATTGGCCTTTTTGCCGCCTGGCAGATAGGCAGAAATTCCGCCAGTGGAGCAGGTACAACGACCACGTCATCTCAGACCGAACAATCTGCTGCTACATACAACGCTTTGCCTGAAGCTGTTGCAGCAGCATTCAGGCAAAGCGTTGTACAAATTGATGTTGTTACCAAGCAAGGCGCTGGACTTGGCTCTGGAACGATCATTGATAGCCGTGGCTATATAGTCACAAATGATCACGTGGTCGCAGGAGCTACGCAAATCAAAGTGGAGTTGTATGATGGTTTAACAGTGCCTGCCCAATTAACTGGTCTCTACCCACCTGAAGACCTGGCAGTGATCAAGATCGATCCTGTACCGCATATGGCAGTCGCAACGATTGGTGATTTATCGCAGCTCAAAGTCGCAGAGTATGTAATGGCCATTGGCAATCCCCTGGGCATCACTCAAACAGTGACCTCAGGTATCGTTAGTGCGTTAGGAAGAAACGTCCCGGCAGGACCAGGTGTGGAGCTTATTGATGCCATTCAGACCGATGCAGCGATCAATCCTGGGAACAGCGGTGGTGCACTTGTTGACTTACAGGGAGAACTGATCGGCGTTCCCACACTGACCATTATCAATCCAACGTTTAGTTCACCTGCAAGTGGAATAGGTTTCGCCGTCCCCTCCAATCGGGTGAAGTACATAGTACCACAACTCATCGCGACGGGACATGTAACTAATACAGGACGTGCATCACTGGGTGTAGGAGTTGTAACCGTTGATCCGTCGATAGCAGCACAAAATAATCTGTCAGTGGATCATGGAGTACTCATTGCGAGTGTGACGCCAAATGGCCCAGCAGCTACGGCAGGGTTGAGGGCTGGAGATGTGATTCTTCAAATTGATAACATACCCATAACGAGTGTCCAATCGTTGGGGGATGTACTCTTAAGCAAAAGCCCCGGGGATACTGTTGCTGTGACGATCAATCGTGGCGGCCAACAAATGACGGTCAATGTCACGTTGGGTGAACTGTCTGCCAGTAGTTAGTGGCATGCTATCTGGATTGGCAAAACGAGTTTAGAGTGAAACGAACCCGATGATTGTCATTCTGAGTGTCGTCCTGTCATTCTGAGCGTCGAGCGAAGAATCTCGTAGCCATGCAGGTGAGATTCTTCGCTCGACGCTCAGAATGACAAAAGTGTTCCTATCAGAAGGCCAAAGGTATGTTCATATTTGTAGCATGTTCTTTTCGATAGAACAAACCTTTGATCCTGTCAGTAGCAATTAGCTACCGCACCCCCTCCCATAATTGTCGCTCTGCTGATCGAGGATCCTCCACCAGTTCTTGCTTCGTATCGAACCGCATAGTTGCCCTACGATTTAGATCGAACTGCGGCCAGCCGGGATTGCCATTAGTAGCGAAAGCGACCCAGGCAGCATGCATTGAGTTAGCGAGTTGCTGTGGGGGTTCAGCACCGAGGAGTATCTCTAACCCCTCTCTATCGAGAGTATCGAAGACAAATGGGATCTCCAGAGAATGACACGAACCGAGCTGCCCATCGAACCCTGGCGACCTCCATGCAAACTCATACATATACGTAGCTCCACTACCTTTTGTATGAGCCTCAGCCAGGCGGATGGCAGGAATACGGAAAAACCAGTCGGTCACTATAGATGCGAGTAGTTCACCAGCGCTGTCATCAGGGCGATTCGAGCGATACGTGGCAATTGTCTCTGCAACAGGTAGTCCATAAGCAGCAACTGCTCCGGCCAGTATATCCTCGTTGATGTAGTTGATCGCACCACCAGGCACCATGAATAGCCGATTCTCGTCGGTATTGGTTCCTATCAAGACATCCACACCCGCACCGGCCCCTGCAACAATACTGTCAATTGGACGCGCAGGAAGTATGTCTCCATCTACGACAGGCTCGAAAGGCATCAGGTTGCCTGCCACCTCACCCCAGCGTCCCGGGTCGGGATTCGCGAAAGCATCTCCGCTCAATTCCACCTGCGCCATTAACAGGCGTTCAACTGGTACTGCCGCGATGGCTTCTCGCGTTGCTGCTACCCCAAGTTTTTCAGCAAGATACCCGCCTACACGTTGCGCGGTAGCAGGTGAAAGAACATGATGACCTGCGCCACTCTCAGGAATAACTCTACGGAAAAGACCCTTCGCGCGAGGCATTGATAGGAGTGTCGAGGTACTAAAAGCCCCGGCCGACTCACCGAAGAGAGTGACATTATGCGGATCGCCGCCAAATGCTGCAATATTCTCCTGCACCCATGCGAGCGCCGCGACCTGGTCGAGCAGGCCAAGATTGGAAATGCCGTCACCCATAAAGAGGAAGCCATCCGCACCGAGGCGATAGTTGATGGTTACACATACAACTCCATCACGGGCGAAACGACTACCGTCATAACTTGGTATTGCGCCTGAGCCGTTAGAGAATGCCCCTCCATGGATCCAGAACATAACAGGCAGCCCGGTTCGCCCAACATCTGGAGTCCAGATATTGAGGTTTAAGCAGTCTTCACCAGGGATTGCTGGCTCTGGAAGAAGTGTATCGAAAGGTGGAAAATAAGGGGGCTTGGGAACTGTAGGACCAAAATTGAACGCTTCGCGCACGCCATCCCATCGCTCGGCTTGTTGGGGCGGCCTAAAACGATTGGCCCCAAAAGGCGGCGCTGCATAGGGGATTCCCTTGAATGTTGCTACTCCTTCATCCATTCTACCTCGCACCACTCCTTGCTGGGTTCTGACATCGATGTCCATTGCATCTCCTTTAAAATTTGGTTGGAACATATGGAGCAGAGAAGCTCTTCAAAAAGAATACCACATTATCTCATTCAACTTCTCTATCACCTGGCCAATCTCACCAGAGCTGGAAACCCACTAAATCTTGCCTGGAGCACTTCCACACCATCCTGGTTCACAGAACTTGCAATTGCACGAAACATGCGCTTCTCGATGTCTTTCTCGTTGAAAGTCACCGTACAGGTAATGGTATCACCGATATAAACCGGCGCTACATAGTTGAAAGTGCATTTCAGCAGCCAGGAAACCAATCATGCCGCCTATATGCGTAATCATGCTACTTGTGAGTAAACCAGGAATAATCCTCCTCCCAAACCAGCTACTTTGTATGAATGTCTCATCAATATGGTAGGGGTTATAATCTCCAGTTACTCCACAAAAAAGCGCCACATCCCCCTCCGTAAACGTGCGTTGAAATGTGAAAATCTGCCCCTCCTCGATTGAATCAAAAGCCACTCGTAGTTGGTGCTTGAATTCAGGTGTTGCTTCGGGCATCGAGTCTGTCTCCTTGTTCGTGTACTATCAATGCGGTTTGTATCATTTGTATCGTTTGTCGCAGTTGTTGCGCATGTCGCGTTTGTGTTAGATGGTACCACACTCATACAACATCAGGTTTGTTCCTAATACGAGTGGAAAATCCACTCCATATTTC